>NZ_JAANES010000004.1:0-592372 GCF_018292285.1 Comamonas brasiliensis
ATAGCGAAACGCAGACCTTCTTCCATGGCGATGGGGGCGATCAGCTTCACGGTGATCGACACGTTGTCGCCAGGCATCACCATTTCCTTGCCTTCGGGCAGTTCGATGGAGCCGGTCACGTCAGTTGTACGGAAGTAGAACTGGGGACGGTAGTTGTTGAAGAAGGGAGTGTGGCGACCGCCTTCGTCCTTCGACAGCACGTAAACTTCAGCAGTGAAGTTGGTGTGGGGCTTGATGGAGCCGGGCTTGCACAGCACTTGGCCGCGTTCCACGTCTTCACGCTTGGTGCCGCGCAGCAGCAGACCCACGTTGTCGCCAGCTTGACCTTGGTCCAGCAGCTTGCGGAACATTTCCACGCCAGTGACGGTGGTCTTGACGGTGTCCTTGATACCGACGATTTCGATTTCTTCGCCGACCTTGACAATACCGCGCTCGATACGGCCAGTCACCACGGTACCGCGACCGGAGATGGAGAACACGTCTTCCACGGGCATCACGAAGGCGCCGTCAACAGCACGCTCGGGAGTGGGGATGTAGGTGTCCAGAGCTTCAGCCAGACGCAGGATAGCGGGTTCACCCTTGTCGGATTGGTCGCCTTCCAGAGCCAGCTTGGCAGAGCCGCGGATGATGGGGGTATCGTCGCCGGGGAAGTCGTACTTGGACAGCAGCTCGCGCACTTCCATTTCGACCAGTTCCAGCAGTTCTTCGTCGTCCACCATGTCGGCCTTGTTCAGGAACACGATGATGTAGGGAACGCCCACCTGACGCGACAGCAGGATGTGCTCGCGAGTCTGGGGCATGGGGCCGTCAGCAGCGGAGCAAACCAGGATAGCGCCGTCCATCTGAGCGGCACCAGTGATCATGTTCTTCACATAGTCAGCGTGGCCGGGGCAGTCCACGTGAGCGTAGTGGCGGTTGGCAGTTTCGTATTCAACGTGNTCGCCGGGGAAGTCGTACTTGGACAGCAGCTCGCGCACTTCCATTTCGACCAGTTCCAGCAGTTCTTCGTCGTCCACCATGTCGGCCTTGTTCAGGAACACGATGATGTAGGGAACGCCCACCTGACGCGACAGCAGGATGTGCTCGCGAGTCTGGGGCATGGGGCCGTCAGCAGCGGAGCAAACCAGGATAGCGCCGTCCATCTGAGCGGCACCAGTGATCATGTTCTTCACATAGTCAGCGTGGCCGGGGCAGTCCACGTGAGCGTAGTGGCGGTTGGCAGTTTCGTATTCAACGTGGGAAGTGTTGATCGTGATGCCACGAGCCTTTTCTTCGGGAGCGTTGTCGATCTGCGAGTAGTCCTTGGCTTCACCGCCGAAGTGCTTGGACAGCACGGTAGCGATAGCAGCAGTCAGGGTGGTCTTGCCGTGGTCAACGTGACCGATGGTGCCCACGTTCACGTGGGGCTTGGTACGTTCGAACTTTTCTTTTGCCATGATTTCTCCGAAAGAGCAAAAACCTGTGTGATGTTTAAGGTCTGCACCTCATTGCTGATTCGCCCCGCACAGGAAACAGGACGGCATGGGATCGCAGACCGGCAAAAATCGCGGCAATCCTCAAGGGACTGCCGCGATTGGAAGCCTTAGATTATGACGGATTCGTCAAACCTGCGTCAATTACTTGGCGCGGGCAGCAACGATGGCTTCGGCCACGTTACGAGGAGCTTCAGCGTAGTGCTTGAATTCCATGGTGTAGCTGGCGCGACCTTGAGTCATGGAACGCAGCGAAGTGGCGTAGCCGAACATTTCGGACAGAGGCACTTCAGCCTTGATGGCCTTGCCGCCACCAACCATGTCATCCATGCCCTGCACCATGCCGCGGCGGGAAGACAGGTCACCCATCACGGTACCGGCGTAGTCTTCAGGTGTTTCCACTTCCACAGCCATCATGGGTTCCAGGATGACGGGGTTGGCCTTGCGAGCAGCTTCCTTGAAACCGAAGATAGCGGCCATCTTGAACGCCATTTCGTTCGAGTCCACATCGTGGTACGAACCGAAAGTCAGGCGCACCTTGACGTCCACCACAGGGTAGCCAGCCAGAACACCGGAAGTCAGCGCTTCGATCACGCCCTTTTCCACCGCAGGGATGTATTCGCGAGGAACCACACCGCCCTTGATTTCGTCGACGAACTCGAAGCCCTTGCCGGCTTCCTGGGGTTCCAGAGTCAGAACCACGTGGCCATACTGACCCTTACCGCCGGATTGACGAACGAACTTGCCGTCCACGTCCTTGACAGTGCTGCGAATGGTTTCGCGGTAGGCAACCTGGGGCTTGCCCACGTTGGCTTCCACGTTGAATTCGCGCTTCATACGGTCAACGATGATTTCCAGGTGCAGCTCGCCCATACCGGCGATGATGGTCTGACCGGATTCTTCGTCGGTACGTACGCGGAAGGAAGGATCTTCTGCAGCCAGACGCGACAGAGCGATACCCATCTTTTCCTGGTCGGTCTTGGACTTTGGTTCCACAGCCTGTGCAATCACGGGCTCGGGGAACACCATGCGCTCCAGCACGATAGGTGCAGCGATGTCGCACAGGGTTTCACCGGTGGTCACATCCTTCAGACCCACGCAGGCAGCGATGTCGCCAGCACGGATTTCTTCGACTTCCACACGGTCGTTGGCCATCATCTGCACGATACGGCCGATACGTTCCTTCTTGCCCTTGACGGCATTCAGAACGGTCTCGCCCTTGGTCAGAACGCCGGAGTACACGCGCACGAAGGTCAGCTGGCCCACGAAGGGGTCGGTCATCAGCTTGAAGGCCAGAGCCGAGAACTTCTCGGCGTCGTCGGCCTTGCGGCTCAGCTTCTTCTCTTCGTCATCGGGGTCGGTACCGGTAACGTCAGGGATGTCCACAGGAGCGGGCAGATAGTCGATCACGGCGTCCAGCATGCGCTGCACACCCTTGTTCTTGAACGCGGTGCCGCACAGCATGGGCTGAATTTCGGTGGCCAGGGTACGAGTACGCACGCCGAGCTTCACTTCTTCTTCAGTCAGAGTACCTTCTTCCAGGTACTTGTTCATCAGCTCTTCCGAAGCTTCGGCAGCGGCCTCCACCAGGTTTTCACGCCACTTGTTGGCAGTCTCCACCAGCTCGGCGGGGATGTCCTGGTATTCGAACTTCATGCCCTGGGAAGCTTCGTCCCAGATGATGGCCTTCATCTTGACCAGATCGACCACACCCTTGAAGTTGTCTTCGGCACCGATTGGGATCACCACGGGCACGGGGTTGGCCTTCAGGCGCAGCTTCATCTGGTCGTAGACCTTGAAGAAGTTGGCACCGGTACGGTCCATCTTGTTCACAAAGGCCAGACGAGGCACCTTGTACTTGTTAGCCTGACGCCACACGGTTTCGGACTGGGGCTGCACGCCACCCACAGCGCAATACACCATGCAAGCACCGTCCAGCACGCGCATGGAACGCTCCACTTCAATCGTGAAGTCCACGTGACCGGGGGTGTCGATGATGTTGAAGCGGTGCTCGGGATAGGACAGGTCCATACCCTTCCAGAAGCAGGTCACTGCAGCGGAAGTGATGGTGATACCACGCTCTTGCTCTTGCTCCATCCAGTCGGTGGTGGCAGCGCCGTCGTGCACTTCGCCCAGCTTGTGGGTCACACCGGTATAGAACAGGATACGTTCTGTAGTAGTTGTCTTACCTGCGTCAATGTGAGCGGAAATACCGATGTTGCGATAGCGCTCAATGGGGGTCTTGCGAGCCATGATGGATCCTTGCTTGATCGTATGGGAGTACTGCCGGCCCCGCATTGTGCGCAGGAGGCAGCAGCTCTATATGGGGGCGCTCAGAATCGACACAAGGCCGCAGCAAGTTTTTGCATGCGGCCCTGTATCTCGAGCGAGATTCCGATTAGAAGCGGAAGTGGCTGAAGGCCTTGTTGGCTTCGGCCATACGGTGCACTTCGTCACGACGCTTCATAGCGCCGCCACGGCCTTCCGTAGCTTCCAGCAGCTCGTTGGCCAGGCGTTGAGCCATGGACTTCTCGCCACGCTTGCGGGAGGCTTCCTTGATCCAGCGCATGGCCAGAGCCAGACGACGGACGGGACGCACTTCCACGGGCACCTGGTAGTTGGCACCGCCAACACGGCGGGACTTCACTTCGACCATGGGCTTGACGTTGTTGATGGCAACAACGAAAGCTTCCAGAGGGTCCTTGCCAGGATGCTTCTTCTCGATCAGGTCCAGAGCGCCATAAATGATGCGCTCAGCAACCGCCTTCTTGCCGCCTTCCATGATCACGTTCATGAATTTGGACAGCTCTACATTGCCGAACTTGGGATCCGGCAGGATTTCACGTTTGGGGACTTCGCGACGACGTGGCATTTTTTACCTCTATCTTTGCTTCAGTTGGCATCTTTTCAGATACCGCGAGAGCTATTCAAAACTCTCACTTACTCGACCCGCACAAAACATTCGTGCTCAGGGCCACTACGTTTGACCGCGCCAGTCAGGCGAATCAAACACCGTTTGTTTTCAAAAAACCAGGGCTGATTACTTAGCCTTAGGCTTCTTGGCACCGTACTTGGAGCGAGCTTGCTTACGGTCCTTGACGCCTTGCAGGTCCAGGGAACCGCGCACGATGTGGTAACGCACACCGGGCAAGTCCTTCACACGGCCGCCACGCACCAGCACAACGCTGTGCTCTTGCAGGTTGTGGCCTTCACCGCCGATGTACGAAATCACTTCGAAACCGTTGGTCAGACGAACCTTGGCCACCTTACGCAGAGCCGAGTTAGGCTTCTTGGGAGTGGTGGTGTACACACGGGTGCACACGCCACGGCGTTGGGGGCAGTTTTCCATAGCAGGGCTCTTGGATTTAACAACTTCTACCGTGCGGCCCTGACGCACGAGTTGGTTAATGGTTGGCATTAATTAAACGTCCCTAAACGTGAATTTGCTTCGTGAAAGCAAAAGGTTTATCCGCAGCAACAGATGCTGATGCGGAAACGTGAATCCCTTCGGAAATTCCGAAAAGCCCTCGAATGTACCAGCTTGCGCAAATCAGCACAAGCACCTGCGGGCAATAGCCCCCAGGCAGCAAGATGCTTTGCATGACCGATCAAGGGCTGTCACCGGCAGGAGCGCCTCCTGCCGGCCAGGGAACTTACTTGATCCAGAGCCGGATGGTGTCCCACAGACGGCCGAAGAAGCCAGCCTGCTCTACGGCCTCAAGCGCCACCAGCGGCACCTCGGCCACCACATCCGCGCCCGACTTGACCTTGAGCACGCCCATGGACTGGCCCTTGGCGATAGGAGCGATCAGCGGATCCTGGCGCACCACTTCGGTGGTCAGCTTGCCACCGGTACCCGAGGGCACCGTCACCACCACAGCGCCGTCGGCCTTGCCAATCTTGACGGCATTGGCAGCACCCTTCCAGACTGCCGGAGTGGCGACGGGCTGATCGGCATCGAACAGCTTGACGGCATCGAAAGCGGTGTAACCCCAGTTCAGCAGCTTCTGGCTTTCGTTGGCACGCGCTTTTTCGCTGGCCGTACCCAGCACGATGGACAGCAGACGGCGCTGACCCACATTGGGCAGATCGCGCTTGGCCGTGGCCACCAGGCAGTAGCCGGCGGCATTGGTATGACCGGTCTTCAGGCCGTCCACGGTGGGATCGCGGAACAGCAAGGCATTGCGGTTGCTGCCGTTGGACGCGGGCGTGCCGGGATAGCTGTACTGCTTGGTGGAGTAGTAGTGCATGTACTCGGGGAAGTCATGCATCAGGCGCTGGGCCAGTATGGACAGATCACGCGCCGTCGTCAGGTGGCCGGGCTCGGTCAGACCTTCGGGGTTCTTGTAGCTGGTGTTTTTCATGCCCAGGGCCTTGGCCTGGTCATTCATCATCTTGACGAAGTTCTCGGCCGTGCCCCCCACGGCCTCGGCCAGTGCCATGGTGGCATCGTTGCCGGACTGGATGATCATGCCGCTGAGCAGGTCATTGACGGGAACCTGCATCTTGGGGTCGATGAACATGCGCGAGCCGGGCATCTTCCAGGCACGCTCGCTCACGGGCATGCGTTGCTCCAGCGTGATTTTCTTGGCACGCAGGGCGTCGAACACCACATAGGCCGACATCAGCTTGGTCAGCGATGCCTGCTCGACGGGAGCGTCGATATCCTTGGCCCCCAGCACCTGGCCGGCAGTGACGTCCACCAGCAGATAGTTGCGGGCAGCGATTTCGGGAGGGACAGGGGCCGCCACCTGTGCCATGGCAAACACGGGCGCCACTGCGGCCGCAACGGCCAGAACACGCAGTGTGGAGTAGATGGGCTTCATGAAGAGGGTTCTCGCTAAAGCAAAGGTAAGCGCGGTTATTTACCGTCGAAAACGGCCAAAACCAAGGATATACCTTGGCTTGGCGCTATGAAAAGAGGGGTTACCGAGACGGGGCAGCAATTCACGTGCGTCAGGGTGTGGGGACTGGCTCTTATTCGGACTTCAGGTGGCGCACCACCAGATTCTTGAGCAGAGGCAATTGTCCGTGAAAGAAATGACCGACCTGCGGAATCACGGTAACAGGCAGTATCTGCGGGCGTGCCCAGTCCATCACGGCAGACAGCGCCACCGTGTCGTCCGCCTCGCCGTGAACCACCAGCGTCTGGTCATGGGCACCGGCAGGCACGGGAGCCACCTCGAAGCGGCTGGCGGCCGTACCGACCAGCACGGCCTTCTGCACCCGCCCCTGCTCCCAGAGCTGCGCCAACGCATGGCTGGTGACAAAGGCGCCAAAGGAAAAGCCGGCCAGGGCAATCGGGCCTTCGGGAGCCACCTGCTGCACCACGGCCAGCAAATCCTGCAGCTCTGCCTTGCCGGCGTCATATTCGCCGGCACTGGCGCCCACGCCGCGAAAATTGAAACGCACGGCCGTATAGCCGCACTGCACAAAGGCACGCGCCAGCGTCTGGACCACCTTGTTGTCCATGGTGCCGCCAAACAGCGGATGCGGATGGGCGATGATGGCCACACCCCTGGGGCTCTGCCCTTCGGCCAGTTGCGGCGCATCGCGCAGGGTTTCGATCGCACCGGCAGCGCCGGTCAACATCAGTCGTTCAGTCTGAGAATTCACTACGCTATCCTAGTTATAGCTATCAGCGCTTGCTGTTATTAGGCTGACGCTTAAAAACGCTTAAAGTTCCTGAACGAGCACGCTGCACTGCGCACCGAAGGTGTCATCCCTGCGGCGCCACCCAGGCAAGGCACCCGGGGGAAGCCCCGTTTATCGGCCTACGCTGTCAGGCAGCACCAAGCGCTCGACCACCTTGCCGTTCCTCAGATGGGATTCGACGATTTCATCGATATCACTGTCGTCGATAAAGGTGTACCAGACGGCCTCGGGATAGACCACGGCCACGGGGCCGCCCGCGCAGCGATCCAGGCAGCCGGCCTTGTTCACTCGCACCTGACCCTTGCCAGCCAGCCCCTCTTCCTTGACTTTGCGCTTGCAGTGGTCAAAGCCTGCCTTGGCACCGTGCAAAGCACAGCAGTCCTCGCCATTGGGACGCTCGTTCAGGCAAAAGAAGATATGACGCTGGTAGTAGCCACCGGCTTGGTCTTGATTCTGGGTGTCGCTCATAGTGGCTCATTCTAGGCAGGCTGCTGGCGACGCGAGAGTCGAATCACTACATACGCCAGTGTGACGTAAGGCCAGAGCCAGCCCAGCCACTGGCCCAGGCCGTAGAAGCGGATGAAGCGCCCCTGCTCCCAGGCCTGCAGGGTCTGGGCGAAGTAGACATTGGTGGGAGCCTGGTTGAGGATGCTCAGATGCAGCACCAGCACCAGAAGCAACAGCACGGTGCACACCCGGCGCGAGGCCGGCAGCGCAATCACGGCCAGACCAAGCCCTCCCCATACGCCCAGACGCACCGGCAGATCCACCCACTCCCAGGCATGGGCCGGCCCCCAGCTCAGGGCGGCCGACAGCGCCGTCACGCCCACACCTGCCGCAACCAGCAGCAGCCCCGCCAGCGCGCGGCGGCCCATGTGTCGCACGGCACAGTAGGCCAGCAGACAGGGTATCCACAGCCCCAGCATCACACAGAGCATCTCCGTCACCAGCGACAGCGGCGTCAGGGCGAAATCGCCCAGCGGCAGCCAGTCTTCGAACGGCGTGTTCAGCAACCAGTCCTGCAAGGTGTCGTCAATGCGTTCCAGCACCTGGCCCAGTCCGAAGGGCACGGCCGCCGGAAACAGCAGCGCAAACGGCCACAGTGCCAGCAGCACCAGCACGCCCGCACCGCCCTCGCCCAGCCACTGGTTGCGAAAAGCGCTCCAGCGCGACAGTGCCCCCAGCCTCTCCAGCAGCGCGGCCAGCAGGGCACCGATCAGGGTACCGCCGGCATTGAGCACCAGATCCAGATTGGACGGCACGCGGCGCGGCAGATAGATCTGCAGAAACTCCATGCACAGGGACAACAGCGTGCCGGCAAGAAAAGCCAGCGGCACGGCCAGCCTGGGCTGGCCCGAGCGCATCAGGGCCAGCGCCAGGAAAAATCCCAGCGGCGCGTAGCCGACGATATTGGTGTTGACATCGAACCAGGTCCAGTACGGCGGTGGAATCCTGGCAAACAGAAATACGCTGGGATCAATCCCCTGGGCGCGCCAGCCGTCGAACGGGAACAGGCTGGCAAACACGATGAGCAGGCCATAGACCAGCGCCAGCGGCCAGGCCGAGGTATGGCGCATGGAAATCACCGGCACCGCGGAATCGGACACAGTCGCCTCCTACTCTCGGCACAAGACTCAGAAGGGCTTGACCACCACCAGAATCACGGCGGCGATCAGCAGCAACACCGGCACTTCGTTATAGAAACGGAACCAGCGATGGCTTTTGTGACAGGTGTTGTCCGCCAGCTTGCGCAGCAGCACGGCACAGCTGTGGTGATAGCCGATGACCAGCAGCACCACGGCCAGCTTGGCATGCAGCCAGCCGCCCGCAAAGCCCCAGCCCAGCCACAGCCACAGGCCCAGGCCCAGCGCAGGCACGGCCAACATGGTGGTGAAGCGCAGCAGCTTGCGCGCCATCAGCACCAGGCGCTCGCGCTCTGCCACCGAGCCCGGCGTGACCATGGCGATATTGACAAAGATACGCGGCAGATAGAACAGACCAGCAAACCAGCTGGCGACAAAAATGATGTGAAAGGCTTTAACCCATAGCATGGGGCCAGTGTAAAGGCCTGCGCTGCGCCACAGCCGCTGCGCGCCGCGTCTTTACCCCGCATTGAGACAGCCGTCATGGAATAGTCACGCAGCTGCAAGCCAAGTCATGGCGGATGGGGCACAATTTTCCCCATGCATTTGTCCAGCCCTACTCCTTTTCCCCAGAATCGTCCGCGCCGTCTGCGCCGCGATGCTTTCACCCGCAATCTGGTGCGCGAGAGCGTGCTGACGCCGCACGACTTCATCTACCCCGTGTTCGTGCACGAAGGCCAGAACAAGCGCGAGGCCGTTCCCTCCATGCCTGGCGTGGACCGCCTGAGCCTCGACCTGCTGCTGCCCGTGGCCGAGGAGTGCGTGAAGCTGGAGATTCCCTATCTGGCACTGTTCCCCGCCATTGAACCCAGCCTCAAGACGCCCGATGGCAAGGAAGCCCTGAACCCCGACGGTCTGATCCCGCGCGTGGTGCGCGCGCTGAAGAAGGAATTTCCCCAGCTGGGCGTGATGACCGATGTGGCCCTGGACCCCTATACCAGCCACGGCCAGGACGGCATCCTGGACGAGAGCGGCTACATCATCAACGATGACACCGTGGAAGTGCTGGTCGGCCAGGCCCTGGCCCATGCCGAAGCCGGCGTGGACATGGTCGCTCCCAGTGACATGATGGATGGCCGCATCGGCGCCATCCGAGAGGCGCTGGAGCTGCAAGGCCATATTCACACCCGCATCATGGCCTACAGCGCCAAGTACGCCAGCGCCTTCTACGGTCCCTTCCGCGATGCCGTGGGCACGCGCGGCGCCCTGGGCAAGGCCGACAAGAATGTCTACCAGATGGACCCGGCCAACACAGACGAAGCCCTGCGCGAAGTGGCGCAGGACATCGCCGAAGGCGCGGACATGGTCATGGTCAAGCCCGGCATGCCGTATCTGGACGTGGTGCGCCGCGTCAAGGACGAGTTCAAGGTACCGACCTTCGCCTATCAGGTGTCCGGCGAATACGCCATGCTCAAGGCCGCGGCAGCCAATGGCTGGCTCGATCACGACGCCGTGATGATGGAAGCCCTGCTGGCCTTCAAGCGCGCCGGCGCCGACGGCATCCTGACCTACTTTGCCATCGACGCCGCCAAGAAGCTGCGCGGCCTGTAACAAAATTGATAGCTATCAGCGCAGGTCATGCTTGCGTTTGAGGGCATTTCAGGCATGATCTGACGGCTCGGGCTGCTGGCCCGGGCCGTTTTTGCATCTGCTTTTGCACTGACATCGAGGCTGCCAATTCCCATGCGCGTGCTGCATATCTCTCCCCTCTATGCCCAGCCTGTTGACGGACTGCCCACGCAGGCGGCGACAACGGGGTTTTACTGGGTCTCCTGCACACGCTCGGAGCTGGAGGCTCAGCTGCCGGCCATCCAGGCCATGCTGGCCAGGCTGGGTGGCTCCGCCCTCGTGGACCTGCATGTCTCCGACCTGCTGAATCCGGCCATCCCTTCCAATTACGACTACACCTCGGTGTACGACGTGCTGGTGTTTCGCCGTCTGGCCAACGCCCATCTGCCGCCGCTCAACGGCAGCCACGCCTCGCCCGCACCTGCCGTGGCAGCACCGCCGGCCCTGGCGGCCGGCACCGGCAGTGCGGCATCTAGCGCCCCGCCGCCATCCCACAGCCTGGCCCACAGCGGCCAGCGCGAAGCGCCCGTGCTGCAACGCGTGGAAACCCAGCCCGTGGGCTTTGCGCTGTATGACCAGATCCTGCTGTCCGTGCATCCCGACGGCTGCTTTGTGCTGGAAAACTTCTGGCAGCGCCTGATATCCGGCCCCGCCAAGACTGACGGTCGCCAGGTCAGCAGCAAGATGCCCGTGGAGCCTGCGGACCTGATGCTGCGCATGGTCAACGGCATGGTGGACGGCTACCTGGACCTGCGCCGCACGCTGACGCGCCAGATCGACCACTGGCAGATGGCGCTGCTCAAGCCCAACAAGCGCTTCAGCAACTGGGCCAGTGTGCTCGATGTGCGCCTGGCGCTGCACCAGCTGGATGAAATCTGCGAAGACCAGCGCGCCGCCGTGCAGGACTGGACCGAGGCACTGGAGGGCTGGCCGCCCGAGCACACCCCCGCACGCCAGCATGAGCGTGAGTTGCTGCGCGTGCGCTCGCGCGACGTGCTCGAACATATAGAGCGCGTGACCCACCATATTCACCGCATGGAGCAAAGCGCCGAGACCGCCGTGCAGATGCACTTTTCGGCACAGAGCAACCGCGCCAACGACATCATGCGCACGCTGACCACGGTGACGGCCATCTTTCTGCCGCTAAACCTGATTGCCGGCATCTTCGGCATGAACTTCGAGTTCATCCCCTTCGTGCACAAAAAGGACGGCTTCATCTGGGCCCTGGTGGCCATGGTGATCATCACCGTGGTACTGGTGGCCTATTTCTGGCGCCGCCGCTACCTGGAAAGCGAAGAGGCCGAGTAAGCGACCCGGCTGGTGCCGCAGGCACTGCCTCGCCGGAGCCCGCAGATTTGCGGCGCAGCAGCCCAAGTCTTCAGCCGTACGACAACCGAAAACTCAAGCAAAAACAGCTTCCTGCGCTTATCTAATAAGCGCAGGAAGCTGTTGTTTCAAGCGTCAATCAGCCCAGATGCTGTTGAAAGAAAGCCAGCGTGCGCTCGCCGGCCAGCTTGGCCGCCGCTTCGTTGTAGGAGCCGCGCTGGTCGCAGTTGAAGCCGTGGTCGGCGTCGTAGACATGCACTTGCGCCTGGGGCTGTGCCTTCTTGAAGGCTTCGACGGACTCCAGCGAGATGTAGTGATCCTTGCTGCCGAAGTGGGCCTGCACCGGGCACAGCGCCTGACGGCTGGCTTCCAGCTCGCCCGTCATGCCGCCGCCGTAATAGCAGACTGCGGCAGAAACACTGGCCAGATTGCAGGCCGAGCGCCAGGTCAGCAGGCCGCCCCAGCAAAAGCCCACCACACCGATCTTGCCGCCGGGCACCAGCGTCGCGGCATGGGCCACGGCCGCCTCCACATCGCGCAGCGCGCCCGGCTCGGGCAGGGCTTCCACCGCAGTCTTGAGAGCAAAGCCGGCCTTCATATCGTCTTCGGTGTAGCCCAGCTCCACATCGGGCTTGACGCGGGCAAACATGGCGGGGGCCACGGCCACATAGCCCTGGGCAGCATAGCGGTCTGCCACGGAGCGGATATGCGAGTTCACGCCGAAGATCTCCTGCAGCACCACGATGGCACCGCGTGCCTTGCCCTCGGGCATGGCCACATAAGCGGGGGTTTTTACGCCATCCACGGCTGTCAGTTCAACAAAGCTGCCCATTGCGAAGCTCCTTAACATGGTTCAAAAGGGAAATCCGCGACACGGTCGCCAGCAATGCTGTAATGGCTGGTGCCGCGTCGACGATTCGCTCATTTTTTCACAGGAGTGTTCATGCCAGCTATCCCGGCCCTACAAAAGGCAGACAGTCGCAAGAAGCCCCCCATGCCCGGAGGCGAGCTGTAATGGATATCAAGCCGCTGATCACCCTGGTTGCCATCATCAACCCGCTGGCCATTGTTCCGTTCTTCATCCACTACACGGCCGGCTTCGATGCAGAGCAGCGCTGGCAGACCATTCGCACCGCCGCCTTTGCTGCCTTCTGCGTGATCGCAGTCTGTGCGCTGCTGGGGTTGCAGATTCTGCAGTTCTTCAACATCTCGCTGCAGAGCTTTCAGGTCGGCGGCGGTCTGCTGCTGCTGATCAGTGCAATGAACATGCTCAACGCGCGCCCCGCCGAAGACCGGCCCAACAATGCCACGCTGGCGGCCGGCGTCGAAAAAGCCGCCGAAGGCAACAGCATCGCCGTCGTGCCGCTGACCATTCCGCTGCTGACCGGGCCTGCCGCCATGTCCACCGTGGTGATCTATGCCGATCAGGCGCGCACCATCTGGCAGCATGTGGCGCTGGTCGGCTATGGCGTGGTGGTGGCCGCCGCCATCATGGTGTGCTTTTCGCTGGCCCACCCGATTGCCCGCGTGCTGGGCAAGACCGGCATCAATGTGATGACCCGGCTCATGGGCCTGATTCTGGCCGCGCTGGCCATCGAGGTGATGGCGGGCGGGCTGATCAAGATCTTCCCCATCCTGGCTTCTCCGGCGATATACCCTTAACCCAAAAAATACTCCCCCTGAGCGGCTACGCCGCTTCCCCCAAGGGGGACGACAGCTTCGCTGCGCGGCGGCGCTTGCTCGCCGTCTCCCGCCTTGGCGCGTGCCAGCTTCAGGCAGTTACCACTTCCATTTTTTCAGCTTCACCACAGGCACCACCACAGCCGGTGATCGGCTCTGCAGGCAAGGCCTCGGGTACCAGCACCGCGCCGGTCACCGGGTCAAAGCCCGCGCGGCGCATGTGCAGGGCCAGGGCGGCATCCATGTTCTGCGCATGGTGGCTGAACCAGGGACCGAGCTCGGCCGCCATATGGCGGATGGTGGCCAGATCACCTTGCTCCCCCTTGACCGCCCCCTCGCGCAGGACGGCCAGCACCACCTTGTGCTGCTGGCTGTGGCAGTTGCCCGTGGCAAACCCCGTGGTCTGCATCCAGCGGTCCTCCTGATCGAAGTGGTGCTGGGTGTGGGCAATCAGCTCGCCCCAGAGCGCACACAGTTGCTCGTCGGAGGCTGCCTCCACCCGGGCCAGCAGGGTGACGAACTCCTCATGCACCGCGTCCATGACGGGAAAATCCAGGATGAGAGCGGCATTCCATTCGAGGCTGGCCATGGCAGTTCCTTGCGCGAAATTGAGGAACTGGCAGCTTAAGAACAAGACCTGGCGCGGCCATTGACCCATATCATCAAAGCGGCGGCCCGCAGGAACCCGGGGCTTGTCCAGAATCAACAAAGCCCTGCATGGCAGGGCTTTCCGAAAGGCGCTACTTAGGGCAGGACAGTACCTAGCGTCCGTAGCCCTGCAGCCAGCGGCTGAGCTGGGCCGCCGCCTCGTCCACGGCGCGCGCCATGGCCTGGGCGCCACCGGCCGCATCGGCTGAGCTGGATGGCACTTCGACCGTGAACACCTTCTGGCCCAGCAACTGGTTGCCTGCACTCTCGCCGGCACCGATCAGGCTGGCGCTCAGACGCAGCAGCGCACGGCTGTTGCTGGCGTTGTCGAAGACCTGGTTGAACTCGTCCACCGTCACGCGCAGTTGCGCAATCGAGCGCTTGTCGGCCAGCAGGGGGCGGACGTTGTCCTTGCCCGAGAGCACGGGTCGCTCCAGTCCCAGACGCATGCGCAGGCGCTGCTCCACCATCTGGGCCGGAGGCAGGCTCCAGCGCGCATTCTGGTAGGCACGCAGCTGCTGGCTGTCGCTGTAGTTCAGGCGGTAGAACATGGCCGTCAGGCCCTCGGGCAGACCCGGAGCCTGGACTTCGGCCAGCACCAGCGGCACCGGGGCCACCGAAGAGGCGGCTGCATTCGCGGCGGGCGCGGCCAGGTCGGCCACGCCCAGGTCATAGCGCACCGGCTGCGTGGGTGCCGTGGGCAGGCCCGAGCAGGCGGCTAGCGCCAGCACCAGTGAAGAAGCGCCCAGCAATCGCCATGCTCCGCGGCCGGTGAATGAAATCTTTGTGTCTGCCATATTGATTCCTTTGGGACTTAGGCCAGCCAGGATGGGCAGCAGGCATTTCCATCGAGAAACCGCCTGCCTGTTCCGAATTTGCGCAAGTCGTGTCCTTGTTGCCGCTTCACTTGGCCGGAGCCACGAAGCCGGGCTCGCCGGGGCCCGGCTGGCCCAGGCCCTGGCCGTAGATGACGGACTGCGGGTTGTCATTGAAGCGGCCTGCCGCCGCGCCCATGGTGCGCGCAGCGCGCGAGACATCGTCGGCCGCACCGTTCATGCGCGGCAAGGTGCTGCGCCCCAGCGATTCGGCCGCCTGCGACAGGGCTTGCGTGCCTTCGGCAATCTGCTGCAGCGGGCCGTCGGGCGCATTGACCTTGCGCACGGTCTGCTGCAGATCGGTCGCCACGCCCGTGGCGGCATTGCCGGCCTTGGTCAGGGACTGCAGGGTCTGGTGCGCATCCGCCGTGAGCTGAGGAAAGTCCTTGGCCGTCTTGTTCATGGTCTCGGCCAGATCCTTGATCCCTCCGGATGCGGCCGCGATATTGTCCAGCGCCGCGCTCACGCGTTTCTGGTTGTCCTCGCCCAGCATGGCATTGAGGCGGCGTGAAATTTCGTCAACCCGCTCCAGCAGCACCGGGCCCTGGTCGGCCAGCATGTTCAAGGGCGAGGACTTCATGGGCAGGCGCGGCAGGCCGCTGGGCCCTGGCTTGAGCGGCTGCGAAGCCCGGCTGTCATCGTCGAGCTGGATATGGGCCAGCCCCGTCACCCCCTGATAGCCGAGCTGTGCATAAGTGGCCGGCGTGACCGGCGTGTCCTCACCCACGGCAATGCGAATCAGCACATTGCCGGGAATCTGCGGGTCAAAACCGATGCGCACCACCTTGCCCACGGGCACGCCCTTGTAGCGCACCGTGGCCTGGGGCTGCAGACCGCTGACACCATCCTTGGTGGACATTTCGTAGAGCTGGTATTCGCGGTTGTCGCGCGTCAGCCAGACGGCCAGCCCTGCCAGCAGGGCCGCAACCACCAGCACGAAGATGCCGGCAGCCATGGCATGGGACTTGTTTTCCATCAGCTTTCCTCTGCGGCCACGCCGCCTTGCACCGGGGCCATGGCACGGCGGCCACGCTCTCCCTGGAAGAAATGTTCGATAAACGGGTGCTTGATCTGGGCCACATCGCGCGGGGCCCCGGTAAACAGCACTTTTTTCTCGGCCAGTACGGCCACACGCGTGGACAGCGCGAACAGCGTATCCAGGTCGTGGGTGACCATGATCACGGTCAGACCCAGCTCGGCATGGATATCGCGCAGCAGCTCGCAGAACTCGTCTGAGCCCTTGGGGTCCAGCCCGGCTGTGGGTTCGTCCAGCAGCAGCAGCGGCGGATCCATCATCAGCGCACGCGCCAGCGCCACACGCTTGATCATGCCGCCCGACAGGTCTGCGGGCATGCGCGAGGCATGTTCCGGCTTGAGACCCACCATCTGCAGCTTGACCATGGCCGCATCGCGCACCACGGCATCGGGCAAAGTGCCCTGCTCGCGCAATGCAAACGCGATGTTGTCCAGCACATTGAAGGCCGAATACAACGCCCCCTGCTGGAACAGCATGCCCACCTGACTCGCCGCCAGCTCGCCGCTGATGACCTCGCGCGAGGGCCGGCCATCCACGGTCACCGTGCCGCGCGAAGGCGAAAGCAGGCCCAGGATCTGGCGCAGCAGCACGGTCTTGCCCGTGCCGGAGCCGCCAACCAAAGCCAGAATCTCGCCCGGGTAGACATCGAAATTCAAGTCCTGGTGCACGGCAAAGCGCGACTCGCCCTCGCCAAACTCGGTCCACAGGTCAACCGCCTGCACCAGGGGCTTCACATCCTGCGGCGGCGCGTAGTCGCCCACGGCCCCTTCGATACGACGGTTCTGCATCACCTCTGTCATTTGCGTGCCCCCCACTCCACGAGGCTGACGTGACCCAAGCCAGGAACGCCGAGCAAGGGCCGCCCCGCAGCGAAGGTGTCGTCCCCTTGGGGGAAAGCGGCGAAGCCGCACAGTGGGTAGTTCATCCTAAAAGCCCACGTTTCTGAAGAGGATGGCAAAGATGGCATCCACGATGATGACCATGGTGATGGAGGACACCACCGCCGCCGTGGTGCCGCGACCCAGACTCTGTGTATTGGGCGCCACCTGCAGACCCCAGTGGCAGCCGATCAAGGCAATCAGCACGCCAAACACCACGGACTTGCCCATGGCCAGCACCAGATTGCCGATCTTCACGGCCGCCGGCAGGCTTTGGACGAAATAGGACGGCGTGATGTCCATGGTCAGGTCGGCCGCGACCATGCCGCCGGCCAGTGCCGCCAGAATGGTCCACAGTGCCACCAGCGGCATGGACACGGCCAGCGCCAGCGCACGCGGCAGCACCAGCCGGTAGCCCTGGGAGATGCCCATGACCTGCATGGCATCGAGCTCTTCGGTCACGCGCATCACGCCGATCTGTGCCGTGATGGCCGAGCCGCTGCGCCCCGCCACCAGAATGGCCGCCAGCAGCGGTCCCAGCTCGCGGATCAGCGAAATGCCCAGAATATTGACGATAAAGGATTCGGCCCCGAACTGGCGCAGCTGCAGCGCCATCAGATAGGCCAGCACCACGCCGATCAGAAAGCCCACCAGGGCCGTGATCGGCAAAGCCGTCGCGCCGGTCGCATAGAGATGGCCCGAAATATCGCGCCAGGGGCCACGCAAGGGATTGCGCAGCAATCGCAGGCAATCCAGCAGCAACTGCCCCACCAGCCGGATCAGATTGGCAAAGTGCCCGCAGGCATCGATCACCATCTGGCCCAACCGATTGATCTCGCACATCCACCCCGAGGGCTCGGGCTTGGGCTCGGGCACTTCGCTGAATCTGGCCACTCGCTCCAGCATGGAACGCTGATTCTTGGTCGTCAGCAGCCGGGCCGGCCAGGCCCTGCCCCATTGCTCCCACAGCAGCTGCGCGCCGATATGGTCCAACCAGACCATTTGCTGCAAATCCCAGGCCACGCCCTTGGGAACCGCCCTGATCTGTGGCGCCAGCCGACGCCAGATATGGCGATCGCCCAGCTCGGCAGCACTCCAGCGGCCCACAGGCACGGCCCATTGCTGACCATCGCGGGACTGCAGCGGGCATTGAGGTAGTTGGTCTGAGCTGGGCAAAGAAAAGCTTCCTAGGACATGAGGGAGACGGGCTAGCCGCAGGGGCCAGCATAACGCGCCAAGCGAGGAGCATGCCAAACGCAGCACGTAGGTCACTGCCGCATGCCACGCAATCATAGCGTTGCAATTTTTATCAAAAACTCGCCAAAGCCAAAACCAGCCTTGCGTCGGCAGCTTCCAAAACAGGAGTATGCGAGCGATTTCCCTATCGACACCGGCAAGGTCATCGCACCTAATGAATTGGCCTTTTTGCCCATGACTGCCTCAAGGTTTGGCCTGCCCGCCAAGCCGTATCCGGCCTTTTGATCTGCCCATGAGTGACACCCAGTTCGACTACATCGTCATCGGCGGCGGCACAGCAGGCTCGCTGCTGTGCAACCGTCTCACCCGCAACAAGAATCACCGGGTTCTGCTGATCGAAGCCGGCGGCAAGGATGATTACCACTGGATCCATATCCCGGTCGGCTATCTCTATTGCATAGGCAACCCGCGCACCGACTGGCTCTATCAGACCGAACCCGACCCCGGCCTCAACGGCCGCAGCCTGCGCTACCCGCGCGGCAAGACCCTGGGCGGCTGCTCCAGCATCAACGGCATGATCTATATGCGCGGCCAGGCCCGCGACTACGAGCAATGGGCGCAGCTGACCGGCGACGACACCTGGCGCTGGGAACAGGTGCTGCCGGCCTTCCGACAGCACGAGGACCATTGGCGTCTCGACGCCGGAGGCAGCGCCAGCGAGGAGTTCAAACGCCTGCATGGCAGCAGGAGCACCGGCGGCAGCGGCGAATGGCGGGTGGAGAAGCAGCGCTTGCGCTGGGACATACTCGACGCCTTCGCCCAGGCCGCGCAGCAGGCCGGCATCCCGGCCACCGACGATTTCAACCGCGGCTGCAACGAAGGCGTGGGCTACTTCGAGGTCAACCAGAAATCAGGCCTGCGCTGGAATACGGCCAAGGCCTTTCTGCGCCCTACCTGCTATGGCCGCCCCAACTTCGAGATGTGGACCCGTGCCCAGGTGCGACGCCTGATTCTGGAAGATCTGCCGGACGGCAGCCAGCGCTGCACCGGCGCCGAAGTCTGGACCGGCGATGAGATGGTGACCGTGCAGGCCGGGCGCGAGGTGCTGCTTTGTGCGGGCGCGGTGAACTCCCCGCATATCCTGCAGCTGTCGGGCATAGGCCCCAGCGAGCTGCTGCAGCGCCATGGCGTGGCCGTGCGTCGCAACCTGCCCGGCGTGGGCGCCAATCTGCAGGACCACCTGCAAATTCGCTCGGTCTACAAGGTACACAACGCCAAGACGCTCAACACCATGGCCGGCAGTCTCTGGGGCAAGGCGGCCATCGCCCTGGAATACGCACTGCGGCGCAGCGGCCCCATGAGCATGGCTCCCTCACAGCTCGGTGCCTTCACGCGCAGCGACCCGGCACAGGCCCACCCCAACCTCGAATATCACGTGCAGCCGCTGTCGCTGGACGCCTTCGGAGAGCCGCTGCATGACTTCGCCGCCTTCACCGCCAGCGTCTGCAATCTCAACCCGAGCAGCCGCGGCACGGTGCAGTTGCAGGGCGCAGACTTCCGCCAGGCTCCGGCCATCGCGCCCAACTACCTCTCCACGGCCGAAGACCGGCAGGTAGCGGCCGACAGTCTGCGCGTCACGCGCCGCATCGTCAGCCAGCCCGCGCTTGCACCCTTTCAGCCCGAGGAGTTCAAGCCCGGGCTGCAATACCAGAGCGACGAGGACCTGGCACGCCTGGCCGGCGATATCGCCACCACCATCTTCCATCCCGTGGGCACGACCAAGATGGGGCATGCCGACGACCCGATGGCGGTGCTGGACAGCCGCTTCAGGGTGCGAGGCGTGCAGGGCCTGCGCGTGGTCGATGCTGGTGCCATGCCCACCATCACCAGCGGCAACACCAACAGCCCGACGCTGATGATGGCCGAGAAGGCTGCGGAGTGGATTCGCACTGCCGCCTGACAAACGGCCGCTCAGAAACCTAGCAATTCACTCCGAAAAGCCCGTCCGGGCCTGAAAGCAGTCGCGGCGGCCCAAAGTCCGTCCGCGCGGGAGATTTCCGTCCGACTTCCTGCCCCAAGCACCTAAGCCTGCTGAGATCTTTTGCTTATAAGCATATGACGCTATTGTTTTTGAAAAATCTCAAAACTTATAAGGATGTCACAAAACTTTCTGATTCATTTGTCAGACGTTTTTGATATAACCCAAGGGAATTCCCCAATGCACCACACAGGTGCAGCCCTTACATTCTCGTCACTCTCGCTGCTCCACGAAGCAGCATGGAGGGCCGAGGAGACAACTCGACACAACCAGACCAATACACATAAAA
The DNA here is from genome assembly GCF_018292285.1 of Comamonas brasiliensis. NCBI lineage: Bacteria > Pseudomonadati > Pseudomonadota > Betaproteobacteria > Burkholderiales > Comamonadaceae > Comamonas > Comamonas brasiliensis. The sequence continues at coordinate 20,307 of NZ_JAANES010000004.1, forward strand.
AGCATCAAAGATGCGTTCAAAAGCGCCCCTCAGTGGGCGCTTTTTTTATGCCTGCGCACAAGCTTGAGGCGGCGGTGCGACAATGCCGGCGCCATCTTCGGGCATTCACGCCCGCTCTCCCCTGGCTTCTTCATCCCGCCTTCTGCAGCGCCGCCCCAGCGGCAACGCGCGCTGCTCACGGCATGCACCAATTGCAGGCATTTGCTCCATGGAATGGATTCTTGTTTCCCTCGCCTCGGCCCTGGCCGGGTTTGTTGACGCCATCGTGGGAGGCGGCGGACTGATTCTGGTGCCAGCCATGTTTGCGGCCTTCCCCACCACCACGCCCGCCACGCTGTTTGGCACCAACAAGAGTGCCGCCGTCTGGGGCACGGCCATTTCCGCCTGGCAGTTCAGCAAGCGCGTGCATATCACCTGGGCCACGCTGCTGCCCGCCATCGGCACGACGCTGGTCGGCGCTTTTCTCGGCGCCTGGGCCGTCACGCTGATCTCTCCCGATTTTCTGCGCAAGCTGCTGCCCTTCATCCTGCTGGGCGTGCTGGGCTACACCCTGGCCAAAAAAGAGCTGGGCCGTGACCACGAGCCGCGTCTGGCGGGCCGTACCGAGATGCTGACCGCCTGCGCCATCGGCCTGCTGATCGGTTTCTACGACGGCTTCTTCGGCCCCGGCACGGGCAGCTTCTTCGTGTTCCTGTTCGTGCGCCTGCTGGGCTATGACTTCCTCAACGCTTCGGCCAACGCCAAGCTGCTGAATCTGGCCTCCAACGCTGCGGCACTGCTGCTGTTCACACTCAAGGGCCATGTCTGGTGGCACTTTGCCATCCCGCTGGCCGTGGCCAATGTGCTGGGCAGCATGCTGGGCACCTGGATGGCCTTGCGCCACGGCACGGGCTTTGTGCGCACGATTTTCATCGGCGTGGTCAGCCTGCTGATTCTGAAAACAGGTTATGACGCTTTTCTACGTTAAACCATTACACAGCAAGCGTTAACAGCTATCAATTTATCAGGGTGCGGTTTCATCGTCGGACAGCACCGAGATATCTTCCACACGGCGCGGCGTGCCAATCGGTGCGCCCGCCTTGCCCTGGCGCACGGCAGCGATATCGGCCTCGCTGGGGTAGTTGCCCACCAGCCAGTAGTCCAGGATGCGGCGCGCGATAGGCGCGGCAGCCGCCGCACCGAAGCCGGCGTTCTCCACGATCACGGCCACGGCAATCCTGGGCGCTTCCGCAGGACCGTAGGCGATATAGAGCGAGTGGTCGCGCTGGTACTCGGCCAGACGCGCGGCGTTGTACTTTTCCTTCTGGCCCACGCTCACGGCCTGGGCCGTGCCGGTCTTGCCGCCCGACAGATAGCTGGCACTGCCGAAGACGCCGCGCCCCGTGCCGCCGGTCACCACCCCCACCATGCCGCGCTTTACGGCATCGACATTGCTCTGCTTGAAGCCCAGATTGACGGGCGCCGGCTGGACAATGGCCGTGCGCGTGCCGGTGACCGAGTCGATCAGCTCCTTGCCCACATGGGGCGTGAAGCTCATGCCGTTGTTGACCAGGGTGGCCAGCGCATGCGAGAGCTGGAGGATGGTGAAGTTGTTGTAGCCCTGGCCGATGCCCAGGGAAATCGTCTCGCCCGCAAACCATTGCTGCTGCGCGGCGCGCTTGTAGGTCTTGCGCTTCCACTCCTTGCTGGGCAGCACGCCGCGCACCTCGCCGGGCAGGTCGATGCCGGTGATCTGGCCAAAGCCCAGCGGCTTCATGAAGTCGTGAATCGCATCCACGCCCATCTCGTTGGCCAGCGTGTAGAAATAGACATTGCTGGAATGCTGGATGGCGCGCGCCAGATCCACCGGCCCCAGCGCGTGGCCGGAGCGGAAGGTGTGACCGCCAAAAGTCCAGGAGCCGCCGTCCTGAATCACCGTGCCCGGCGTGCGCTTGCCGGTTTCTATGCCCGCCAGGCCCATGAAGGGCTTGTAGGTCGAGCCCACGGGATAGGTGCCGCGCATGGAGCGGTTGAGCAAGGGACGATCCAGCGATTCGTTGAGCGCCTTCCAGCTCTCCTGATCGATACCGTCGACAAACAAGTTCGGGTCGTAGGTCGGCTTGCTGACCATGGCCAGCACCTCGCCATTGCGCGGGTCCATGGCGATAGCCACGCCGCGACGGCTGCCGTAGAGGTCTTCCACCATCTTCTGCAGCTTGATGTCCACCGACAGCTGCAGGCTGTGTCCCGGCGTGGCGGGGCGGCTGCCCAGGCGGCGCACGGCATGACCTCCGGCCGAGGTTTCCATTTCCTCCCAGCCGGTCTGGCCGTGCAGCTGCAGCTCATAGCTCTTCTCGGCACCCAGCTTGCCCATGACCTCGGTGCCCCGGTAGTTGGCGGCATCGTCGGAGTCGTCGATCTCTTCCTTTTCCCTTTGATTGATACGACCGATGTATCCGATCAAATGGCTGCCGGTTTCCTTGAGCGGGTAGGTGCGAAACAGCCGCGCCTTGATGTCCACGCCCGGAAAGCGATAGCGCTGGGCCGCGAACTTGGCGACTTCCTCGTCAGTCAGGCGCGAGCGGATCGGAATGGACTCGAAGCTCTTGGAGTCATCCATGAGCCGCTTGAACTTGCGCCGGTCGCGCGGCGTGATCTCCATGACCTCGGACAGCCCGTCGATGGTCTCGTCCAGATCCTCGACCTTGGAGCGCGTGATCTCCAGCGTGTAGGCCGAGTAATTGGTGGCCAGCACCACGCCGTTGCGGTCCAGGATCTGGCCGCGATTGGGCACGATGGGCACCACCGCCGTGCGGTTGCTCTCGGCGCGCTCGGCAAACTCCTCATGGCGCTCGACCTGCAGCACCAGCAGGCGCCAGACCAGCAGACAGAACGCCAGGAACACCACGCAGCCCATGACGACTGCGCGCATGCGAAAGCGCTGCAGCTCGACTTCGGTGTTACGAATCTCCATCATGCGACGACACCCGCAAACAAAGCCGCCCCGCATGAGCTGCGCCACCGGCGTGCCTCACCCCAAGGACAGCGAGCAAGGGCCGTCCCGCAGCGAGGCTGTCGTCCTTCCCCGCGAAGCGAGAGGAAGGAAGGCGCAAAGCGGCTCAGGAGGGAATGCATCTCACAGAGGGCGGTTTTCATCGCTGTCGGGCGCGCGGCGCTGCGGCGCCAGCAGCAGCACGCTGACCACCGGCCACAGCAAGGTCTCGATCACCGGAGCGATCAGAAACTCCAGACCGGGAAAAATGCCGCCCGTCGCAATGCGCAGCAGCACCTGGATACCGTGCGCGGCGGCAAACACCGGCAGCAGGTGCAGAGCCTGCACGGGACTCGAGAACCATAGCAGGCGACGACTCATCCAGCCCGTCACGAAGACCAGCAAGGTGTAGGCCAGTGCATGCTGGCCCAGCAGCGAGGCCCGGTCCACATCCATGACCAGACCCAGCGCAAAGGCAATGCCCAGACCCACGCGCTGCGGCTGATTCAGACTCCAGAAGGCCAGCAGCAACATGAGCATGTCCGGCAGCCAGACGATGCGGCCCAGTGGCAGCATATTGATGGCCAGTCCGATCACCAGGGTGACGACGATGAACAGAGGGTTGACCGGCAGCAACAGCTGCTGGCCGCGCGGCATGATCATGCGGGATCCTTTGCGGGCTTCGCGGCCTTGGTACCCGCCTTCTCAGCGGCTGCCTTCTCCTTTTCGGCGGCGGCGGCTTCCTTCTTGCCGCGCGCCTTGGCTGCGCGGTCGGCCTTCTCGGCATCGGCCTTGGCCTGCATATTGGCGGCCTCGGGATGCTCGGTGCGCCCCTGAGGCTTGAGCACCATCACATGGCGCACGCCCTGCACGCGGCCCACGGGCTCGCAATAGATGCGGGTGAAGGCGGAGTCGGCACGACGGTCAACCGTCACCACCTTGGCCACGGGCAGGCCCAAGGGGTACAGCCCGTCGATACCGCTGGTGGTCAGCAGATCGCCCACCTGCACATCGGCATTGCTGGGCATGAAGCGCAGCTCCAGACCGCCGGCGCGTGTTGAAGACGCATCGCCATAGGCTACGCTGCGCGCACCGGTGCGCGGGTTGAAAACGGGAATGGCCTGATCGCGGTCGATGAGCAGCGTGACCTCGGCGCGCGTCGGGTAGACACGCGTGACCTGACCGATCACGCCTTTTTCATCCAGTACGGGAGAGCCCGGCTCGACCCCGTCGGCCTGCCCTTTGTCGATCACCACGCGGCGCGTATAGGGGTCGGGGCTGTCATAGACTACCTCGGCCACCTGGCCCGGCGTCAACGAGCGCTCGCGCAACTCCAGCATGGAGCGCAGATGCTCGTTTTCCTTGATCAGCTCGTCGGCCAGTTCGGCACGCTGAGCCATGACGACCAGCTCCTTGCGCGCGGCATCCTCGCGAGCCACGGCCTGCTGCTGCACTTCGGCATAGCGGCTGGCGTTCTGATAGGCCAGCACCGGCTGGGCCACGACCCATTGCACGGGCGACAGCGCCGCCGACAAGGCGGAGCGCACGGGGGTGGTGATCTTGAAACGCGCGTCGGCTACCATCAAAAACAGCGCCAAGGCGCTGTAGAGGGCAAGCTGGGAAGTGCGCGAGGCCTGTTGCTTGAACAGCGATGGAGCGCGGTGGTCCAGAGTGTCCAGGCTCATGTGCGCTCCCTGGGCATGGCCGTGTGCGCACGGCCTTCCCATTCAGAAGGAATGCAAAAAGAGAGCGCGGTATGCAGGCGTATCACGGACTCAGGCCCTGTTCATGGAAGTGGCTGCGGTACGCGCACTATGCCGCGTGCCGCAAAACACCACATTGCACAGCGATTAATCGCTGGTGAAGATGCTGCCCTGGCGATCCATGGTCTCCAGCGCCATGCCGCAGCCGCGCACCACGCAGGTCAGCGGCTCTTCGGCCACCAGCACGGGCAGACCGGTTTCTTCGGCCAGCAGACGGTCCAGGTCGCGCAGCAGCGCGCCGCCGCCAGTCAGCATCATGCCTCGTTCGGCGATGTCGGCACCCAGCTCGGGAGGCGTCTGCTCCAGCGCGTTCTTCACGGCGGAAACGATCTGGTTGAGCGGATCGGTCAGCGCTTCCAGCACTTCGTTGGAAGAGATGGTGAAGCTGCGCGGCACGCCTTCGGACAGGTTGCGACCCTTGACTTCCAGTTCCTTGACTTCGGAGCCGGGGAAGGCCGAGCCGATCTGCTTCTTGATCAGTTCTGCCGTGGGCTCGCCGATCAGCATGCCGTAGTTGCGGCGGATGTAGCTGATGATGGACTCGTCGAACTTGTCGCCACCGACGCGCACCGAGCCCTTGTAGACCATGCCGCCCAGCGAGATCACGCCCACTTCGGTCGTGCCGCCGCCGATGTCCACCACCATGGAGCCCGAAGCTTCGGACACGGGCAGGCCCGCGCCGATGCCGGCTGCCATGGGTTCTTCGATCAGGTACACGGCCGTGGCGCCTGCAGCTTCGGCAGCGTCCTTGATGGCGCGGCGCTCGACCTGGGTGGAGCCGCAGGGAACGCAGATGATGATGCGGGGGCTGGGCGTCAGCACCGAGCGTGGATGCACCATCTTGATGAACTGCTTGATCATCTGCTCGGTGATCACGAAGTCGGCGATCACGCCGTCCTTCATCGGACGGATGGCTTCGATATTGCCGGGCACCTTGCCCAGCATGGCCTTGGCTTCGCGGCCGACAGCCTGGATCACCTTCTTGCCGTGGGGGCCGCCTTCGTGACGGATCGCAACCACCGAAGGTTCGTCCAGAACAATGCCCTTGTCTCGGGCGAAAATCAGGGTGTTAGCTGTGCCAAGGTCAATGGCAAGGTCGGTGGAGAAGTACCGACGGAAAGCTCCGAACATTCAGGGTCCTCTCAGGCACGGCTTGCGCATCGGCTAGCCGTCGCCGGGATGTAAGGTAATGGAGTCTGGGTAGTGGGCATTTTTTGCACAATGACCAGCCGAACGGAGGTATTGCGGCAAAGCCGAGATAATACCGTATCCCCTGTGAATAACTTCTACTGTCAGGGTTAGAAACACTGCTTTACACGCGGCGGCCCTGTTAAATAATTTCTATGGCATTGAACGATCAAGACATTGCGCGCATCGCCAACTTGGCCCGCCTTGAGCTGTCGCAAGACGAAAGTAAGCGCATGCTCGCGCAACTAAACAACTTTTTCGGCATCGTCGAAAAAATGCAGGCTGTGGATACTTCGGGCGTCAGCCCTCTGTCACATCCGGTGGCAGCCATTCAGGACGTTGCCTTACGGCTACGTGACGATTTGGTAAGTGAGGGCAATAACCGCGACGCCAACATGCAGAACGCCCCTGCAGCCGAGAAGGGTTACTTCCTCGTGCCCAAGGTCATCGAATAAACGCGCGGGACACACAAGAACATGAGCCAAACCGAACTCCACCAATTGAGCGTGGCCGAGCTGGCCGCGCAACTGCGCGCCAAGCAGGTCTCGGCCACCGAAGCCGCCCAGCATTTCCTGGCCCGCGCCAAGCAGCACCAGAACCTGGGCGCTTTTGTCGCCATCAATGAAGACGCCACCCTGGCCCAGGCCAAGGCGGCAGACGCCCTGATTGCCGAAGGCAAGGGCGGCAAGCTGGCCGGCGTGCCCATCGCGCACAAGGACATCTTCGTCACCAAGGACTTCCCCACCACCGCCGCCAGCAAGATGCTGGAAGGCTACCAATCGCCGTTTGACGCCACCGTGGTGAAGAAGCTGGCCGATGCCGGCGTGGTCACCCTGGGCAAGCTCAACTGCGACGAGTTCGCCATGGGCGGCGCCAACGAGAACTCGGCCGTGGCCCCCGTGGGCTTTGATGCGGCCCAGCCCGTGCGCAACCCCTGGAACGCCGAGCGCGTGCCCGGCGGCTCGTCCGGCGGCTCGGCCGCTGCCGTGGCCGCGCGTCTGGCCCCGGCCGTGACCGGCACCGACACCGGCGGCTCGATCCGACAGCCCGCCTCGTTCTGCGGCATCACCGGCATCAAGCCCACCTACGGCCGCGCCAGCCGCTACGGCATGATCGCCTTTGCCTCCAGCCTGGACCAGGCCGGCCCCATGGGCCGCAGCGCCGAAGATTGCGCGCTGCTGCTCTCCGAGATGTGCGGCCCCGATCTGGACCGTGACTCCACCAGCCTGGACTACCCGGCCGAGGACTTCACAGCCAAGCTGAACGATTCGATCGAAGGCCTGCGCATCGGCGTGCCCGCCGAGTTCTTTGGTGAAGGCCTGTCCGACGATGTCCGCACAGCCGTCGACGCCGCGCTCAAGGAATACGAAAAGCTGGGCGCCAAGCTGGTGCCCGTGAGCCTGCCGCGCACCGAGCTGTCCGTGCCGGTGTACTACATCCTGGCTCCGGCCGAGGCTTCGTCCAATCTGTCGCGCTTTGACGGCGTGAAGTTCGGCCACCGCGCCGCCAAGTACGAAGACCTCAACGACATGTACAAAAAGACCCGCGCCGAAGGTTTTGGCGACGAGGTCAAGCGCCGCATCATGATCGGCGCCTATGTGCTGTCCGAAGGCTATTACGACGCCTACTACCTGCAGGCGCAGAAGATCCGCCGCATGATCGCCGACGACTTCCAGGCCGCCTTCAAGGACTGCGACGTCATCGCCGGCGCGGCCGCGCCGACGACGGCCTGGGCCATTGGCGGCAAGGCCGATCCCGTGAGCAACTATCTGGCCGACATCTTCACCCTGCCCGCTTCGCTGGCCGGCCTGCCCGGTCTCAGCCTGCCCGCAGGCTTCGGCGACGGCGGCATGCCCGTGGGTCTGCAGCTGATCGGCAACTACTTCGGCGAAGCCAAGCTGCTGAACACAGCCCACCGCTTCCAGCAAGCGACAGACTTCCACCTGAAGAGCCTCGTTGGCATTTAAAAAATAATAGCTTCTTGCGCTTGTACTGACTGACTTTCAGCACAAAAACAACCTGAAATCCAATCAGAACAAGCGCAAGCCGCTTCTCTTTTAGCAGTTAGGACACACAGAGCAATGACTGTGAAACTGATCAATGGCTACGAAGTCGTCATCGGCTTCGAAACCCACACCCAGCTGGCGACCAACAGCAAGATCTTCAGCCGTGCCAGCACCGCCTTCGGCGCCGAGCCCAACACCCAGGCCAGCGCCGTGGACCTGGCACTGCCCGGCACGCTGCCGGTGATGAACAAAAAGGCCGTGGAATGCGCCATCAAGCTCGGCCTGTCGCTGGGCTCGACGATTGCGCCGCGTTCCATCTTCGCGCGCAAGAACTACTTCTACCCCGACCTGCCCAAGGGCTACCAGATCTCCCAGTTCGAGATCCCCGTGGTGCAAGGCGGTGAAGTCAGCTTCTACCTGGAAGAAGGCAAGAACAACGTCCTCAAGACCGTGCGCCTGGTGCGCGCCCACCTGGAGGAAGACGCCGGCAAGTCCGTGCACGACGAGTTCATCGGCCAGTCCGGCATCGATTTGAACCGCGCCGGTACACCGCTGCTGGAAATCGTGACCGAGCCCGATATCCGCAGCACCGCCGAAGCCGTGGCCTATGCCAAGGAACTGCACAAGATCGTCACCTGGATCGGCATCTGCGACGGCAATATGCAGGAAGGCTCGTTCCGCTGCGACGCCAACGTGTCCGTGCGCAAGCCCGGCCAGCCGCTGGGCACCCGCCGCGAGATCAAGAACCTGAACTCGTTCAGGAATATGCAGATCGCCATCGACTACGAAATCCTCTGGCAGATCGAGCAGATCGAGGACGGCCACAAGATCCAGCAGGCCACCGTGCTGTTCAACCCCGACACGGGCGAGACCCGCGCCATGCGCACCAAGGAAGACGCGGCCGACTACCGCTACTTCCCCGACCCCGACCTGCCCCCGCTGGTCGTGGCCCCCGAATGGGTGGAGCAGGTCAAGGCCGAGATGCCCGAGCTGCCCCGCACCATGGCCGCCCGCTTTGTCGAGCAATACAGCCTGCCCGAGTACGACGCCACCACGCTGACGCAAAGCCAGGCCATGGCCGCCTACTTTGAAGCCGCCGCCAAGACCGGCGGCCAGCCCAAGCTGGCCTCCAACTGGATCATGGGCGAGATCTCGCGCCGCCTGAACATGGAAGAGATCGGCATGGACCAGGTCAAGGTCAGCGCCGAACAACTGGGCACCCTGATCGCCCGCATCCACGGCAATGTCATCAGCAACAACTCGGCCAAGCAGGTGTTTGAAGCCCTGTGGACCGGCGAAGGCTCCGATGTGGACGCCATCATCGAAGCCAAGGACCTCAAGCAGTCCAACGACACCGGCGCACTGGAAGCCATCATCGACGAGGTGATCGCCGCCAACCCCGCCAACGTCGAGCAATACCGCGCCGGCAAGGACAAGGCCTTTAACGCCCTGGTCGGTCAGGTCATGAAGGCCTCCAAGGGCAAGGCCAACCCCGGCCAGGTCAACGAGCTGCTCAAGGCCAAGCTGGCCTAAGCTCTCGACTCGGGCACCCGCCACTTCAAGGCCGCAGGCAGCATATGCCTGCGGCCTTGTTGCTTGTAATTGTTCGCCAGCGACAGAAGACGGGTATCGGCCCGTCAGCCGAGGTGCTTTCTCTTGCTTCGCCACCGGATCGCCGGCCGAAAGCAGGCACCCAAAGAAAAGGCGACCCGGCTGCCCACGGGAGCGGACAACCTGCAAGGTTGGTGGCGAAATCAACCGCGAACGCTTATCAGAATTGCGGTAGCAGCTATTAATTTCTCGAAGAAGCTATCCCGCACCCGGCATTCGCCCCTTGTGCCCACGCCTGTGACGCCAACCTCTTGTGGCGCGCGACTGCACCGTAGAGTGCAGACGCTTCGTGAACTGACTTGCGGCCGTTTGTCTGAACGAAGTGCCGTAGGCACGCAGTGAGTTGGGCCGCACAGCCACAAGAGGTTGATGACACAGGTTGCCCCGCAGCGCAGCGAAGGGGTCGTGGGCAGCAGGGGCCGGCTCTTTGCCTACTTTCTGGTAGTCCGGCATACCGGCACAAGAAAGTAGGTCGGCATGGCGGGCCGAGACCTGCCGGGGGCGCCCTGCCCTCTGCCTAAAAATCAGGCATGCAGACAGCTCCGTCATCCAGAAGAAGGGCTGAAGCTGAAGTACGAGCCAAACAAGCCCCAAGCACAGACGACACCAGCGCTACCCGCTATCAATTCCTCAAACCGCCGCTTACATAAAGCCGAGGTAAAGCGCACACCAAACCCACACAAATCTGCGCACAATCCGGCGCAAACCCCATATCTTTGCGCTCCATGTTCTCCAAGCTGCTCAAGCCCCTGCTCTGGCTGCTGGCCCTGTGCCTGACGGTCTATATCTGTATCTGCAGCTATATGTTTGCGCAGCAGCGCCAGATGATTTTTCCGGGCGGCAGCACGCAGGTGGCGGCCGAGAGCACCGATTTCTCGCTGCAGCGCGCCGATGTGCTGCTGCGGGGCTGGCAGCTGCACCCGGCGGATGGCAAGGCGCGCAATGCGGTGATCTACTTTGGCGGCAATGCCGAGAACATTGCCCACCGGCGCCAGCAGCTGGCGCGCAGCCTGCCGCACAGCGATATCTATATGCTGGCCTATCGCGGCTACGGTGCCAGCGAGGGCGAGCCCACGCAGGAGCTGATGGAGCTCGATGCAGCCGCCCTGTTCGACGAGGTCAGGCGCCTGCACCCCGAGCTGCCCATCACCGTGATCGGTCGCAGCCTGGGCACGGGCGTGGCGGCTGCCGTGGCCGACCTGCGCCAGCCGGACCAGCTGGTGCTGGTCACTCCTTTCGACAGCGTTCTCAACACCGTGCGCGGCATGTATGGCTGGCTGCCCGTGGAGCTGCTGCTGCGAGACCCGTTCGACTCTGCCGCGCATCTGCGCAACTACCAGGGGCCGATTCTCGTGCTGCGCGCGGGACGCGACCAGGTGGTGCTGCCCGAGCGCACCGATGCGCTGCTGCACAGCCTCAAGGGCAAGGCTGTGCAGGTGCTGGCGTTTGCCCAGGCCAACCACTCGAGCATCTTTCGCGCCAACGGCTTCTGGAGCGCCATCGAGCAGTTTGTGGACGCGCGCCCCAAGGCGGCCTGAAAGACCTCCGGTGCGGCGCGCGGCAAGGCGGTGCACGGCCGACCGCGGCGCGGCCGGCCCTGAATCTCAAGCGCCGACCAGATCCTTGATGCTCGTGGTCGCGCCGTTCTTCCTCACGGACTCGATGCCCGCATCGCGCGAGGCCGCCGAGGCATAGAGCTGGCTGCTGCCTATGACCTGGTGGTTGGCAGCCTTGAGGTTGAAATGCTCCTTGCCGTTGCTGGCGGTCTTTTTCTCGTAGCGCTCGGCCAACGGGCTGTTGGTCTGTACCGAGGCAATGCCGTTCTCGGCCGCCGCCCGGGTCTTGTACAGCTCGCTGGTGAGAATGATCTCGCCGTTGCCGGCCTTGAGCACAAACCGGAACTGCCCATCGCTGCTCTTGCTCAACTCGAAATGACCTGCCATCGGTTTCTCCTTGGTTGCAAAAAAAGCGGCCTGCGCCGCGGGGGTAGCCGGCACACTATAAAACCAGTGCCACCGAAACCGTGCATTTCAGGGCCGGCTGCGAGGCTGCTGCATCACACCCTGTCAGCTTTCCACCGCACTTGCACAAGGCGGCTCCAGCCCCAGCCCCTCGGCCAGGCTCTCGGCATAGCCCAGCATCAACGTGCGCCGCGATAGCAGCGCAGACGCCAGCTGCGACCAGCCCTGATGCCCGCACAGCTCGGGCCGCCCCTGGCCATAGAGGCTGCGCAAATCCTGTATCAGCCGCTCGACCAGCGCCGCATCGGGCAAGCTGGCGCGCACAAATCCCATCCACGCAGCTCCCATGCCGAAGAAGCGGTAGCCGTATTGGGCTGCCAGATGGCGGATGACGGCATGGTTCTGAAAACTGTCCCAGTCCGCGCTGAAGTAGCCATTGGGCTGGCCTGCAATCATGAGCTCGTCGCTGGGCACGGGCAGACGCTGGACATAGACCACCTCGTCGAGCAGCACCTCGGGACTGCGGTTGGCCAGCAGCAGGGCATCTACATCCTCGCCCGCCAGCAGCAGCGTGCCGCAGACCTGCGCCCAGTCCTGCACCAGCTCGGGCTGCTGCAGCTGCGCCACGCGGTGCTGCAGTGAAGCCAGCGTCAGGGCCTGCTCCTGCGCCGGGTCCTCCCAGTCCATGTCCTCGGGGTCATCCAGATACAGGCGCTCATCCTGGCTCGCATGGCCGCTGGTGTAGCTGCACTGACTCACATCGTCCAGCGTGCAGAGGTAGCGATGTGCAGGGTCGGCGGCACGCAGCGCGTCCAGCCGCTGCAGCACCTCGTCCAGCGTCCTGAACTCCTGCAGCCACTCATGCGCGAAGCCGAAGTTGCCCCGGCGGTATTCGGCCTGTTCCCCGTCGAATTTTCCTGTCTTCATTTGCTCAGCACCCGGCGATAAAAGAACACACACAGGCCCACGAAATAGGCCAGGCCCAGCCACATGGCGGGCGCAAAGCCCTCGCCGACCAGGGCCAGCGGCGCATCCTTGCCGCTGAAGCCTATCAGTGCCGCAATCAGCAGGCCCATCAGGCTTTCGCCCACGATCAGGCCCGAGGCCAGCAGCAGGCCGCGCTCCTCGGCCGCCGCCGTCCAGTCCTTGCCGCCGCGCTGCGCATAGGCCTTGATGGCTCTGCCAATGCACCAGCCCAGCACCGCGCCTATGGTCAGCGTCAGGCCTATGGTGGGCGGCAGATAGATGCCCAGACCCACTGCCAGCGGCGGCAGTGCGCCCTTGCCGCTCTTGCGCAGGGCCAGATCGATCAGGATGACGGCAATGCCCACGGCCACGCCCAGACCCAGCATGCTCCAGTCCAGCGAGCCCTTGAAGATGCCGCTGGCAATCTGCATCATCAGCGTGGCCTGCGGCGCGGCCAGTGCCTGGTTCGGGTCCATGCCGGCACGCGGCATGCTGCCTGCAAACCCGTATGCGTTGTAGAGCAGATCCAGCACGGGCGGTATGACCAGCGCCCCCACCAGACAGCCGATGACGAGCACGATCTGCTGACGCCAGGGCGTAGCGCCCACCAGGTAGCCGGTCTTGAGATCCTGCAGGTTGTCGTTGGAGATGGCTGCCATGGCCAGAACCGCCGAGACCATGAACAGCACCAGCGCAATGCCCATCTGTCCGGAGACGGCACTGGCATAGGCGGGCACCAGGGCATGCAGCGCCAGCAGGGCCACGCCCATGAGCAGGGTGGCGATGATGCCGATGCCCGAGATGGGGCTGGCCGAAGAGCCGACCAGACCGGCCATATAGCCGCAGGCCGCCGCCACCAGAAAACCGAACAGGGCCGCGAACAGCACGCACAGGGCTGCCAGTCCGTAGCGCGCGCCAGCGGCCAGATCGGGCATATGCCCGGAGATGAAGTCATTGACCACCAGGAACAGCACGCCCAGGGCGGCGGCTCCTATCATCAGCATCCAGCTGCGCGGCATGTCCTTGTCGGTTTCATCGCCACCGGCCCCCTCGGCAACGCTGCGCGCAGGCTGGTTGCGAATCGCCTGGACAATGGGCTTGGCCAACGTGGCCACGGTCCACAGCGCCGAGATGCCGATGACGCCCGCCCCGAGAAAGCGGGCTTTGCTGCCCCAGAGCTGGGTGGACAGCTCGGAGAGCGCCTGACCGGCCGCTGGAGAAGCCTGGGCCGTCAGCCAGGGCACGACCACACCCCAGCACAACGCCAGCCCCACAAGCACCGCAATGCCCGCAGCCGCGCCCATCAGATAGCCGGCAGCCAGCAGGGCAGGCGAAAAGCCCGCCGCCACGCGAAAGGCCACGCTGCCTGCGGGAATCCAGAAATTGAAGGCATCGCCGAGCAGACGCAGACCGCCGCTGAGAAAACCGAACAGCGCGGCCAGCCCCGTGCCCCAGCCCAGCTCGCGCAAGCCCGAACTGCGTGGCTTGCCCTGGTTCTGCGGATCGTGGAGATGGCGCTGCTCGTCGCCTACGCGCAGCACCTCGGCAGCGGCCACGCCCTCGGGATAGGGCAGCTCGGACTGCACCACCAGCACGCGACGCAGGGGCACGGTATAGAGCACGCCCAGCGTACCGCCTGCCGCACAGATCAGTGCCGTCTGCCAGAACGGGAAGCCCGTCCACAGCCCCAGCATGAGCAGGGCCGGCAGCACAAAGATGACCGAGGACAAGGTGCCGGCCGCCGAGGCCTGGGTCTGCACCAGATTGTTTTCAAGAATGTTGGAATCCTTGAAGCGATAGAGCAAGGCCATGGAGATCACGGCGGCGGGAATCGCCGAGGCAAAGGTCAGCCCGACCTTGAGCCCCAGATAGACGTTGGCGGCGGTGAACGCCAGGGTGATGAGCGCGCCCAACAGCACGCCACGGAAGGTGAACTCTCTCTTGGATGGTGTAGTCATTGTGCAAGCGGGAGGGTCTGTGACGGCACAAGCCTAGCATCAGCGACGCAAAACACCATGTCTTCCTGCGCAGCGTGCCCCCCGGCCCCAGACTGGCAGCGCCGATGAGCGAGCCATGAAAAAGGGAGACCGAAGTCTCCCTTGTCGTTCAGCGGCCCAGGCCTCAGAACAGCACGCGGCAGCGGATGGTGCCCGCAATCTGCGCGAGCTTCTCCAGCGCCAGCGCCGAGGACTTGGCGTCGATATCGATCACCACATAGCCTACCTTCTCATCGGTGCGCAGATACTGGCCCGCGATATTGATGCCGTTGTCGGCAAACACCTGGTTGATGGCCGAGAGAATGCCGGGGCGGTTCTCGTGCACATGCAGGATGCGGTTGTTGCCCGGATGCTCGGGCAGCGCCACTTCGGGGAAGTTGACGGCCGAGGTGGTGGTGCCGTTGTCGCTGTACTTGACCAGCTTTTCCGCCACTTCCAGACCGATATTGGCCTGCGCTTCCATGGTGGAGCCGCCGATGTGCGGCGTGAGGATGACGTTGTCCATGCCACGCAGCGGCGACAGAAATTCGTCCTTGTTGCTCTTGGGCTCCTTGGGGAAGACGTCGATGGCGGCGCCCAGCAGCTTGCCGCTCTTGAGCGACTCGGCCAGGGCCTCGATATCGACCACCGTGCCGCGCGAGGCATTGATGAGAATGCTGCCGGGCTTCATGGCGGCAATCTGGGCCGCGCCCATCATGCCGTTCGTGGAGGCCAGCTCGGGCACATGCAGGGTGACGATGTCGGACTGGGCCAGCAGCTCGTTGAGACCGCTGCTCTGCTGGGCATTGCCCAGCGGCAGCTTGGTCACCACGTCGTGGAAGATGACCTTCATGCCCAGGCCTTCGGCCAGCACCGACAGCTGGGTGCCGATGGAGCCATAGCCGACGATGCCCAGCGTCTTGCCGCGAATCTCGAAGGAGTTCTCTGCGCTCTTCTTCCAGCCGCCGCGATGGGAGACGGCATTCTTTTCGGGGATGCCGCGCAGCAGCAGGATGGCTTCGCCCAGCACCAGCTCGGCCACCGAACGGGTGTTGGAGTAAGGCGCGTTGAAGACCACCACACCGCGCTCGCGCGCCGCATTGAGGTCGACCTGGTTGGTGCCTATGCAAAAGCAGCCCACGGCGACCAGCTTCTGCGCGGCCGCGAACACATCGGCCGTGAGCTGGGTGCGCGAGCGGATGCCGACAAAGTGCACGTCTGCGATCTTGCGCTTGAGCTCCTCACCGTCCAGCGCGCCGGTCAGCGCCTCCACATTGGTATAGCCCGCGTCATGCAGCACCTTGAGCGCGGAGGGATGTATGCCCTCGAGCAGCAAAAACTTGATCTTCGATTTATCCAGCGACGTCTTACCCATGATCCAGCCTCGATCCATCAAAACTCCATTACAGCGGTTTCGTAATTCCGTTACAGCATCTGGGTGCATCGCCCCAGGCCCGCAGGCTTCGGAAAGCCGGGACAGGCCCACCGCGCTGGCTGTAACAAATTACGACTTTCCGATTCGTTTCCTACAATCGCGATCATTGATGCGCTTCCAATTTCATAGTTGAAAGTGCAGACCACTCAAGCTTTTTCCAAGGATTTGCTGCCTATGCTGACCCTCTTGCGCCGCGCAGAAGATTTGCTGATTCAGGTTCTGCGTCTTGTCTTGCTGGCTTTCTCCATCTTTGTGCTGTTTGGCATGGGCCACTGGATCTGGGACCACTACAAGCCCAAGAAGACCGAAGGCGTCGCGGCCGGCGCGACGGCGCTGAACTGGAAAGATGCGCCCTACGACCTCAAGTACATGGAAGAGGAGACCGGCCGCGACCTGAGCGGCCTCGGCAATGCCGTGCCCATGGAAAAACGCCTGGCCGACCCGGCACTGCGTCCCGACTTCCGCAAGGCCGACGGCCTGCTGCGCGGTTTCATCTACAGGGACACGGCAGCGCGCAAGCGCGTGGAAGCCGAAAACAGCAGCCAGGGCCTGGATCCCATCCACCCACTGCTCAAGGGCGATGCCCTGCCCTCGGCCGACGATGTCAACCGCCAGATCAAGATGCGCGAAGCGCGTGAGAGCTCCTGCTGCGACAAGGATGCCGCCGACGCAGCCGCTGCCGAAGTCGACGCGGCCTGGACGGCTCGCCGCATCTCGCTGACCCGCGAGGACCGCATGGCCCGCGCCGCCGCAGATGCGGCAGCCGATGCAGCGATGGCGGCCGCCGCCGAGGCTTCGGGTGAAGACGCAATGCTGATGGACCCGGTGAACCTGGCCTCCGAGATCAACGATCGTGCCCAGGCGGCCGAGATGGAGCATGGCGAAGGCTCTTATGCGGCCTATCTCAAGGGTCTGCCCGCTGCGCTGGAGAAGGTGCTGGGCAACGAGAGCCTGGCCAAGAAGCTGCAGCAGCAGTCCGCCCCGCAGATCGTCAATACCTTGCTGACCAACTACACGCTGTCCTTCGACCGCACGGCCGCCAAGCTGCGTGGCGACAACCCCGATGAGGAAAAGTGGGAGTTTCTGGGCATGGACACGGCGTTTGCCACGCTGCTGATTTCCTGCCTGGTGATGGTGATGATGGCGCTGGTGATGTTCCGCATGGAACGCCATCTGCGCGGCATCGGCATGCAACCGGATCAAAAGTCCTGATCTCCTGGCTCCTGCACAGGAGCCGAAGCTTGCGCTATCGTTTCGGGCCCGGCTCTGCAACGCAGACGGGCCCGTTTCTTTTGAGAGATCACCATGAGCACCACCCGTACCAGCACCGTCCCCGTTCACACGCAATTCATGGAGCGCATGTCGCCGCGTGCCTTTGTGCCCGAAGCACTGAGCGCCGCCCAGATCGAGCAACTGGTGGAAGCCGCCCGCTGGGCGCCTTCGGCCAGCAACAAGCAACCCTGGCACTTTGCCTATGCCCTGCGTGACGACGCGAACTGGCAGGCGTTCTCGCAGATCCCCAACGAAGCCAACCGCCGCTGGTGCCTGAATGGCGGCGCGCTGATCGTGCTGCTGTCGGACAAGCAGGCCTCGGCCGCCAAGCACAGCTTCGATGCGGGCTGCGCCTGGGGCTATCTGGCGCTGCAGGCCCATGCCATGGGTCTGGCCACGCATGCCATGGGCGGCTTCTCGGCGGACGAAGCTCGCAAGGTGCTGAAGCTGCCCGAGCATCTGGTGCCCGAATGCGTGATTGCCGTGGGCCGCCGCGCCGATGCCGCCACCCTGCCCGACGACCTGCGCGAACGCGAGCTGCCGTCCGGCCGCAAACCGCTGGTCGAAGTGCTGAGCGCCGGTGCCGTGCCGGCCTGACGCGCCAGCCTTGCTGCCAAAGCTCCACAGCCCACCCTGTGGAGCTTTTTTTGACAGAATTGCCGCATTAGCAAATACAACATTGCGGGTGCAGCTATCAATTTTGCGCCCCGTAGCCTAAGCCTATGTCCGTCATGCAAACAATGTGGCAGCGCCTGGGGCCGGTGGCCTCGCGCCCTTCGTGGAAGGAGCTGGTACGCGCCAGCATCGGTGCCGGCCTGGGTCTGGCACTGGCCGGCATTCTGGTGGGACTGGTCGAGCATTTCTTTCCCAACACCCTGTTCCTGTTCGCACCACTGGGCGCCACGGCCGTGCTGGTGTTCGCCGTGCCCAGCAGCCCGCTGGCCCAGCCCTGGAACTGTGTCGTCGGCAACACCGTGCCCGCGCTCTACACCCTGCTGCTGCTGTGGGCGTTCCCCATGCTGTCCCAGACCTCGCTGGCCGCTCTGGCGGTGGCGGGTGCCATCGCCCTGATGCTGCTGCTGCGCGCCCTGCACCCGCCGGGAGGCGCCGTGGCCTTGCTGACGGTACTGGCTGCTTCCCAGATGGCGCCGCTGGGCTGGCATCTGCTGGTACCCATGGCGGTGCTCTCGGGCGTTCTTGCCGCCGTCGGCGTGCTCTACCATCGCGCCTGCGGCCGCCCCTATCTGCACCAGCCGCCCCTGGCGGCCAAAACCCGGCGCCCCACCACGCGTCTGGCGCTGAGCGAGCAGGATCTGGAGCAGCTGCTGCAACGCTTTGAACAAAGCTACAACCTGACCCCCGAGGACCTGGGCGAGCTGCTGGCCGCCGCCGAGGAAGAGGCCATCAAACGCCGTCTGTCCAGCGTGAACTGCGGCACCGTCATGTCAGCCAAGCTGCTGACCGTGGGCCCGCAGACTCCGCTTGAGGAGGTGGCCGAGCTGTTTCACCGTCATCTGGTCAAAAGCCTGCCCGTGGTCGATACCCAGGGCGAGCTGATCGGCCGTGTGCTGCGTGCCGACCTGTTCGACTGGCTCTGGCAGGACCATCGCTCACGCCAGCAGCAAAATCTCTGGCAACGCCTGCGCAGCCGGCCATCCAAGGTGCAATCCGTGGCCCAGGAACTGATGCGCGCGCCCGAGATGAGCGTGCAGGAAGACACGCCCATGGGCGATCTGCTGCACGAGCTGGCATCGCACAGCGTGCAGTTCATTGCCGTGCTGCGAGGCAAGACCCTGGTCGGCGTCATCACGCGCTCCGACGTGATCCGCACCCTGCTCTCCATCAATCAATAACCCTGGGGGCAAAGCCCTCTTGCCTGACCTGGCCTGCTGGATAAACTATGGGCAGTACTGGTTTGATTGCCCGAAAAGGAGTTGCTGCCATGGACGCCGTGTTCACCCCCAACCTCGACAAGCTGCGCAACATCGTGCAAAGCTTTGGCGCCAATTCCTTTACCGCGACACAGGTGGCCACGGAGTACGAGGGCAGCACCGCCAGCAGCGAGGTCACCAAGACCTTCGAGGAGCTGCTCGCCCATCACGCCATCGTGCTGGGCATACAGCCCGTGCCGGGCCATCACGTGGTCTGGCGCGCGAGTTGAGCCACTGACCGAGCGCTTCAACCATGCCCACCTCGGTGGGTATTTTCTTTTCCAGCTCAGGGCCCGCTGGGCTAAAGTGCGGCGCCATGTCGCTGATTCCTCTTTCCCTCTGGTTGCCGCTGTCCGTTGCGGCCTGCGTGCTGCTGGTGCTGGCTGCCATGGGCTGGCTCTGGCGCTCGGCCCTGCGCATTCCGGCGGGCAGTCGTGACGGCCGCAATATGCGCAACATGGCCACCATTGCCAGTGCTGGCCTGCTGCTATGGCTGGCCTACGGCTTATTCAAGGGTTATGGGGCACTGTGGCAGGCCGATGCCCTGCTGCTCATGGCCCAGGCATCGCTGCTGGTACAGATGCCGTTGATCATCGCCGCAGTGGCCTGGATTGCGGCCCTGCTGCTGGGCCGCGTCATGGCCATGCACAAGAACAGTCACGAAGACTGAAGACGCGACACGCTCTCAGGGCGCGCGTGGTGCGGTCGGTGTCTGGTCCGCCCATAGCTTGCGCAGCTGCTGCAGCTCGGCATCGAAGCGCTGGTTGATGCGCTGCTTTTCCTCTTCCTGCTGCTTGATGAAGCGCTGCTGCTCGGCCTGGGAGTCCGTGTTGTCGTCGAGCTGGCGGCGCAGATTGGCCGGAGCCTTCTTCGGATCGTTCTGGTAGAACTCCAGCTCGGTATTGAGCTTGCGGCGGCGCTCCTTGAGATCGACCTGGCGCTGCTGGGCCACGCCGATCACATCGTTGACCTGGGAAATCGCCTCGGATCTGGCGGCGTCATGCACACCCTGATTGGGAAAGCGCGCCAGCATGGCGCGGTCCCGCGAGCGTTCTTCACGCAGGCGCTGCTGCTCGGCCTGATCCTGGCGGCGCTTGGCTTCCAGCGCGCTGCGCTCCTGGTCGGTCAGTGTCGGGCCCACGCGGCGCAGTTCGACCCCCGTGTTGCCGAGCACACGCTGCTCGCGATCGACGCAGGAGGCAATCGGCCTGTCGGCCGTGATGCGCCTCCCGTTGGCATCCGTGCAGGCGTAGATACCGCCGCTATTGACCTGGGCCTGAGCCGGCATGGCCCCTGCCCAGACGGTAGCTACCACATACAAACTCAGTTTTGCATGCCAGGCCTGCTTCATTTGCGTGTTTATTCCTTGTCTTCGACACCATAACGCTGGCGGTAGGCCAGCACGCGTTCATGATGCTCGGGGCCGGCCTCGCCGCCTTGCTGCTCGAGATAAAGCAACAAATCGGCCAGCTTGGCAATCGCACACACCTGCATGCCCAGCTGGTTGCGCACATATTGCACAGCGCTGTGCGACACGTCCTTACCATTCTCTGTCGCCATTTCCTGACGATCCAGAGCGATGGCCACGGCATGCGGCTCGGCACCGGCAGCCTTGATGATAGCAATCGACTCGCGCGCAGCCGTGCCGGCCGACATCACGTCGTCGATGATGAGCACGCGGCCCTTGAGGGGAGCGCCCACCAGGGTGCCGCCTTCGCCATGATCCTTCGCTTCCTTGCGGTTATAGGCAAAGGGCACGTTCTTGCCCTTGCGCGCCAGCTCCACCGCCACCGTCGCAGCCAGAGGAATGCCCTTGTAGGCAGGGCCGAAGACCATGTCAAACTCCATGCCGCTGGCCAGAATGGCTTTTGCATAGAATTCAGACAGACGGGCCATCTTGGCCCCATCGTCGAACAGGCCGGCATTGAAGAAGTACGGGCTCATGCGCCCGGCCTTGGTCTTGAATTCGCCAAAACGCAGCACGCCCGCTTCGACGGCAAACTGCACGAAATCCTGCGCCAGACGGTCTGCACCGCCCATTGGCTTCTCACTCACCACCATGGATTCATCCTTGTTCAAATTAACCAGCCTCAACCTCAACGGTATCCGCTCTGCCACGACCAAAGGCGCCGAAGCCTGGATCGAAGCCACTGCGCCGGATTGTATTTGTGTCCAGGAAATCAAGGCCCAGGCTTCGGATATGGCCGGGCGCTTCGAAGTGTTGGCCGGCATGAAGGGCTACTTCCACTTTGCCGAGAAGAAGGGCTACTCGGGCGTGGGCGTCTACTCCCGCCATGAACCCAGCGATGTGGTCGTGGGCTTCGACATCGACGAGTTCGACGCCGAAGGCCGCTATGTCGAAACCCGCTTCGACACGCCCGCCCGCAAGCTCTCCATCATCAGCGCCTACTTTCCCAGCGGCAGCTCGGGCGAGCTGCGCCAGGAAGCCAAGTTCCGCTTTCTGGCCAAGATGCACAGCCACTTGATGCACCTCAAGGCCGAGCGTGACTTCGTGCTCTGTGGCGACATCAACATCGCGCACCAGCAGGCCGACCTGAAGAACTGGCGCGGCAACCAGAAGAACAGCGGCTTCCTGCCCGAAGAGCGCGACTGGATGACGAAGTTGTTGCACAAGACCGAGATCAGCGGCGGTCTGGTGGACGTCTACCGCCTGCTCCAGCCCGACACCACGGATGCCTGCTACACATGGTGGAGCAACCGGGGCCAGGCCTATGCCAACAACGTGGGATGGCGACTGGACTACCACCTGGCCACGCCGGCGGTCGCGGCCCTGGCACGCACCGAGTCCATCTACAAGGGCGAGAAGTTCTCGGACCACGCGCCCATCACGATTGGCTACGACCTGACGCTCTGAGGCGTGCAAGCAACGTCGGCAGCGCAGACATGCTCGGCGAATTGAGTTAGCGCAAGGTGCAACAGTACAACCCATGCGAGCATGAGTTGTACTGAGCCGGCTGGGCAGGTTTCCGAAAGAATGAACGGCGGAACCTGGAGGGCGACAAGGCCACAGCGGTTCCCGTTTCGCTTTTAGGAAAAGGAATAGCCAATGAAGAAGATTCTGATGACCCTGGCCCTGTGTGCAGCCGGTGCCCTGAGCGCACCCGCCATGGCGGCAGGCTGCGAAACCGTCGTCGAGAGCAACGACGCCATGCAGTTCAATGTCAAAAGCATCGATGTGCCCAAGTCCTGCAAGAAGTTCAGCGTGACTCTCAAGCATGTGGGCAAGATGCCCAAGACGGCCATGGGCCATAACATCGTGGTCAGCACCGCAGCCGATATGCAGCCCGTGATCACCGACGGCATGGCCGCCGGTGCTGGCGCCGACTATGTGAAGGCCGGCGATGCACGCGTGCTGGCTCACTCCAAGGTGATCGGTGGCGGCGAGACCACCAAGTTCGATATCGACGTGGCCAAGCTCAAGGCTGGCACGGACTACGCCTTCTTCTGCAGCTTCCCCGGCCACTCGGCCCTCATGAAGGGTTCGCTCAAGCTGGGTTCCTAATCCGGAAATCCTATTTTTTAGTAGCTGCTAGCGCTTCTCCTCAAAGGTTTTCAGACATATAAATACCTGAAAACCTTTATATTCAAGCGTAATTAGCTTCTGAATCAATAGCAAATCTGGTTGACCCAAAGCGCCTGTGACGAAAGTCACCGGCGCTTTTTCATGGCTACTCCATCGCGGAGGTCAGCGGTCTGTTGGTCACCACATGCTTCATGACCAGCGTGGAAGTCATGCGCAGCACGCCGGGCAGCCGGGTCAGGTGCTCGTCATAGAGCCGCTGATAGGCCGGCAGATCGCGCACCACGACCTGCAGCAGATAGTCCGGGTCGCCGAACAGGCGCTGGGCCTGTACCACATTGTCGAGCCGGGCCACGGCGTCCTCGAACGCGGGCACGGACTTGCTGTCCTTGAGCGTGACAAAGACCAGCGACGAAAAATCCAGCCCCAGCGCCGCTGGGTCCAGCTCGGCGCGGTAGCCGCGAATCACGCCCGACTCCTCCAGCGCACGCACACGCCGATGGCAGGGCGACAGGCTCAGGCCCACCTGCTCGGCCAGCTCGGTCACCGTGAGGCGGCCATTGTTTTCGAGCGCAGCAAGAATTTTTCGATCCAGCGAGTTCACGGGGCAGTTTCTTCCAATTCCAAGCCGGTCATCGGCGAATATTGAGAGCACATTCTCGCTCCTCTTCCATATTCTCTCGGCATCAACGCTTTTCGAGGGAATTTCGTGTCCTACGCCGCCTTGACCGCCTTCTGGGCCGTCTCCTTTCTTCTGGTGCTCACGCCCGGGGCCGACTGGGCCTATGTGATCTCGGCCGGTCTGCGCGGCAGGCGACTGGTGCTGCCTGCCACGCTGGGCCTGGCCTGCGGCGCGCTGCTGGCCACGCTGGCAGTGGCTGCGGGCGTAGGCGCCCTGGTCGCACGCAACCCGGCCCTGCTGACCGCCTTGACGGCCACCGGCGCCCTGTACCTTGCCTGGATGGGCGTGGGCCTGTGGCGCAGCCCGGCCGCCATCAGCCGTGCCGCAGATGCCGAGACCGGCACGCGCTGGCACTGGACGGTCAAGGGAGCCAGCGTCAGCGGCCTCAACCCCAAACAGCTGTTGCTGCTGCTGGCCTTGCTGCCGCAGTTTGTGCGGCCCGCCGAGGGCTGGCCGGTGTTTGCGCAGATCATGGTGCTGGGCGCCGTCCATGCGGCCAGCTGTGCCGTGGTCTACTTCGGCGTGGGCTGGGGCTCGCAAAGCGTGCTGCGCTCGCGCCCCGCGGCCGCACTGGCCGTCTCGCGCCTGTCGGGGACGCTGATGCTGGTGATTGCCGCCGTGCTGCTGGGCGAGATCGCCGTCCAGCATCTCTGAAAGACAAAATGCCTGCGGCCGAACACCGCAGGCATTTCAGGAACAGACCCAGGCAGCGGGGACGCTCGGCCAGGGTAAGGCGCAGAGCGCCTCAGGGGCAGTTGCCCCATTTCATCAGCTCTTCAGAGCGCCCAGCACCTCGTCGAGCATCTTCTTGGCATCGCCGAACAGCATGCGGTTGTTGTCCTTGTAGAACAGCGGATTGTCCACGCCCGCATAGCCGGAGGCCATGGAGCGCTTCATCACGATGGAGGTCTTGGCCTTCCACACTTCCAGCACCGGCATGCCGGCAATGGGGCTCTCGGGGTCGTCCTGCGCCGCGGGGTTCACGATGTCGTTCGCGCCGATGACGATGGCCACATCGGTCTCGGGGAAGTCTTCGTTGATCTCGTCCATCTCCATCACGATGTCGTAGGGCACCTTGGCCTCGGCCAGCAGCACGTTCATGTGACCGGGCATGCGGCCTGCCACCGGATGGATGGCAAAGCGCACGGCGACGCCTTTTTCGCGCAGGGTCCTGGTGATTTCGTTGACCGTGTGCTGGGCCTGGGCCACGGCCATGCCGTAGCCGGGCACGATGATGGCGCTCTTGGCTTCGCGCAGCAGCTCTGCGGTCTCGGCTGCGCTGACGGGCGCCACTTCGCCCTGGGGCTCGGCAGCCGCAGCGGCACCGCCCTTCTTGGCCGGCGCGCCGGAGCCGAAGCCGCCCGCAATCACGCTGATGAAGTTGCGATTCATGGCCTGACACATGATGTAGCTCAGGATGGCACCCGAAGAGCCCACCAGCGCGCCCGTGACGATCAGCAGGTCATTGCCCAGCATGAAGCCGGTGGCCGCCGCCGCCCAGCCCGAGTAGCTGTTGAGCATGGACACCACCACGGGCATGTCGGCGCCACCGATGGCCATGACCATGTGCACGCCGAACAGCAGGGCGATGGCGGTCATCACGACCAGCGGCAACATGCCGTCGGCCACGGTTTCGGCATGCAAAAACTCGCGGCCGAACCAGATCACCACCAGCAGCGCAACCAGGTTGAGCCAGTGGCGTGCAGGCAGCAGCAGCGGCTTGCCGCCTATCCTGCCGTTGAGCTTGCCGAAGGCAATCAGCGAGCCCGAGAAGGTGACCGCGCCGATCAGGATGCCCACGTAGATCTCCACCTCGTGAATGGCTTTTTCTGCGCCAGCGAGCTGGATGGAGGTATCGACATAGCTGGCAAAGCCCACCAGACATGCCGCCAGACCGACCAGGCTGTGCATGAGGGCGACCAGCTCGGGCATCTGGGTCATCTTGACGACCTTGGCCGCATACAGGCCGATACCGCCGCCGACCACCAGCGCGCCGACGATCCAGGCGATGCCGCCGGCATCGACACGCGGGCCGAACACGGTGGCCAGCACGGCCAGCGCCATGCCGACCATGCCGAACAGATTGCCGCGGCGCGAGGTTTCGGGGTTAGACAGGCCGCCGAGGCTGAGGATGAACAAAATGGCAGCCCCCAGATAGGCCACCGTTGCGAGACTTTGGGACATGGTGTTTCTCTCTTGTGCTCGTTCTTCTTATTTGCGGAACATGGCCAGCATGCGACGTGTCACGGCAAAGCCGCCAAACATATTGACTGCAGTCAACACAAGCGCGGCAAAGGCCAGCCAGCGAATCAGCTCATCCGGACGGCCCGTGCCTGCCGTGCCCGGCGGAGCAATCTGCACCAGCGCGCCAATGGCGATGATGCTGGAGATGGCGTTGGTCACGCTCATCAGCGGCGTGTGCAGTGCAGGCGTCACATTCCACACCACCATGTAGCCGATGAAACAGGCCAGCACGAACACCGTGAAGTGCCCGAGGAAGGCCGCTGGCGCATAGGCGCCGATGAACCAGAAGGCCACGGCGGCAATCGCAAAAATAATGGCCAAGGTCTTGGCCGGCAGCGGTCCGGCAGCGCCGTGCCCATGGCCGCCTTTCTTCTGCTCCACCACAGCCGCAGCGGGCTTGGGGGCTGGCTTGGGTGCCTGGGCAATGGGCGGAGCAGGCCAGGTGATTTCGCCGTCCTTGACCACGGTCAGGCCGCGAATCGCATCGTCCTCCATATTCACCACGGCCACGCCATCCTTGGCCTTGCACAGCTCTTCCGTCAGGCGCAGCAGATTGGTCGCATACAGCGTTGACGACTGCTTGGCCAGGCGCGATGCGAGGTCGGTGTAGCCGATGATGGTCACGCCGTGGCGCACCACGGCCTCATTGGGCACGGTCAGCTCGCAGTTGCCGCCCTGCTCGGCCGCCATGTCGACGATCACGCTGCCGGGTTTCATGCTCTGCACCATCTCGGCCGTGATCAGCTTGGGCGCCGGTTTGCCGGGAATCAGCGCGGTGGTGATGATGATGTCGGCCTCCCTGGCCTGCTGGGCATACATCTGGCGCTGCGCGGCCTGGAAACCCTCGCTCATCACCTTGGCATAGCCACCGCCGCCGGCACCGTCTTCTTCGTAATCGACCTTGACGAACTCGCCGCCCAGCGAAGTGACCTGATCGGCCACCTCGGCACGCGTGTCGTTGGCGCGCACGATGGCGCCCAGGTTGGCGGCCGTGCCGATGGCCGACAGACCGGCCACGCCAGCGCCAGCAATGAAGACCTTGGCCGGTGGTACCTTGCCTGCCGCCGTGATCTGGCCGTTGAAATAGCGACCAAAGGCATTGGCGGCCTCGATCACGGCGCGATAGCCCGAGACGCCGGCCATCGAAGTCAGCGCATCCATCTTCTGCGCGCGGCTCAATGTCCGGGGCAGCGAGTCGATCGCCAGCACTGTCACCTTTTTGGCGGCCAGTTGCTGCATCAGATCGGGATTCTGCGCAGGCCAGATGAAGTCGATCAGGATCTGGCCTTCGCGCATCAGCGCGACTTCTTGTGGGGTGGGCGGGCGCACCTTGAAGATGATGTCGGCAGCAGCCCAGACCGCAGCAGCGTTGGGCAGCACCTCGGCACCCACTGCGCGATAAGCGTCATCGCTGAAGTTGGCGGCATCGCCGGCGCCCGATTCGATGGCGACCGAAAAACCCAGTTTGACGAGTTTTTCGACCACATCGGGCACGGTGGCCACACGCTTTTCCAACGGGAATGTTTCCCGCGGAATGCCGATGCGTTGGGCGCCAGAGCGCTGGGCGTCACCAAGCTGGGCGTCAGCGCCGCTCGGCTGGTTGGAAGAGGTAGACATGCAGAGTCTCCTGGAGTTTGAAAACGGTTTTCCTCCAGACCGACCCGTCCCCTGCCATTCCTGTCCGTGGGAGGAACTTGTATTGCATGGGCATTGGCACGGCCTGAACGATCTTGAAACTGTGTCGGGCCGCTTCCCATGAAGCGACTGCCCGCTGCCTTGCAGCACAAATACGTTTTAGCAGCCCGCACCAAAATGGGGCACTCGCATCCATGCTAGCTCAAATGAGGGATGACGCCAGAATCTGAGCGGGCATTTTTGATGCGCGTGTCATGCCGTGTCATGCTTGCGGGGTTCGCTGACCGCGAGACTACGCAAACGCCCGAAAAATACAAGTCACCCATGTTGCAATATCACACCGTCCCCGTCACCGCCTTTCAACAGAACTGCTCTCTCGTCTGGTGCGACCAGACCATGGATGCGGCCGTCATCGACCCCGGCGGAGATATCGAGCAGATCGAGTGGGAGGTGGAGCGCCTGGGCCTGAATCTCAAGGCCATCTGGATCACCCACGCCCATATCGACCATGCCGGCGGCACCAGCGAGCTGGCGGCCAAGCACGCGCTGCCCATCATCGGCCCGCATGAGGGCGATCAATTCTGGATCGACGGCCTGCCCCAGCAGGGCGCCATGTTCGGCTTTCCCCACTCCGACCCCTTTGTGCCCACGCGCTGGCTGCATGACGGCGACACCGTGACCATCGGCCAGGAAACGCTGAACGTGCGCCACTGCCCCGGCCACACACCCGGCCATGTGGTCTTCCACTCGCCACAGATCGACCGTGCCTTTGTCGGCGATGTGCTGTTTGCCGGCAGCATAGGCCGCACGGACTTCCCTCAGGGCAACCATCAGCAGCTGATCGACTCCATCGTGCAGCGCCTGTGGCCCATGGGCGATCAGACGATCTTCATCCCCGGGCATGGCCCCGAAAGCAGCTTTGGCCGCGAGCGCAAGCTCAACCCCTATGTCAGCGGGACCTGAAGCCTGACGGCCGAGGCTTGCGAAATCAGGTCTTCCGTAGCAGCATGCCCCTGTCACGCCTTGTGACATCACATCTGTTGGAGGGAGTTCGTATGCGCAATTTATGGAAAATTTGCCTGGTTTCAGCCCTGGTCAGCAGCTCATTGCCCGGCCTGGCACAGGCTCCGGCAGCGGCGCCTGCCGCACCTGCTGCCAAAACAGCCCCCATGCCCGCCAAGCCGGCGGCAGAACCGGCAGCCAAGGCTGCACCGGCCCCTGCCGCCGCCAAAGCGGACATGCAGACCTTTGTCTGCAAGGACGGCTCCACCATGAGCGCGGCATCCTCCAAAGGAGCTTGCTCGGGCCGCAAGGGCATTGATCAGGAGGCCACTGCCAAGGCTGCTGCAGGCGCCAAGCCGGCCGCGACCGCCGCACCTGGCGGCGGTGCAGGCAAGGTCTGGGCCAATGAGGACAGCAAGATCTATCACTGCCCCGGCACCCGTTTCTACGGCACGACCAAGAACGGCAAGTACATGAGCGAAGCCGATGCCAAGGCCGCCGGCATGCACGGCGCCAACAACAAGACCTGCAGCTGATCCGCAGCCTGCAAGCATCGCGCTGACCTGCGTTTGCAGGCAGCGCTTTTTTTCATGTAAAACACACTAGAACGCTTACCTATCAAGCGCAGACAGCTATCAATTCAAAAGGAAAATCGCGGGCATGAACTGGTTGGTCGGACTGGGTATCTTGTTGGTGGCAGCCTTGCTGCTATGGGCTTTTTCGGCGCTGTTCATCAGCATGCTCGCCGGCCTGGCGGTCAGCGCCCTGCTCTGGCAGCCGCTGCGCTGGTGGCGCAGCAGACAGTTGCTGAGCGAGCTGGAGCAGAACCCGGCCCTCGATATCCTGCAGCAGGCACACCCGCACCCGGCCCTGTTCCGCGTGCTGTCTGCCGCCGTGGTGCTGTCGGGCTGCCTGGTCATGCTGGTCACCCTGGTCCAACTGCCTGAGGATCTTTACTCGCCGCAGATACTGTCCCTGGGCAGCGGGCTGGCCTTTCTGGTTGCCGCCAGCACGCTGATCAAGCTCATGGGTCATCTCGTCAGCGAGGGCGAAGACGCGGCGGCCGGCTGGTCGCTGGCCGCCGGCATCGTGCCCATGCTGTCGCTGGTGGCGCTGATGTTCGTCGCGCCCAATACCGCAGGCTGGATCGCCTGGCGCGACCAGTGGCGCGGCTATGCCAGCACCCAGCTGCGCGTGCCGCTCAAGGCTGACGACGCAGAGCACCGCCAGGCTCTGCTGCAACTGGTGCAGCCCTTGCTGCAGCAAGGCAGCCGCATCATCAGCCACCGCGAGCGCTCGCGCAACGGCAGCAGCTACACCCTGCTGTCTGCGGTACCGGCTTTCTATCGCTTTCACGAAGGCGCGCTGGAGCTGCAACTCGCGGGACTGATGCCCGATCAGCAGCTGCAAAGACACCAGACGGTGCTGAATCTGGTGGCCAACGGCGACGTACCCAGTGCGAGCTTGCTGGCCTATGCGCAATGCCAGCCTTCGCTCGAAAAAATGGCGCGCAGTCGTCTGCTGAGCCAGGGGCGGGATCTGATGCAGCAGATGCGGACCTGCCTGCGAAGCAAGGAGGCATCGCTGCGCTCCACCATGCAGCTGCTGCAAGGGCAGCTGGAGCCTGCACAGGTTCAAGCCACCAGGTTCAACCCCAAGCGCAGCAACTGGCTGCAATGGGCAGGCTGGAAAGCCGCAGAGCTGCCCCAGGAAGAGGAGTTGCAGGAGCTGGACATGCTGCGCTGAACCCCGGCTGCGCCACTAGAGCGGCAGCACATCCAGCCACTGGCCGGGCTCCAGCCCTTCGATCGAGTAAGGCCCCACGGCCATGCGCACCAGGCGCAGCGTGGGATGGCCGACGGCAGCGGTCATGCGGCGCACCTGGCGGTTCTTTCCCTCGCGGATGATGAGCTCGATCCAGCAATCGGGAATGTTCTGGCGCACGCGAATCGGCGGGTTGCGCGGCCACATGCCGGGCTGGGGTTCTATCAGGCGGGCCCTCGCAGGCAGGGTCTTGCCGTCGCTCAATTCGACGCCATCGCGCAAGCGCTGCAGCGCGGCTTCGTCTGGCACGCCTTCGACCTGCACCCAGTAGGTCTTCTCCATCTTGTGGCGCGGGTCGGCAATGCGGGCCTGCAACTGGCCGTCATTGGTCAGCAGCAGCAGACCTTCGCTGTCGGCATCGAGCCGGCCCGCCACATAGACGCCGGGCACATCGATCCAGTCCTTGAGGCCCTGCCATTTGCCCTCGGGCGTGAACTGGCTGAGCACTCCATAGGGCTTGTGAAAACACAGCAGGCGCGTGTGCTCGGGCCGGGACGCGGGCTGGCGCACCGCAGTGCTGCGGCGCAAGTTACTGGAGCGATTGGAAGAGAACGGGCGAGGCATGGCTGCCAGCTTAGCAACAAAGGCCGGGACTGACATCAAGCATCAAAAAGCCTTGTATCGCTTACTGGACATGCGAATACAGCTATCAGTTTTGAAAATCCGGAAAAGCCGCCCCCAGCAGCGGCTGCGGATACACCTCACGCACGCAGTCCAGCCAGGCCTGGGCCGCGCGCGACAGATAGCCGGGCCGCCACATCAGCGCCACATCCCAGGGGATCTCGGGCTCCACCAGGGGTCGGCTGGCCACACGCTGCGGGTCATAGCGCGCGATGACATGCTCGAACATCACGGCCACACCCACCTGGGCCGCGACCAGATGGCCGATGAAGTCCCAGTAGCGTGTCTGCAGCTTGACCTGGGGCGTGAAGCCCGCCGCCTCGCATTGCTGCAGCACATGCTCGTGCAGTGCAAAGTCCGAGGTATAGAGCACAAACGGCAGGTCGCGCAGATCGCTCCAGCGTATGGGCTGCCCGGGGTCAGCCACCTGCTGGGCAGGCAGCACCACGCGCGTCTTCTGGCGCGCCACCGTGTAGCGCTCCAGCGCTGGGTCAGGGGCCGCGAACAGGCCCAGCGCCATGTCCAGCTTGCCTTCCTGGATCAGCTGGTACTGGGCGCGCGCGCCCTGCTCGTTGACCTGCAGATTCACGCCCGGATAGCGCTGCTGGAACAGTGCGATCACCGGCGCCATGTAGTGCCCCGTGGTGGGCATGATGCCCAGGGACAGCTCGCCGCGCGTGATGTGGTCCACCTCGGCCACCTGACGCCGCAGTAGCTGGGCCTGCTCCAGAATCTCCAGCCCGCGGTCATAGACCACCTGACCTGCGTCGGTCAGCTGCACGCCCCGGCCTTCGCGCAGCAGCAGGCGGCCACCGAATTCGTCCTCCAGCGCCTTGACCATCTTGCTGATGGTTGGCTGGGTCACGTGCAAGGCGTCGGCCGCGCGGGTAAAGCCGTTCTGGCGCACGACCTCGATGAAGTAACGCAAGGCACGCAGATCCATGACAATTCCTTTTACGCATGGAAAAAATGAGAATAAGTCATTTTATGAATATAGGTGAAAACCCTAGAATCAAATCCATGTCACAGATTCCGGAAGCTGCCACCCCTCGCGCCCAGGGCGGCAGCCATTCTTTTGCCCAGACTCTCTTGCAACTGCTCAAGGCCGTGCTGCAAGTGTGCCTGCTCAGCGCCATCTGGATTGCCATGGATGTGCTGCGCCAGCATTTCGGCTGGAGCATGCCGGCCGGCCTGATCGGTTTCGGCCTGCTTGCGGTGGGGCTGTTCTCGGGCCTGGTCAAGGCGCGCTGGCTGCAAAGCGGCACCAACTGGCTGCTGGCCGAGATGCTGCTGTTCTTTGTGCCCGCCATGCTGGTGGTCACTGAATACCCCGATCTGATCCGCCATCAAGGCCTGCGCATCCTGGCCGTCATCGTGGCCAGCACGGCCTGTGTGATGGGAGTGACCGCACTGGCGGTCGATCGCGTCTACCGCTTCGAGCTGTGGCTGGCAAGGCGCAGGTCCGGCCGCGAAGCCGGCAAGGAGTAAGCCATGCTGTCGAACGAAGTCATCGGTCTGCTCTCGCTGCTGACCACCGTGGCCTGTTACTGGGTCAACAAACGCCTGTACCGCAAGCATCCCCACCCGCTGCTGATGCCCATCGTTGCCACGCCCATGGTGCTGATCGGCCTGTCGCTGCTGACCCATGTCAGCTACCCCCAGTACATTGCCCAGACGCACTGGCTGGTCTGGCTTCTGGGTCCCACCACCGTGGCCTTTGCGCTGCCGCTGTACGAGAACCGCAAGCTGCTGCGCAAGCACTGGATGTCGATTGCCACCGGCGTGGTCGTGGCCAGCCTGGTGTCCATCTCCACCACCATCGCGTTTGCCGATATGTTCGGCCTGTCCGAGGCGCTGCAAAAAGGCCTGGCCGTGCGCAGCATCACGACACCGTTTGCGATCGAGGCCGAGAAAGTGCTGGGCGGTCCCACCGATCTGGCGGCCCTGTTCGTGCTGCTGACCGGTGTCAGCGCCATGCTGCTGGGCGAGACCGTGCTGCGTGTGCTGCCCCGCATCCGCAGCAAGCTGGCCACGGGTGCCAGCTGGGGCGGAGCCGCCCATGGCAGCGGCGTGGCCCGCGCGCGCCAGGCCGGCGAAGTGCAGGCCGTGATGGCATCGCTGGTGATGATGATTGCCGGTGCCGTCAACGTGCTGGCCGCCCCCTGGGTGCGCACATTGTTTTTCTGAGCGGCGCACGGGGACTGGCTCCGGCAAGCGCCGCTCTCAGCGCACCGGAATGGCGATCGGGCGCAGCGGCGCGGCGTCGCCGCCGCGGATCTTGAGCGGCCCTCCGATGAAGGCGAACTCATAGACCTTGTCGCGCGAGAGTGCGTCCAGGGCCACCAGCTCCATGATGGGTATGCCTTGCTGGGCCAGCAGATAGCTGTGCAGCGGCACATAGTCGTCGTCCACCTCGGAGGGGAAGGTCTCCAGGCTCAGATTGTCGGCGCCGACGATCATGGCACCCGCATCCTCGGCCAGAAAGCGGGCCGCATCCGGGCCCAGCCCTGGCGGCTTGGCCATATAAGCCTGGGGCTGCTCGTAGAGCTTCATGCGGCCCGTGCGAATCAGCACGATATCGCCCTTTTGCAGCGTCACGTTCTGGCGGGCCAGCGCCTCCTTGAGGTCCTGGCGCGTGATCCTGTACTGGTCGGGCAGCATGTCGACGCCCTTGGCCGCAGCCACGTCAATCAGCACGCCGCGCGCCACCAGTGGCGGGAATTTCTCTATGCCTGTGCGCTGCCAGCCGCGGTCGCCCAGATGCTCGTCGGCACTGAAGCCGTTCCAGATCCTGCCGCGTATGCCGAAGTGGTTGAGTGCGTCGATGTGCGTGCCCGTATGGCTGTACATGGAGAACGCCGTGCCCGTGTAGCTGCGCGTGGCATTCATGCTCTTGCCCACGTTCATGGGGTCGTCCACCACGGTGCCGCGTGGCGTGTGCGTCATCCAGAACTGGTAGTGCGGATCGCCGGCGTCCTGCCAGCTCGGCATGCCCACGTAGTACTCGGTGGCGAGGTCATAGACCTGGCCGCCTGTAATGCGCTGCAGGATGGCGGCGCGCGAGGCAGGCGTGATCAGATTCAGGCGGCCGATCTCGTCGCCCGGACCCCAGGGGCTGGTGCCCACATCCTGGCCGGCACCGGCCGGGAGCGTGTGGCCGCCGTGGGCATGAGCCAGGCCGGAAAACGCTGCTGCCATCGCGAGCAACAGGGAGGGCAAGCGCCGGACACGGGCGCGGAAAGCAAAGTTCATGAGTGTTTCCTAGGAAGCGGTGCACCTTGCGGCGCGAGTGAGAAAGTGAGAGGAAATGGCTTAGCCCACCAGGGCGCGCAGCCGCTCGCGCAGCAGGTCCAGGGGCTGGGTCTGCAGCGGTGGCAGCCCCTGGGCGATCAAGGTGGGAATGCTGCGCAGGCCCAGGTGCCGGGCCAGTGCGAGGTCCTGGTGAACCATGTTCAAGGCCTCGGCACTTTCCATGCAGCGTGCAAAAGCATTGCGCTCGAAGCCGGTGTGCGTGGCGATGTCCAGCAGCACCTCGGCGTCGCCTATGTTGCGATGGGCGCTCATATGGGCGTGCTGTATGGCATCGAACAGATTCCAGTGAGCCTCGTCGCCCTCGAGCATCTGGGCGGCCTGGCAGGCCAGTGCGCCGGCCAGGCCGCTGGGGTACTCGAAGCTTTCGCGGCGCATGCCTTCGATGTCGATGCGCTGGGTGTCGTCATGCTGCGCGCAGGCCTCCCAGTGCCCGAGAATGGTTTGCTTGGCCTGCTCCATGGAGCCAAACCTGGCCACCATTTCGGCGCGGGAAGCTTGCAGCACAAAGCTGCGCTGACGTACGCGCAAGCCCAGCTCGCGGGCCACCTGGCGCAGGCGCGGCGACATCACATAGCACCAGCCGCAAACCACGTCGTGGAAGAAATCGATGACGGGAGCAGCCTGCGCTGCCGCGGACAGGACCGGGTCAGGGGCTGGATGGGCTGCGACCTGCGCGGGCAGAGCGCAGGAAAAATCATGGCATTGCGTCATGCTTGTGTCCTTCATGGCTGATGGACAGCAAGCGTAGGGCGCAGGCCTCGCAGGAGTAAGAGGCCTGCGCTTGAGAGACTCTTAATCCGGCGTCAAGAATCGCCGCCCATGGCCGCAGGCAGCTCTTCTGCCAGAAAGTCCACAAAGGCGCGCACCTTGGGCAGCAGGTGGCGTTGCGTCGGGTAGACCACATAGACATGGCGTGGCGGCTCTGCCCAGTCTTGCAGGCTCAATGCCTCCAGCTGGCCCTGAGCGATGGCGGGCCGGGCCAGAAAGGACGGCAGTGCACCAATGCCGAGGCCGGCCACCAGCAGCTGCCGCAACATCAGGCTGTTGTTGACGCTGGCGCGTGCGTCACCCGGTGCCTGCAGGCCGTCATCGGCCTGAGCCAGGCTGTAATTCAGCAGCGCATGGTCGCGCAGCGCTGCCACGCTGGCCGGACGGCCGTGTTGCTGCAGGTAGGCCGGCGACGCGCACAACATTTGCGACAGCGAGGCCAGACGCCGCGCAATCAGTGATGAATCAGCCAGTTCGGCGCTCAGGCGTATGGAGACATCAAAGCCCTGGCCCACAGCGTCCACCAGCCGGTCTTCCATGGATAGGTCGATCTGCAACAGCGGGTGGCGCTGCATGAAGCGCGCCAGCAGCGGCGCCAGCGTGCTCAGCGCAAACGACAGCGGCGCGTTCACGCGCAGCCGCCCCGTCACCTGCTGGGACTGCGCCCGCACTGACTGCTCCAGCATGTCAAAGCCATCGAGCAGCCGACAGCATTCGGCGTAGTAGGCCCGGCCGGTATCGGTCAGGCTCATGCGGCGCGTGGTGCGCTGGATCAGCACCGCACCCAGCTGCGCCTCCAGCGCGCGCAACTGCTTGCTGAGGGCCGCCGAGGAAAGATCGAGTGCATCGGCTGCCCTGGCGATGCTGCCCAGTTCGACAATGCGCCTGAAGGCGCGCAAAGGGGTGAGCGAATCCATGGAAGAGAAGAGCGAGAAACTGGGCCGCAGCGTAGCAGCTTTCGCTGCAGGGTCGACGCGACCGGGGCGGGCTCGCTCTTCTTCTGAAACGTGGACTGCTCAAGCCCTGCCGCGGGCTCGAGCGGTCCCAAGCATCACGCCAGCGTATAGGCCGTCTTCACCGTGGTGTAGAACTCCTGGGCATAGCGCCCCTGCTCGCGCGGGCCGTAGCTGCTGCCCTTGCGACCGCCAAACGGCACGTGGTAGTCCACACCCGCTGTGGGCAGATTGACCATGACCATGCCAGCCTGGCTGTGGCGCTTGAAGTGCGTGGCGTACTTGAGGCTGGTGGTCGCAATGCCGGCCGACAGGCCGAACGGCGTGTCGTTGGATACGGCCAGTGCTTCGTCGTAGTCCTTGACGCGGATCACGCTGGCCACGGGGCCGAAGACTTCTTCGCGGTTGATGCGCATGCCGGCTTCGGTGTCCACAAACAACGTGGGCGCCATGTAGAAGCCGTCCTTGCCGCTGCCCGTGTGGCAGGCGACGCGGGCGCCACCGGCCGCCAGGCGCGCGCCTTCGGCCTTGGCGATCTCCACGTAGCTCAGGTCCTGCTCCAGCTGGGCCTGGCTGACCACGGGGCCCATGTCGGTGCCGGCGGCGCGTGCGTCACCGACCTTGATTTGGGCCATGCGCGCCTGCAGGGCCTCGATGAAGGCGGGGTAGATCTTGTCGGTGACGATAAGGCGGCTGGAGGCCGTGCAGCGCTGGCCGGTGGAGTAGAAGCCGCTTTGCGCCGACAGTTCCACGGCCTGGTTCAGGTCGGCATCGTCCAGCACGATCTGGGGGTTCTTGCCGCCCATTTCCAGCTGCACCTTCTTGCCGCTTTTGACGCAGGCTTCGGCAATGCCGCGGCCCACGCCGGTCGAACCCGTGAAGCTGATGGCCGCCACATCGGCGTGATTCACCAGGGCTTCGCCGATCACGCGGCCCGGGCCCATGACCAGGTTGAAGACGCCGGCGGGGATGCCGCTGCGATGGATGATGTCGGCCAGGGCCCAGGCGCTGCCGGGCACCAGGTCGGCGGGTTTCAGCACCACGCAGTTGCCAAAGGCGAGGGCCGGAGCGATCTTCCAGGCCGGGATGGCGATGGGGAAGTTCCAGGGCGTGATCAGCCCGACCACACCAATCGGCTCGCGCGTGATTTCCACACCGATGCCGGGGCGCACCGAAGGCACGGTGTCGCCAGTGAGGCGCAGGCATTCACCAGCAAAGAACTTGAAGATCTGGCCGGCGCGGCCGACTTCGCCAATGGCTTCGGGCAGGGTCTTGCCTTCTTCGCGCGCCAGCAGCTCGCCCAGCTCGGCCTTGCGCGTCAGGATTTCCGTGCCGATCTTGTCCAGGGCGTCGGAACGCGCCTGGATGCCCGAGGTGGACCAGGCCGGGAACGCGGCGGTGGCGGCTGCCACGGCGGCCTGCACATCCTCGGCACCGCCCTGGGCGTACTCGCCGATCACATCAGACAGGTCGCTGGGGTTGGTATTGGGGCTGTAGGTGGTGGCGGCCGTCCATTGGCCGTTGATGAGGTTGTCGTAGCGGGACATGGAGTTCTCCGTAAGAAAAAGAGGAACGCGAAGCAAGCGTCGTGCAAATCAGGGCGCAGCCCAGGCCAGAGACGCCGAGCAAGGGCCGCCCCGCAGCGATGGCGCGTCCCCCTGGGGGGAAGGCGCGCAGCGCCTCAGGGGGAGGCATCACCTCACCATGCAAGGCCGTTTGTTGTCGAACTTCCAGCCGGGGATCAGGTGCTGCATGGCGATGGCGTCGTCGCGCGCGCCCAGGCCGTGTTCCAGGTACAGGGCGTTGGCGCGCTTGAGGGCTTCGCGGTCCACGGTCACGCCCAGGCCGGGGGTCTTGGGCACTTCCACAAAACCGCCCTTGATCTGCAGCGGGTTCTGCGTGAGGTACTGGCCGTCCTGCCAGATCCAGTGCGTGTCGATGGCCGTGACCTTGCCGGGCACGGCGGCGGCCACGTGGGTGAACATGGCCAGCGAGATGTCGAAGTGGTTGTTGGAGTGCGAACCCCAGGTCAGGCCCCAGTCGCGGCAGGTCTGGCCCACGCGCACCGAGCCGGCCATGGTCCAGAAATGGGGGTCGGCCAGAGGGATGTCCACGGACTGCAGCGACAGGGCGTGCACCATCTGGCGCCAGTCGGTGGCGACCATGTTGGTGGCCGTGGGCAGGCCGGTGGCGCGGCGGAATTCAGCCATGACTTCACGGCCCGAGAAGCCGCCTTCGGCGCCGCAGGGGTCTTCGGCATAGGCCAGCACGCCGCGCATGTCGCGCATCAGGCGGATGGCGTCCTTGAGCAGCCAGCCGCCGTTGGGGTCCAGGGTGACGCGGGCATCTGGGAAGCGTTTCGCCAGGGCCGTCACGGCTTCGACTTCCTGCTCGCCGGCCAGCACGCCGCCCTTGAGCTTGAAGTCGTTGAAGCCGTAGCGGGCGTAGGCGGCTTCTGCCTGGCGCACGATGGTCTCGGGCGTCATGGCCGTCATGTGGCGCACCTGGGTCCAGTCGTCGGTGCCCAGCTTGTCTTCGCCGGGCTTGACGTAGTCCAGGCCGGTCTTGTCGCTGGGGCCCACGAAGAACAGGTAGCCCAGCATTTCCACGCGCTCGCGTTGCTGGCCTTCGCCCAGCAACGCGGCCACGGGCACACCCAGGTGCTGGCCCAGCAGGTCCAGCAGGGCGGATTCGATGGCCGTGACCGCATGCACGCCGATGCGCAGATCGAACGTCTGCAGGCCGCGGCCACCGGTGTCTCGGCCTTCCAGGGATTTCTGCACCTCTTGCAGCAGCTGCAGGTGCTGGCCGATGGAGCGGCCGATCAGCACCTGCTGGCTGTCCTCCAGCGCCTGGCGGATGCCTTCGCCGCCCGGTACCTCGCCCACTCCCGTACGGCCCGCGCTGTCGTGCACCAGCACGACGTTGCGGGTGAAGTAGGGCGCATGCGCGCCGCTGAGGTTCATAAGCATGCCGTCGCGGCCGGCGACGGGGATGACTTCAATGGCGGTGATGGTCGGGGTAGTGGACATGGGAAGGCTCTTCAACAGACTCGGAGGGAAAAGGAAATCACTGCGCGGCGGACCAGGGCACCTCGGCCGCAGGGCGGCCCGTGGCGATGAACTGCTGCAGGTTGTGCAGCACCAGGTCGGCCATGGCGCGGCGGGTTTCGTGGGTGCCGCTGGCGATGTGGGGGGCCAGCACCACGTTGTCCAGGGCCAGCAGGGCAGGCAGGGGGCGGGGCTCGTCCTCGAACACGTCCAGGCCGGCGCCGGCGATGCGCTTGTTCTCCAGGGCATCGGCCAGGGCGGCTTCGTCGACCACGCTGCCGCGCGCCACGTTGACCAGGAAGCCCTGCGGGCCCAGGGCGGCCAGCACTTCGGCATTCACCAGGTGGCGCGTGCCTTCGCCGCCTGCGGCGGTGATGACCAGGATGTCGGCCCAGCGCGCCAGCTCCAGCAGCGAGGGCAGGTACTGGTGGGGCGAGCCTTCGACGGGGCGGCGGTTGTGATAGGCCACTTCCATGTCGAAGCCAGAGGCACGGCGCGCCACGGTGGAACCGATGCGGCCCATGCCGAGGATGCCCAGGCGCTTGCCGCTGGCGCGGGTGCGGATACCGAAGCGGCTCTGGCTCCAGTCGCCGCGGCGCACGAAGCGGTCGGACTCGCTCAGGCCGCGTGTGGCATCCAGCAGCAGGGCAAAGGCCAGGTCGGCCACGCAGTCGTCGAGCACGCCGGGCGTGTAGCCCACACGTGCGCCACGGCGCAGCAGAGCGTCCTTGTCGAGTGCGTCGAAGCCCACGCCGAAGCTGCTCACGAACTTGAGATTGGGCAGAGCGTCGACCACGCCCGCAGGCAGGCCCATGGCGGCCGAGGTGACCGCATATTCGAACTGGCCGCCATGCTCGGCAAGAAAGCGCTCGGGATCGGGCTGCTCGGAGAGGATGCTCACCTCGTAGGCCTGCGCCAGTTCGGCATCAAGCTGGGTCAGCGGCATCTTGCCGTATTGAAGAACGCGTGGTCGGGTGGTCGCCATGCCGGGAATTCCTTGCTTTGGTCAATGGTGGAGGCCGCAGCCTCCAGGGGAGAAAGCGGCCCGCTTGTACGGGCCGCCAGGGGTTTAAAGCTTATTCGGCCTTGATCCCCTTTTCGGCGATGAGCTGGGCGTAGGTCGTGTAGTCGGACTCGATCAGCGCGGCGAACTGCCGGGGTGTGGTGGTCCTGGCGACAGCGCCCTGTTCGTTGAGCCGCTGGGCGATGTCGGGCTGGGCCACGGTATCGCGGATGGCCGCTGCCAGACGGTCGATGGTGGCCTGCGGCGTCTTGGCCGGAGCCAGCACGCCCACCCAGGAGATGGACTTGAAACCTGGCACGGTCTCGGCCACCGTGGGCACATCGGGCAGTGCCGGCACACGCTTGTCACCAGTCACGGCCAGGGCGCGCAGCTTGCCTGCCTTGATGTGACCCAGGCTTTCGAGCACGGTGGCAAACGTGATCTGCACATGGCCGGACAGCAGGTCCACGATGGCCGGCCCGCCACCTCGGTAGGCCACATGCTGGATATCGGTCTGGGTGGCGCTCTTGAACATCTCCCCGGCCAGGTGCATGGAGCCGCCCGGGCCCGAGGTGCTGTAGCTGAGCTTGCCGGGCTGGGCCTTGAGCAGGGCAATCAGGCCGGCCACGTCCTTGGCCTGCACGCCGGGATGCACCAGCAGCACCTGGGGCAGCTCGGCGACCAGGCTGACGGGGGCGAAAGCCGTCTTGGCGTCGTAGGGCAGCTTCTTGTAGAGGATGGGGTTGATGGACTGGGTGCCGATATTGCCCAGCAGGATGGTATTGCCGTCGGCCGGCGCTCGGGCCACCTGGTCGGCACCGATCACCCCCGCAGCGCCGGGCTTGTTCTCGATGACCACGGTCTGTCCCAGGCGGCTGGCCAGGGCCTGGCTGAGCAGGCGGGCACTGGTGTCGCTGCCGCCACCGGGCGCGAAAGGAACGACCAGGGTCAGGGGCTTGCCGGACTGTTGTGCGCTGGCGGCGCAGGACAGTCCGGCCAAGACCAGTGTGAGCAGCAATCGGCGGGAAGGGTGTCGCATGCCTTGTCTCCGTTATCGGTTTTGTGGGTGCATGGGCCGCGGTTCGCGGCAGGAAAAACCGCCGGGCGCAGAGCGCCCGTCGGCGGCGGACCGCCTTCAGTCGGCGGTGATCTTGCGGGTCTGGATCAGCTGCTTCCAGCGCTCGTTCTCCTGGGCCTGAAAGCGCGTGAATTCCTCGGGTGTGTTGCCCACGATTTCCAGCCCCTGCTCCACAAAGCGCTTGCGGATGTCGGGTTGCTGCACGGCGACAATGGCGGCCTTGGCCAGTCTGGCCTTGACATCCGCCGGCAAACCCTTGGGAGCGGCCATGCCTTGCCAGGAGTAGACCTCTGCACCCTTGACGCCTGACTCGGCCAGTGTGGGAACGTCGGGCAGCACGGGCGAACGCTGGCTGCCGGTCACGGCAATGGCACGCAGCTTGCCGCTACGCAGATGGGGCAGCACGGCATTGACGTTCTGGAAGGAAAAATCCACCTGTCCGCCCAGCAGATCGGTGATGGCCGGTGCTCCGCCCTTGTAGGGCACATGCACGGCTTCGGTGCCCGTTTGCTGCCAGAACAGTTCGGCCGACAGATGGTCCGAAGAGCCATTGCCGGAGCTTGCAAAACTGATCTTGCCGGGATTGGCCTTGAGCGCGGCAATCACCTCGCTCACGCTGCGGGCCTTTTGCGTCGGGCTGGCAACGAGCACATTGGGCGCCTGCACGGGGATGGTGATGTAGTCGAAATCCTTGCTGGCGTCATAGGGCACGTTCTTGACCATATGAGGGGTCACCACAAAAGGGCCCAGCGAGGCCACCAGCAAGGTGTAGCCATCGGCCGCTGCACGCTTGACGGCTCCCGCACCGATGGTGCCCGTGGCACCAGGACGGTTTTCCACGACAAATGGCTTGCCCAGTTGCTCGGCCATGCTCAGGGCCACCGCACGCGCCACGGTGTCGGTGGAGCCGCCGGCCGGGAACGGCACGATGATGTTGACGGGCCGGTCGGGAAAGTTGCCGGCCGCCTGGGCAGCCAGGGCCAGGGTGGCACCCAACGTGATCAGTATCTTTTTCATGCTTTGTCTCCTGAAGACGCGGGGCCCGGTTCTTGGCCTGGCCCCTGCATCGGGTCTTACTGGGGGCCGAGCTTGTCGATCAGGACCTTGAGTTCCTCCATCTCGGAAGGCTTGAGGTCGGTCAGGGGAGCGCGCACGGGACCGGCATCGTGGCCGACCAGCTTGGCGCCGGCCTTGATGATGCTCACGCCGTAGCCTTCGACACGGTTGCGGATCTTCAGGTAGGGCATGAAGAATTCCTTGAGCAGCTTGTGCTGCGTGGCCATGTCGTCAGTGCGCACGGCTTCGTAGAACGCCATGGCCGTCTTGGGGATGAAGTTGAAGACGGCAGAGGAATACACGGGCGTGCCCAGAGCCTTGTAGGCGGCTGCATAGACTTCGGCCGTGGGCAGGCCACCCAGGTAGGCGAAGCGGTCGCCCATCTTCATGAAGATGGAGGACATGGTCTCGATATTGCCCATGCCGTCCTTGAAGCCCACCAGATTGGGGCAGCGCTCGGCCAGAATGGCCAGAGATTCGGGCGTGAAGCGTGTGCGGTCGCGGTTGTAGACGATGACGCCGAACGTCACGCTCTTGCAGACCTGCTCCACATGGGCGATCAGGCCTTCCTGACCGGCTTCGGTCAGGTAGTGGGGCAGCAGCAGGATGCCGTGGGCGCCCAGGCGCTCGGCTTCCTGGGCATGGGCAATGGCAGTGCGGGTGGGGCCGCCGGCGCCGGCAATGATGGGCACCTTGCCGCGGCAGGTATCCACGGCGGTCTTGATGATCTGACCGTATTCCTCGCCATACAACGAGAAGTATTCGCCTGTGCCGCCTGCAGCGAACAGGGCACTGGCACCGTATGGGGCCAGCCATTCAAGGCGTGCGGCATAGCCCTTGGCATTGAAGTTGCCCTGGGCATCGAAGTCCGTCACGGGGAAGGACAGCAGGCCGGAACTCATCACGTCTTTGAGGTCTTGGGGTGTCATGGTAATCCTTGAAAAGAGGAGTGCAAAAAAGATCTGGCAGCTCAATCCAGCTGCAGGTGGGCGGCTTGCACCACGGCGCGCCAGCGCGCGCGCTCGGCGTTGAAGAATTTGTCGGTTTCGGCGGGCGTCATCGTGACGACCTCGGCACCCTGGCCGGTCAGCCGGGAGCGGACCTCGGTGGAGCGGATGGCACCGAGCAGCACCTGGTTCACACGCTGCACCACGGCTTCAGGCGTCTTGGCGGGCAGCACCACGCCCTGCCAGGTGCCCGAGGCAAAACCCTGTGCGCCCTGCTCCGCCAGCGTCGGCACATCGGCAATCAGGGGCATGCGGGTGTTCTTGGAAATGCCCAGCAGCTTGAGCTTTCCGCTTTGCACATGCGGATAGGTGGCCAGCATGCCGTTCATCAGCACCTGGGTCTGGCCTGCCACCGTGTCCTGCACCGACTGCACGCCGCCCTTGTAGGGCACATACACCCATTTGGCGCCGGTGATGCGGGCCAGCTCCACGCCGGCCAGATGGGGGGCACTGCCCGATGCGGTAACGGCAAAGTTCAGGTCCTGCTTTTTGGACAGCTCCACTAGCTCCTTGAGATTGCTGGCCTGAACCGAGGGGTGCACCACCAGCATATGGGGCGAATAGGCCAGCATGGCCGCGCCGCGCAGCGCCTTG
The DNA here is from genome assembly GCF_018292285.1 of Comamonas brasiliensis. Lineage (NCBI taxonomy): Bacteria > Pseudomonadati > Pseudomonadota > Betaproteobacteria > Burkholderiales > Comamonadaceae > Comamonas > Comamonas brasiliensis. The sequence goes on from NZ_JAANES010000004.1 coordinate 63,757, forward strand.
GAAGGATCGAAGCTGAGCTTGGTATAGATCGAGGGAGAGATGGCCAGTGCACCGAGATCGCAGAGCAGCCATGTATAGCCGTCAGCCGGTGCACGGGCAACGAATTCAGCGCCCAGATTGCCATTGGCGCCGGGCTTGTTGTCGATCACCACGGTCTGCTTGAGCTCCTGGGAAATCAGCTGCCCGATGGAGCGCGCAATGATGTCGGAGCTACCGCCGGGCGGATAGGGAACGACCAGACGGATGGGCTTGCTGGGCCAGGCATCGGCAGCCAGCAATGTGGACGACAGCAAACCGCCGGCCGCCAGGGCCAGCAGAGAGCGCAGAAAGTGCGAGCGTCGGACCATGGTGAAATGTCTCCTTGTTGTGGTCAGTCATCATACAACTAGGTTTTTTTGAACACCAAGAGATTTTTTCTAAGGGTAAGCACGGATCGCAGCCGTCTACCAGGCTTTGGTCTTCGTCACTTTCATCCAAGAAAAATGCGTCAGACTCAATCCTGAATAGCGATTGAAGCTATTAATTTGGAAGCACCTTCAAGTGCTCGACGCAGCGGGACACTGCGGCCGCCGCATGCTGCAGGCGGTCCGCCGCGCTTTGCTGCGGTCAGCCTCTTCCATCAGGCGCCCGCCAGGCCAGGGTTTCGGAATCAGGACTCTGCGCTCAGGCTCAGACGCTGCGCCAGGCGCAAACGCTCCCGCGAGTTGGTCAGATGGATGCGCATGGCGGCGCGGGCCGAATCGGCATCCTGGCGCACGATGGCGGCATAGATCTCCTCGTGCTCGCGGTTCACACGACGCAGATAGTCGGGATCGCGTGCCGGCGTATGCATGGAGGCGATGCGATTGCGCGGAATCAGCAGCGTTCCGAAATGCTGCAGGATGTCCTGAAAATACCGGTTGCCTGTGGCCTGCGCGATGCTCAGGTGAAAGGCCAGATCATGCTCGACAGTGTCGTGCCCCAGGGCGAAATGATGCTCGAACTCCTGCAGTGCCTCGCTCATGGCCTGCAGATGGGCTTCGCTGCGGCGCTGGGCAGCCAGACCGGCTGCCTCGGTCTCCAGACTGATGCGCAGCTCCAGCACGGCCAGCACATCGACGGACTCGCTGAGCTCGCGCGCGCTGAGCATGGGGCTTGCACTCTGGCGCGCGGGCAGCACAAACGTGCCTATGCCATGGCGGGTCTCGACCAGCCCTGCAGCCTGCAACTTGGACAACGCCTCGCGCACCACGGTGCGGCTGACGTCATAGCTGCGCACGAGTTCGGACTCGGTGGGCAGCTTGTCCCCCTCATGCAGCAGGCCCTGGCGGATCTTGTGCTCGAACTCCTCGGACAACAGATTCGCCAGACTGCGGCTGCCCTTGCTGGTTTTGCTGCGCAGCGCGTACCCCTCCGTCAGCGGCAAAGACGGGGTTGATTGGGGTAATTCCGATGTCTGAGTACTCATGAGCCTGATGATAATGGCTTTCAGTTGTACGACAACATACCACAAAGCCTCCTTATTTCAACTTCGGCCCGGAGCTCCTGCGCCGCATCAGTCATCTCAAGATGAGCACCTCTCACCAGATCCGCCACATCCGCATCACGCCGATTGCCTTCCGTGATCCGCCGCTGCTCAACGCCGCCGGCATTCACGAGCCCTGGGCGCTGCGCTCCATCATCGAGATCGAGACCGCCTCCGGCCTGGTCGGCATCAACGAGAGCTATGGCGACCAACCCATGCTGGATGCTCTGGCCAAGGCCGCACCGGCCCTGGTCGGGCTCTCGCCCTGGGCCCTCAATGAAATGGAGGCCCGTGTTGCCGCCCTGGTCACTCCGCCCAAGCTCACGGCCTCGGAATTTCTGGGTCAGCAGGTCTCGCTGGCCCCAGGCACCCATGTCTCCAAGACCGTGGCCAAGGTGGTCAGCGCCTTCGAGGTCGCCATGCTGGACCTGCAGGGCCAGATGGCCCAGGCCCCCATCGTCGACCTGCTGGGCGGCCCCGCACGCGACCGCGTGCCCTACTCGGCCTATCTGTTCTACAAATACGCCGAGCATGTGGACCAGCCCTATGCACCCGACGCCTGGGGCGAAGCCCTGACGCCGGCCCAGCTCGTGGCCCAGGCCCGACGCATGATCGACCAATACGGCTTCCAGAGCATCAAGCTCAAGGCCGGTACGCTGCCACCCGAGCAGGAAGCTGCCGGCATCCTGGCGCTGGCCGAGGCCTTCCCCGGCACACCGCTGCGCATCGACCCGAATGGCAACTGGACCGTGGAAACCAGCCTGAAGATCGTGCAGCAGTTGCGCGGCGTGCTCGAGTACTACGAGGACCCAGCCCCGGGCCTGGACGGCATGGCCGCCGTGGCACGCGAGTGCGACGTGCCCCTGGCCACGAATATGGTGGTGACGGACTTTGCCGAGTTCCGCCGCAACGCCGACATGGGCTGCCCCGTGAAGATCGTGCTCAGCGACCACCATTACTGGGGCGGCCTGCGTGCCACACAGCGCCTGTCCACGCTGTGCCGCACCTTCGACCTGGGCCTGTCCATGCACAGCAACTCCCATCTGGGCGTGAGCCTGGTGGCAATGACTCATCTGTGCGCCAGCGTGCCCCTGCTGACCTATGCCTGCGACACCCACTATCCGTGGCAGGACGAAGAGGTCGTCGAAGGCGGCCGCCTGCAGTTCGAACAGGGCAGCCTGCGCGTGCCCACCACGCCCGGCCTGGGCGTGACCCTGGACCGCGAGGCCCTGGCTCGCCTGCACGACAACTATCTGCATTGCGGCATCCGCAACCGCGACGACCTGGGCCAGATGCGCAAATACGACCCGGAATTCACCGGCAAGCAACCGCGCTTCTGAACTCCAGCCCCCTGCACAGAAAAGACCGCAAAGAGCAAACATCCAGCCCAAGCCGAGCTGGTTCGATCGCCCCCTTTCCACAGCGCGAAAAGACGCTTTTCAACCGGAGACAACCATCATGCAACGCCGCACCCTGCTTCAATCCACCCTCGCCGCCAGCGCCCTGCTGCTGGGCACATCCCTTGTCGCCGCACCGGCCCTGGCACAGGGTAACTGGCCCACGGGCAAGCCCATCACCTATCTGGTGCCGTTCCCCCCCGGTGGCAATACAGACACCCTGGCGCGCGTGATTGCGCAGCCGCTGAGCAAGGCCCTGGGCACGCCCGTGGTCATCGAGAACAAGGGCGGCGCCGGCGGCAGCGTGGGCTCGGCGCTGGCGGCACGTGCCCCGGCCGACGGCTACACCATTCTGGGGGGCACCATCAGCTCGCACGCCATCAATGTCAGCCTGTACTCCAAGCTGGACTATGACCCCGTCAAGTCCTTCACGCCCGTCGCCATGCTCGGCTCCGGCCCTCTGGTGCTGGTAGTGCCTGCCTCCAGCCCCTACAAGACACTGGCCGACGTGCTGGCTGGCAGCAAGGCCAAGGCCTCGTCGGGCGGCCTGACCTCGGCCTCGCCGGGCAACGGCACCTCCAACCACATGGCGCTGGAACTGCTGGCCTACCAGACCGGCGTGAAGTTCACCCATGTGCCCTACAAGGGCAGCGGTCCCGCCGTGCAGGATGTCATGGGCGGACAGGTGGACATGATGTTCGATACCGCCCTGGTTGTCGGCCCGCACATCCAGTCCGGCAAGCTGCGCCCCATCGCCGTGAGCAGCTCCAAGCGCCTGGAATCGCTGCCCGATGTACCGACGATTGCCGAGGCTGGCGAGAAGGGTTTCGACATGGGCTCCTGGCAGGCCGTTTTCGCCCCTGCGGGCACGCCCAAGCCCATCGTGGACCGCCTGCATGCCGAAATCCTGAAGATCGTGGCCACTCCCGAAGTCCAGGCCCGCCTCAAGAACTTCGGCATGCTGTCGTCGAACATGACGACCGTCGAGCTGGCCGACTACCAGAAGGCCGAGGTGAGCAAGTGGGCCAAGGTGATCAAGTCTGCTGGAATAAAGGCTGAATAAGTAAAGCCCCCCCCTGAGCCGCTTCGCGGCTTCCCCCTCTCTAACTTGCTTCGCAAGGGAGGGGGACGACACCATCGCTGCGGGGCGGCCCTTGCTCGGTGTCCCTCGCCTTGGGCTGCGCCGTTTGCTCAGGCTGTGCCGTAGCCGTGCTGGCCCTCTAGAAAATTGAGACATTGACATGAGTACCCCACTTCCGCTTTCCATCAGCATGCATCCGGCCGACAACGTGGCCATTGTTGCCAACGACGGCGGCCTGCCTGCGGGCACCGTGCTGCCGTCCGGCCTCACGCTGCTCGACAAGGTGCCGCAGGCGCACAAGGTGGCGCTGGTGGACATTCCCGAAGGCGGTGAGGTGCGCCGCTACAACGTGATCATCGGCTATGCGCTCAAGCCCATCGCCGCCGGCAGCTGGGTGCATGAGCGCTTGCTGCAGATGCCCGAGGCACGCTCGCTGCAGGGCCTGCCCATCGCCACCGTCAAGCCACCCGTGCTGGAGCCGTTGGCAGGCTATACCTTCGAGGGCTACCGCAATGCTGACGGTACGGTGGGCACGCGCAACATCCTGGCCATCACCACCACGGTGCAATGCGTGGCCGGGGTGCTCGACTTTGCGGTGCGCCGCATCAAGTCCGAGCTGCTGCCCCGATACCCCCATGTTGACGACGTGGTGGGCCTGGAGCACAGCTATGGCTGCGGCGTGGCCATCGATGCCGTGGGAGCCGAGATCCCGCAGCGCACGCTGCGCAACATCAGCCGCAACCCGAACTTCGGCGGCGAGGTCATGGTGGTCAGCCTGGGCTGCGAAAAGCTGCAACCCGAGCGCCTGCTGCCGCCGGGCAGCTTTCCCATCGTCGACGAACGCGAACCAGCACTTGATGTGGTCTGCCTGCAGGACGAGGCCCATGTGGGCTTTATGTCCATGATCGACTCCATCATGCGCCAGGCCGAGCAGCACCTGCGCCGCCTCGACGCCCGCCGTCGCGAGACCGTGCCCGCCAGCGCCCTGGTGGTGGGCGTGCAATGCGGGGGCAGCGACGCCTTCAGCGGCGTCACGGCCAACCCCGCAGTGGGCTTCTGTACCGACCTGCTGGTGCGTGCGGGCGCCACCGTGATGTTCAGCGAGGTGACCGAGGTGCGCGACGGCATCGACCAGCTCACCTCGCGCGCCGCAAGCCCCGAAGTGGCCGAAGCCATGATCGAGGAAATGGCCTGGTACGACGCCTATCTCGACAAGGGCCGCGTGGACCGCAGCGCCAACACCACGCCGGGCAATAAAAAAGGCGGATTGTCGAACATCGTCGAAAAGGCCATGGGTTCCATCATCAAGAGCGGCACGGCCCCCATCACCGGCGTGCTGTCGCCGGGTCAGCGGCTGGCCGATCGCAACATCAGCCAGGGTCTGGTCTATGCAGCCACGCCGGCCAGCGACTTCATCTGCGGCACGCTGCAGCTGGCAGCCGGCATGAACCTGCATGTCTTCACCACGGGCCGCGGCACGCCTTACGGCTTGGCACAGGTGCCAGTGATCAAGGTGGCCACGCGCAGCGACCTGGCGCGACGCTGGCACGATCTGATGGATATCAACGCCGGACGCATTGCCGACGGCGAGGCCACGATCGAAGACATAGGCTGGGAAATGTTCAGGCTGATGCTCGATGTCGCCAGCGGTCGCAAAAAGACCTGGGCCGAGCATTGGCAGTTGCATAACGCACTGGTGCTCTTCAATCCGGCTCCGGTGACCTGAAGCCGTACCGCGCGCCGGAACAGCTTGCAAATCCAGAGCGCTTTGCGAAGCCGCCATCCGGGTTGCAGACAGCATCACCAAAAAACGCTGCCATGGCAGCGTCTCTGGTTTGCGCATGTACCCTCAGGCGCGCATGGAGCCCGTCTTCAGATAGCGCTGGTGCCAGGCATAGGCTTCATCCAGCAGATGCGGCGTGTGCTTGCCCGGTGCATCGCGCAGCGCGCGCTCCAGGTACTCTCTCATCGCCGCCTTGTAGTCGGGATGTACGCATTTCTCGATGATCAAACGTGCGCGCTGCACCGGTGCGAGACCTCGCAGATCGGCGAGGCCTTGCTCGGTCACGATGACCTGCACATCATGCTCGGTGTGATCGACATGGGAGACCATGGGCACGATGCAGCTGATCTTGCCGTCCTTGGCCGTGGATGGCGTCATGAAAATGGACAGATAGGCGTTGCGTGCAAAGTCGCCGCTGCCGCCAATGCCGTTCATGATGGATGAGCCCATGACATGCGTGCTGTTGACGTTGCCGTACATATCGGCCTCGATCAGCGCGTTCATCGAAATCAAACCCATGCGGCGGATCAGCTCCGGGTGGTTCGATATCTCCTGCGGGCGCAGCATGATGCGCTGGCGGTAATAGTCGATATTGGCCAGAAAGCGCTCCATGGCCGCAGGGCTCAACGCAAGCGAGGTGGTCGATGCGGTATCGAGCTTGCCCGACTCCAGCATGTCGAGCATGCCGTCCTGCAGCACCTCGGTATAGGCGTTCAGATGGTCGAACGGGCCGTTGTTCAGCCCCGCCAGCACGGCGTTGGCGATATTGCCAACGCCCGACTGCAGCGGCAGCAACTCGGGCGGCAGGCGGCCCGCTTTCACCTCGTGCTGCAGAAAGTCGATGATGTTCTCGGCAATGCGCATGGAGCCCTCATCGGGCGCCGTGAATGCTGCCAGCCTGTCGCGCTGCACCGTGGGCACCACGGCAATCACCTTGCTCAGATCGCAATGCAGATACGGCTCGCCAATGCGGTCGAACGGGTGCTCCATGGGTATGGGTTTGCGCCTGGGCGGCACGGCCGCGCCGTAGTAGATATCGTGCATGCCCTCGAGCTCGGCGGGCTGGGCGCTGTTGACTTCGAGAATGATCTTGTCGGCCTGCTCCAGCCAGGTCTTGTTGTTGCCCACCGAGGTCGACGGAATCAGGCGACCATCGGGCAAAACACCCGCCACCTCGATCACCGCCACGTCAAGATGACCGAGGAAGCCGAACCACACATGCTGCGCTACATGCGAGAGGTGGATGTCCACATACTGCATGCGGCCCTCGTTGATCTCCTTGCGCACCGTGGGGTCCGACTGATAGGGCAGACGACGTTCGATGCCATGCACTTTGGCCAGTGCGCCATCGAGTTCAGGCGAGGTCGAAGCTCCCGTCCACAGACTGATGCGGAAGTTGCCGCCAGCGGCGTTCTGCGCTTCGATGCGGCGTGCCAATGCCTGCGGCACGGCCTTGGGGGCACCTGCGGGAGTGAAGCCGCTCATGCCCAGTGTCATGCCGGATTGAATCAGGCCGGCGGCCTGGTCCGCCGCCATGATGCGTTCGCGCAAGACAGGGCAAAGCACGCGATCTGCAGGAGAAGCGGTGGTGAAGGATGCCTTCATGAAATGTGTCTCGTCTCACCAGCTTTCGTGAAGCAGGATAGTTTTTTGTAGTTAAAGAGTTGCACTTTGACTGGTGCAAACCCGGATTGAACTACGACACACAGAAGACCGCCAAGCGTAGTTGACTAGAGAAAACCCCGATGCGCTCTCCTGAAGGAAGCCAACGCAATTGAGTTCATCTACAAAAAAGTGAGCATTCATCGCTCATCAGATAAAGGATGAGAACCTGAAGCTGCTGAGGCTCGCCACCATGGCAGATTTGCCAGAGCCCTGGCGGCAATTACAAAATATTTGCTTATCCTCAATGCCAGCCGACATAGGCTGACAAGCCCTCCGTGTTTTCGCAACCAGAATTCGACACATGGCTTTTGATACCTCCGGCTGGCAGCATAAGCTGCGACGCCTCACCCAGCCTCTGCAACCGCTCATTGATTCCGTACAGCTCTGGCTGCAGGCCGATGGTCTACGCATGAGCGCCGCCATGTCTTTCTACGGCATGCTGAGCCTGGCGCCGCTACTGTTGGCCGTCGTGGGCCTGCTGGGCTGGTGGCTGGACCGCAGCTATGTGGAAAGCACCTTGATCAGCCAGATACAGAGCGTGGTCGGAGAGCGCGCAGCACAGGTCGTCAAAAGCGCGCTGGCCAGCGCCCAGAACGCCAATCAGGGCTCGCTCGCGTCCGTGCTCGGTCTGGTGATGATGCTCTCGGGCGCCACGGGCGTGTTTGTGGAGCTGCAGGCTTCGCTGGACAAGCTCTGGTCCATGGGCGAAGAGTCGCGCCCACAGGAAAACAAACCATGGTGGAGCATGGCCATCTCGCGGCTGTGGGGACTGAGCTATGTCGTGGGCCTGGGATTTTTGCTGCTGGTGTCCATGGTGCTTTCAACCGCCATCCAGATGATCACCAAATGGGCCAACGACGAGCTGCAGCTTGTACCGCTGGGTCCGCTGATGGGGCTGATCAACGAGGGCCTTTCCTTCGGCATTGCGGTGCTGCTGTTCTGGGGCCTGATGCGCATGGGGGCCGGCATCAAGCCCGCCACCAGATACCTGCTGCTGGGCTCGCTGACGGGTGCCGCGCTGTTCACCATAGGCAAGCAGGCCCTGGCCTGGTATCTGTCCACCGCCGCCGTGGTCTCGGCCTATGGTGCCGCCGGCTCGCTGGTGGTGGTGCTGATGTGGTTTTACTTCACCTCGGCCATTTTGCTGTTCTCCGCCGCCACGGCCAAGGCCTGCAGCAAGTCCCGGGTCCAGTGGGTCGTCCCTTTTGTCGCGCGCAAGGCATCCAGCGCCAGGCCCATGGATTTGCAGCGCCTGCCCGAGAACGCAGGGGAGAACATCTAGGTCAAGCACAACAGCCATGCCAGACATGGACTCTCCGCCATCTTCTCCTCAGCGCAAATGCAAAAGGCCTGCGAATGCAGGCCTTTTGTCAGGGACAAGCCGGAATTACTTTTCCACGAAGGCGCGTTCGATGACAAAGTCGCCGGGCGTAGTGGTGTTGCCTTCCTTGAAGCCGCGCTTTTCCAGCAGTTCCTTGAGCTCGGACAGCATGGCGGGGCTGCCGCACAGCATGACGCGGTCGGTCTCGGGATTCAGATCGGGCAGACCCAGATTCTGCGGGAAGGTGCCGTTGTTGATCTGGGCCGAGATACGGCCCTGGTTGCGGAAGGGCTCGCGTGTCACGGTGGGGTAGTAGTGCAGCTTGCCCTTGGCGATATCGCCGAGGAATTCATGCTCGGGCAATTCCTTCTCGAACAGCTCCTGATAGGCCAATTCCTGCACCTGACGCACGCCATGCACGACGACCACATTGTCGAAACGCTCATAGGTCTCGGGGTCGCGCGCCACGGCCAGCCAGGGAGCCAGGCCCGTGCCCGTGCCGATCAGATACAGATTCTTGCCGGGCAGCAGATAGTCGATCAGCAGCGTGCCCGTGGGCTTCTTGCCCACGATGATGGTGTCACCCACCTGGATGTTCTGCAGCTTGGAAGTCAGAGGGCCTTCGGGCACCTTGATGGACAGAAACTCCAGATGCTCCTCATAGTTGGGGCTGGCGATGGAGTAGGCGCGCAGCAGGTTCTTGCCATCCACCTTCAGGCCGATCATGGTGAAGTGGCCGTTGGAAAAGCGCAGCGATGTGTCGCGGGTGGTGGTGAAGGAGAAAAGACGGTCGGTCCAGTGGTGGACGGACAGCACGCGTTCTTCAAGAAAAGCACTCATGATTCGTCTGAAATAAAAACTCTAAGCAGAAAACCTGCGCGGCAAATGCTGGGCGGTGGCGGGGCACTGCAGGTCAGGGCTGCTAGCGCGTTGGCTGCCGGTTGCCAAGCGGGACAAGACCTATATTGTCCGGCAATTGCACAGAAACGGGGGAATCACCCATCAATGTCTTGAGATCGAATAGTGATAAGCAGAATGAAGCGCTCCGATACCACCCGATCGCCGGAAAACTGCCTCGCCCTTCTTGACTCAGAGAAAACGCTGCTCTAGGATCACTCCCCACGCGCTTTGAACAAGCGCTTTATTTGTCTATATAAATGCTCAAATTGAGCATTAGTGATTGCAGCGACCCTGTGCCTCGGGCCATGGTCGCCCACCTAGCACCAAGGAGAATGACAATGCAGCTGCGCTGGTCCCTGCCCCTGCTGACACTGGCCGCCCTGCCCGCCTGGGCACAGGGCGTGATCAAGATTGGCGAAATCAACAGCTACAAGGCGCAGCCCGCGTTTCTGGAGCCCTACAAAAAGGGCATGGAGCTGGCGGTGGAGCAGGTCAATGCCGCAGGCGGCATTGCCGGCAAGAAGCTGCAGCTTATCGTGCGCGACGACAATGCCACGCCGGGCGATGCCGTACGTGCCGCCGAAGAGCTCTACACGCGCGAGAAAATCGATGTGCTCACGGGCAGTTTTCTCTCGCATGTGGGCCTGGCGCTGACCGACTATGCCAAGCAGAAAAAGCGTTTCTTCCTCGCCTCCGAGCCGCTGACCGACAAGATCGTCTGGGCCGACGGCAATCACTACACCTACCGTCTGCGCGGCTCCACCTATATGCAGACCGCCATGCTGGTGGAAGAAGCGCTCAAGCTCAAGAAGAAGCGCTGGGCCATCGTCTACCCCAACTACGAATACGGGCAGTCGGCGATTGCCACCTTCAAGACGCTGATGAAAGCCAGGCAGCCCGACATCGAGTTTGTGGCCGAGCAAGCGCCTGCGCTGGGCAAGATCGACGCCGGCTCCGTCGTTCAGGCGCTCGCTGACGCCAAGCCCGATGCCATCTTCAATGTGCTGTTCGCCACCGACCTCGGCAAGTTCGTGCGCGAAGGCAATACACGCGGCCTGTTCAAGGGCCGCGAAGTCGTGGGCCTGCTGACGGCAGAGCCCGAATACCTGGACCCGCTCAAGAAGGAAGCGCCTATCGGCTGGACCGTGACCGGCTACCCCTGGTATTCCATCAACACCCCCGAGCACGCAGCCTTCCTCAAGGCCTATCAGGCCAAGTTCAAGGACTACCCGCGCCTGGGCACCATCGTGGGCTACAACGCCATCCAGTCGATTGCTGCGGGCCTGCGCAAGACCAAGGGCGATCCCGACACCGAGAAACTGATTGCGGCCTTCAAGGGCCTGGAAGTCGCCACGCCCTTCGGCCCCATCACCTACCGGGCACAGGACAACCAGTCCACGATGGGAGCCTACATCGGCAAGACCGCCTATGACGAGAAGCTGGGGCACGGCGTGCTGGTCGACTACCGCTATGCCGACGGCAAGAACTACCAGCCCACGGACGAGGAAGTGAAGAAGCTGCGTCCCGCGACAGCGAACTGATTTCGCTTCGGCGAAAATGCCAGGCCACCTGCACTGCAGCAGGTGGCTTTTTCATCTCTGAACACACTATGTCGAGCTTCAGGAGCTACGCAGCATGAGTGCATCCGGCCTGCTGGCCCAGTTGCTCAACGGACTGGCCAGCGCATCGTCGCTGTTTCTGGTTTCAGTCGGGCTGTCACTGATCTTTGGTGTCACCCGCACCATCAACTTCGCCCACGGCTCGTTCTACATGCTGGGCGCCTTCATCGCCTACAGCAGTGTGGACCGGCTCTCGCCCCATATCGGATTCTGGCCCGCGCTGCTGCTGGCTCCGCTGGCCTGTGGCGCACTCGGGGCACTGACCGAGACACTGCTTCTGCGTCGCATCTACAAGGCGCCCGAGCTATTCCAGCTGCTGGCCACGTTTGCACTGGTACTGGTCATCAAGGACGCTGCGCTGTGGCTGTGGGGCCCCGAGGAACTGTTCGGCCCGCGTGCCACAGGACTTGAAGGCTCGGTGGAGATTCTGGGCCGCCAGTTCCCCACTTACGATCTTTTCTTGATAGCGGTCGGTCCCTGCGTGCTCCTGGGCCTGACGCTTTTGTTGACCAGGACCCGCTTTGGCACCCTGGTGCGTGCCGCCACGCAGGACCGCGAAATGGTGGGCGCCCTGGGCGTCAACCAGGCCTGGCTGTTCACCGCCGTCTTCGCACTGGGCACGCTGCTGGCAGGCCTGGGCGGCGCGCTGCAGCTGCCGCGCGAGCCCGCCAGCCTCGAGATGGACATGCTCACCATTGGCGCCGCGTTTGTGGTGGTGGTGGTCGGCGGCATGGGCAGCATACCGGGCGCCTTCATGGCCGCGTTGCTGGTGGCGGAGCTCAAGGCCGTCTGCATCTGGCTGGGCGTGCAGGAGATCGCGGGCTTCGAGCTGTCGTTCTCCAAGCTCACGCTGGTGGTGGAGTTCCTGGTCATGGCCGTGGTGCTGATCTGGCGGCCCTGGGGCCTGCTGGGCAAGCCCCAGGCACTGGCACGCAGCGCCGGCGAGCCCGAACAGCCGCTGCGCCGCTCGGGGCGTGGTGCAACGGCCGCATGGCTGGGACTGCTGAGCGCGCTGGTGCTGCTGCCGCTGACGGCAGGTGCAGCCGAAGGCGGCAGCTATGCCACCGTGCTGCTGGCCGACATTTTTGTCGCCGCACTGTTTGCGAGCAGTCTGCACTTCATACTCGGGCCTGGCGGCATGCACTCCTTCGGTCACGCGGCCTACTTTGGCCTCGGTGCCTACGGTGCTGCACTGCTGGTGCGTGCGCTGGATCTGCCCATGGAGGCCGCGCTGTTGCTCGGCCCCCTGGCCGCCGCTGCGGGCGCCCTGCTCTATGGCTGGTTCTGCGTGCGGCTGTCAGGCGTCTATCTGACCATGCTGACGCTGGCGTTTGCGCAGATCAGCTGGGCCATCGTCTTTCAATGGGATGACTTCACGGGCGGCAGCAATGGCCTGACGGGCGTATGGCCCCCCGAATGGGCATCGCAGGGTCCGGCGTTCTACTGGCTGGCGCTGGGCATCTGCACGCTGGGCATCTATCTGCTGCGTCGCCTGCTGTTTTCGCCGCTGGGCTATGCGCTGCGCGCATCGCGCGACTCGGCGCTGCGGGCAGATGCGATCGGTATCGACGTGCGCCGCGTACAGTGGACGGCGTTCGTGATCGCCGGGCTGTTTGCCGGCTTGGCCGGTGCGCTGTTTGCCTTCAGCAAGGGCGGCGTGGCGCCCGATGCGATGTCGGTCACCAAGTCGGTGGATGCACTGGTCATGGTGCTGCTGGGCGGTGTGCAGACACTGGCCGGCCCCCTGGTGGGGGCGGCAGCCTTCACCTGGCTGCACGACACCGTGGCGCGCAACACCGAATACTGGCGCGCGTTGATGGGAGCGACCATGCTGATTCTGGTGCTGCTGGCACCGCAGGGTATTGCCGGCTATGCGCAATGGCTGTGGTCGCGTGTGAGCGCCAAAGGCAAGGCAGGAGCCAGAACATGAACTTGCTGCAGGTACAGAACGTCAGCAAGGCCTTTGGCGGCGTGAAGGCCGTGCAGCAGGTCTCATTCAGCCTGCAGGCGGGTGAGCTGCTGGCCCTGATCGGCCCCAACGGCGCTGGCAAGAGCACCACCTTCAATATGGTCGGCGGCCAGTTGCCACCCGACAGCGGCCAGGTGCTGCTCAATGGCCAGTCCATCACCGGACTGCCGCCGCGCGCCATCTGGCGCAAGGGCGTGGGACGCACCTTCCAGATTGCACAGACTTTTGCCTCGCTCAGCGTGGTGGAAAACGTGCAGATGGCTTTGCTGTCGGCCGATCGCAGGATCTTCAGCTGGTGGCCGCGTGCCGCCAGCCACCGGCGTTCCGACGCACTGGCCCTGCTGGATCAGGTGGGCATGGCGGCTCAGGCCGATCGCCCCTGCAGCGCTCTGGCCTATGGCGATGTGAAGCGAGTGGAGCTGGCCATGGCTCTGGCCCATGATCCTCTGCTGCTGCTCATGGACGAACCCACGGCCGGCATGGCCCCGGGCGAGCGTGTCGCGCTGATGCAGCTGACGCGCCAGCTTGCGCAGCAGCGCCGCATGGGCGTGCTGTTTACCGAACACAGCATGGACGTGGTCTTCGGTCAGGCCGACCGTGTGGCCGTGCTGGTGCGCGGCCAGCTGCTGGCCGAAGGTACGCCGCAAGCCATTCGCGACGACGCGCGCGTGCAGCAGGCCTACCTCGGTACCGGCCTCGTACTTGAAAAACAGCAATGAATCAAATGCATAGCAACCAACGCTTGATGGATAAGGGCAAGAGCCCAAAATTGCTTGAAGTCCAGAACCTCAATGCCTGGTATGGCGCGGCCCATATCCTGCATCAGGTATCTCTGGCCGTGGGGCGCGGCGAAGTCGTGGCGCTGATGGGTCGTAATGGCGCTGGCAAGTCCACCACGCTCAAAAGCATTGCCGCCCTGGTGCCGCACCGCGAGGGCAGTATCCGCTTCATGGGAGAAGCGATAGAGAAAAAAGCCTCGCACCAGATCGCGCAGCGCGGCCTCGGCTATGTGCCCGAGGATCGCCGCATCTTTACCGAGCTGACGGTGCTGGAAAACCTCGAGGTCGGCAAGCAAAAGCCTCGCCGATGGCCCGATGGCTCCGCCATGCCGCACTGGACGCCCGAAAGGCTTTTTGCGCTGTTCCCCAACCTGGGAGAGATGCCTGACCGCCTGGGCGGGCGCATGAGTGGTGGTGAGCAGCAAATGCTGAGCGTGGCCCGCACGCTGATGGGCCAGCCCTGCCTAGTGCTGCTGGATGAGCCCTCCGAGGGGGTTGCTCCGCTGATCGTCGAGCAGATGGCGCGCACGATTCTCGAACTCAAGGCACAGGGCATAGGCATCTTGCTCAGCGAGCAGAACCTGCCGTTTGCCGAGGTCGTGGCCGACCGCGCCTATGTGCTGGAAAAGGGCCAGATCGTGCACGAAGCCAGCATGGCCGAACTGGCTGGCGACAAGGCCGTGCGCCAGCAATATCTGGGCGTATAGCGCCCGGGCCTAGTGCAAGGACAGCAAGGGCGTCAGCGGACGCAAGCGGGATGAGCGCAGCAGCTGGCCGGGCAGCAGGTAGCGCCCGCCGAGAATCGGTAGCTCCAGCCTGGTGAACACCACCCCGAGATCCATACCGCCTTGCTGCCAGGCCTGCCAGACCAGCGTGGTGCAGTACAAATCCTGAGCATCTCCCTGCAGCTGAAACGGCTTGCCCTGCTGCGCCATGGCCCAGGCCACGGCCCGCTCGCGCGTGCCGGGGTCGGAAGCGACCTGATACAGGCGATAGGCCCGGGCGCGCTGAGCGTCCAGAAAAAAGTCCAGCGAATCGAGCACCACGGCATCCGCCTGACCCGGACGCTCGGACGGCGTGGCATGCAACACCTGCCACTGACCGGGCCGCCCCACCAGCATGCCCACATGGCTGAAGTCACCATGGTCCACGGCTTGCACCAGATGGCTGACGTTTTCCGTACCCTGGCGAAAGATCAGATCGCCAGGCGCAGCCTGCGGCGGCAATGGCGGCATTGAAAAAGCCAGACCAGCGCAGCAGGCCGATACTGCGATCACAGCGGCCGTGGCCAGCCGCGCAAGCATCACAGCAGCACTTTCCAGACGCCTTCTTCCTGGACCAGATTGATGCGCTCGCGGCGGGTGCTGCCATTGCGATAGCTGACCAGCACCCTGAGCTTGATGACCTGCTCCTCCTCGGAAACTTTTCTTTCCACCACTTCGACCTTGGCCAGGCCGCCCTTGGAGTCGATCATTCCCTTGGCGCCTGTCAGCATGCGGCGCAGCTTTTGCTCAAAACTCGCCAGTTGCCCGCTGGAAATATTGCGTGCCGAGATCAGGGCAATGCAGGTGTCGAAATCGCCGGCAGCCATCAGTGCGTAGAAGCGCTGGATTAGTTCATCCTGGCTTTGTTCAGGGGTGGTCGTGGCACAGGCCGACAGGCCCAGAGCCAGGGGCAGCGAGAAGGAGAGATGCAGACAGCAGCGGCGGGAAAGGTAGACAGAAGCAGACACGGACCGGGTACAGCAAAAACAAGGAAGGCCGCAGTGTAGCCCCCACTGCGGCCTTGATCTTGCATGCTGTCAGTGCACCGGCTTATTCGACCACCACCGGGCTGAATTCCGGGGGTGCGCCGAAGTAGGCACGCGGCGACGCGGGCTGCGCGCCATCGATGTCCTGCACGCCATACTCGCTGGCCAGTTCGGCCGTATAGAACACGCCGCCGGAGCGCCGCGCCAGGCAGTCGGCATCGCCATGCAAGGCCAGCACCACCCGGCCAATGAACTGCGGCGTTTCGGCGCTGTCGAAGCTGTCGCCGTACTTGTCGGGCTCGGCCGCGCAGACGCGTTCGGAGCGCTCGGTCCTGACCAGTCCGGGCCAGAGCGAAACCACGCTCACGCCGGCAGGCTTGAAATCATGGGCCATGTCGAAGCTCATCTTGTCCGTGCCGGCCTTGCCTGCGCCATAGGCCGGCCCATGCATGTAGCAGCGACTGCCGGCCGACGAGATATTGACCACCAGGCCGCGCGCCGCGATCAGCAGGCCGGCCGCGCAATAGCTGGCCACATAGGTAGAACGCAGGCCCACATCGAGCAGTCCGGTCATCTCCAGCGGCTTCTGCCAGAACGGGCCGGGCACGGTCAGCGCATCGGGAATCGCAATCGCACAATTGACCAGAATGTCGAGCCGGCCATGCTCGCGGCGCACGCGCTCGAACAGCGCTTCCACCTGGGCATCATCGCCATGGTCACAGGCCACGGCAATGCCGTGGCCGCCGGCAGCCGTCACATCGGCGGCCGTCCTGCCCACCGTGCCCGGCAGCGGCGAGTCGCCCTCCTTCACGCTGCGCCCCGTCACGTAGACGGTTGCCCGCGCCGCACCCAGCGCCAGCGCCACACCCCGGCCCACGCCACGGCTGGCCCCCGTCACCACACATACCAAAGCCTGGTTCATGCCGTTCCCCTGTTTCATGAAGCAGCATGAATCTGAACCAGACAACGGCGCCCGGCAACGTCCAATAAGACTAGGTTTCGCGCTGCATGCGCTGTTGGGCCCAGGCGTGGCGGGCCAGTGTCTGCTGCGCCAGATGAAGCACGGGCGCATCCACCATCCTGCCGTTGACCGTGCAGACGCCGCCGCCAGAAGCCTGCATGGCCTGCACCACCGCACTGGCCTGGGCCACGGCCGGATCGCAAGGCGCAAACACGCGGTTGACCGGGCCGACCTGGTCCGGGTGTATGCACAGCTTGGCGCCAAAGCCCATGCGCAGTGCACGCCGGGTGTCGCTCTCCAGGCGGGCCTCATCCTTGGTGTCGATGGTGACGCCATCCACGGCGCGGGCCAGGCCCCGCCGGCGCGATGCGAGGATCAGCGCCAGGCGCACCGGCTGCAGCTCGGCTTCGTCCGGCTCGCACTGCATGCCGGCATCGACCTGGAAGTCCAGATGCCCGAAAGCCAGCCGCACCACCTGCGCGGTGCCGGCCAGTGCATCGCAGGCATCCAGGCCGGCCACGCTTTCCACCAGGGGCAGCAACGCACAGCGCGGGCCGGCTGCATCGGCAATCTGCTGCAGCACGGCCGCGCTTTCCGCCTTGGGCACCACGGCCCCGGCCACACCGACGGCCACCAGCCGCGCCAGCGCCTGCAGATCTTCATCGAACCATGGCGTTCCCCAGGCATTGATACGCACCAGCAGCCGTTCACGTTCGGACATGGAAAGCTGCTGCACGGCCTGCTCCAGGGCCAATCTGGCGGCCGGCTTGTCGCCGGGGGCCACGGCATCCTCGCAGTCGGCAATCACCATATCGGCGCCGCTGGCGAGAGCCTTGGCAAGCCGCTGCGGCCGGTTGGCGGGAACGAACAGAAAAGTGCAGGCGTTATGCAGCAAGGTGCTCATGGCGTCTCCTGGGAATGCAGGATGTCAATCAGGTGGTGGCGGGCCCGCGCCGGGGCGCGGATCTCGTTCCGTGCATGGCCTCACTCGGCCTTATTCGGCCGATACGCCGGCGGCCTTGATAACGATGCGCCAGCGCGCGACTTCGGCCTCCAGATGCTTGCGCAGTCCTTCTGGCGTGGCCTTGTCGGGCGTGACGAGATCAGAGCTGAGCTCGGCGATGCGCTTTTTGACGTTATCATCCTTGAGGGCCACATTCAGTGCCTTGTTCAGCTGCTCTATCGCCTCCCTGGGCGTGCCCTTGGGTGCATACATGCCATGCCAGACCTTGACGTCGAAGCCCTTGAGGCCCTGCTCGTCCAGCGTCGGGATATTGGGCAGCGACGACAGGCGCTGGGGTGTGGTCACGCCGAACACCTTCGCGCGCTTGCCGTCCTGGATCACGGGCATGGTCTGGGTGGTCTGGTCGCACAGCAGGTCAACCTGCCCGCCCATCAAATCGTTCATGGCGGGACCGGCCCCCTTGTAGGGAACGACGGTCAGCTTCACGCCCACCTGGTGCATGAACAGCATGCCGCACAGCTGCGACACGGCGCCCACACCGGCATTTGCCAGCGACACCTTGTCCTGGTGCTTTTTCACATAGTCCAGCAGCTCGGCAAAGTTGTTGGCCGGGAAGTCCTTGCGCGACAGCAGGGTCATGGGGACGTCCAGCACCTGGCCGATGTACTCGAAGTCCTTGAGCGGGTCATAGGGCAGCTTTTTGTAAAGCGAGGGCGCAGTAGCCATGCCCATGTGGTGGATCAATATGGTGTAGCCGTCGGGCTTGGAGCGCACGATGCGCGCCGGTGCCAGCGTGCCGCCTGCGCCCACGGTGTTTTCGACAAGCACCGACTGCCCCAGGTACTGTCCCATCGGCACGGCCAGCAACCGCGCCACTACATCGGTAGGCCCTCCGGCGCTGTAGGGAACGACCAGGGTCACAGGCTTGTCCGGCCAGCCTGCGGCCATGACGCCGCTGCTGGCGGCGAATGCGGAGGCTGCGGCCGCGGCGCAGATCAGTCGGCGGCGGATGGATCGATATTGCATGTTTTGTCTCCTTTGCACTTTGTGGAAGCGGGAGGCACTCTGTGATGGCGCCTTTGCCCGAGGGATGCCGGCCTTGCCTGCACCGGCGGAAAGAAACTCAATCCAGCAGATGCCGTACCTGCGGCCATTGCGCGACCTGCCACAGCCTTGCCACCGCGGCCTGGGCGTGCTCCGCGGGCACATGGCCGCCATAGGCGATCAGCCGCAGCGCCTTGGCCGTGATCTCCTCGCGCGACAGCGTGTTGCCAGGGTCGCCCTTGGGTTCGTCGACACGGCCCTTGAGCAAACGGCCATCCGTGGTCTGTACGCTGACCTTGCCTATCCAGCGCCGGGGATAGGCCTGATCGACCTCGGCATCAAGCTCCATGCTCACCTTGTCGCGCAGCTCCACGGTTTCCTGTGCCAGATAGTCGCGGTCGAACTCCGTCAGCCCCGCATGACCGTGACGCGCCGCCAGCGCCAGCACGGTGCCCATGGAGAACTTGCTCTGGTGGACGGTGCTCGGCCTGACCACGGGGCCCAGCACGTCGATGGCGCCCTGGTGCACATGGCAGGTGACCTGTGCCAGGTCGGCAGGCGCCAGGCCATGCTGCTGCATGACCTGCAGCAGTGCATCGGCGGCCGGATGCGTGTGGCGGCAGGAGGCATGCCATTTGAACGAGGTCTCTGCCGTGGCCCAGCGCGTGCCCAGCCCATCGCTGAGTCGGGCCGGGTCGGCATCCGTGGACATGCCTGCAGCCAGTCCCTGCGGCCCCGTGAAGATGTCCTGCGCGCCCGTGAATCCGTCCTGCGCCAGGAAGGCGGCCGTCAGCCCTGCAGATGCAGCATGCGCCGTGTGCAACTGCTTGCTGTCGGCGCCCGTGCGCAGAAACTCCCACAGCCCCGCCGACTGTGTGCCGGCCGAGCCGAAGGCATGCTGCATCTGCTCGGGCGTCAGCTTGAGCAGGCGGCCCACGGCCGCAGCCGCCGCCAGCGTGCCGGCCGTGGCCGTGGTGTGGAAGATGCGGTAGTGGCTACGGCCCAGAAACTCGCCCACCCGGATGCCGACCTCATAGCCAGCCACACAGGCCTGCATGAGCTCGACGCCGCTGGCACCTAGGCTCTGCGCCACGGCCAGTGCGGGCGGGAATACCACGGCGGCGGGGTGGAACACCGAGCCGTTGTGCACATCGTCCTGCTCGGCCACATGCGAGGCTGCGGCGTTGGCCTGGGCCGCCATCAGCGGCGAGCTGGTGGCGTCACTGCCCAGTATCTCGCAGGGGCCTGCGGCCGGCCCCTGGGACAGCGCGAAGCGCGTGATGCTCTGCACCGGGCGCGCGTTCTGGCCGGCGAGAGCGGAGCCGAACCAGTCCACCCACAGATCCTCGGCGCGGCGCTGCACCTGCAGCGGGACATCTTCCCAGCACAATGTGGCCGCGAACCGGGCCAGCGGATGAATGCTCACTTGGGTCTCGTTCTTCATGGAATCACTCCCGCGCATACACAGCGCACAGCTTTCACAGAGTTGCTTCTTCGGCGTACAGAGCACGGATGCGCTCGGCCGACCAGCCCAGCTCGGCCAGGATGGCCGCACTGTGCTCACCGACGGACGGCACGGCGTCCATGCGGTAGTCAAAGGCGCTGTTGGCACCGGGCGGCAGCAGCGCCTGCACCGGCCCGGCCGGTGTGCCCACGCTGCACCAGCGCTGACGCGCGGCCAGTTGCGGATGGGCCCACAGGCCCGCCATGTCGTTGACGCAGGCGTTGGCAATGCCGGCCTGCTCCAGGCGCTGCACCACCTGCGGTGCGTCCAGTCCGGCAAACACGCTCAGGATCAGGGCCTGCAGCTCCTCGCGGTGCGCATTGCGCTGTGCATTGCTATCAAAGCGCGCATCGCCGGCCAGTGCCGGCTGCAGCAGCACCTGCTCGCAGAAAAGCGTCCATTCGCGCTCGTTCTGCAGGCCCAGCATCACCGTGCCGCCATCGCCCGCCATGAAGGGGCCATAGGGGTAGATG
The DNA here is from genome assembly GCF_018292285.1 of Comamonas brasiliensis. Taxonomy (NCBI): domain Bacteria; kingdom Pseudomonadati; phylum Pseudomonadota; class Betaproteobacteria; order Burkholderiales; family Comamonadaceae; genus Comamonas; species Comamonas brasiliensis. The sequence goes on from NZ_JAANES010000004.1 coordinate 84,471, forward strand.
CTGGCATGCGATGCGCCCGTGCGCGGCGGCGGCGGCGCGCCGTCCCAGGCGTAGTACATGGGATAGCCCATCCATTCGCCCAGTGCCTCCAGCATGGAGACATCGATATGGCTGCCCTCACCCGTGCGCCCGCGCAGCAGCAGGGCAGAAAGAACATTGGTATAGGCGTACATCCCGGCCGCGATATCGGCCACCGAGATGCCGGCCTTGGACGGCTCCTGCTCCGTTCCCGTAACCGAGAGAAACCCCGCCTCGCTCTGGATCAGCAGGTCGTAGGCCTTCTTGTCCCGATAGGGGCCGTCGGCACCATAGCCGCTGATGTCGCAGACGATGAGTTGGGGGTTACGGGCTTTCAGCACCTCGTAGGACAGCCCCATGCGCGCGGCCGCGCCCGGTGCCAGGTTCTGCACCAGCACATCAGCCGTGGTCAGCAGTTGCAGCAAGGCTTGCAGGGCCGCCGGTTGCTTGAGGTCCAGCGCCAGGCTTTCCTTGCTTCGGTTGATCCAGGTGAAATGCGAGGACTGGCCATTGACCCGCTGGTCGTAGCCGCGCGCAAAGTCGCCCGCGCCGGGGCGCTCCACCTTGACCACGCGCGCCCCCAGATCGGCGAGCTGGCGGGTGCAAAAGGGTGCGGCCACCGCATGTTCCAGCGAGACCACGGTGATGCCATCGAGAGGTCGAAGACTATGCTTTTTCATCTTGGAAATCCATTGCACTTTGGCGAAACTCACGACCCGAAAAACTGGCGCACTCAAAGCCAGGGACAGCAAGCAAGGGCCTACGCCGGCCGCACCGCCCCGCAGCGAGGCTGTCGTCCCCCTTTCAGGGGGAAGGCGCACAGCGACTCAGGGGGTCTTCCATTTCAAAACGAACGTGGCAGACCCAGCAGGTGCTCGGCCACATAGGAATAGATCAGATTGGTGGAGATCGGCGCCACCTGGTAGAGGCGGGTTTCGCGGAACTTGCGCTCCACGTCGTACTCGCAGGCAAAGCCGAAGCCACCGTGAAACTGGATGCAGGCATTGGCCGCCTCCCAGCTGGCCTTGGCCGCAAGATACTTGGCCATATTGGCCTGAGCGCCCATGGACTCTCGCGCGTCGAACAGTTCGCAGGCCTTCCAGCGCATGAGATTGGCGGCCTCGACCTCGATGAAGGCATCGGCGATCGGGAACTGCACGCCCTGGTTCTGGCCGATGGGACGGCCGAACACCTGGCGGTCCTTCACGTAATTCGTCACACGGTCCAGAAACCAGTAGCCGTCGCCTATGCACTCGGCCGCAATCAGCGTGCGCTCGGCGTTCAGCCCGTCGAGGATGTACTTGAAGCCCTTGCCTTCCTCGCCGATCAGGTTCTCCTCGGGAATCTCCAGATCCTCGAAGAACAGCTCGTTGGTCTCGTGGTTGACCATATTGAGGATGGGGCGCACGGTCATGCCCTTCTTCTCGGCCTCGCGCAGATCAACCATGAAGATGGACATGCCCTCGCTTTTCTTCTTCACTTCCGCCAGCGGCGTGGTGCGCGCCAGCAGGATCATGAAGTCGCTGTGCTGGATGCGGCTGATCCAGACCTTCTGACCGTTGATCACATAGCGCCCGTCCTTCTTCACGGCGCTGGTCTTGATCTTGGTGGTGTCCGTGCCCGTGGTGGGCTCTGTGACACCCATGGACTGCAGCCGCCATTCGCCCGAGGCAATGCGCGGCAGGTATTTCTCCTTCTGCGCCTGCGAGCCATGGCGCAGCAATGTGCCCATGTTGTACATCTGGCCGTGGCAGGCACCCGAGTTGCCGCCGCAGCGGTTGATCTCCTCCATGATGACGCTGGCCTCGGTCAGGCCCAGGCCGCTGCCGCCGTACTCCTGCGGAATCAGCGCGGCCAGCCAGCCCGCGTTCGTGAGCGCGTTGACGAAGGCTTCGGGGTAGACGCGCTGCTCGTCGATCTTGCGGAAATACTCGTCGGGAAACTCCGCACACAGCGCACGGATGGCATCGCGGATCTCGTGGTGGTTATTCGAGCTGGTATGTTCGATCATTTAAAGCCTTTTTGCCTAGAACGCTTATCCATCAAGCGTCATAAGCTATGGTTTTTAATTCTTCAGGACACCGTGGCCGTTGCCTGCATGGTGAGAAAGCCTTCGTGGTCCTGAGCCCACAGGTCGATGGTCCTGCCGTCCTCGCGCGGCTTGCCGTGCACGCTGAAAGGGTGAAGGTCGAAGGTCGGCCGCAAGGCCTTGAAGTCGAACGTGACCACCTTGGCGCCCTGCAGATTGCGGCGCAGCAGATCGAGCAGCAGCGTGGCAATCAGCGGGCCATGCACGATCAGGCCCGGGTAGCCCTCGACCTGGGTCACGTACTGACGGTCGTAGTGGATGCGGTGGCCGTTGAAGGTCAGCGCCGAATAGCGAAACAGCAAGATGTCGTCTGGCACGATGGTGCGCGACCAGGCAGCCTGGCCGGCGAGCGGCGGCTGCTGCGGTGACGGCACCGGATCGCCGGGCCTGGCGGCGGCCCGGTAGACGATGTCGTGCTCCTCGACCAGCGCCAGGCCGTCCTGGTTCGAGAACCGATGCTCCACCAGCACGAACAGCAACTCACCCGAGCGTCCGGTCTTGTGCTGCACGCTGCGGATGGTGGAGACGCGCTGCACCTCCTGCCCCAGGCGCAGCGGATTGTCTGTCTCCCAGCGCAGCCGCCCGCCGGCCCACATGCGGCGCGGCAACGGCACGGGCGGCAGGAAGCCGCCACGCCGGGGATGCCCGTCGGGGCCGATCTCGCTCTGGCGCGCATGAGGCAGGAAATACAGCCAGTGCCACAGCGGCGCCACCGGCGTACCGGGTGTAGGAGCAGGCTCATCCCGGTCCAGCGTGGCCGACAGGGCCCGCAAGGGAGCGGCGGTGATGAGGTCGAGCGCGGTTTCGCTTTTGCTCTGCCAAGTCTGAAGATGCGCCAGCTTGGCGTCGTCGATGATTGCAGGTTGCGGTTCTGTCATGGCTGCCATGGTCGAGGCAGCGACGCCGTCAGGCAAGCCGCGTTTTTGAAAGCATGTCTTCAGCGCTGCCTAAGGGCGTGACAACCCGTGGTGCGCAGCAGCGGCTTTCACGCTGACGAAGTCCGTCCTCGGGATTGGCAAATGGCGTCCGCGCCGGTTTGCCGGCATGCTGGGCTCATCTCTCACGACAACAGCAAAGGACGACAAGCCATGGCCCAGAAGATGATGCAAGACAAGGTCGTAGTGGTGACCGGCGCCGGAGGTGGCATCGGTCGAGACATTGCCTTGGCCATGGCGGCGTCGGGAGCCAGAGTGGTGGTCAACGACATCGGCACGTCCACCACCGGCGAAGGCACCGACGCAGGTCCGGCGCAGAAAGTGGTCGACGAGATCAAGGCCGCAGGCGGCCAGGCCGTTGCCAGTACCGACAGCGTCTCTGAAGCGGCCAGTGCCAGCCGCATTGTGCAATGCGCGGTGGACAGCTTTGGCCGCATCGATGGCGTCGTCAACAACGCCGGCATTCTGCGCGACCGCTTCTTCCACAAGATGAGCCTGGAGGAGTGGGATGCCGTCATCAAGGTTCATCTCTACGGCAGCTACTTCATGAGCCGCGCTGCCGCCAACCACTTCAAGGAACAGGAAAGCGGGGCCCTGGTCCACATGACTTCCACCTCCGGCCTGATCGGCAACCTGGGCCAGGCGAACTACAGCGCTGCCAAGCTGGGCCTGACCGCCCTGTCCAAATCCATTGCGCTGGACATGGCTAGGTTCAATGTGCGCTCCAACTGCATCGCTCCCTTTGCCTGGAGCCGCATGATCGGCTCCATTCCCACCGATACCCCCGAGCAGCAGGCGCGTGTGGCCAAGATTCAGCAGATGACGCCCAACAAGATCGCGCCGCTGGCGGTCTATCTGCTGTCCGACCAGGCCAGAGATGTGAACGCCCAGGTCTTTGCCGTGCGCAACAACGAGCTGTTTCTGATGAGTCAGCCACGTCCGCTGCGCTCGGTGCATCGCAGCGAAGGCTGGACACCCGAGTTCATTGCCGAGCACGGCATGCCCGCGCTCAAGGCCTCGTTTGTACCCATGGATCGCTCGGCCGACGTGTTCAGTTGGGATCCGGTGTGACCAGCCACACCCCCTGAGCGGCTGCGCCGCTTCCCCCTCTCTCACGCTGCGCGTGGGATGGGGACGACACCGGCGCGGCGGGGCGGCCCTTGCGCGGTGTCCCTGGCGAAAGAGGCCCCATGCGCGGCAGGGCAGAGCTGCCCCGGCTTGCCTCTACTCCCTCGCCCGCTTGCGAGAGAGGACCTCCACAGCGAATCACACCGAGGAGCCTGTACATGGCCATTGACTACCACCACCTCAAGGCGCTCCACTTCGAGCCTGTGCGCCAGCAGTACAGCGCGCGCGACAGCATGTTGTATGCGCTCAGCCTGGGTCTGGGCAACGACCCGCTGGATCACAGCGCCCTGTCCTATGTGTATGAGGGCAAGGACGGCCAGGGCCTGCTCACCCTGCCTTCTCAGGCCGTTGTGCTGGGTTACCCCGGCTTCTGGGCGCGCGAGCCAGACACCGGCATCGACTGGGTCAGGCTGCTGCATGGTGAACAGCGCATGCGGCTGCACCGACCGCTGCCAGCTGCCGCTCAAGTCGTGGGCCACAACCGGGTCACCCATCTGACGGACAAGGGCGAAGGCAAGGGCTGCATCATGGTGACGGAGCGCCGCCTGGAAACCACCGACGGCACGCTGCTGGCCACCGTACAGCAGGTATCTTTTCTGCGCGGTGATGGGGGCTTCAGCCAGACCGGACAGCCCACGGACACCCCGCTGCCCGCGCTGCAATCCACACCGGAAGACAGCGCACCGCACTTCACGGACATCCAGGCAACCCGCCCCGAGGCCGCGCTGCTCTACCGCCTCTGCGGCGACTACAACCCTCTGCATGCAGACCCCGCAGTCGCCACGGCCGCGGGCTTTGAGCGTCCCATTCTTCATGGGCTGGCCAGCTATGGCCTGGTCACCCGTGCCCTGTTGCGCCAGTGTGCGGGCGGCGATGCCTCACGCTTTCGGGCACTGGACATCCGTTTTGCCTCGCCGGTCTTTCCCGGCGAAACCCTGGTCACCGAAATCTGGCGCGTGCCTGGCAGCCAGACGCATTACCAGTTGCGTGCCAAGGTGCAGGAACGCGACAAGCTGGTGCTCAGCCATGGTTTTGCGGAGCTGGTGTGATACCCCCTTAGGCGCGTTGCGCCTTCCCCGCATCGCGGCGCTCGCAGGCAGGGGATGCGGGCCCCTTGCACGAAGCTCTGACCCGGGTCACGCCGGCTCTGGGCTTTGCACCACTGGTTTGTCTCCCTCTGCCGAGAAGATGTGTGAGGAACTGCCCAGCCTGCACATTCCGTTCTTTCCTCTCTTTGACTGGTACCAACCATGAACACTCCTGCCGTGTTGACCGCCGTGGAAAACGGTGTGGGAACCATTAGCCTCAACCGCCCCGAAGCACGCAACGCCCTAAGCCTGGAAATGCGCGACGGTCTGGCCCGGGCCGTGGTCCAGATGCGCGACGATGCCAATGTGCACACCGTGATTCTCACCGGCGCCGGCGGCGCCTTCTGTTCGGGCGGCGACATCGGTCTGATGATGAACAGCCGGCAAGACGGCGTGGCTCACCGGGAGCGTATGCGAGCCTTGCACCAATGGTTTGGCGAGCTGGTGAATATGGAAAAGCCGGTGATTGCCGCCGTCGATGGCGCGGCCTTTGGTGCCGGACTGAGCCTGGCCCTGGCTGCCGACTTTGTGCTTGCCACACGCCGCTCCAAGTTCTGCTCCGTCTTCGGTCGCATCGGCCTGGTGCCAGACCTGGGCGCCATGCAGCTGCTGCCACGCATCGTGGGTCTGCAAAAAGCCAAGGAGCTGGTGTTTACCGCACGCACCGTGGCTGCGGACGAGGCCAAGGCTCTGGGCATGGTCTACGACATTGTTGAAGACGCTGCCGCATTGCAGCTGGCGGCCCAGCAACTGGCCGCCCGTTTTGCCGACGCATCGACGACGGCCATCGGTATGGCCAAGAACATCATGAACCAGTCCTTCGAGCTGAACGCCCATGCCATGGCAGAGCTGGAAGCCAGTGCACAAGCCATTTGCCGCGGCTCCGACTACCACCTGGACGCAGTGCGCCGCTTCAAGGACAAGCAAGCACTGCGCTTTGACTGGGATCGCAAGGAATGAGCACGATTGCTGCGCGACTGCAGGCCTTGCTGCGTCCCGGCGACACCTTGTGGTGGGGTCAGGCCACAGCCGAGCCGCTGACCTTGACCCGCACCTTGGTGCAGCACCGTCATGCGCTGGCACAAGGTGGTCGGTTTCAGGTGTTTGTGGGCCTAGGCCTGTCGGACACACTGCAGCCCGCACATGCAGATGTGCTGGATTTTCTGGGCTATGCCGCCAGCGGCCCCCACCGCGCGCTGGCCCGAGCCGGCGTGCTGGACATCATTCCCTCGCACTACTCGCAGCTGCCGCCATTGATTGCACAAGGCCATATTCCGGCCGATGTGGTGTTGCTTCAGGTCTCGCCGCCCGATGCACAGGGCCACCACAGCCTGGGGCAGGTGCGCGAATACCTGCCCGCAGCCATGGAGCGCGCCCGTGTCATCGTGGGTGAAGTCCACCGTGATGTACCGTGGACCGCAGGTGGCCCCTATCTGCAAGCTGGCGACTTCGATCTGCTCATCGACTCCGACGCCGACTTGCTCGACATGGCCCGCACGGAGCCGGGCACCGTGGAACAGGCGATTGCTAGCCATATTGCCGGTCTGGTGGAGGATGGCAGCTGCCTACAGCTGGGCGTGGGCAATCTGCCCGAAGCCGTGCTGACCGCACTGCACCGGCACAAGGACCTGGGCCTGCATAGCGGCGCCATCGGCGACGGGGTGGTCGCCCTGGCCGAGGCCGGCGTGCTGACCCACGCGCGCAAGAGCGTAGATCCCGGCGTCGGCACCGCAGGCGTGCTGATGGGCGGGGCAGGTCTGCGCCGATGGGCCCATTGCAACCCACGGCTGCAGATGCGCGACACCGCTTACACCCACCACCCCGAAGTCCTGACGGCCATGGACAAGCTGGTGGCCATCAATTCCGCCATTGAAGTGGATCTGACCGGTCAGATCAATGCCGAAGTGGCCGGCGGCATCTATATGGGCGCCGTCGGCGGCGCCGTGGACTTTCTGCGCGGTGCTGCCCGCAGCAAAGGCGGCCTGCCGATTCTGGCCCTGCCCTCCACCGCCAAGACACACAGCCGCATCGTGCCCCGGCTTGGCGGACCGGTAAGCACGCCGCGCGCCGATGCCGGACTGATCGTCACCGAGCACGGCGTGGCCGACCTGCGCGGCCAACCGCTGTCCCGGCGCGTGCGCCGCCTGATCGACATTGCCGCACCGCAACACCGAGAACATCTGGAACAGCAGGCCCATGGTCTGCTGCGCCAGTGCGGAGCAGCTTTCCCTTGCTGAGCCGCTTTCCCATCACCACCACAAGGAGCCTCACCATGCGCCGCGCCGCCATTGTTTCCCCGCTTCGCACCCCCGTCGGTACTTTCGGGGGCAGCCTGCGCCCCGTCCCCGTGGAGGAGCTGGCTGCCACCACGGTGCGCGCCGTGGTGGAGCGCAGCGGCATAGACCCCGCCCGCATCGATGATGTGGTGTTCGCCCAGTCGTATGCCAGCAGCGAGACCCCTTGCGTGGGCCGCTGGGCCGCCTTGCAGGCCGGCCTGCCGGTGGAAGTGCCGGGCATGCAGCTGGACCGCCGCTGCGGCGGTGGCCTGCAGGCCGTTGCAACGGCAGCCATGATGGTGCAAAGCGGCGCGGCCGACGTGGTGATTGCCGGCGGCGTGGAGAGTATGAGCAACATCGAGTACTACAGCCCCGACATGCGCTGGGGCGCGCGCTCGGGCAATGTGCGCATGTACGACCGCCTGGATCGCGGCCGTGAGCGCTCGCAGCCCGTGGAGCGCTTTGGCAAGATCTCGGGAATGATCGAGACAGCCGAGAACCTGGCCCGCGACTACGGTATCAGCCGCGAGGCGGCCGACGCCTTTGCCATGCGCAGCCACCAGCGTGCCGCCGACGCCTGGGCCGCTGGCCGCTTTCACCACGAAGTCGTTCCCGTGAGCGTGTCCCAGCGCAAGGGCGAGCCTCTGCTGTTCAGCCAGGACGAGGGCTTTCGCGCCGCCACCACCATGGACAGCCTGGCCAGGCTACGCGTGCTGATGCCGGGCGGCACGGTGACGGCGGGCAACGCCAGCCAGCAAAACGATGCTTCGGCGGCCTGCCTGATCGTGGCCGAGGACAAGCTGGCCGAACTGGGCCTGACGCCCATGGCCGCCCTGGTGGGATGGGCGGCAGCGGGCTGCGAGCCTTCGCACATGGGCATAGGCCCCGTCGCGGCCGTGAAGAAGCTCCTGGCACGCCTGCACCTCACGCTGGACGATATGGATCTGGTGGAACTCAATGAGGCCTTTGCCTGCCAGGTTCTGGCCGTGCTCAAAGGCTGGGAGTGGCATGACCAGGCGGCCATCGAGCACAAGCTGAACGTGAATGGCTCCGGCATCTCGCTGGGTCACCCCATTGGCGCCACCGGCGTGCGCATTCTGGCCACGCTGCTGCACGAACTTGAACGGCGCAAAGGCCGCTATGGCCTGGAGACCATGTGCATCGGTGGTGGCCAGGGCATTGCCGCCGTTTTCGAGCGTTACTGAACACCGTCTCCTCGGTTGTGCTTGCCACCGGCAGTCTTGGCCGGTGGCTTTTTTGCGTGCCTGTGCAGGGATGGCTCAGGGTTACTACCCCATAAAAACGCGCAAAGCCCGGGTTTGCAAAATGCAGATTCCCGTAGGCAACAGGCTCGCCCACCATGGCGTCTTGTCGGTAAACCAGGCCCGATACGCATGACCTTCATGCATACCCACAAGGGCCCCATCACCAGGAGACAAGACATGCACACCTGCACACGTCGCAACGTTCTATTGTCCGCGTTGGCGCTGAGCGCGGCCACCACGGCCATGGCCCAGATCGGTGCCGGCAGCGCCCCTGTTCGCCTGCTGGTCGGCTACTCGGCCGGCGGCCCTGTGGACCAGGGCGCCCGCCTGTTTGCACAAGCGCTTTCCAAGGAGCTGGGCAGCCCGGTCACCGTGGAGAACAAGACCGGCGCCAATGCCACGCTGGCCGGCAGTGAGGTGATGCGCGCCAAGCCCGACGGCAAGACCCTCTGGTTTGCGGCCAGCCCCACCATCACCATCAGCCCCAATGTGATGAAGCAGATGCAGTTCGATCCGGCCAAGGATCTGAGCGCACTGGCCCCCGTGCTGAGCTACTACAACGTGCTGGTGATCAACAACAACGAGCCCTACAAGAACGCAGCCGAGCTGGTCAGCTACGCCAAGGCCCATCCCCAGAAACTCAGCTATGGCTCGGCAGGCATCGGCGGCTCCAACCATCTCGGCGCCCTGCTGTTCGCCACGCGCAGCGGCATCGAGATGAATCATGTGCCCTACAAAGGCAATGCCCCGGCCATGAACGATGTGATCGGCGGCCAGATCAGCATGATGATGGACATCATCAGCACCGCCAGCACCTTTATCCACAGCCACAAGGTACGGGCCGTGGCGGTGACCTCGCCCAGGCGCAACCCCTCTCTGCCCGATGTGCCGACCTTTGGCGAATCCGGCATCGAGGGCCTCAAGGGCTTTGACGTGGGCGGCTGGTATGGAGTCTACGGACCCAAGGGCATGTCGCCGGAGCTGGTGCAGCAGATGAACAAAGCCATCAATGCCGCACTGGGCCAGCCCGAGCTGAAAAAGCGCTACGCAGAACTGGGCTATGACGAATGGACCGGCTCTGCCCAGACGCTGGCCGACCGCGCCGCCAAGGAGCGCGCCATGTGGGCCACCGTGACCCATGGCATCGAGATCAACTGACCATGACTGCACGCATCCACCATTTGCTGGAACGCAGCCTGGAGCAGGGAGCCGATGCCCCCTTCATCCTGCTGCCCGATCGCAGCCTCAGTTTTGGAGATATCTCCCGCCTGGCCGATCAAGCCGAGAAGGAGTTGCGCAGCCTACAGGTCCGCCCCGGCGACCGTGTGATGGTCGTGGCCGAGAACTGCCCCGAACACGCAGCGCTGATCTTTGCCTGCAGCCGCGTAGGCGCCTGGTCCTGCGGCGTCAACGCGCGCATGGCGCCGGCCGAAATCGATGCCTTCGCCGAACGTGCCGATGCGCGCACCGTGTACTTCACGGCCAGCGCTTCCGCCAGCGCACAGGCACATGCCCGGCGCTACCAGGCCATGCCCAGCTGTCTGCCAGGCATGGCCTACAGCCCCATCAAGGCGGACAGCCTCGGTGAAACCGGGCCGCTGCAATCCGAGGTGGCAGGCCTGATCTTCACTTCGGGTACCACGGGCCAGCCCAAGGGAGTGATGCTGGGCCATGATGCGCTGTGCCATTTTGCGCAGCAGTCTGCGGCCTCGCGTGCGCTGTCGCCAGCTGACCGCTGCTATGCCTTCGTACCCATGACGCACATCTTTGGCCTGGCCACCGTCATGCTCACGGCCCTGCATGCGCGGGCCCAGCTGGTAATGCGCCCCCAGTTCGACCCGGCCGATCTGCTGGATGCACTCGAACACCATGGAGTCTCGCAACTGCAAGGTCCGCCCGCACTGTTCTCTCGTCTGTTGGCCTATCTGCAGGAACAAGGCATAGATCAGGTCAAGGCTCCGGCGTTGCGCTTTGTCTATACCGGTGCCGGCCCTCTCGACATGGCGCTCAAGGAACGTGTGGAAACCCTCTTCGGCCAGGCCCTGCACCACGGCTACGGCCTGTCGGAATACGCGGGCTCGGTCCACATCACCCGCATGCGCGAGTGGCGCAAGGACACCAGCGCTGGCTATGCCGTGGCCGAGGCCGAAGTACAGGTGACCGACCCAGCCACCGGCCAGGCCCTGCCCTGCGGAGAGCGCGGAGAGCTGTGGGTGCGCGGCCGCGGTCTGATGCCCGGCTATTTCCGCGACCCGCAAGCCACTGCGGCAGCCATGCGCCCCGGAGGCTGGTATGCCAGCGGCGACCTGGGCGAGTTGAGTTCAGACGGCGCTCTGTGGGTGGTGGGCCGCCTGAAGGAAATGATCATTCGCTCCGGCTTCAACGTCTATCCCGCCGAGGTCGAGACCGCACTCAATGCACATCCCAGCATCGAGCGCTCGGCCGTGGTGGGGCGCAAGGAGGCCGATGGCAACGAACAGGTGATTGCCTTCGTGGAGCTGCGCCCCGGTTGCCAGCTGGATATCCCGGCCCTGCAAGCCCATTTGCGCGAACGCCTGGCGCCCTACAAGCGCCCATCCCGCATCGAGACGGTGGCAGCGCTGCCCACCAACCCCAACGGAAAAATCGTCAAGCGCCTGCTGCATGCCCAGGCCGAATCCCTTCCCATGTGAGGCCCGGGCCTCCGCCAAGATCCAGTGAGACATCCTCCATGCCATCACACGCCGTTTCCCTGAACCGCCGCCACCTGCTCGCAGCGGCCGTGCTCAGCTCCCTGGGCAATGCCTCCTGGTCCCAGGCAAGCCACTGGCCAGTCAAGACCGTGAAATTCACCGTGCCTTTTCCTCCGGGCGGCCCGGTGGACACCACGGCGCGCATCTTCACGCAAAAGCTGACCACGATGTGGAACCAGGCCGCCATCATCGACAACCGCGCCGGCGCGGGCGGTGTGGTCGGTGCCGCGGCTGCAGCCAAGGACCCCGCCGATGGCTACAACTTCTTTGTCGGCTCCATCCACCATGCGGTGAATCCCTGGCTGATGGGCAAGCTCTCCTATGACATCGAAAAGGACTTTGTCCCCGTCAGCTTTGCCGCGCTGTTCCCGGTCTTTCTCGTGGCCCATCCCTCCGTACCGGCAAACAATGTCAAAGAGCTGATAGCCCTGTCCCAAAAAGGCACGGTGCTCAGCTATGGCTCCTCCGGTAATGGCGGCGGCACCCATCTGGCCGGCGAACTCTTCAACATGGAAGCCGGCACCCAGCTGCAGCACATTCCCTACAAGGGCAGTGCACCGGCCATGACCGACTTGCTGGGCGGGCAGATCCAGCTGATGTTTGCCGATGCCCCCTCGGCCCTGCAACACATCAGGACAGGCCGTATCAAGGTGCTGGGCGTGGCCAGCAAGAGGCGCTCGGACATGCTGCCCCAGGTGCCGACGATTGCCGAATCCGGCGGTCTGCCGAACTATGAAGCCTACTCATGGGCAGCGCTGTTTGCACCAGCCAAGACGCCGGAGGCAGTGCTGACCAAGCTGAACGCCGACTTCAACCTGGCCCTGAGCGATCCTGCCGTCAGGACCCGTCTGCTGGAGGCCGGCGCCGAAGGCGATCCTGGCACGCCCGAAGAGATGCGCCAGCGCCTGAAAGGCGAGCTCCGGAAATGGCAGAAGGTGATACAGACCGCAGGCATCAAGGCCGGCTGATCTTCTGTCTCACCGCGCAGCCATGGTTCCGGGGGAAAACAGCATGCCCGAGGCACTTCTGTCGCTTGCGCGCCATGCGCGGTCGCAGTTCTGCTGCACTCCCGGATGCGGCGCCATATTCCGTGAAGACGGTGTTTCAGATTCACGAATTGAGACCGGGGCGCGATGCAGGCATGCTGACCTCAAAACAAGGAAACCCGGAGCCTCACCCATGCACTTAAGCGCGCAGACCCATTACCAGGCCGAACTGGATGCCGGCCGATTCGCCATCCAGCAATGCACTGCCTGCCAGCAACATGTGTTCACCCCGCGTGAGCTGTGCCCGCACTGCGGTGCCAGCCCGCTGCGCTGGGTACGCCCCAGCGGCCAGGGCACGGTCTACTCCACCACCACCATCGCCCGCAAGCCCGAAGCCGGTGGCGACTACAACGTGGCGCTGATCGATCTGGATGAAGACGTGCGCATGATGAGCCGCATCGAAGGCATTGCACCCGAGCGCGTGCAGATCGGCATGCGGGTCACTGCCCAGACGATCCAGCACAACGGCAAGGGACTGGTTGTATTCCACCCCGCCGTCAATGCACCAGGAGAGGTCGCATGAGCGTTTCTCTGCCTTCATCAAGCCTGGATGCCGCAGCCGTGAATCGTGCCCTGCGCGGCAAGGTAGCCATTGCCGGCGCTGCCACCTATGGCTGCGGCGAAGCCCCCGGCATGGACGATATGACGCTGCTGGTACGTGCTGCCCACGCGGCCGTGGCCGATGCCGGCCTGACCATGCAGGACATCGACGGCCTTGCCACCTGCAGTGTCACCGCCAGCATGTGGGCCATGCCGGTGATCGAACATCTGGGCATCAATCCCAGCTACATCGACGGCACCATGCTGGGCGGCAGCAGCTTCGTGGCCCATTTGCTGCCCGCCATGCGCGCGCTGGAAGCCGGCCAGTGCAAAGCCGTGCTGATCTGCTACGGCAGCGCCCAGCGCTCCGGTTCCGCAGGCCGCAAGGACATCGTGGCCGCGCGCCGCACCATGGACCCTCAGCCTTATGAACACCCTTACGAGCCGCTGCTGCCGGCCTCGGCCTATGCGCTGGCTGCCCAGCGCCATATGCACCAGTACGGCACCACGCGCGAGCAGCTGGCCGAGGTGGCGGTAGCGGCCCGTGCCTGGGCCCAGCTCAACCCCGAAGCCTTTATGCGCGACCCGCTCACCATCGACGACGTGCTGAAGGCGCGCATGGTCTCCAGTCCCCTGGGCGTGCGCGACTGCTGTCTGGTCACCGACGGTGCCGGCGCCATCGTGCTCACCCGCGCAGACCGTGCCAGGGATCTGGCACAGCCCCCCGTCTACATCCTGGGCAATGCCACGGCCTGCTGGAACCGCCAGATCTCCTGCATGCCCGATCTGACCGTGACCTCGGCCACCCAATCCGGCCGGCAGGCCTTTGCCATGGCGGGGCTGACGCCAGCCGACATGGACATGGCCCAGCTGTATGACGCTTTCACCATCAACACCATCCTGTTCCTCGAAGACCTGGGCTTTTGCCGCAAGGGCGAGGGCGGTTCCTTTGTGCAAGGCGGCGCCATCGCCCCCGGCGGTCGTCTCGCCGTGAACACCAATGGCGGCGGTCTGTCCTGCGTCCACCCGGGCATGTATGGCGTGTTCCTGCTGATCGAGGCCGTGCGCCAGCTGCGCGGTCAGGCCGGCCTGCGGCAGCTGGAACGCCACCGCACGGCCGTGGTCCATGGCAATGGCGGCACGCTGTCCAGCCAGGCCACGGCGGTTCTGGGAACCGCGCAGGCACTCTAAGCCCAGGCCGCTACGCGTCATCCCTGGCAAGGCACCCGCTTTTCGGTGCAGGCCAGCCTCCGCGCGAAGCTGCACCGGCTTTTTCCTCACGGACAGCAGCTGCTGGGTGGCTCTTGAAGAAGCTACCCATCAGGCAAGACATAGCCATACGAGATAAGGAATAAATCACATGATTCGCGATCCCGAAACCCTTGAAGCCCTGCTCGACAGCGTGCGCCGCTTTGTGCGCGAGCGTCTGGTGCCTGCCGAAAACGAAGTGGCCGACACCGACGAGATCCCCGCCACCATCGTGCAGGAGATGCGCGATCTGGGCCTCTTCGGTCTGACCATTCCCGAGCGCTTCGGGGGTCTGGAGCTGACCATGGAGGAAGAGGTCCGCGTGCTGCTGGAGCTGTGCCAGACTGCACCGGCATTTCGCTCCGTCATCGGCACCACCGTCGGCATTGGCTCACAAGGCATTTTGATGGATGGCACGCCAGAACAACAGGCGCAGTGGCTGCCCAGGCTTGCCACCGGCGAGGTGATTGCTTCGTTCGCGCTGACCGAGCCCGAAGCCGGCTCTGACGCGGCATCGCTGCGCACCACGGCGGTCAAGAACGGCGACCACTACATCGTCAACGGCACCAAGCGCTTCATCACCAATGCGCCGCACGCGGGCATGTTCACACTGATGGCCCGCACCAACCCCGAGGACAAGGGCGCGGGTGGTGTGTCCTCCTTCATCGTCGACGCCAGGTCTGCGGGGATCAGCTTCGGCAAATACGACAGGAAAATGGGCCAACGCGGCGCCCACACCTGCGACGTGATCTTTGACAACGTCAAGGTGCCTGCCGCCAATCTGATCGGCTTGCAGGAAGGCAAGGGTTTCAAGACCGCCATGAAGGTGCTTGAAAAAGGCCGCATCCACATTGCCGCCGTGGCCGTGGGCTGCGCAAAGCGCATTCTGCGCGATGCCTTGCAGTACGCGCTGGAGCGCAAGCAGTTCGGCCAGGCGATATGTGACTTCCAGCTGGTGCAGGCCATGCTGGCCGACAGCCAGGCCGAGCTGTACGCGGCCGAATGCATGACGATCGATGCAGCCCGCCGCCGTGACGACGGCAGCAATGTGTCGACCGAGGCCTCCTGCGCCAAGATGTTCGCCACCGAGATGTGCGGCCGCGTGGCCGACCGCGCGGTACAGATCCTGGGCGGATCGGGCTATATGTCCGAATACGGCATCGAGCGCTTCTACCGCGATGTGCGCCTGTTCCGGCTGTACGAAGGCACGACGCAGATTCAGCAGATCATCATTGCCCGCAACATGGTGCGCGAAGCGCGGGCCAACGCATGAGCGTCATCACCCCGCCGACAACAAGGCCTGTGGAATTCGGCCATGAGCGCAGCGCTTTCATGCGCCTGCTGGGCGCCTGCCAGGTGGCAGATGCGCCCCCAGGCATGGTGCAGATACGACTGCCCGAGTTGCGCGAGGAGCTGCTCAACCAGCTGCCTGCCGCTCATGGCGGCGTGCTGATGAGCCTGCTGGATTCGGTGATGTCGCGCGCCGCCAGCGCGCTGCCCCAGGCGCCGTCGCAAACCGCCGTGACGGTGGAGATGAGCAGCCGCTTTCACCGTCCCGGTCGCGGCGGTTTGCTGGCCGAGGGCTGGGTAGTGCAAGCCAGCCGCAACCTGTGCAGCTGCGCCGCCAGGATCACCGACACACAAGGCACGCTGGTGGCTACCGCCCAGGGCACGTTCAAGTACTGGAAGGCTCCCACCACACTGAAAAAGTGAGCAGCTTCCGCTCATGGAGTCACGTTTTTAGGATTAAATCACCTCTAAATCGATACTCCACGTACGCAACGCGCTCTTGTTTTAGAAAGTGCTTGCGCTCCTAGAGCAGCTTGCCGGTATCGGACGTTCCCGCGGCATCGATCACCAGCAGCTGCACTAGCTCCTTGGCAAAACTGGGCAACGCATCCAGGCTGCGCATACAGATCTGCATATCGCGTAGCGACCAGGCATCCGACAGCGGCACGATGGCGATGTTCATGACCGCCGCATGGCGGCTGGCCGCCGACTCCGGCAGCACGCCTACGCCCACGCCGGACTCGATCATGCGGCAAGCTGTCTCGAAGTTGCCGACCTGGATGCGCTGCTTGATGGGCTTGTGCAGATGGTCCGAGGCCTGACGCAGAAACGCATGGATGGCGCTGGACTCGTGCAGGCCCACATAGTCCAGATCCAGCGTGTCGGAAAACGCCAGCTGCATCTCCCCATCCAGCGCATGCCCCTTGGGCACCACCAACACCAGCCTGTCCTTGCGATAGGGCAGGGTTTCCAGGTTCTCTGTACGCACCAGACCGGCCACGATGCCGATGTCGGTCTGCCCTTCGGTCACGGCGCGCACGATGTCGTGGGACAGACGCTCGCGCAGATCCACATTCACATCCGGATTGCGGCCCAGAAACTCGCGCAATACCGGCGGCAGAAATTCGCTCAGCGAGGTGGTGTTGGCATACACGCGCAGATGGCCCTTGATGCCACGCACATACTCCTGCATGTCACCACGCAGATGCTCGATCTGGCTGAGCACCATGCGCGCATGGGTCACAAACGCCTGGCCGGGCGGCGTCAGCGTCACGCCCTGGCTGGTGCGGTAAAGCAGCTTGGTGCCGATGCTGTCTTCCAGATTCTTGATGCGCGTGCTGGCAGCCGGCAGCGAAATGCACGAGAGCTCGGCGCCACGAGTCATGCTGTTGGCCTCCGCGATATGGGTCATCAAGCGCAGGTCTACGAGGTCAAAGTGCATGGACATGGCCCATTGTAAGAACGCCGCCAGCTGGCTGGCTGTCGCGTATTGGCGCGACCGGCCCGGATAAACCCGGCTTCCATAAATGCGAAGCACGCAACAGACCAGCCTGCCTACGATGGCTGCCAGCCCCTTCGCGGACCTGAACTCTCTTTTCGCTTCCATGACTGCTGCTGCCCCTGACTCTTCCACCACTGCCCGCACAGGTGCCCTGAGCCATCTGCGCGTGCTCGATCTCTCACGCGTGCTCGCCGGCCCCTGGTGCACACAGAATCTGGCCGATATGGGCGCCGACGTGATCAAGATCGAAAAGCCCGGCGAGGGCGATGACACCCGCCACTGGGGCCCGCCCTTTTTTGCAGATGCACAGGGCGACGCCTCTGCCCACGCCTGCTACTTTGCGGCCTGCAACCGCAACAAGCGCTCGGTCACGGTCGACATGGCAACCCCGGAAGGCCAGGCCATCATCCGCGAGCTGGCCAAGGACAGCGACATCGTGGTGGAGAACTTCAAGACCGGCGGCCTGCAACGCTACGGCCTGGACTACGCCAGCCTCGCGGCCCTCAATCCTCGTCTGATCTACTGCTCCGTCACCGGCTTCGGCCATACCGGGCCCTATGCGCCGCGCGCAGGCTATGACCTGCTGATCCAGGCCATGAGCGGCCTGATGAGCATCACCGGCCGCGCGGACAGCGAGCCCGGCAGCGGCCCCTTGCGCGTGGGTGTTGCAGTGATAGATCTGTTCACCGGCATGTATGCCACCAGCGCCATTCTGAGCGCGCTGGAAGCACGGCACCACACGGGCCGAGGCCAGCATATCGATATGGCGCTGCTGGATGTGGCCATGGCAGTGCTGGCCAACCAAGGCACAGGTTTCCTGAACACCGGCAGCATTCCGGGCCGCCAGGGCAACACCCACCCCAGCGTGGTTCCTTATCAGGACTTTCCCACGGCCGACGGCAATATGTTGCTGGCGATAGGCAACGACGGCCAGTTCGCACGCTTTTGCGAAGCGGCCGGCGTGGCCTGGCACCAGGACGCACGTTTCACAACGAACGCGGGCCGGGTCATTCACCGTGTGGAGATGGTGGACATGATGTCCGAGTTGACCCGCAGCCGCAGCACGGCCGACTGGATCGCGTTGCTGGAAGCCCGCGCCGTGCCCTGCGGCCCCATCAACAACATCCGTCAGGCCTTTGAAGACCCCCATGTGCAGGCACGTGGCCTGCGCATCACGCAGCAGCGCTACCCAGAGGGACAGCAGCCTGAGGGCGAGTGCATCAACCAGGTGACAACCACGGCCAGCCCTCTGCGCCTGTCCGACACGCCGGCCACGCTGCGTTATGCACCTCCAGCCCTGGGCCAGCACACCGAGGAGGTGTTGCGTGAAAGACTGCAGCTCGACGCTGCGCAACTGCAGGCGCTGCGCGACAAACAGGTGCTCTAGCTTCGCAAGACCGCTCCATGCCTTGTTGGGCGGCCCTCGCCTGATCCGGGCTAGGCCGAAGTCGCCGCATCCAGCTCCTGCGCCAGCGTTCGCACGAGTTCGGCCGCAGGCATGGCGCGAGCCAGCGGTGCGCCCTGGCCGGCCCAGTGCGCGGCATAGTCGCTACTGCCCTGCGCGCTGGCTGCCTGGTGCAGCGCCTTGCCTGCGTCATACACCATGGGATAGGCGGGCATTGCTCCCGCATAGTCTCGTCCCAGCTGGTGCAGACGGTTGAACATGCCGCGCGCAGGACGCCCGGAAATGGCGGCGGTGATGGCCGTGTGCTGTGCGCTGTCGCCTTGCAGCTCAGCGCGGTAGGCCTGGCTGGCTGCGGATTCGGGGCAGAGGATGAAGGCCGTACCCATCTGCACGGCACAGGCTCCGAGCTGCAGCGCAGCGGCAATGCCCGCGCCGTCCATGATGCCGCCTGCGGCGACCACGGGCAGGCGGCACTCGCGCGCCAGCAACCGCACCAGCGCCAAAGTCCCAATCAGCCTGTCCTGCTCTGGCACGAAAGCGCCGCGATGGCCGCCCGCCTCCATGCCCTGGGCCACGATCACATCCACCCCGGCCTGCTCGATCTGGCGCGCCTCATCGAGACTGGTGGCACAGGCCAGCGTGGTGATGCCGGCAGCACGCAAGGCATCGACAAAGCTCTGCTCCGGCAGGCCGAAATGAAAGCTCACCACAGCAGGGCGCAGCTCCAGCAGCATGGCCTGCAATCGCGCATTGCCCAGCGCAGACTCGTAAATGCAGCGCAGGCCAGACGGCACGGGCGCGCCGTAGCGCTCGAACTCCGGCGCCAGATAGCGCAGCCACTGCGCTTCGCGCTCGGCATCTGCTACCGGCGCACGATGACAGAAAAGGTTGACATTGAAGGGGCGATCGGTCAGCGCACGCGTCTGTTCGATGTGCTGGCGCGCCTGCTCAAGGCCGTAGGCGCCTATGCCGACCGAACCCAGGGCGTATGCATTGCTCACGGCAGCCGCCAGCTGCGGAGTCGAGGTCCCGGCCATCGGGGCCTGAATGATGGGATGCTGCAGACCCAGGCCTGTCATCCACAAAGGTAGTTTGCTCATCGCGCGTCTCCTGGTTGTCACTTCTCGATCAGATCACTGCGCCGCGCGGGCCAGACGGCTGGAGGCCACCAGCAGCGCCCCCAGGCCCAGCGCCGCGCAGCCCAGCACGAACAGCTGACGATAGCTGCCGCTGCTGGCGTAGACAAATGCCATCAGATAGCCGGAGCTGGCCTGCAACAGCGCAAATGCCGCCGTGGCATAGCCCCACATTTTCTTGTGCTGGCCGGGGCCGATGAGCTGCATCAGATAACCCGAGGTGATGGCCGCCATGCCCGGTGACAGCGCCCCCACCACAAAACCCGACAGCGCATGACCGCCGAAACCGGCCCAGACCAGCGGCAGGCCGATGGCCACGGCCTTGAGGGCATAGGCGCCCGTGGTCGTGCCCCACCAGCCCCAGCGCGTTGCGCTGTAGGCCGCACACAGCGGCCCGACCATCGCGCCAAGCCCGAAGAATGCCCATTGCGTCGAAGCATAGGCGCCGCCCAGCTGCAGCTCACGATCCAGGTAGTCCACCCAGAACACGGTGTGCGGCACAAAGCCGAAGGCGTCGCAGGCATAGGCGGTCAACACCAGGATCACCGCCAGGCTCCATGGCGTTGCACTGGACGTTGCGGCCGTCGCCGTGGGCTGGACCGCCACCGGCGCATGCAGCGGGATCTGGCGCGCAGCATGCCATCCGCTGTAAAGCGCCAGCGCACATAGTGCCGTCAGCGCCCACCAGACGGCGCTCAGGCTGCTGCGCGCAAACATGGGCACCAGCGTGGCGGCCAGCAAGGCTCCCACGCCAATGCCGCAGAACATCAGCGGGCCCAGCGTGGCGCGGCGCTGCGGCGCGGCCGCAGCCATGGCCACCGACGGGCCCAGCACCATCAGCGCGGCACCGGCAATGCCCGAGATCAGCCGCCAGACAAAGAACAGGGCCATGGGCTGGGGCAGGCTGCAGCCGGCAAAGCTGAGCATCACGGCCACCCAGCAGATCACCAGCACGCGCAGCGCGCCCATGCGCTCGGCCAGCGGCGCGGCGACCAGGGCCCCGATCAGATAGCCGAGCAGGTTGGCAGCCCCCAGATAAGCCACCTGCTCGCCGCTGAACCAGCCCGCATGGACCATCTGCGGCATCAGCGCCGTATAGGCGAAACGGGCCAGGCCGACGCCGCTCAAGGTGGCCATGAAACCGGTCAACAGCAGGGGAAGTTCTTTGCGCTCGATCACAGCTCGGGTTCCGGAGGGTAATTGGCATCAAGCCTAAACGCTGTGACGCGATCATGTCCAATGATTCAAAATGATGACTTACATCTCATTTCAAGATATTGGAGCCGCATATGCAACTCAAATCCCTGCGCATGTTCGAAGCCGTCTGCGAAAGCGGCAGCTTTGGTGCCGCTGCCCAGCGGCTGCACACCGTGCAGTCCAATGTCACGGCCCATATCAAAAAGCTCGAGGACGAAGCGGGCGTGCAGCTGCTGATGCGGGCCAACCCGGTCTTTCCCACTCCGGCCGGACGTACGCTGCTGGAATCTGCGCGGCAGATGCTGCAGTCGCATGATCAGGTGCTGGCCATGCTGCAAACCCGGCAGTTTGCTGCCGGCCAGGTCAAGGGTGCCTTGTGCATAGGGTCCATGGAAACCACGGCCGCCCTGCGCCTGCCGCCCCTGCTGGCCGAGTTGCGCAGGCTGCATCCGGGCATCGACCTGGAACTGGATGCCCAGCCCACGGCCGCCTTGCTGATGGAGCTGGCAGCCGGCCGCATCGACTGCGCCTTCATCAACGGAGCCGCACCGCAGAGCGAGCTGCATTCCTGGCCGCTGTTCCGCGAAGAGCTGGTGCTGGTCAGCGGACAGCCGCTGACGCGCTTCCCCACCGCTGCGGACTTCGGCAACGCCGTGTTCCTGGCCTTCCGTCAGGGCTGCAGCTACCGCCAGCGGATCGAGCTGCTGATGGCCTCGATGGGGGTGACGGCGGTGCGCATCATGGAGCTGGGCATGCTGGACACCATCCTCGGCTGCGTGGCCGCCGGCATGGGTTATGCGCTGCTGTCGCGCTCTCTGGTCGAAGCCCAGCAGCAGCGCTTTGGCGTGCACTGGATGACCTTGCCCGGCAGGAGCGGACAGGAGCTGGCCTTTGTCGATACCTGTTTTGTGACCGCCGCCGTTGAGGGCTGGTCCCCCGCACTGCACGCATTTGCGCAGGTGTTGGGCGTCGATCCCCGAACCACGCAGGCACGGCCCGTGCCGCTGGCCCTGGCGGCCTGAGCACGGCCAGGCATCACGGCTGCATCAGCGCACGGCGGTATTGCAATGCCTCGGCCAGATGGGCCTGCGTGATGGAATCAGAGCCAGCCAGATCGGCAATGGTGCGTGCCACCTTCAGGGCCCGGTGCGTGCCGCGCGCCGACCAGCCAAGGCGCGCTGCTGCCTTGTGCGCAAAGGTCAGCGCCTCGGGCTCCAGCTGCAGATGCGTGTCGAGCTGCACCCCCTGCAACTGATGATTGGGCAGGCCCTGGCGCTGCAAGGCCTTGTCCCTGGCCGCACTCACGCGTTGCTGCACGGCAGCGCTGCTCTCGCCCTCGGGCGCTGCCAGCAGCTCCTGGGGCGACAGTGCCGCCACCTCCACATGCAGATCGATGCGGTCCAGCAAAGGCCCGCTGATGCGCGCCTGATAACGCGCCACCTGATCGGGCGAGCAGCGGCAGGCCCTGATGCGCGATCCCCAGTAGCCGCAGGGGCAGGGATTCATGGCGGCCACCAGCTGGAAACGGGCCGGAAACTCCGCCCTCTGCACGGCCCGCACGATGGTGATGCGCCCAGTCTCCAGCGGCTCGCGCAGGGCCTCCAGGGCGCTGCGCGCGAACTCGGGCAGTTCGTCCAGAAAAAGCGCCCCGCAATGGGCATAGGAGATTTCGCCAGGCCGGGGCGGAGAGCCGCCGCCGACCAGCGCAATGGAGCTGGCCGTGTGATGGGGCGCAGCAAACGGTCGCTGGCGCCACAACTGCGGCGTGAAGCGGCCGCTGAGGCTGGCAATGGCGGCGGCTTCGAGCGCTTCCTCATCGGTCATGCCCGGCAGCAGGCCGGCAAAGCGCTGCGCCAGCATGGATTTGCCCGAACCCGGAGGGCCGATCATCAGCACGCCATGCGCGCCGGCAGCTGCGATTTCCAGCGCGCGCTTGGCCTGCATCTGGCCGCGCACCTCGCGCAGATCCGACGTCGGCACAGGAGCTTCAGCCGGCCTGCAACGCAGTTGCTGCCAGCCCTGCGCGGCATCGGCATCGGCATCGGGCGACAGGGGTGCGTCATGCGCGATGAACTGCCTGACCACATCCAGCAGATGCGCGGCGCTGAAGACTTCGATTGCCGGAACGAAGGCGGCCTCCTGCGCACTGTCCGGCGGCAGCACCAGGCGCACGCGGTGCTGCTGACGCTGCAAGGCCAGCGCCGTCGCCAGGGCCCCGCGCACCGGGCGCAGGGCACCGGTCAGGGACAGCTCACCCGCAAACTCATAGTCGGCGAGCCGCTGTGCATCGATCTGCCCGCTGGCCGCCAGGATGCCCAGCGCTATCGGCAGGTCAAAGCGGCCGGAGTCCTTGGGCAGGTCTGCCGGAGCCAGATTCACCGTGATGCGCTGGTTGTTCGGGAACTCCAGCCCCGCATTGACGATGGCCGCGCGCACGCGCTCGCGTGCCTCCTTGACCTCTACATCCGCCAGGCCCACCAGGGTGAACGAAGGCAGACCGTTGGCCAGATGGACCTCCACAGTGACGCCTGGTGCCTGCAAGCCCAGCAAGGCACGACTTTGAACCAGAGCCAGACCCATCACGCCCCCTCCCCTTCAAGCCGGACTGTAGGGTCTAGCGTATGCGCCAGCAGCTCAAACAGGCAATAGGGGTGTGCACAGGCCGTCAGCCGGCGGCGTCATCACGGGCAGGCGGCCTGCCGGCGGCCCGGCCACGACGGCGCTCGGCCTTGGGAAAGCTGCCCTGCTCCTGCATGCGGGCCGCCCGATTGCGCACGCGCTCGAACACCTGCGACAGCACCTGAAGCTCGGCATCGCTGACGTCGCCGAGCAGCTCCTGGTTGATTGCCTGAATCTGCGGAAACAGCTGCACATGCAGCGCCAGCCCGGCTGCCGTCAGCTGCACCATGGCCTGGCGCCCGTCGCCGGCCATGCCCTGCTTGTGCAGCAGCCCCTTGGCAATCAGCGTGGAGATGGTGCGCGAGGTGCGCGTGCGATCGAGCTGCGCCAGCTCCGCGAGCCGGGACGGCTGCATGGCGCCCTTGGTGGCCAGCAGGCCGATCATGCGCCACTCGCGCCGGGTGATGCCGAAGCCGCCCTCACACAGGCGCACCACCATGGTCCCGGTAGAGCTCATCAGACGGGCCAGATGGTAGAGGAACAGATCGTCCAGCTCGGACGGCTGCCGCCAGGGGTGGCGCTGCACCTTGGTCATGGATGTTTGTGGGTTTTCTCTAGGAATGATGGATTAGATCCATTATCGAGTCACTGCTTACAGTGGCTCCAAAGAAAACGACAGGAGACACCATGCCTTGCACCCGTATCGCCCGCCGCACTCTGGCCGGGCTGGCGGCCGCCGTGCTGCTCACGGCAGCCCATGCGGCCGACACCTGGCCCGCCAAGCCCATACGCATCATCGTTCCCACACCGCCCGCCGGCCCGTCCGACATCGCCGTGCGCCCGCTCGCAGCGGCCGTGCAGAAGGCCCTGGGCCAGGCCGTGATCGTGGAGAACCGGGCCGGGGCTAACGGCAATATCGGGGCAGCCGAGGTCGCCCGCGCCCCGGCCGACGGCTACACCTGGCTGTGGGCCATGGACCCGGTGCTCACCGTCAACAAGCATATCTACAAGAACATCGGCTACTCCAGCGATGCCATCGTGGTGCTCAATGCCGCCGCCAGGTTCTCGCAGACCCTGATCTGCAACCCCAGCCTCGGCTTCAAGTCCGTCAAGGACATGCTGGACGCCGCCAAGGCGCGCGAGCTGACCTATGCCACGGGCGGCGCGGGCTCGCCCGGCCATCTGGTCATGGAGTCCCTGCTGTCCAGCACCGGCGTGAAGATGGTGCATGTGCCCTACAAGGGGCCGGCACCGGCCATGCAGGACCTGATGGGCGGCCAGGTGGACTGCGGCTTCCTGGCAGCACCCACGGTGCTGCCCCAGATCCAGAGCGGCCGGGTCAGCGCCCTGGCCACCACGGGGCGCACGCGCTCGCCCCTGCTGCCGACATTGCCCACGATTGCCGAGTCCGGCTACCCCGACTTCGACGGCACCTACTGGCTGCTTCTCGCCGCCCCCAAGGGCGTTCCTGCCGAGATCCAGAAGCGCTTTCTCGCCGCCATGGATGCCGCCATCCGCTCGCCGCAGCAGCAGGAGCGGGTCAAGGCCGTGGATATCGAGATGGTGGGCAGCAGTCCCGAGCAGGCCCAGGCCAGAGTGCGCGAGATCTCGGACAAATGGGAAGCGCTGGCCCGCAAGATCAATCTGAAACCCGATTGAGGCCGCAGGCCCGGACACCGCCCGCCCGAGCTGTTCAGGCCGGTGCCGGCACGCACTTACACTGCCCACTTTCCCATCAGCAATGGCGTGAGACCGCGGCGCGGATCACAGACCAGGAGAGACATGACGATGCAAAGAAGAATCTTCGGCAAGCTCGCGGCGGGGCTCGGCCTGAGCGCAGGATTGCTGGGCAGCGGCGCGCTGCAGGCCCAGGAGACCCATGCCCTGTTTCCCAACAAGACACCGCTGCGCATGGTGGTCGGCTATCCGCCCGGCGGCGCCACCGACCGCGTGGCACGCATCGTGGCCGACCGCCTGCAGGCCCGGCTGGGCAGCCCGGTGATCGTGGAAAACAAGCCCGGTGCGGGCGGCCGTCTGTCGGCCCAGTACGTGAAGAACGCGCCCGCCTCCCAGCCAGCCGTGCTGCTGGCCAATCCCGCCGTGATGGTGGTCGCGCCGCTGGTGTTCCCGGACTCGGGCTACGACCCGGAAAAGGACTTCCGCCCCATCAGCGAGGTGAACCGCTACGAGTTCGGCCTGGCCGTCGCCAGCGCCGTGCCCGTGAAGGAGCTGCCGCACCTGCTGGCCTGGCTCAAGGCCAATCCGCAGCAGGCCAATTTCGGCGTGCCGGCCACGGGCAGCCTGCCGCACTTTTTCGCGCTGATGCTGGGCGAGACCGCCAAGGTGCCGGTCGAGGTCGTGGGCTACAAGGGCTCGGGCCCGCTGCTCACCGACCTGATGGGCGGGCAGATCCCCATCGCCGTGGACACCTTCGACACCCAGATTGCCCAGCACGAAGCGGGCAAGCTGCGCGTGCTGGCCACCTCGGGCGAGCGCCGCAGCGCCATGGCGCCCGGCATTCCCACGCTCAAGGAGCTGGGCGTGAACCTGGTCGGCACGGGCTGGAACACCTTGTTCGCCCCGCAGAGCATGGCGCCGGCCACGGTGCAGCGCCTGTCCCAGCTAGTGCAGGAGGTGATGAAGGAAGCCGACACGCAGCACAAGTTCGCCGCCTCCAACCTGGTGCCCGTGGTCAGCAGCGCGCAGGACACGGAAAAAATGCTCAAGGCCTACCGCGCGCAATGGGCGCCGGTGGTGCAGCGTTCAGGCTTCAAACCCTGATATTTGAGGAGCACCTATCGCTTGCTACCAAACATTTTCAGCATCAAATCTATTCAGAATCCTTTATTAAAAAGCGATAGAAGCTCCTGTTTTTGAATGTTCCCCGCTCTCCCATGACCGACTCCCGCCCCAACCTGATCTTCATCCTGGCCGATGACCTCGGCTATGCCGACCTGGGCTGCACCGGTGCGCGCGATGCACACAACAACGCCACCGACGTCTCGCCGCGTCTGGACGCCATGGCCGCCCAGGGCCTGCGCTTCACGCGCGGTTACTCCAACTCGTCGGTGTGCTCGCCCACGCGCTTTGCGCTGGCCACGGGCCGCTGGCAGTACCGCCTGCGCGGTGCGGCCGAGGAACCCATCGCCAGCGTGCATGGCGACAAGGTGCTGGGTCTGCCGCCCGATCACCCCACGGTGGCCTCGCTGCTGCGCGATGCCGGCTACGCCACGGCCCTGGTCGGCAAATGGCATCTGGGCTATCCGCCACATTTCGGCCCGCGCCTGTCGGGCTATGAGGAGTTCTACGGCTTTCACGCCGGCGGCGCCGACTACTTCGCCCACTGCGATCCGCGCGGGCGCCCCGACTTCTGGCGCAACGAGGAGCCGCACACCGAAGACGGCTACCTGACCGATCTGCTGAGCCGCCGCGCCGTGGACTTCGTCAAGCGCCAGACGGCCGAGCAGCCCTTCTACCTCTCGCTGCACTACAGCGCGCCGCACTGGCCCTGGCTGACGCGCGAGGACCGCGCCGAGTCCGAACGCCTTCAAGGCATGGGCAAGCATATCGACGGCGGCTCCATCGACACCTATCAGCGCATGATCCATCACATGGACGAAGGCATCGGCTGGCTGCTGGATGCGCTGGAGGAAAAAGGCATGAGCGAGAACACGCTCATTGTCTTCACCAGCGACAACGGCGGCGAGCGCTTCTCCAATACCTGGCCTTTCGTGGGCCAGAAGATGGACCTGCTCGAAGGCGGCATCCGCGTGCCGTTGCTGGCACGCTGGCCGGCGCGCATGACGTCCGGTGCCGTCTGCGACACGCCCAGCCTGACCATGGACTGGTCAGCCACCTTCCTGGCTGCAGCGGGCGTAGCCGCACATGCCGACTATCCGCTGGACGGCATCAGCCTGCTGCCCCTGATGCAGGATCAAGGCTGGATGCCCGAGCGCGACCTGGCCTGGCGCATGAAGCACCGCGAGCAAAAGGCCTTGATACGCGGCGACTGGAAATATCTGCAGATCGAAGGCATCGAGTACCTGTTCCACATCGGCAACGACCCGCGCGAGCGTGCCAATCTGCGCGATCGCGAGCCCCGGAAGCTGGCCGAGCTGCGCAGCGCCTGGGAGCATTGGAATCAGGACTTGCCGCCGATTCCCGAGGAAGCCAAGGTCTCGCTGGTATTCACCAAGGCAGACCTGCCGCAGGCCAGCTTCTGAGCGACGCGCAACCTGCAAGCCCATCGCCCTGGCGGTGGGCTTTTTTGCGCCTGCGCTCAAACAAAGAGCATGCACTCACTTGCAAATCACCTGTTTGGTGCAAAAAGCCGCGCAAAAGCCGGGCCATGGCGGTGCATCACAAAAACGCACCATCTTGGTGCAATCCATCCAGCCCACCAGCCAGGTGGCGAAAGTTGCGCTCAGTGATTGTGAAAATTCGTAGCTTTTTGTACCCGGCAGCTATGGCCCGCTGCCTGTTTTAGGCCGATGGCTGCGAACCGCGCCGCCGCGGCCGCAGAGACTGGCACGGTCTGTGCTTTGAGAGTTCATCCGAGATTTTTGCCACGAAATTTTCAAACCGGAGGAACCCTGAATGCCCAGTCCCGCTGCTAGCCGTTTCAAGACTTTCGCCAAGACCGCCGCCCTGGCCTGTGCCGTTGTCGCCCCCATGTGGGCTCATGCCCAGCTCTCCGCCAACGTTGCCCTGACCACCAACTACAAGTTCCGCGGTCAGGACCAGGACGCCAGCCGCACCAAGGCCATCAAGCCTGCGCTGCAAGGCGGCTTCGACTACACGTTCGGCGACAGCGGCTTCTACGTCGGCAACTGGAACTCCTCCGTGGACTGGCTGCCCGGCAACTCGCTGGAAACCGACTTCTACGGCGGCTACAAGTTCAAGGCCGCCGATGTGGACTGGGACGTGGGCCTGCTGACCTATGTCTATTCCGGCAATGCCAATGGCAACACCACCGAGATCTACGGCTCCGGCACCTATGGCCCGTTCACGGCCAAGTACTCGCACACGGTGTCCAAGGACTACTTCGGCTGGGCCGGCGCCAAGGCGGGCTCGGGTCTCAAGGGTCGCAACACCGGTTATCTGCAGTTCTCCTACAGCCAGGAAGTGATGCCCAAGGTGACACTGAAAGCATCAGTTGGTTACACCCATTTCTCCAGCGACATCAAGGACCTGGGCGTTCCCAACTATGTGGACTACAGCGTCGGTGGTGCCTATGACCTGGGCGACGGCTTCTCTGCAGCAGCTGCGGTGACCGGCGCCAACAAGAAGGCCTACTTCGGCGATGTGAACAAGGCGCGTCTGATTCTGACGCTCTCCAAGACTTTCTAATTTTTCAGGAGCCCGTCATGAAAATGGTGATCGCCATCATCAAACCCTTCAAGCTCGACGAAGTGCGTGAAGCTCTTTCCCAAATCGGTGTCCAAGGCATCACCGTGACCGAAGTCAAGGGCTTTGGCCGTCAGAAAGGTCACACCGAGCTGTACCGCGGTGCCGAGTACGTGGTGGACTTTCTGCCCAAGCTGAAGATCGAGGCCGCGATTGCCGACGATCTGGTGGACGCCGCCATCGACGCCATCGAGGGCGCGGCCCGCACCGGCAAGATCGGCGACGGCAAGATCTTTGTGCAGGCGCTGGAGCAGTCGATCCGTATCCGTACAGGAGAAACCGGCGACGCGGCCCTGTAAAGGCTCAGTCTCTCTGGAACCGTTTTGAGAAAGATTGCCATGACCAAGAAATTATTGAGTGCAGGCCTGGGACTGGGCCTGCTGGCTGCAAGCGCTGCTGGCTTTGCCCAGGAAGCCGCCACCGCTGCCGCCGCCGCAGCACCTGTGGCCGAAGCCGCAGCCGAGGCTGTTCCCACCCTGAGCGCCGGCGATACCGCCTGGATGCTGACCTCGACCATGCTGGTGATCCTGATGGTCATCCCCGGCCTGGCGCTGTTCTACGGCGGCCTGGTGCGCAGCAAGAACATGCTGTCCGTGCTGGCGCAGGTCTTCGTGATCTTTTCGCTGATCACCGTGCTGTGGGCCATCTACGGCTACTCGCTGGCCTTTGGCGGCGAGGGCAAGTTCTTCGCGGGCTTCGACAAGCTGTTCCTCATGGGCATCACGCCTGACACGCTGTCGTCCATGCTCAAGACCATCCCCGAATACGTGTTCGTGGCCTTCCAGTCCACCTTCGCGGCCATCACCGTGGCGCTGATCGTGGGTGCGTTCGCCGAGCGCATCAAGTTCGCGGCCGTGATCGTGTTCTCCGTGCTGTGGTTCACCTTCAGCTACATCCCCATGGCCCACATGGTGTGGGGCGGCGGTCTGCTGGGTGCCGATGGCGCACTGGACTTCGCTGGCGGCACCGTGGTGCACATCAACGCAGCCGTCGCCGGCCTGGTGGGTGCCTACATGCTGGGCAAGCGCATCGGCTTCGGCAAGGAAGCCCTGCCTCCTCACAGCCTGACGCTGACCATGGTGGGCGCTTCCCTGCTGTGGGTGGGCTGGTTCGGCTTCAACGCCGGCTCTGCCGGTGCCGCCAACGGCATTGCCGGCCTGGCCTTCATCAACACCATCCTGGCGACCGGCGCTGCCGCCATCTCCTGGATCGTGGCCGAAGCGCTGCTGCGCGGCAAGGCCTCCATGCTGGGCGCCGCCTCGGGTGCCGTGGCGGGTCTGGTGACCATCACGCCCGCCGCCGGCTTCGTCGGCCCCATGGGCTCCATCGTCATGGGCATCATCGCAGGCCCTCTGTGCTTCTGGGGCGTCTCCGGCCTGAAGCACCTGCTCAAGGTCGACGACGTCTGCGACGTGTTCGGCGTCCACGGTGTCGGCGGTATCCTGGGTGCCATCCTGACCGGCGTGTTCTGCGCCAAGGGCCTGGGCGGTATCGAGCCCGAGGGCTACAACATGGCCCATCAGCTGTGGGTGCAGGTCGAGAGCGTGCTGGTGACCATCGTCTGGTCCGGCGTGGTCTCTTACGTGGCCTACAAGATTGCCGATCTGACCGTGGGTCTGCGTGTCTCGGAAGAGTCCGAACGCCAAGGCCTGGACATCACTTCCCATGGCGAGGTGGCCTACACCCGCTAATCGGCAGGCTCTTCGCAAGTTCAGTTTCATTACGTTGCCCCGCAGTGCAAGCTGCGGGGCTTTTTTTATTCACGCCTGCTTTTCAAAAAAATCAAAGATCGGCCCTTCCTGCCCCGGGGGCGCCCCGGCTACCATGCAGGCCATGGATTCAGCCACCAGCCAAATCAATCAGCTCAGCGAGCGCATTCGCGCCGCTGCCAGTGACAAGACCCCGCTGCGCATCTGCGGCGGCGGCAGCAAGGACTTCTACGGCCTGCGCCTGCAGGGTGAGCCGCTGTCCACGCGCGCGCTCAGTGGCATCGTCAGCTACGAGCCCAGCGAGCTGGTGGTCACCGTGCGCGCCGGCACGCCGCTGGCCGAGCTGGAAGCGAGCCTGGCCGCCCAGGGCCAGTGCCTGGCCTTCGAGCCGCCGCACCTGGGTGCCGGCAGCACCGTGGGCGGCATGGTCGCCGCAGGCCTGTCGGGCCCGTCGCGCGCCAGCGTGGGCGCAGTGCGCGATTTCGTGCTGGGCCTGGAGATGATCAACGGTCAGGGCGAGCTGCTGCGCTATGGCGGCCAGGTCATGAAGAATGTGGCCGGCTATGACGTCTCACGCCTGATGGCGGGCAGCTGGGGAACGCTGGGCCTGATCACCGAGGTCAGCCTCAAGGTCCTGCCCATAGCTCCGGCTGAGGCCACGCTGCGCTTTGACGCCTGCAGCCAGATGCAGGCATTGGACTGGCTCAATCACTGGGGCGGTCAGCCGCTGCCGCTCAATGCCAGCAACTGGCTGGAAGAAGACGGCAAGGGCACGCTGTATCTACGCCTGCGCGGCGCCCGCGCGGCCGTGCAGGCCGCCACGCTGCGCCTGGGTGGCGAGCGGCTGGACAACGATGCCGTCGCCGCCGACTGGAGTGCCAGCCGCGATCTGAGCCTGCCCTGGTTCCAGCAGCGCGCTGCCAATCATTGTCTGTGGCGTCTGTCCGTTCCCGCGACCGCAGCACCGCTGCCATTGCCCGGCGATGCCGTCGGCCCCTTGATCGACTGGCATGGCGCACAGCGCTGGGTGCAGGCCCCGCGTTCGGCCGCCGCAGCCTTGCAGCAGCTGGCGCAGGCAGCCGGTGGTTCCGCCTCGCTTTTCAGGGCCGAGGAAGGCAGCCAGACAAGCGCCAATAGCGATCTCGACACGCATGCACAGGCCAGCCCTGCAGGCCGCACATCGGCACAGCTGCATGCCCGCCTCAAGCAGGCCTTCGACCCCGCCAGCATTCTCAATGTGAACCGTCTCTCGGCGCATTGGTAAGAACAAGGACAGCACCCCATGCAAACCAATCTCGCGCCCGAGTACCGTGCCACGCCAGAAGGCCAGGAGGCCGAAGCCATTTTGCGCAAATGCGTGCATTGCGGCTTCTGCACCGCCACCTGCCCCACTTACCAGACCCTGGGCGATGAGCTGGACGGCCCGCGTGGCCGCATCTATCTGATCAAGCAAGTGCTCGAAGGCCAGACGCCCACGCGGGCCACACAGCTGCACCTGGACCGCTGCCTGACCTGCCGCAACTGCGAATCCACCTGCCCCAGCGGCGTGCAGTACGGCCATCTGGTCGATATCGGCCGCAAGATCGTCGATGAACAGGTCGAGCGCCCCACGGGCGAGAAGCTGCAGCGCTGGCTGCTCAAGGAGGGCATGAACTCCCCGCTGTTCGCCCCCGCGTTGAAGCTGGGCCGCGCCGTCAAAGGCCTGCTGCCCGAGTCCCTGGGCGAAAAAATACCGGCAGCCCAGGATGCCGGGGCCTGGCCCGCGCGGGAACATGCGCGCAAGGTGCTGCTGCTGGCAGGCTGCGTGCAGCCTGCCATGATGCCGCGCATCAACTACGCCACGGCCCGCGTGCTGGACGCCGTGGGCGTGCAGACCGTGATTGCCGACAAGGCCGGTTGCTGCGGCGCGGTGAAATTCCACCTCAACGACCAGGACGGCGGCAAGGCCCAGATGCGCGCCAATATCGACGCCTGGTGGCCGCTGGTGGAACGCGGCGAAGTCGAGGCGATCGTGATGAACGCCTCGGGCTGTGGTGTCACCGTCAAGGAGTACGGCCATCTGCTGCGGCTGGAGCCGCAATACGCAGACAAGGCCGCGCGCATCAGCGCCTTGACCCGCGACCTCAGCGAATTGCTGCCCGACATGCTGCCCGAGCTGGTGGACAAGCTCAAGGACCGCATCACGGCGCCCCGGGCTCCCGTGGCCTACCACCCGCCCTGCACGCTGCAGCATGGGCAGAAACTGCGCGGCGGCGTGGAAGCGGGCCTGCGCGAGCTGGGGTTCGATCTGCGCGTGGCGCGCACCGAATCCCATCTGTGCTGCGGCTCTGCCGGCACCTACTCGGTGCTGCAGCCCGAAATCTCGCACCAGTTGCGCGACCGCAAGATCGCCGCACTGGACGAACCGTTCGCGCCCGAAAAACCCGCAGCGATTCTCTCGGCCAATATGGGCTGTATCGTCCATCTGCAAAACGGCACCGAGGTCCCGGTCATGCACTGGGTGGAGCTGCTGGATCAGGCGCTGGCCACCGGCTGACACCCCCGCATGCCACTGCAGTTTGCAATGCTGGCATGATTGGGGGTTTTGTTTTCCCAGGCCCACGGGCTTTGCCATGACTGAAATCGTGTCTGAATCACAAGAGCAGAAAGCCACGCAAGCGGCATCGCAGCACAGCGTGCAGGACTCGCAGCCCGGCTCACGCTCGCGCCGAGGCGGCCGTGGCCGCCAGAACCCGGCTCCTGCAGCCAAAGCCGCCCCGCAGGCCGCACGTCCTCAACACCCCTTGCTGGAGCAGCTGGCGCAGTGGCACCCGGCCCTGTTCGGCGAGCAACTGCTGCCCTTCAAGCGCGGCATCTTTGAAGACCTGCTGGCCGCCCACCCGGAGCTGGACAAGGACGCGCTCAAGAGCGCGCTGCAGCAGCACACCCGCTCCGGTCGCTATCTGGCGGCCATGGCCAGCGGCCAGCAGCGCCATGACCTGAGCGGCCAGCCCGTGGAGGCCACGCTGCCCGAGCATGTTCACCACGCGCTGATCGAAGTCTTCCGCCGCCGCCAGCAGCGCACGCAGGAAGACCTGACGCCCAAGCTGCGCAACCGTATCGTCGTCGCCTACGAAGCCTCCGGTCTCACGCGCGAGGATTACGCCGAGCGCGTGCAGGGCCGTGACGAAAAGACCAATGCGCTGGTGGCCGATGCGCTGGCCGAGGCCGACGCCCGTGCCGCCAAGGACGAAGCGCTGCTGCGCTCCTTCCAGCTCAGCGGCCAGACGTCGGAGCAGGAGTTCGCCGAGATGTACGGCATGAATCCGCGCCAGGTCGCCCAGCAGCTGGAACGCGCACGTCGCCGCCAGCAGAATATTCAATAAAAAATAGTTGCTGACGCCTATCAGATGGGCGCCAGCAGCTATTGATTTTGAATAGATCAGACCGCGCCGTAACCCATGACAGCCTTGGTTTCCAGGAAATCGCGGAAACCGTGCTCGCCCCATTCACGGCCATTGCCTGACTGCTTGTAGCCGCCGAACGGCGCATTGAAGTCAGGCCCCGCGCCGTTGAGGTGCACCATGCCTGTACGCAGTCGCGCGGCCACGCGGCGCGCACGCTCCAGGCTGCCCGATTGCACATAGCCCGAGAGGCCGTACACCGTGTCGTTGGCCATGCGGATGGCGTCTTCCTCGTCGTCGTAGGGAATCATCACCAGCACGGGACCGAAGATTTCCTCGCGCGCAATGGTCATGTCGTTGCTCACGTCGGCAAACACCGTGGGTTTGACAAAGTAGCCCCGGGTCAGCCCCTCGGGGCGGCCCGTACCGCCCGCCACCAGGGTCGCGCCCTCTTCAATGCCCTTGCGGATCAGGGCCTGGATCTTGCCCCATTGCGCCTCGCTGACCACGGGCCCCATGTGCATGCCCTCCGCCAGCGCATCAGCCACGGTCGCTGCTGCGGCGACGCTGCGCGCGATCTCCACGGCCTGACCATGCAGGGCGCGCGGCACGAACATGCGCGTGGGAGCATTGCAGCTCTGGCCCGAATTCATCAGCACCGCCTGCACGCCCTGGGTCACGGCCTTTTGCAGGTTGGCGTCGTCCAGCACGATATTGGCGGACTTGCCGCCCAGCTCCTGGGCCACGCGCTTGACGCTGTCGGCCGCGGCCTTGGCCACGGCAATGCCTGCGCGCGTGGAGCCGGTGAAAGTCATCATGTCTATGCCCGGGTGGGAGGACATGGCCTCGCCCACGCCGGGGCCGTCGCCGTTGACGAGGTTGAAGACGCCGGGCGGCACGCCCGCCTCGTGCAGCACCTCGGCCACAAGCAGGGCATTGAGCGGAGCGACTTCCGAAGGCTTGAGCACCATGGTGCAGCCAGCAGCCAGGGCCGGAGCGACCTTGCACATGATCTGGTTGATGGGCCAGTTCCAGGGCGTGATCATGCCGACCACACCCACGGGCTCGTGCACGACGGCCGTGCTGCCCTGCACCTGTTCGAAGGCGAAGTTCTTGAGGACCTCGATGGTGGAGCCCAGATGAGCTACCCCCATGGCGGCCTGCGCCGCCTTGGACAGCCACAGCGGCGCCCCCATCTCCTGCGAGATGGTCTGCACAAAGTCGCCGTAGCGGCGCTGGTAGACCTCCAGCACCTTGGCCAGCAGGGCCAGGCGCTCTTCGCGGCTGGTGCGCGAGTAGCTCTCGAAGGCGCGGCGTGCGGCGGCTACGGCCTTGTCCACGTCGGCGGCCGAGCCCATGCTGATGCGGGCGATGGCCTGCTCGCTGGAGGGATTGATGACGTCCAGGCTGCGCGGGCTGACCGGATTCACCCATTGGCCGTCGATGTAGAACTGCAGATGGTCTTGCATAAGGCTGTTTCCTTGGTATCGAGTCAAAAGAAGAGGTTTGCAATCTGGGCCCGCCGGTGCTGGCTCGGACGCACCGGCGGGCCGGCGTGGTGAAGTGCAGGCTTCAGGGCTTGGGCCGAATGGCGTCCGCCGTGCCCTGGATGAAGGCCTTGAGGGACTCCACGTCATCGCCCGACAGCTTGCCCGTGAAGTCCGGCATGCCGCGCGCCATCGCCGGGCCCTTGAAGACGAAGTTGGGCAGGTTCTCGATATAGCTCGCGTCCATATAGCCCAGATTGGGAATGTTGCCGCCACGGTCCACGCCCGGCACGCCGTGACAGAACACGCAGTTGGCTACATACAGCATGGTGCCGGCCTCGACCTTGGCGGGATCGTATTTCACGCCCTGCAGCAGCTGGCCTGCGCGCTGGGCCACGAACTCCGGCATCCTGGCCTTGCCGCCCACAACGAAGGTATAGACCGTGCCCGGGCCCTGGCGCTCGGTGGCGCGTGCAGCCAGACCGTAGACACCGCCCCAGCCTACGGCCACCGAGACATACTGCTTGCCATCCACCATATAGGTGCTGGGCGCTGCCACCACACCGGTGCCCGTGGGCGCTTCCCACAGCTTTTCACCGCTGGCCGCGTGATAGGCCACGAGGCGGCCATCAGCCGTACCCTGGAACACCACATTGCCCGCCGTGGTCAGCGTGCCGCCGTTCCAGGGCGAGACATGCTCCACGCTCCAGGCGGCCTTTTGCGCAACGGGGTCCCAGGCCAGCAGGCGACCAAAAGGCTTGCTCTTGGGCGGCTCGGCGTTGAAGAACTTGGCCGTGTTCCAGCCCGTGCCCGACTGGGGCTTGCCCGGTCCGGCCTGGTTGAACTCCCATTTCTTGTCGTCCATCAGGTTGACGGGCACGTTCTGCGCAGGCAGATACACCAGGCCCGTCTGCGGGTTGAAGGACATGGGGTGCCAGTTGTGCGCGCCATACGGGCCCGGCACCGCGTCCTGGGGCTTGCTGCCGTCGCGCGCTGCGGCAATGCCGATGGGCTTGCCCTGCTTGTCGTAGCCGCTGGCCCAGTTCACGGGCACGAAGTTCTTGGCCGAGATGAACTTGCCGTTGGTGCGGTCGAGCACGAAGAAGAAGCCGTTCTTGGGCGCATGCAGTATGACCTTGCGCGGCTTGCCGGCGATCTTGATGTCAGCCAGGATCATGGGCTGGGTGGAGGTGTAGTCCCAGTTGTCGCCCGGTGTTTCCTGATAGTGCCACTTGTATTTGCCGGTGTCGGGGTCCAGCGCCACGATGGAAGCTAGGTACAGGTTGTCGCCGCCCTTGGGGCTGCGCACCTTGTGCGACCAGGGCGAGCCATTGCCCGTGCCCACATACATGGTGTTGAGCTCGGCATCGAAGGTCATGCTGTCCCACATGGTGCCGCCGCCGCCGGCTTCCCACCATTTGCCGCTGGGGTCCCAGGTCCTGGCGGCGCGCTTCATGGACTCGTCCTCGAAAGGTTTGGACGGATCGCCGGGTACGCTGAACCAGCGCCATTTCTGCTCGCCGGTCTCGGCGTCATAGGCCGTGATATAGCCGCGCACGCCATATTCGGCGCCGCCGTTGCCGATGATGACCTTGCCCTTGAACACACGCGGCGCGCCGGTGATGGTCAGCGACCCCTTCTGCCCCTCAAAGGTATTCTTGTGCCAGACCTCCTTGCCGGTGGCGGCGTCCAGCGCGATCAGGCGGCCATCCCACGCACCCACATAGACCTTGCCCTTCCACAGCGCCACGCCGCGGTTGACGACGTCACAGCACCCCTTGAAGCCGGTGCTGCGGTCGATCTGCGGGTCATAGGTCCAGATCCTGTTGCCGGTGCGGGTGTCGATGGCATGCACCACGCTCCATGAGGCGCTGACGTACATGATGCCGTCCACCACGACAGGCGTGGCCTCCACGCCGCGCGTGGACTCGAGGTTGTACGACCATGCCAGGCCCAGGTCCTTGACGTTGGCGGCATTGATCTGATCAAGGCGACTGTAGCGGGTCTCGGCATAGTCCACGCCGATGGTGGGCCAGTCAGGCGTCTTGGCAGCATTGGCGCGGATGAAGGCGCCGTCGACGCGCTGCACGGCGGCAGCAGCCTGCGCTGCGGGGTCGGTTTGCGCGAAAGCCGCTGCGCTCCCCAGGCAGGCGGCCAGCATCCAGGCCATGCGGCCGGGCCATCCATGAGAGTTGCCGATCAGCCGTTTCATCGATGTCTCCTGTTGTGATTGCTATGCCGCAAAGCATGGTGTATCGCCTGTTTTTCTTCATGATCGGGATTTCCCCAGGCTCGAACTGTTCCATTGCGGAACACATTGACCGCTCCTGCGAACAGCCTGGACATGACATGAGCGTTGATGAGCCACGCGCGATGGACGCGCTACAGCAGTGCTTCTCGAGCACCGGTGCGGAGCGTGCCCTGCAGGCTCGCCGCCAGTTCTTCGAGGCCGGCATACGTCCCTCGGGCCTGGTCAGCGAGGCGGTCATCCAGTCCTGGCTGCGCAGCCAGCGCCAGCATTGCAATGGACGACGGCTGGCTCTGGCTCCCGTCAGCCCCAGCCGGCTGCATGCCACGCAGGAGCGCTGCCGCGGCCTGCTGCTCGCGCTGCAGCACGAGCTGCCGACCCTGGAGCAGGCCCTGGCGGGTACCGGCACACGCGTGATGCTGACGGACGACAAGGGCATCGTGCTCCATGTCTCCCCGACATCCATGCGGCCCCGTGACGAGCGGGTCGGCCTGAACATGTCCGAGCAGGCCATGGGAACGACCGCACCGGGCATCGTCGCCGCCACCGGCCAGGCTTGCACCGTCACCAACGGCGAGCACTATTTCGACGAGCTGCACGCCTTCCGCTGCGCAGCAGCACCGATACGCGACGTGCACGGCCGCCTGGCCGGGGTGCTCAACCTGATGGTGGAGGAGCAGCATTTCAGCTTCGACGCCAGTCCCGTGGTCGGCATGTACGCCACGACCATCGAAAACACCTTGCTGCAGGCGCAGTCGCACGAGCATCTGGTGCTGCGCTTTCAGGTGACGCCAACCTTGCTGCATACGCCGCTGCAGGCGCTGATGGGCGTGGCCGCCGATGGCCGCGTCGCCTGGATGAACGGCACCGCCGCCCAGCTCATCGGCCAGCCCGGGCATGCAGCGTGCAGCGCGCTGGAGCTGCTGGGCCATGATCTGCCGCGCTTGCTGCAACTGAGCGGCCAGCCCGGCCCCGCGCCGCTGCGCCTGGCCAGCGGCCTGGGCGTCTGGATGCAGGCGCATCTGCAAACTTCGCATGGCCTTGGCACGCACCTGGAGACCAGCAGCGTGGAAGACCTGGCCTGCCCCGTCGCCCCCGAAGCAACGCATGTCGCCGAGGCACCGCCTCTCGCAACGCTGCGCGAGCACGGCGCGCAGCTGATCAGGGAGACGCTGGACCAGCATGGCGGCAATGTCTCCCAGGCCGCGCGCGCCCTGGGCATCTCGCGCGGCACGCTGTACCGCCGTCTGCGCGGCGGTCGGGATGGGGCGTTCTGAGCCCATTCCCGACCCACTGCGCAAGACTCTTTTGCGTTCACCCAGGGTTACGCCCTACCCCGCACGGCCCCACAATCCTCGCCGCGCTGCACCAGCCTGCAGCCAAGGAGCTTTTGTATGTGGTTGGGTTTGTCGCTGTTTTATGTGGGTGCCGTGCTGTTTCTCAACGGCCTGTGGATGCTGGGCAAGATTGCCGACAAGGAAATCTGGGTCATCAACATCTTCACCGGCGTGGTGTCGCTATGCATTGGCCTGGCCAGCATCTTCGGCCCGGCGGCCGACGCGGCATCGGTCAAGAGCGGTGCGCTGACCCTGCTGTTCGCCTTCACCTATCTCTGGGTGGCTTTCAATCGCTTCAGCGGTGCCGACGGCCGGGGTCTGGGCTGGTTCAGCCTGTTCGTGGCGGTCACCGCCGTTCCCGTGGCCCTGGATACGCTGACCAGCGCCAGCTCGGGGCTGGACTGGTGGATGGGCGTCAACTGGGCTGCCTGGGCCTTGCTCTGGGCCTTGTTCTTCGCACTGCTGGCCCTGAGGAAGAGCATTGAGCGCCCCACGGGCTGGCTGTGCATCGCGCAAGGCGTGCTCACGGGCTGGGTGCCCGGATACCTGATCCTGGCCGGCAAGCTCCTGTAACCCGGCCAGCGCTCAGCTGCGGCGCGGCTCCCGCAGGATGCTCTGGTGTCGCTGCGGGCT
This sequence comes from Comamonas brasiliensis, assembly GCF_018292285.1. Taxonomy (NCBI): domain Bacteria; kingdom Pseudomonadati; phylum Pseudomonadota; class Betaproteobacteria; order Burkholderiales; family Comamonadaceae; genus Comamonas; species Comamonas brasiliensis. The sequence goes on from NZ_JAANES010000004.1 coordinate 124,187, forward strand.
ACTTTCTCTGGATTCTGCCCAAGGTCGCCAGCAAGGCCGCGCCCATGATGAGGGCGCCACCGGCCAGCGTGCGCACCGAAAGCGCCTCATGGGCGATCAGCACCGAGGAGACGCTGGCAAACACCACTTCGCTGAGCATGACCACCGAAGTCACGCCCGAAGGCAGATGGGCGGCACCGAACTGCAGGGCCCAGTTGCCCAGCATCAGCAGCACGGCCAGACCCAGCGCCACCAGGACCCAGCTGCCGTCGAAGGCCGGAAAGCCAGGCACCACGCCCAGGCTGCTGGCGCTCAGGGCTGTCAGCAGGCCCATGCTCATGCAGCCGGCAAACATGGCCAGCATGCGGGCCTGGGCCGGAATGCCTTGAAAGCGGCGCAGCAGCACATTGGTCAACGCGAACATGAAGCCGCCAAACACGGCCAGCGCATCGGCCAGGGTCAGTCCGGCAAACAGCCCCGACAGCGAGGCATCGGCGGGCAGCAACACCAGCACCACACCGCCAAAGGCCAGCAACAGCCGCAGCAGCGCCATCGGCGTGGGCTTTTCGCCCAGCAGCTTCCAGGCCAGCAGTACCGCCCAGGCCGGCATGAGATAGAACAGCAGAATGACGCGCACCACGTCACCCACGGTCACTGCCCAGTTGAAGGCCACGTTGTTCAGGCCCGAGCTGGCCGCCAGCAGCAGGAGCACCGGGTATTGCCAGGCCTGCCTCAGGCTAGCCGGGCGCAGCGTCAGCAGACCAGCCAGCACCAGTGCATACATCAGTGCCGTGGCCCATAGCGGATGCAGGCCGGCCTCATGCATGAGACGAAACGGCCACCATGACAAGCCCCAGATCAGGGCATTGAGCAGCAGCGCAAATACAGGCAGTGGGCTATGCATAAAAAAGGCTTCTAACGCTTACTCTGCAAGCGTTAGAAGCTATTGATTGTGTAGTGAATGCAGCGCGCTGGCTGCAGGGTTTCAATGGCAATCGCGACGAGCGATGTCCAGCAGTTTCTCGACCTCTTGCGGGTGCTTTTTGCAGTTATTCCAGTGCCAGAGGCCGATCAGCACCATGGTAGCGGCGACCAGCAGACCGAATACCGTGATCGCACCAAAAGCAGTCAATCCCATTTTGGTGGACAGGCTGTAGAAACCGCCCATGGCCAGGATGGCCAGCTGCTCGTTGAAGTTCTGCACCGCAATCGAGCGACCCGCACCCATGAGGTTGTGGCCGCGGTGCTGCAGCAGCGCATTCATGGGCACGACCAGGAAGCCGCCCAGACCGCCAAGCAGAATGAGGAAGGGCACGGCCACCCAGAGATTGTCGATAAAGATCATGCAGACCACGAGCAGGCCCATGAGCACGCCCATGGGAATCACCCGCGTGGCATTGTCCAGGCGCATGCGCATGGAGGCCAGCACCGCACCGACGGCCGTGCCTATGGCCACCACCCCTACCAGGGCCGATGCCTGGGTAGTGCTGTAGCCCAGGGCCGCAGCGCCCCAGGCCAGCACGATGTAGCGCAAATTGCCCGATGCGCCCCAGAACAGCGTGGTCGTGGACAGCGAGATCTGGCCCAGCTTGTCGGCCCACAGGCGTTTGCTGCAGCGCCAGAAATCGGGCAGCAGGCCCAGCAGATTGGCAAGCAGGCTCTTGCTCGGGTCTTCACGTAGCGGACGCATGGCCACGCCTGTCAGCGGGATGTGCAGATTGAACCAGGCCGCCACGATGTAGATCAGGATCAGCACGGCAATCGCGGCCTCGGCCGGGCTATCCACGCCGGTGCTGAAATACGGGAAGTCAAAGCCCAGCAGATGCTCGGAAATGGTCGGCCCCACCAACTGGCCGCCCACCAGCACTCCCAAAATGATGGAGGTGATGGTCAGGCCCTCGATCCAGCCATTGGCCTTGACCAGCTGGGAGGCCGGCAGCAGCTCGGTCAGGATGCCGTACTTGGCCGGCGAATAGGCCGCTGCGCCCAGGCCGATGACGGCGTAGGCGATCAGCGGATGATGGCCGAAAAGCATCATCAGACAGCCCACCACCTTGATGGCGTTGCTGATGAACATGACCCGTCCCTTGGGCAAGGCGTCCGCAAAGGCTCCGACAAAGGGCGCCAGAACCACGTAGAACAGTGCGAACATGGGCACCAGGGCAGCACGTTGCCACTCGGGGGCACCATTGGCACGCAACAGCTCTACAGCGGTCACAAACAAGGCGTTGTCTGCCAGCGAGCTGAAAAACTGCGCTGACATGATGGTGTAGAAACCGCGCTTCATGAATTAGCTGTAACTGGCACCGGGCGGACCGATGCCAAGAAATAAGAGACCCCGTGGCAAGTGACTGGCGGTTATATCACGCAGGCTCCGGCTGACAGTGCCAGAATCCCACTGGTCTGATTGAGAAAAACCATGCCTCGTCCCATTACTGTCACCATCCATCCTGAAGCCGTTCGCCACAATCTGGAGCGGGTACGGCAAGCCGTCCCTGATGCCAAATTGTGGTCCGTGATCAAAGCCAACGCTTATGGCCACGGTATCGAAAACGTGTTTGAGGGGCTGCGAGCGACGGACGGTTTTGCCATGCTGGACCTGGATGAAGCCCAGCGCGTGCGCCAACTGGGCTGGCGAGGCCCCATCCTGCTGCTCGAAGGCGTGTTCGAGCTGCGCGACCTGGAAATCTGCTCGCGCCTCGGTATCTGGCATGCCGTGCACTGCGACGAACAGATCGACTGGCTGGCCGCCCACAAGACCCAGGTCGGCCACCGTGTATTCCTCAAGATGAACAGCGGCATGAACCGGCTGGGCTTTACACCCGAGCGTTTTCGTGCGGCTTATGCGCGGCTGAACGCCCTTCCCCAGGTCGACGAGATTTCGTTCATGACCCATTTCAGCGATGCCGACGTGGCACATGGCATCGACCATCAGCTCAAGGTCTTCCACGAAACCACGCTGGACCTGCCCGGCGAGCGCAGCATCAGCAACAGCGCCGCCACCTTGCTGTATGGCGATGAGAGCAATGTGCGCTGCGACTGGGTGCGCCCCGGCATCGTGCTCTACGGCAGCTCGCCCGACTTCCCCGCTCACGACGCGGCCCACTGGGGGCTTGAGCCGACCATGACGCTGTCGTCCAAAATCATAGGCATTCAGGAGCTGCAGCCGGGCGATACCGTGGGCTATGGCTCGCGCTTCCAGTGCGACGCTCCGCTGCGTCTGGGCGTGGTGGCCTGCGGCTATGCGGACGGCTATCCGCGCGTCTGCCCCACAGGTACGCCGGTGCTGGTGGAAGGTGTGCGCACCCGCACGCTGGGTCGCGTCAGCATGGACATGATGGCCGTGGACCTGAGCCCCGTGCCCAAGGCCAGACTGGGCAGCGAGGTCACGCTCTGGGGCCGCGCCAGCAATGGCGCCGTGCTGCCCATCGACGAGGTGGCCGCTGCCGCCGGCACGCTGGGCTATGAGCTGATGTGCGCCGTGGCTCCCCGCGTGCCCAAGCTGGTGGAAGGTGTGGGCAGGTAGGCCGCGGGCAGCGACTTCTTGATGAACTCAGAAGGCGTGCGACATGCCTGCGCCCAGCGAGGTGCTGCCGCCCTTGTGGTCCAGCCGCTGGTGGCCCAGGCTGAGGTATAGCGTGGTGCGTCTGGACAGCGCATGGTCTGCGCCCAGCGAATAGAACAGACGGGTATCGTCATCGAGCTTCTGCCGCCCCACGCCGGCCCTGAGCGTGGTCTGTGCGGCCAGCTTGTGCGTAGCACCGACCGAGAGCACGCGCGAGCGCCCCAGGCCCTGTGCCCTGCGGCTGTCGTCGGTCGAAGCCATCAGCGTCGTTTCGCCCAGTGTGGTGACGCCCAGCCGGTACTTGACGGCCCCGAACAAGGCCCGGTCGCCGCTGCCGTTGCGGTCAAGCGCCAGCAGCCCTGACAGCGGGCCACGGGCATATTCCAGCGATGCCGCATAGGGCTTGCCACCGCCCGCTCCCTGGGTACGCTCGGGCGATCCGCTCAGGTGCAGGGTGAAGCCGCCAAGCGTGGGCGAGTCATAGAAAATGCCGTTCGGCGTACGGCCGAATTCGGGCGCGCCGTTGTTGCTGACACGATCCGTGGGCGCGTAATAGAACCACTGGTACCAGGCCGAGGAGGCCACGCGATTGATATGGCCCCAGGGATCGAACTTCCAGTCATGGGCCCAGAGTGCCGACAACGCCCGCCCCAGGCGCACATGCCCCCAGTCGCCGCGCAGGCCGACGGTGGATTCACCGTGCCAGAAGGGCTTCTGCCCAAAGCCTTCGTTCAGACCGGTGTCCAGATCCAGCCGGTGGCTGAGGCGAAACGTGGTCTTGAGTCCGCCTCCCAGATCCTCGACACCCGAAAATGTGATGTGGCTGCGTTGAATCGTGCCCAGTTGTGCCGTGCCCTTGAAGTCGCGATAAATGCCCAGATCAAGCAGACCGCTGATCTGGACCTGGGAAGACTGGCCCCATGCCGCACCCAGCGCAAACATGCCCAGCGACGCGGCCAGACCTCGAGAAAAACCCATCAAAATCGCTCCTGGCTGCGAGGTTGAGAATCAAGAATCCGCACGCGCCCAAGCGCGATCGCACCACCGGCCCACGAATGGACCAGCGGTCGTAGAGTTCGGTTTGTTAACGGTCAAATCGACGAAGGCCAGGGCCTTGTGCGACCCTGGCCTGACAGTGCAGGCCCCGCCGCCCGGCAGTGTCAGCCTGCCAGCTCCTGCAGCGCCGCCAGCAGTTGGTTCACGTCCGCCTCGGTGTGCAACGCCGACAGGGCGATGCGAAGCCGTGCCGTGCCCACAGGCACGGTGGGGGGACGGATCGCCGGCACCCATAGGCCATGACGGCGCAACCCCTCCATAAGGCTGAGCGCAGCGTCGTTGCCGCCCACCACCAGCGCCTGCACGGCGGTGTCCGATGGCAAAAGCCGCCAGCCCTTGCCCTGCAACAAGGGCTGCAGACCCGCGCGCAACTGGGCGATACGGGCCTGCAACTGCAGGCGCAAGGCGCTCTCCTGCTCTATCAGCTGCAGACTGGTTTGCAATGCACGCGCCAGCATCGCGGGTGCAGCTGTCGCAAAGGTGTAGCTGCGCGTTTTCTGCAGCAGCCACTCGATCAGCAGTTCGTGCCCTGCCACAAAGGCGCCCGAGACGCCGGCCGCCTTGCTCAGCGTGGCCATGTACAGCACGCGTGGCGAAGCCTTGGCCCCCGTCATCCCTGCGGCCGCCAGACTGCCGCGGCCTTGCGGGCCGAGCACGCCGAAGCCGTGGGCATCGTCGAGCAGCAGCAGGGCGTCGTAACGTTCGCACAGCGCCAACAAACCCTCGATATCGGCCACATTGCCGTCCATGCTGAAGACGGCGTCACTCACCACCAGCTTGCGCTGCATCGGGCAGGCAGCCAGCAACTGCTCCAATGCGGCCAGGTCGCCATGCCCGAAACGGTGGATCTGCGCGCGCGACAGGCGGCAGCCATCGATCAGGCTGGCGTGGTTCAGAGCGTCCGAAAAAATGGCATCGTCCGCGCCCACCAGCGCCGGAATGATGCTGGCGTTGGTGGCGAACCCGGCATAGAAGTAAAGCGCACGCGGCAGCTGCACAAAGCGGGCCAGCTCCTCCTCCAGCGCGGCATTGGCCGTGCTATGTCCGTTGACCATGGGAGAGCCGCCCGAGCCCACGCCAAAGTCCTGCGCACCGGCGCAGGCCGCCTCAACCATGGCCGGGTGCTGGGCCAGCCCCAGATAGTCGTTGCTGCAGAACTGCAGCATGGGCTGCCCGTCGACCAGAATGCGCGCGCCTTGCAGGGGGGCCACGGTACGGCGGGTGCGGCGCAGCGCGGCGGCGTCCAGGGCAGCCAGCTGCCGTGGAATATCCTGCAGCCAGAAATTGGAAGATGTGGTCATTGCCATTCCTTGGGCAAAGAGAAACTGGTCAGGCGAGGATCGGGATTGGCCTGCCAGGGAATATCGGCCAGCAGCGGCGCACCAAGCCGTCCCAACTGGTTGCGCAGCCAGTCCATGTTTTCCTCCGGCACCAGCATCTGCGGCTCCACACGGCTGGCCACCCAGCCCGCCAGCGGCAAGCCGGCGGCGCGAATCGCCTCGGCGGTCAGCACCGCATGGTTCAGGCAACCGAGCTTGAGGCCCACCACCAGCACCACCGGCAGCTGCAGCGCCACGGCCAGATCGGCAATGCACAGAGTCTCGGACAGCGGCACGCGCCAGCCGCCCGCGCCCTCGACCACCACGGCATCGGCCTGCGCCGCCAATTGCCGGTAGGCGTCCAGAATCGGCGCCAGCGTCACCTCCACGCCCGCGCGCCGGGCCGCGATATGCGGCGACATGGGATCTGGCAGCAGCACGGGGTTGTCCAGCGCTGCCGGTACGGCCAGCGTGGAGGCAGCGCGCAGGGCCACCGTGTCTTCGTTGACCCAGCCGCCCTGCCCGTCGGGATCGGCGCCTGCGGCCACAGCCTTCATGCCCACCACGCGCGAATGATGGGCTGCCAGCGCGTGCAGCAGTGCGCAGCTGGCCAGGGTCTTGCCCACACCGGTATCGGTGCCCGTGACGAAACAGCCGATCATGCTTTTCCCTTCTTCGCGGCAAGCTCCGCTTCCTGCAGCAAGGTGGTGTTCAGCGCGGTCAGCGCGGCCTGACCCAGGTGGGTGATATCGGCATCGTCCAGCACATAGGGCGGCATGCAGTACAGCGTGCGTCCTATGGGGCGCAGCAGCAGGCCCAGGTCCAGCGCCGCTTGGTTGTAGCGCTGTGCAAAGTCCGGCAAGGAGGTATCGATGTCCCAGGCCCAGATCATTCCCTGCCGGCGCGCGTTGCTGACGCGGGGGTGAGCATTCAGCCCGGCGAATGCAGCACTGATTTTTTCAGCCAGTTGCCGGTTGGCAGCCAGCTGGTCCAGCTGCTCGAACAGCTCCAGCGTGGCCACGGCAGCGCGGCAGGCCAGCGGGTTGCCGGTATAGGAGTGCGAGTGCAGAAAGCCGCGCGCAGCATCGTCGTCATAAAAGGCGGCATAGACCTCATCGGTCGTCAGCACGGCAGACAAGGGCAGCGTGCCGCCCGTCAAGCCTTTGGACAGGCAGATGAAGTCCGGCCTGATACCTGCCTGCTGATGGGCAAACAGGCTGCCGGTACGGCCAAAGCCCACGGCGATCTCATCCACCACCAGATGCACCGAATAGCGATCGCACAGCGCCCGGGCCAGACGCAGGTATTCGGCGTCATGCATGGCCATGCCGGCGGCGCACTGCACCAGCGGCTCCAGAATCAGGGCAGCAGTCTCCTGGTGATGCGCTTGCAGCCAGGCCTCCAGGCCCTCAGCTGCGCGGCGCGCCACATCGGCAGCGGATTCGCCGGGTCTGGCCTGGCGTGCATCGGGGCTGGGCACGGTGGCCGACAGACGCACCAGAGGACCGTAGGCGTCGCGGAACAGCGCAATATCGGTCACCGACAGCGCGCCTACAGTCTCGCCGTGGTAGCCGCCGGCCAGACCCACGAAACGGTGCTTGGCAGGCTGCCCCTGGTTGCGCCAGTAATGCGCACTCATCTTCAGCGCGATTTCGGTGGCCGAAGCGCCGTCGCTGCCGTAGAACGCATGGCCCAGGCCGGTCAGGCCGGCCAGGCGCTCGGACAACTCGACCACGGGAGCGTGGGTGAAACCGGCCAGTATCACATGATCGAGCTTCTGCAACTGCTCGGTCAGCGCCGCCCGGATATGCGGATGCGAGTGACCGAACAGATTGACCCACCAGGAACTGATTCCGTCCAGATAGCGACGGCCATCGGTATCCACCAGCCAGGGACCGACGGCATGGTCGATGGCAATCGGCGGTGCGGCTTCGTGCCGCTTCATCTGGGTGCAAGGGTGCCAGACATGGCGCACGCTGCGGCCGGCAAGACTGTGGTCCATCAAAAACTCCTGAGGCGAATCACCGCCTTGCCAGATCGCAGGCACGGCAGGGCCCAACCTGCGCAAGATGCCAGGCTAGGCAATCCGGAAAGAGAAGCCCCGGCGCAATGGCCAGGGGAGATTCAGGGATCAGCTTGCGGCCGATGTCCCCAGGCCCTTGAGGCCCAGCTTGCGCATCAAGCTTGTATCGGCCTCCACATCGGGATTGCCGGTCACCAGCAGCTTGTCGCCGTAGAAGATGGAATTGGCTCCCGCCATGAAGCACAGGGTCTGCACGGCCTCGCCCAGTTGCTGGCGGCCCGCCGACAGGCGCACACGGGCCTTGGGCATGGTGATGCGCGCCACAGCGATCACACGCACGAAGTCCAGCGGGTCCACCGGCTCGCTGTCGGCCAGCGGCGTGCCGGGCACGGGCACCAGGCTGTTGATGGGCACGGACTCGGGATAGGGCTGCATGTTCGCGAGCTGGGCAATCAGGCCGGCACGGTGGACCTCGGTCTCGCCCATGCCGATGATGCCGCCGCAGCACACGCTGATGCCCGCATCGCGCACGGCCGCCAGCGTGTCCAGCCTGTCCTGGTACTGGCGCGTGCTGACCACATCCTTGTAGTACTCGGGCGCGGTATCGAGATTGTGGTTGTAGTAGTCGAGACCCGCATCGCGCAGCGATGCCGCCTGGTGCGGCTGCAACATGCCCAGCGTGGCACAGGTCTGCATGCCCAGTCCCTTCACGGCACCGATCAGCTCGTTCATCTTCTCGATGTCGCGGTCCTTGGGCGCGCGCCAGGCGGCGCCCATGCAAAAGCGGGTGGCTCCGGCATCCTGAGCGGCCTTGGCGGCGCGGGTGACTTCCTCCACGCTCATCAGCTTCTCGGCCTTCACTCCCGTATCGAACTCGGCCGACTGCGGGCAGTAGCCGCAGTTCTCGGGGCAGCCGCCGGTCTTGACGGACAGCAGGGTCGCCAGCTCGATCTCGCCGGCAGGCCAGTGCTCGCGATGCACGCTCTGGGCGCGGTGCAGCAAATCCAGAAATGGCATATCCAGCAAGGACTGCACTGCCTCCACGGGCCAGCGCTGCGCTTCGGGGGCCGCGACGGGCTTGGCCGGCGCATGCCAGTGCATGGTCTGACTGCCGCAGGCGGCGGCTTGCTGCGCGTCGGCTGCGCGCACTGGGTTGTCTTGCTCGGGCACGGAATAGGACATCGCGGTCTCTCCTCAATCGGGGGAATGCCGCGCATTTTGGGCAAAAAAATCAAGGATTTACAGAGCCCGCATGCAAATAGTTGCCCACCAAAGAGTTGCCGCAAGAAGCGCTATCTTTGAATGCCATTTCATTGCATTTGACAGATTTTCAGCGCACATTCGAAACAGCCAGCCATAACTTCCGTCAACTGCCGCCCTTGTGCACTCAATTCAGCACAACGCATCGGGTTCATGCGTTGAATTTCAACGAGGAAGAGCGTAGATATCGGCAAAAAACACAGTATTTGGCGGTTTTTACCCGAGCAAAGCCTGGATCAAGGCCTAAAACAGTGCCGTGCCGTCCGGGCAAAGGCGGACAAACACCCCAAACTGGCGGATTTAATTCCCTCAACTCTTGTTGGACATTCGCGCCGGGCGCAAAAAAGCCGCAGCAAGGCTGCGGCTGGAGGGCGAGAGGCTGGGGTTCAGAAAGCGTGAGCCATGCCCACGCCGAACGAAGTTCCAGAGTCGGCGCCGTACTCGTAGCTCTTGCGCCCCAGGCTGGCATAGAGCGTGGTGCGCTTGGACAGCGCGTAGTCGGCCCCCAGGGAATAGAAATGATTGGTCTGCTCCTGCATGCGCTGGCGGCCATAGCCGGCCTTCAGCGTGGTCTGCCCCATCTGGTAGGTGGCGCCCAGCGTCAGGGCCTTGGCAGAGAGTGCCGTCTGGGCCACGCGCGAATAGTCCCAGGCGGCCATCACGGCGGCCGCGCCAAAGCGGTATTTACCAGCCACGAAAGTGTCCTTGTCACCGCTGCCGTTGCGCTCAAAGGCCAGCATGCCGCTCAGGCTGTCAGAGTCGTAGTTAAGGGAGGCCGAATAGCCACGCCCCTCACGACGCAAGGTCAACGGCACCTCGCCTCGCTCCGGCGAGGCGCTCAGATGCAGGGTGAAGCCGCCCACCGTGGGCGAGTCGTAGAAGATGCCGTTGGCCATGCGCCCATATTCGGCCGAGCCATTGTTGCTGTAGCGGTCGGTAGGCGTGAGGTAGTGCCACTGGTACCAGGCCGGCGAGGAAATGCGGTTGAAATTGGCCCAGGGGTCGAACTTCCAGTCCTGTGACCACATGGCCGACAGGGCGCGACCCAGGCGCAGATGGCCAAAGCCGCCTTGCAGGCCCACCGTGGACTCGTCGTGCCAGAACGGCTTGCTGCCCTGATCCTCCAGACGCCCGGTGTCGATATCGAAACGCGCGCTCAGACGGAAGGTGGCCTTGAGACCGCCGCCCAGATCTTCCCAGCCCGCAATCGCGAGATTGCTGCGCTGGATCGTGCCGGCCTGGGCCGTGCCATCAAAGCCGCGATAGATGCCGCCGTCGATCAGACCGCCAATGCTGACGTTGGAGGACTGGGCTGCCGCAGGAAGCGCGGCAGACAAAAGAGTCAAACATGTGGAACAAGCAATGCCAGTACGCAAGCGCATGCCGGTGGTTCTCCTTGAATTGTGAAGTCACTGCCCCCGCAGCCAGCCTATGGCACAGCAGAAGACAGAGAAGGTCGAAGACCTGTGAGATGAGGCGATGACAGGCAGTCAGGCACTGCCTGATGCACTGAAGACAGCCGGAACATGGCTGGCAGCGGGGCTGCCAATTCCGACCCGAGCAGCCTGCTCAAAAAGCAGGCAACGAGACGCATTATGAAAGTCTGGCCTGCGCAGCGTCCAGTCCGTCGTCAGCTTGGTTCAGCCGCTGCGCGCCACGCCGGAAGCGGCCCAGATGCGATTCATCTCGCTGCAAAAAGGCTGGGCACAGGGTGCCAGACCCTGGTACTGACAGCCTTCGGTCATGCACAAATGCGAACGGTGCTCGCTGTTGCGGCGCGGCACAGGCAGGGCATTGGCAGCCTGGGCCGCTGCCATCATCAGCCAGGGATCGGACTTGTTCTGCAGCAGCTGCTGCACCTCCTGCGCCAGCGCCGGTGCGGGCATGGCCAGAGGCAGACCAGCCATCTGTGCCGGCGTCGCCTGAGCAGCGCTCGCCGTGACGGGCTGCAACTCCAGCCACAGCAATGCGCTGGTAGCCAGCGTGCTGGTCGCCGCCGGCGACTGCGGCTGCACCACCAGGGCAAGAGGACCGCTACTCAAGACACCCGGATCCGCCATGGGCAGGCGCAGGGCCGTCCCCGTTCCTTGGGCTGTCGGAATGCTTGCCGCACCCACAGCCTGCGCCCAGGCGGCAGGCACCTGCAATGTCAGGGAAAAGCTGCGCTCGCCTTGCGGCGTGACCAGCGTGCCTTGCTGCACCAGCCAGTTCTGCAGCTGGGGCAGACGCGGTGCGGCAGCGCCGCCAGCAGCGGTTGCAGCCATGCCCTGCTGCGCCTGCTCCAGCGCCACGGCCGCCGTGGGCGACAGGGCTGCAGCCGTCTGCAAAGCCGAGCTGGGCGGCTGCGCGCCAGAAACCGCAGCCTTCGCCAAGGCCTGCATCAGCGCAACCGATCCCTGCTGGCCGGCCAGCAGTTGCAAGGGCTGGGCCTGTCCCTGCAGGCTGACCTGAACCTGCGCGAGCAGGTTTTGCACAAACTGCTGCACGGCCGCTGGCAGGCCCTGACTGGGCCAGTTCGCCGCAGGCGCGCCGGGTTGGGCCTGCACCTGCAGGGCCAGTTGCGCAATCAGAAGTTCAAAGGCCTGGAGCTTGAGGTTCTGCAAGGTTTGCGGCGACCACTGCACGATGCTGGTCGCCGGGGGCGTCGCCGGAGCGGCGGGCAGCTGCTGCGCTGCGGGAAGATCCGGGACAGCGGCTGCAGCCACATTGCCGGCCTGCGCAGCCGCCTGCCCCGTGGGCACGGACACGGGCAGTACGGAGGCAACGGGTTGCAGTGGTGCAGTCATGCGGTCGTCGGTGGCGGGGCATCAAAGCCGGAATCAGGCCATTGTGCCCGCCCCTGCAGATAAGCATCGGAAAAAGAGCTGCCAGTGCTTGTGGCTCAAGCACCAGGGCTGCCCAGGGCTGCCCTGGTCGTGCCGGGGCCGCACGGTTCACGCCCGCGATCCGAAGCGCGGGTCAGGGGCGAACCATTCCGGGCGGAATCAGGCTTCGGCCGGGTAGAACAGCTTGCGCGTGGCCGTGGCCTGCACGGCCTTGGCAATGGCACCGATATGGTCGGGTGTGGTGCCGCAGCAGCCGCCCACGATATTGACCAGACCTTCGGCCGCGAATTCGTGCACCAGACGGCTGGTGATCTCGGGCGTTTCGTCAAAACCGGTGTCGCTCATGGGATTGGGCAGACCGGCATTGGGGTAGCAGCTGATGAAGGTGTCGGGAGCCGCCTTGGCCAGCTCCTGTACATAGGGACGCATCAGCGTGGCACCCAGCGCGCAGTTCAGGCCCACGGACAGCGGGTTGCTATGGCGCACGCTGTGCCAGAAGGCCGTCACGGTCTGTCCGCTCAGAATCCGGCCCGAGGCATCGGTGACCGTGCCGCTGATCATGATGGGCAGGCGCTCGCCGGTCTGCTCGAAGGCTTCGTCCACGGCAAACAGCGCGGCCTTGGCGTTGAGGGTGTCGAAGATGGTCTCGACCAGGATCACGTCGGCACCGCCTTCAATCAGCGCCAGCGTCTGCTCCAGATAGGCCTGGCGCAGCTGCTCGAAGGTGATGTTGCGCGCAGCCGGGTCGTTGACATCGGGGCTGATGGAGGCCGTCTTGGGCGTGGGGCCCAGGGCGCCGGCCACATAGCGCTTGTGATCGGGCGTGCTGTACTTGTCGCAGGCCGCACGCGCCAATTGCGCGCTCTTGAGGTTCATCTCATAGGCCAGATCGGCCATGTGATAGTCCTCCTGCGCAATCGTGGTCGCACCAAAGGTATTGGTCTCGATCAGATCGGCGCCGGCAGCCAGGTATTTCTCATGGATGTCGCGAATCACGTCGGGACGGGTCAGCGACAGCAGCTCGTTGTTGCCCTTGACGTCATAGGCGAAGTCCTTGAAGCGCTCGCCCACAGCGTCGGCGCCGGCATAACCTTCGCCGCGGTACTGCGCCTCGCCCAGCTTGAAACGCTGAATCATGGTGCCCATCGCACCGTCAAGAATGACGAGGCGCTTGGCAAGCGTTGCGGGCAGCTCCTGGGCTCGGGTGTAGGCGGGGGTGGGGTGCGACTGGCTCATAGACCGCCATTGTAGGAAAGCTGGCAGGCTTTGCCGGGCAGCCGGGCATTGCCCCGCCGCCAGCGCCTATTCCGATGGCTGGCCTGCCGGGTAGCGAGCCTTGGCCATGCGGAACGTCAGATTCCAGCGCTCATTGCCAAGCAGCGGGTGCTGGCCCGGCTTGAGCGGGGCGACGCCATGAAACACCAGGCGCGAAGACCCGCCCCAGACCAGCACATCGCCATGGGTGAGCGCAAGGCTGCGGGTGGGACTCTGGCGGGCCAGTCCGCCCCAGAGGAAACGGCAGGGTAAGCCAAGCGAGACCGAAACTATGGGCGCCGCAAAGTCATGCTCGTCCTGGTCACGGTGCAAGCCCATGCGCGCACCCGGCTGATAGCAGTTGATCAGGCAGGCATCGGGCGCAAAGCCCGGATAGCCGGCCAGCGCCGCGGCCCTGGCGGCCTGCTCGCCCAGAAAAGCGGGAATGGCAGGCCAGGGCTTGCCGGTCTGCGGATCGGCAGCGCTGTAGCGATAGCCCTGCAGATCCGAAATCCAACCCCAGCCGCCGGCGTTGGTGATCGCCACCGACATGAACTTGCCGCCGGGCACCTGCATGGTGCGAAACGCTGCCTGTGTCTGCAAGACCCTCACCTCGGCCACCCAGCGCTGCTCCTCGGCTGTCGCAAAGCCGCGCAGCAGCACGGCACCGTCATCAATGATTTCGGCGGGCAGTGGGTCGTCAGGGAACAGCGAAAGCGTCATTGCAACGCCATCATAGGCCTGGCCGGTGGCTGCCCCTCCCAGCCGCCAGCCAGCGCCTGATACAGCGCCACGGCGGCACGCAGGCCACGCACGCGGCTGTCGGCCGCAGCGTCCTGGGCCGCGTAGAGGTCGCGCTGTGCATCCAGCACCTCGTACAGGCCCACGCTGCCCAGGCGGTAGCGGCGCTGCGCGAGCTGCTCGGCCCGTGCACGCTGCTCGGCGGCCTGGGCCAGATGGGCGTCCTCGCTGCGGGTGCGTGCCAGACCCACCAGGGCGTTCTCGGTGTCCTCCAGCGCCAGCAGCACGGTTTGCTGGTACTGGGCCAGCGCGACCTGGGCACCGGCCTCGCTGGCAGCAATGCGCGCACGCACGCGGCCCACGTCGAGGAAAGACCAGTCCACGCCCAGGAACACGCTGCGGCTGGCGCTGCCGGCCTCGAACAGCGCTCCCGTGCTGGGAGCAGAGCTGCCCAGCAGACCGCCCAGCGACAGGCGCGGGAACAGCTCTGCCGTGGCCACGCCCACCCGCGCCGTGGCGGCATGCAGACGCGCCTCGGCGGCGGCCACATCGGGGCGACGGCGCAACAGCTCGGCGGGCGTGCCGGGAACGATGCTCTGCGGCAACTGCGGCAACGCCGCCGGCGCGTCCAGCGCCGCGATCAGAGCCTCGGGCACCTGGCCGGTGAGCACGGCCAGCCGGTGCTGGGCCACGGCGATCCGGGCCTGCAGCGCCGGAATGCGCGAGTGCGTGCTCTCCAGCTGCGCCTGGGCACGCGCCAGGTCGAAGTCGGTGCCGCTGCCATGCGCCAGCCGCAGCTGCACCAGGCGCAGCGTGTCCTGCTGATTGGCGGCATTGGCCTCGGCCAGATGCAGGCGCTGCTGCCAGCCGCGCAGATCGGCGTAGCCGGCCGCGACCTGGGCCGCAATGGCGACCTGCAGCGCAGCCAGATCGGCGGCACTGGCGCGCAGGTCGGCGCTGCCGGCCTCGATGTTGCGACGCACACGACCGAAGAGGTCCAGCTCCCAGCTCGCGTTGATGCCGGCGCTGTAGCTGCGCTGGCTGCGCGGCCCGCTTGGTGCCTGGCTTTCGCTGCGTCGTTGCTGCAGCGCCTGACCCGACAGGGTGAGCGTGGGGAACTGATCAAGGCGGCTTTCTCCCAGCAGGGCCTGGGCCGCATCGAGTCGCGCCAGTGCACCGCGCAGCTCCTGGTTGGCCCGCAGGGCCTGCTCTACCAGCTGCGTCAGTTGCTCATCCTGGAACTGGCGCCAGAACGCGGCATCGGAGCCGGTCTCGGGGGATGCCAGCTGCGGGAATGCAGACGGCTCGGTCCGCGCGAACTGCGCGCCGGCTGCGGGCAACTCGGGCGCGCGGAAATCGGGGCCGACCGCACAGCCTGCCAGCAGGGCCGAAAGGCCCGCCAAGGCACATGCCAGCGCATGCCGGCGCAGAGGTTTGCAGATCTCAGACATGGCTGCCCTCCAGGGATCCGGGTGAAACAGCAGAGGCCGGCTGGACGGGCGCGCGAGCCGCCAGCGAACGGCCCGACAGACGGCGCAGCGTGACGTAGAACACCGGCGTGAGGAAGAGGCCGAACAGGGTCACGCCCAGCATTCCCGAGAACACCGTCACGCCCGTGGCCGCCCGCACCTCGCTGCCCGCACCGCTGCCAATCAGCAAGGGCACGGCGCCCGCGATGAAGGCGATGGAGGTCATGACGATGGGTCGCAGCCGCAGACGGCAGGCCTGCAGCGCGGCATCGACTGTTGCCGAACCGCGCATCTCCAGCTCGCGTGCGAACTCCACGATCAGAATCGCGTTCTTGCAGGCCAGGCCCATGAGCACCACCAGGCCGACCTGCACGAAGACATTGTTGTCCCCCCCGGCCAGCCATACGCCAAACAGCGCCGCGCAGATGCACACAGGCACGATCAGGATCACGGCCAGCGGCAGGGTCCAGCTCTCGTAGAGCGCAGCCAGCACCAGAAACACCAGCATCACGGCGATCACGAAGACCACGGCTGCGGCATGGCTCTGCTCGACCTGCTGGTAGCTCAGATCCGTCCAGGCCAGCTCGATGCCGCGCGGCAGCGTGCGCTGCGCGATCTCCTGCAGCTTGGTCAGCACCTCGGCCGAGGACAGCAGGCGCGGATCGGAGTCGCCGATCAGGTCGGCGGCCGGAAAGCCGTTGTAGCGCAGCACCGGATCGGGTCCGTAGCTGGGCACCACGGTGACCATGGAGCCTATGGGCACCATCTCGCCGCGCGCGTTTCGCGTGCGCAGCTGGGCAATGTCCTCCACGGCCTGGCGGTAGTCGGCATCGGCCTGCAGCATCACGCGCCAGACGCGGCCGAAGGCGTTGAAGTCGTTGACGTAGACCGAGCCCAGATAGGCCTGCAGGGTCTGGAACAGGTCGGTCAGCGCCACACCCTGGGCCTTGGCCTTGATGCGGTCCACCTTCACTTCCAGCTGCGGGATGTTGGACTGGTAGCTGCTGACCGGGTAGGTCATGCCCGGTGTCTTGGCAATCTCGGCCTGAAAGGCCTCAAGCGCCTGCTGCAGCGCTGCATAGCCCAGGCCTGCGCGATCCTGCAGGAACAGCGAATAACCCGATCCGTTGCCCAGGCCCTGGATGGGCGGCGGCATCAGCGCATAGGCGAAACCGCCCTCGATCTGCGCGAACTTGGCGCCCAGCTCGGCATTGATGGCCTCGGCGCTGCGTGTGCGCTCGCCGAAGGGCTTCAGCATGATGTAGGAGCTGGTCAGATTGGGCGTGGTCGTGGACTGCAGCGCATTGAAGCCCGCGAAGGCGGCGACCATGTCCACGCCATCCACGCTCTTGGCCGTCTCCACCATCTGGCGCGTGAGCGCATCGGTACGGTTCAGCGACGCGCCCTCGGGCAGCTTGGCACCGGCAAACAGGTAGAGCTTGTCCTGCATGGGGATGAAGCCCCCGGGCACGGCGTGGAACAGCACGGCGGTGCCGGCCAGCAGTGCCGCATAGACCGCGAACACCAGGCCGCGTCGACGCAACGAGCGCCCCACCGAATTCTGGTAGCCGTGGGCGCTGCGATCGAAGAAGCGGTTGAAAGGCCGGAAGAACCAGCCCAGGCCCTTGTCGATGACGCGTGCCAGCGCGTCGCGCGGTGCGCCGTGCGGCTGCAGCAGCTTGGCCGCCAGTGCCGGCGACAGGGTCAGCGAGTTGATGGCCGAGATCACCGTGGAAATGGCGATGGTCACCGCGAACTGCTGGTAGAACTGGCCCGTGACGCCGCTGAGAAAGGCCATGGGCACGAAGACCGCGCACAGCACCAGGGCGATGGCGATGATGGGCCCGGATACC
The DNA here is from genome assembly GCF_018292285.1 of Comamonas brasiliensis. Lineage (NCBI taxonomy): Bacteria > Pseudomonadati > Pseudomonadota > Betaproteobacteria > Burkholderiales > Comamonadaceae > Comamonas > Comamonas brasiliensis. The sequence continues at coordinate 141,531 of NZ_JAANES010000004.1, forward strand.
TCCTTCATGGCCAGATGGGCCGCCTCCTGCGGGCTGTGACCCTGCTCGATGTAGCGCTCCACGTTCTCGACTACGACGATGGCGTCGTCCACCACGATGCCGATCGCCAGCACCAGGCCGAACAGCGTCAGCGTGTTGATCGAGTAGCCCAGCAGGTACAGGCCCGCAAAAGTGCCGATGATGGACACGGGCACGGCCAGCAGCGGAATGATAGAGGCGCGCCAGGTCTGCAGAAAGACGATGACCACCAGCACCACCAGGATCACGGCTTCGATCAGCGTGCTCTGCACGGCCTTGATCGAGTCGCGCACAAAGACCGTGGGGTCCCAGACGGATTCGAAGGCCACGCCTTCGGGCAGGTCCTTGGAGAGCCGGTCCATGGCCGCGTAGACCTGCTCGGCCACGCCCAGCGCATTCGCGCCCGGCGACAGGAAGATGCCCACGGCAGCCATGTTCTTGGTGTCGCTCCACGAGCGCAGCGTGTAGTCGCTGGCGCCCAGCTCGATGCGCGCCACGTCGGCCAGACGCACGACCTGGCCGCCTTCGCCGCTCTTGAGCACGATGTCCCCGAACTCCTCGGCCGTCTTCAGCCGCCCGCGCACATTGATGGACAGCAGCTTGTCGGACTTTTGCGCACTGGGCTCGGCGCCCAACTGGCCGGCCGAGACCTGGATGTTCTGCTCGCGGATCGCGGCGATCACCTCGCCGGCCGTGAGCTGGCGTGCCGCCACCTTGTGCGGGTCCAGCCAGACACGCATCGCATAGTCGCCTGCGCCGTAGATGCCCACGTCGCCCACGCCGGGAATGCGCGCCAGCACATCCTTGATCTTGAGCGTGACATGGTTGCGCAGATACAGCGCATCATGCGCGCCGTCCCGGGATACCAGGCCCACGTACATCAGCGGCGTGGACGCCTGTTTCTGCGTGGTCACGCCGAACTGCCGCACCTCCTCGGGCAGCCGGCTCTGGGCCTGGCTGACACGGTTCTGCACGCGCACGGCTGCGGTGTCCGGGTCGATCTCGGGGCGGAAGGTGGCAACCACCTGCAGGCTGCCGTCCGAAGCCGCGACCGACTTCATGTACATCAAGCCTTCGACCCCGTTGATGGCTTCCTCCAGCGGCACGGCCACCGACTCGGCGACCTCCTTGGGATTGGCCCCCGGATAGGTGGCACGCACCACCACGCTGGGCGGCACGACCTCGGGATATTCGCCCACCGGCAGCTGCGGAATGGCCACCAGGCCGACGGCGAACATGATGATGGAGAGCACGACCGCGAAGATGGGCCGGTCTATGAAGAATTTGGAGAAGTCCATGGCACTCCCCCTTACTGCGCAGCGGCGGGCACGGGCTGCGCGGCCGCTGATACCACCGGCCTGGGATTGACGGGCATGCCGGGGTAGTAGATGCGCTGCACGCCGCCCACCACCAGCCGGTCACCCGCCGCCAGGCCTTTTTCCACCAGGCGCCGGCCATCGACCATGCGACCCAGCGTAAGGTCGCGGCGCTCGGCCAGATTGCCTTCGCCCACCACATAGACGTACTTGCGGTCCTGGTCGGTGAGCACGGCCTTGTCGTCGATCAGCAGCGCCTGGGTCTCGGCCTCCTGCCGCTCCGGGCCGCTTTGCATCTGCACGCGTGCGAACAGGCCTGGCGTCAGCATCCGGTCTGGGTTGGCCAGGCGCGCGCGCAGGCGCATGGTGCCCGTGCCCGGCTGGAGCTGGTTGTCGCTGAAGTCCAGCGTGCCCGCATGGGCAAAGCCGCTGTCGCCGACCAGGGCGACGCGCACCGCGCGGCCCCGGCCGCTCAGGCCGGCCTTCTGGTAGCGCAGAAAGCTGTGCTCGTCGGCATCGAAATACGCATACACCGGGTCCTGCGAGACCAGGGTGGTCAGCACGCTCTGGTCGGCCTGGGCCATATTGCCCACGGTCAGCAGGGCGCGGCTGGCACGGCCCGTGATGGGCGCACGCACCTCGGTGAAGTCGAGCTGCAGCCGTGCGGTGGCCAGCTCGGCCTCTGCCGCACGCACCTGGGCCGTGGCCTGGGCCAGCGTTGCGGCCCGCGTGTCGGCCTCCTCGCGCGAGACCGCATTCTCGGCCACCAGCTGGCGCGCACGCTGGTCCTGCGTCTGCGCCAGCCCGGCAGCGGCACGCGCGCGTTCGAGCTGGGCCTGGGCGCTGGCCAGGGCCGCGCGGTAGGGCCGCTGGTCGATCACGAACAGCAGCTGGCCCTTCTTCACCTCCTGGCCCTCGGCGAAGGCGATGCGCTCGATATAGCCGGACACGCGTGAGCGCAGCTGCACCGACTCCACGGCCTCGATGCGGCCGTTGAACTCGTCCCAGGGGCGGATGGCCTGCAAGGCGACCTCGGCCACCTGCACCTCGGGCGCGGGCGGCGGGCCGTTGCTGGCATGGGCATCACCCGCGCCGGAACGGCCGCAGCCGGAAAGCAGGGCCAGCGCCGCGAGGCCGCCGGCCAGCAGCAAGGGCCGCAGCGGCGGCGTGGAATGAACTGACATATGGACTCTCCCTGAATGAATGCGCCCGCCCTGCTGGCGGCAGCAGGCCTGACGGAACGACCGCCTCTGCCGATAAGACGCAGGAGCGGCCATGCTTGTGACAAGCATTGGCAGGTGGCTGGAAGAGATTCAAGAAAGATAGCTGCTATCGCCTTTCAATAAACAACTTCAGGCATAAAACCACCTGAAATCGTTTTTCATAAAGCGGATGCAGCTATGAATATCAGAAGAACTCCGACCAGCGCATGGGCCGTTGATTGCGGCTCCACCGGCTATCGATCACAATGGCGGCATTCTTCAAGTTCAAGTGAACTTGAAGTCAAGCTCCGGAGAAAGACATCATGAAAATTGAGGATGATCCGCTGATGAGCATCAGCGACTTCGCGCAGCGCAGCGGCGTCAACGCATCGGCATTGCGCTACTACGAGTCGCTGGGTCTGATCGAATCGGTGCGAAGCAGCAGCGGAAGGCGGCGCTACCACCGTTCGGGCCTGCGGCGCATCGCCTACATCGTGTTTGCGCAGCGCGTGGGATTCACGCTGGAGGAGATCGCCGCGCAGCTGGCGCGGCTGCCGACGCGGCATGTGCCCACGGGCGGCGACTGGCAGAAGATGTCGCGCATCTGGCAGCAGCGGCTGGACGAGCGCATCGACGAGCTGCAGCGCCTGCGCGACAGCCTCAACCAGTGCATAGGCTGCGGCTGTCTGTCGCTCAAGGTCTGCAGCATGTACAACCCCGGCGACCAATGCCAGCGCGGCGGCCCGGGGCCGCGCCGCTGGCTAGGCGACGAGCTGCAGGCCGAGGGCCACTAGCCTCGGCTCAGCGGCCGCTGGCTTGGGCGAAGGCCAGCACGGCCTGCAGCAGACGCTGCATGGTGGGCTGGATGCGCGCCGCGACCTCGGGCAGGTAGTCGAACGGCATCTGCTCCTGCATATAGCTGGACTGCGTCATCTCCAGCTGCACGGCGTGGAAGCCCTGCTCCGGCTGACCATAGTTGCGCGTGATGAAGCCGCCCTTGAAGCGGCCATTGAGCACGCTGGTGTGGTCCGGTGCCTGCCGTGCAATGTCCAGCAGCTGCTGGGCCAGTGCCGGCGCGCAGCTCTTGCCATCGGCGGTGCCCAGGTTCAGGTCGGGCAGCTTGCCCTCGAAAAAGCGCGGCAGCACCGAGCGAATGCTGTGCGCATCCCACAGCATGGCCACGCCATGCTGGCTCTTGATGCGATCGAGCTCGGCGCGCAGCTGCGCATGATAGGGCTGCCAGTAGAGTTCGCGGCGGCGCGCGACTTCGGCCTCGTCGGGCTCCAGGTCCTTGCTGGCATAGAGAGGCTCGCTGTCGAAGCCGTCGACCGGGCACAGCCCCGTCACGCTCTGGCCCGGATAGAGGCTGGCACCATCGGGCGGACGATTCAGATCGATGACATAGCGCGAGTGCGTGGCGGCCAGAATGGATGCGCCCAGTGCCTTGGCGAAGTCGTAGAGCTGCGGCATGTGCCAGTCGGTGTCATGGACTTCGCGCCCTTCGGGCGTGAGCTTGGCCGCAATGTCGGCCGGCACATGGGTGCCGGTATGCGGCATGGAAATCAGCAGCGGTGCCGTACCCTGGTGAAAGACAAAGGGTGCGATGGCTTGGCTCATGGAGCGTCTCTCTTCTGTCAAAAATCTGAATGCAGCCGCCCTCAGGCGTTCTGCAGCAATGCCTTGCGGGTCTGCACAAAGCCTTGCTGAGCGACTTCGTGCAGCGCATGGCGGCCTGCCTGCACGCGCTGCTGGCCGCGAACCCAGACATCGGCAATGGCCGAAGTGCGATGGCTGGCAAACACATGGGCCGCATGACCGCTGTCGGCAGGCAGCCCGTTGAGGGCCACATGGCGGGCATCGAGCACCACGAAGTCGGCCTGCTGGCCCACGGCCAGACCGGCAATGGCACGGCCCGAGGCCTGGGCACCGCCGGCAACCGCCTGCAAGGTCATGGAGGTCGCCACCTGGGGCTGGGCCCCGCCGCCAAGCACATTGCGCTGGCGCAGGCTCAGGCGCTGGCTGTATTCGAGCATCAGCAGCTCTTCGGCGGCATTCACCGAAGCATGGCTGTCCGAGCCAATGCCCCAGCGGCCGCCATGCCTGAGCCACAGCGGCATGTCGAAGATGCCGTCGCCGAGATTGGCTTCGGTGGTGGGACAGATGCCAGCCACGGCCGCGCTGCGTGCCGCGCCTGCATATTCCTCGGGCGTCATGTGCGTGGCATGGATCAGGCACCAGCGCGCATCGACGGGTGCATGGTCGAGCAGCCATTGCACGGGGCGCTGACCGCTCCAGGCCAGGCAGTCATCCACCTCCTGGGTCTGCTCTGCGATATGGATGTGCACCGGAGCCTTGGGCAGCATGGCGTGCAGGCCTGCGAGCACGGTCTTGAGGCTGTCCGGCGGCACGGCGCGCAGCGAGTGCGGAGCCAGGCCCAGAGCTGCCTGCTGCGCCCTGGTCACGGGCTCCAGTTGCTGCAGCAGGGAGAGCATGCTGTCCGTGCTGCGAATGAAGCGGGCCTGATCCTCGCGAGGCGGCAGGCCCCCGAAACCGCTGGTCTGATAGAGCACGGGCAGCAAGGTCATGCCGATGCCGGTCTTCTGCGCCGCACGCAGCAGCGCCAGGGACAGGCTGGCATCGTTGGCATAGGGCTTGCCACCGGCATCATGGTGCACATAGTGGAACTCGCACACCGAGGTGTAGCCCGCCTCCAGCATCTCCAGGTACAGCCAGGTCGCAATCGCCTCCAGCGCCTCGGGCGTCATGCGATTGGCAAAGCCGTACATCAGCTTGCGCCAGCTCCAGAAGCTGTCCTGCGCCTGACCGCGGAATTCGGTCAACCCGCCGAACGCGCGCTGGAAGGCGTGCGAGTGCAGATTGGGCATGCCCGGGATCAGTGGGCCGGCCGCCTTGGCGGCGTCCTCCGCCTCCCCGGCCTCGCCGCTTTGCGGGTCCACATCGGTCAGCACTTCGGTCAGCTGGCCGCTCTCGTTCCAGCTCAGCAGAACATTGCGCGCCCAACCCGTGGGCAGCAAGGCGTCTGCGGCAAACAAGGTACGCGAAATGGATGAGGATGCAGTCATGGTGATGGTCTCTGTGAGGCGAAAAAGATCAAACCGCGCAGCTCATGCAGTCACGCGCTCAGTCTGCTCCATCGCAGCGAGCAACGCCAGAACAAAACGCGCGTTGTCCTTCTCGGTACCTATGGATACGCGCAGAAAATTCTCGAAACCGGGCTCCTTCCAGGGCTTGACAATCACGCCCTGTCTGAGCAGCGCCTCCGTCACCGGAGCATTGGGACGACCCAGGTCGAGAAACAGAAAGTTGGTTACCGAAGGCGCAATGCGCAGGCCTTGCAGCGGCTGGCCCGGCTCTGCCAGCGCCAGCAGCTGTCTGCGCAGATCCTCGCGCAGCGCCACCGTGGTCGCCACGCCGCTGCGCATGTGCGCAGGATCGTTCCAGGCAGCCAGCGCCGCGCGCTGGGCTGCCATGTTCACGTTAAAGGGCGAGCGCACCTTGTCCATCAGGTTCACCAGCTCGGCGCTGTCGGCCATGCCGTAGCCCACGCGCAGGCCGGCCAGGCCCCAGGCCTTGGAGAAGGTGCGCAGCACGATCCAGGGTCCGACCCGCGCATCCAGCATGGCCAGCACATCGGGGTAGTCGTCGTCATGCAGCGCGTATTCGTAATAGGCCTCATCCACCACCAGCACGGTGTTGGCGGGCGTGGCCTCCAGCACCTGTGCAAACTGCGCCGCATCCATCATGCAGCCCACGGGGTTGGACGGGTTGGGCAGGAAGGCGATCTTGGGGGCCTTGGCCACGGCAGCGCACCAGGCGCCCAGATCGAAGCCCAGCTCCTCGTTCAGTTCGAGGAGCTCGACCTCCGCGCCCATCATCTTTGGATAGATTTCGTGCAGGCCGAACACGGGACGCTGGGTCACCACCAGATCGCCGGGAGCGAGAAAGACCTCGCAGAGAATCTTGATCAGGTCTTCCGAGCCGTCGCCGAACACCAGACGCCCGGCGGGCAGCCCGGTGCGCTCGGCAATGGCTTCGCGCAAGGCCGTGCAATTGGCATCGGGATAGTTACCCACATCGTTGGCCACCTCGGCAATCGCCCGGCGCACCGAGGCGCTGGCACCGAAGGGATTTTCATTGCTGGCCAGTCGCGCGATATCGGTCACGCCATAGCGCGCCCGTACCGCTTCATTGGACAGGCCGGCGTTGTACGCGGGCAGCGGGCGCACCTGGGCACGAGCCAGCGAAGCCACCAGGGAATTCGTCATAGATCAAACACCTTTCCGGGATTCATCAGGCCCATGGGATCGAGGGCCAGCTTGATAGCACGCATCGCCGCCAGCTCTGCGGGCGTGCGGCTGTTGCTCAGATAAGGCTTTTTGTGCAGGCCGATGCCGTGCTCCGCGGAGACACTGCCCTGCATCTCGCCCACGATGCGGTAGAGAAGCTCCTCCACCTGCTCGCATTCGCCGTTGACGGTCTTGCCATCCACCGAGACATGGAGATTGCCGTCGCCCACATGACCGAAGTACAGCGCCTGGTGACCAGGCCAGCGAGTGGCAAAGGCCTGCATGCAGGCTTCGGCAAAGCGACCGATGTCGGCCTGGGGCAGGCTCACATCGAAGTTGATTGCGGGATGCATATTGTTGTTGAGCTCGGCCGGTGCCTCGCGCAGCTTCCAAAGCTGCTGCACCTGGGCGCCCGACTGGGCCACGATGGCATCGAGCACCTCTCCGGCTTCCATGGCTTCCTCTAGCACCTGCTGCACATCGCCTTGCAGCTGCGCCTCGTCCTTGCCGTCCACATTGATCAGGGCCAGCAAGGGGTAGCGCTGCTCAAAAGGCGCAGCGAGCTTGAGCCAGGCCATGGAGGCCTGCACAAAGCTGTCCCACATCAGCTCATAGGCCGCGACGCTGTTGCCGAAGTGCGATTGCATGCGCTTGAGCACGGCCAGCGCCGAGTCGAAATCGGGCATGGCCACCAGCGTCGTAGCCGTGGCCTGCGGCGCAGGACGCAGGCGCAGCAGCACGCGCGTGATGATGCCCAGCGTGCCTTCGGCACCGATGAAGAACTGCTTGAGGTCGTAACCCGTGTTGTTCTTGATCATGGGGCGCAGCATGGGCAGCACCGTGCCGTCGGCCAGCACCACCTCCAGGCCCAGCACCTGCTCGCGCATCATGCCGTGCTGCAGCACGCCGTTGCCGCCCGCGTTGGTGGAGACATTGCCGCCGATCTGGCAGCTGCCGCGAGCGCCGAGATCCACGCCGAACACCATGCCGACATCGACGGCAGCCTCCTGCACGGCCTGCAGGGTGACGCCGGCCTGCACCTGCATCAACCCGGTCTGGGCATCGATGCCCTCGATGCGGTTCATGCGATCCAGCGACAGCGCGACAGCGCCCTCCGTAGGAACTGCGGCACCGGCCAGCCCGGTCAGCCCACCCTGCGGAACCACCGCAATCCTGTGGGCGCTGCACAGACGCATGATGGCGCTGACTTCCTCCGTGGTGCGTGGGCGCACCAGCGCCAGCGGCTGCTGGGGCGGCGTGCCGCTCCAGTCGGTGCGGCTACGCTCCGGCGTGTCCGTGCCGCGCAGCGCCACATCGGCGCCCAGGGTGGAAATCAGTTCATTGAGAAATTGTTCGTGAGACATCAGCAACCTTTCGCGCTCCCCGCTTCAGGCTTTGGCTTGCTGCGCAATCCGGCCCTGACGCACCACCGTACAGTCCGGCTTGCTGCCGAACCAATAGGCCAGCTCTGCAGCCCGCTGCACGGGCCAGAGCACGAAATTGGCGGGACGGCCCACGGCAATCAGGCCTTGCTCGTCCTGCAGGCCCAGAGCATGCGCAGCGTGCCTGGTGATGCCGGCCAAAGCCTCGGGAACCGTCAGACGGAACAGCGTGCAGGCCATATTGGCCATGAGCAGCAAGCTCAAGCACGGGGAGGTACCCGGATTGTGATCCGTAGAAACGGCCATCGGGACCTTGGCAGCCCTTAATTCCTCAATCGGAGGCACTTTGGTGTCGCGCAGCGTGTAGAAGGCCCCTGGCAGCAGCACGGCCACGGTACCGGCCTTCTTCATCTCGGTGATGCCGTGCTCGGACAGGTGCTCGATATGGTCGCAGGACAGCGCGCCATAGCGGGCCGCGAGGGCAGCACCCTCCATATTCGACAGCTGCTCGGCATGGAGCTTGACGGGCAGGCCCAATGCCTTGGCCGCCTCGAAGACCTGCTCGGTCTCGGCCAGCGAGAAGGCGATGCGTTCGCAGAACACATCGACGGCATCGACCAGGCCTTCGGCGGCCAGCGCCGGCAGCATGACCTGACAGACCAGATCCGTGTATTCCTGGCTGCGGCCCGCATACTCTGGCGGCAGCGCATGAGCCCCCAGAAAGGTGGTGCGCACGGTCACGGCACACAGCTCGCCCAGGCGCCTTGCGGCACGCAGCTGCTTGCGCTCGTGCTCCAGGGCCAGTCCGTAGCCCGACTTGATCTCTATGGCCGTCACGCCTTCGGCCAGCAACTGCTCCAGACGCGGCAGCGCCAGCGCCACCAGTTCGTCCTCCGAAGCCTCGCGCGTGGCCCTGACGCTGGAGACGATGCCGCCGCCGGCCCGGGCCACTTCCTCGTAGCTGGCCCCGGCCAGGCGCATGGCGAACTCGCCCGCGCGTTCGCCGCCATAGACCAGATGGGTGTGGCAGTCGATCAGGCCCGGCGTGGCTAGGCGCCCTGCGCCATCGTGCCTGGGCAGTGCCTGGTATTCGGCAGGCATGGCATCCTGCGGTCCCACCCAGACCATTCGGCCCTGCTGCACCACGATGCAGGCCAGCGTGCCTTCGGGAATATCCGCCACCTCGGAGACATACAGCTCCGGCGCCAGACGCAGGTTATGCCAGCAGCCGTCGGCGGAGACTGCGGGATGGGGATTAGCTTGCGCCATGGCGATGCTCCTCGTGTTCGATGACGACAATCCAGGCCATGAAATTCCTGATTTCATAGCTACCAGCGCCTGCCCCTTTTAACTTTTCAGATCAATCTTCATTGAAACGTCCGTTACAAAGGCGCAAGCTGCTCCTGTTTCAGGTGTGCGCTGTCAGGCTGACCAGGATCAGCCTGGCATCCTCGCCCTGCGCCACCAGCGGCTCGGCCCCTGTACTGCTCCACCACAGGCCCTGACCGGTCTCCAGTACCCGGCCGTCGGCAGCTTTCCAGCTGCCCTGCAGCACCATGCACAGACCCGCAGCGCTCAGCCCCGCCTCGGCCTGCCCGGCGAGCAGCTCCAGCCGTGCCGACCATTGTCCACGCCGGGTCATGACATTGAAATCGCTGGACGGCCCGCCCTGCAGATCGCAATCGAGAGCCGTATCGCCCGAAAAGGCGAAGGGCTGCCAACGATCAGTCAATGCGTGCTCGATCTGGCCCTGGACGCTGTGCAGCCGCACCCCGTCGCCATCGAGCAGCATGATCTGGCGGTCTATGCCCGGGAATGCCGAAAACGGGCCGGCCTGGGCAATCGTGGCCACGCTCACGCGCCAGCCAAAGCTGTCCATGCCCGCGCCCTGCGGCCAGCAGGCAATCTCGCGCGTACTGCCGCCCCCGTTCTTCCAAGGGCTGGGCGCAATCTGGTTCAGGTCAAAGCGTTGCATCGAAGACTGTTGTGAGTGAGACAGAAGCTCAAAAAACAAGCACGCCCCAGGTGCGGGACGCCCAGCAAGGGCCGTCCCGCAGCAAAGGGCGTCGTCCCCCTGGGGGGAAGCGGCGCAGCCGCTCAGGGGGGACGACGTTACTTAACCATCGGCAAGTTGAGCCCATGACGCTTGGACGCTTCCACGGCAATCTCGTAGCCTGCATCGGCATGGCGCATCACGCCGGTGGCGGGATCGTTCCAGAGCACGCGGTTCAGGCGGGCCGCAGCCTCGTCCGTACCATCGGCCACGATCACAACGCCGGCGTGTTGCGAGTAGCCCATGCCCACGCCACCGCCGTGGTGCAGGCTGACCCAGGTGGCGCCGCCCGCCGTGTTGAGCAGGGCGTTGAGCAGCGGCCAGTCGGAGACGGCGTCGGTGCCGTCCTTCATGGCTTCGGTCTCGCGGTTGGGGCTGGCCACCGAGCCGCAGTCCAGGTGGTCGCGGCCGATCACGATGGGCGCCTTGAGTTCGCCGTTCTTGACCATTTCATTGAAGGCCAGGGCCGCCTTGTGGCGCTCGCCCAGACCCAGCCAGCAGATGCGCGATGGCAGGCCCTGGAAGGCGATGCGTTCCTTGGCCATGTCCAGCCAGCGGTGGGTGTGCTTGTTCTCTGGGAACAGCTCCTTGATCTTGGCATCGGTCTTGTAGATGTCCTCGGGATCGCCCGACAGCGCCACCCAGCGGAACGGGCCCTTGCCTTCGCAGAACAGCGGACGGATGTAGGCGGGCACAAAGCCGGGGAAGTCGAAGGCGTTCTTCACACCTTCGTCCAGGGCCACCTGGCGGATGTTGTTGCCATAGTCCACCGTGGGAATGCCCATGGCCTGGAAGTCCAGCATGGCCTGAACATGCTGGGCGCAGCCCTGGGCGGCGGCCTTCTTGAGCGTGGGGTGCTGGCCGGGGTCGGCCGCAGCGGCGCTCCATTGCTCCACGGTCCAGCCCACGGGCAAATAGCCGTTGATCAGATCATGGGCGGAGGTCTGGTCGGTCACGATGTCGGGACGGATGCCTCCTGCCTTGGCGCGCCTGACCAGCTCGGGCAGGACTTCGGCCGCATTGCCCAGCAGCGCGATGGAGACGGCCTCGCCCTTTTCGGTGTGATGCTTGATCAGGGCCAGCGCGTCGTCGATATCCTTGGCCTGCTTGTCCACATAGCGGGTGCGCAGGCGGAAGTCGATGCTGGACTGCTTGCATTCGATAGCCAGCACGCAGGCGCCGGCCAGCACGCCGGCCAGCGGCTGGGCACCACCCATGCCGCCCAGGCCGGCGGTAAGAATCCACTTGCCGGTCAGGTCGTTGTTGTAGTGCTGGCGGCCGGCCTCGACAAAGGTTTCGAACGTGCCCTGCACGATGCCCTGGGCACCGATGTAGATCCAGCTGCCGGCCGTCATCTGGCCGTACATGAACAGGCCCTTCTGATCGAGCTCGTTGAACTTCTCCCAGTTGGCCCACTTGGGCACCAGGTTGGAGTTGGCCAGCAGCACGCGCGGCGCATCGGGGTGGGTCTTGAACACGCCCACGGGCTTGCCCGACTGGATCAGCAGCGATTCGTCGGCTTCGAGCTTCTTGAGCTGGGCCAGGATCTCGTCATAGCACTCCCAGTTGCGGGCCGCGCGGCCGATGCCGCCGTAGACGACGAGCGCCTTGGGATTCTCGGCCACATCCGGGTCCAGGTTGTTCTGGATCATGCGATAGGCCGCTTCGGCGAGCCAGTTCTTGCAGTGCAGCTCGCTACCGCGAGGAGCGCGGATTTCTCGGCTGGCGTCGTAGCGGGGGTCTTGCTTGGCCGCGCTGATGATGGCGTCGTTGGCGTTCATGGTCGTATCCTTCAAGAATGGGTGGGAGGATTCAGCCGGCTTGCACGGCGTAAGTGGCACCAGCAAAGTTCCTGTCTGCGCCTGTGGTAGCGGCAGGAGCCGGGCTGGGGTAAATCATCTGGCCGGGCACGTTCATGCTTCTCCTGGCCAGCGGGTAGTAGACGAGCGAGGTGACGATCAGGCTCACGATCCAGGAGATGTCGGCACCGTTCATGGCCTTGGCCAGCGGGCCCACATACATGGCCTGGTTGATGAAGGGAATCTGCACCACAACGCCCATCACATAGCAGGACAGGGCCGTCCAGTTGTAGGCGCCATAGCGGCCCTGGCTGTCATAGAGCGCCGGGATGTCCACTTTTTCCTTGGAGACCAGGTAGTAGTCCACCAGATTGACGGCGCTCCAGGGAACGAAGACGGTGAGCAGCAGCAGCACGAAATTCTTGAACGTGGCCAGGAAGTTGGAGCTGGCCAGCAGGGCCACCAGCACCGTCACCAGCACAAAGCCCAGGATGTAGAGCAGGCGCGATGTCGCGGTGAACTGCGTTTTCCGGTTGAAGGCGCTGACCGTTGTCAGCACGGTCATGAAGCCGCCATAGGCATTGAGGCAGTTCACGGTGAGCTTGCCGGTGACGATGACCAGGTAGATCACCACCGCCAGCGGGCCAGCCAGTTGGCCCATGAAGCCGACCTGGTTCTTGATGAAGTTGGCGCCCAGGGCGGCGACCAGCACACCGAAGGTCATGGCCAGCTGCGAGCTGATGACGCTTCCGCTGAACGTGGTCCAGAAGGTGGCGGCGGTCGAGGTCTTGGTGGGCAGATAGCGCGAATAATCGGCCACATAGGGGGCAAACGTCATCTGCCAGCCTGCCGACAGGGCCATGGCCGTGAGAAAGCTGACCCAGGTGAAAGGCTTCTGGCCGAACGCAGAGACCACATCGAACTGGTGGCACAGCTGCCAGGCCAGATAGCCAAAGCCCAGAATGCCGACCACGGTGGAAATGCGCCCCACCACATGGATGAGCCGGTAGCCCACCACGGCGACCAGGGCCGTGAGCGCACCGAAGATGATGATGCCGACCGCAGGGCTGTGGAAACCGAACATCAGATTGATGGCCTGACCCGAGAGCACGGTGCCCGTGGCGGCGAAGCCCACATACATCAGGATCACCAGCACCAGCGGCAGGGCCGCGCCCTTGACGCCGAACTGCACGCGGCTGGAGATCATCTGGGGCAGACCCAGACGCGGCCCCTGGGCCGAGTGCAGCGCCATGACGATGCCGCCGAGAATGTTGCCGATCAAAAGACCGAGGATGGCGGTCATGGCTTCGGCGCCGAACACCACGGCCAGGGCGCCGTCCACCACCGCCGTGATCTGCATGTTGGCACCGAACCAGAGAGTGAACTGGCTGGAGGGCGTGCCGTGGCGCTCGCTCTCCGGAACCATGTCGATGGTTCTGCTCTCGATGGCGCCAGAGGAACCCAGCGTTGCTGTATCAATACTCATGAAATTGCTCCGTCAATCCCTCTGGATGTCTCTTATATGTCCGAACAACTTTCAGTAATTTCCATAAAGTTGTCTATACGAATTTTGTGATTTACTCCTGCCAACGTCAATCATCTAGACAGCTTTTCTAATCCGAACAAACCCTATGTCGCGAACCGATACCACCGCCGCCGTACCTGCGTTCCAGCGCATCAAAGACCATGTGCTGCAGCAGATCCACAGTGGCGTATGGCAGGAAGGCCAGGCCATTCCCAGCGAGGCTGCGCTGGTCAAGCAGTTCAATGTGGCGCGCATGACCGTCAACCGTGCCTTGCGCGAGCTCAGCGACGAAAAGACACTGACGCGTGTCCAGGGCTCGGGCACCTTCGTTGCCCAGCAGAAGTACCAGGCCACTCTGGTCGAGCTGCGCAATATCGCCGACGAAATTGCGGCTCGCGGCCACCGCCATCGGGGGGAGCTGCAGCGTCTCGAGCGCAGTAAGGTCGACACCGCCCTGCTGCGCCAGTTCGAGCTGAACGCCGCCCCCCATCTGTTTCACTCCGTGGTCGTGCACTTCGAAAACGATGTCCCCATCCAGGTCGAAGACCGCTATGTGAACCCGGCCGTGGCTCCCGACTATCTGAGCCAGGACTTTGCAAGCCAGACGCCGAATGCCTATCTGGTGCGCGTGGCTCCGCTGCAGGGCGTGAGTTTCTCCATCGAGGCGAGCATGCCCACGCCAGAGGTGGCGGAGCTTTTGCGCATGGAGGTCACCGAACCCTGTCTGGTGCTGCGCCGCAGAACCCGCTCCCAGGGCCAGGTGGCCTCGGTTTCGGCCCTGTGGCACCCGGCATCGCGCTACCAGTTCGCGGGCAGCTTCTGACCCGCCGCCCCGGAAAGCGCTGCCGGAATGCTGCCCTGCCGCAGCGAGAACCGCTACTGCCCGATGCTTGCGGCGTGACGACATGGCGCTGGCTCAGGCCGCGTTGCTCGGCAGAATGCTCTGCAACACCTCGGGCCAGGCGGTTTCCAGCGCCCACAGTCGCATGATTTCGATATCGGGCGCCAGGTAGCGGTCCTTGTCCAGATAGGGCACCTGACTGCGGATCAGCGCGTACTGCTCCTCGATCAGCGGCGAGCTCTTGAGTCGGCGGTCGAAGTCCATGCCCTGGACTGCTGCCATGGCCTCCACACCCACGATCACCGCCGTGTTCCTGGCCATGTCGGCCAGGCGACGCGCACCATAGGTGGCCATGGAGACATGGTCTTCCTGGTTGGCCGAAGTGGGCAGACTGGTCACGCTGCTCGGGTGCGCCAGACACTGGTTTTCGGCCGCCAGGGCGGCTGCCGTGACCTGGGCAATCATGAAGCCCGAGTTGACGCCGCTGTCCTCGATCAGGAAGGCCGGCAGGCGCGACAGTCCGGTGTCCAGCAGCAAGGCCATGCGACGTTCGGAGATGGCGCCGATTTCAGCGATCGCCAGGGCCATGATGTCGGCCGCAAAGGCAACGGGTTCGGCATGGAAGTTGCCGCCCGAAATCACGTCGCCGTTGTCGAACACCAGCGGATTGTCCGAGGCGGCATTGGCTTCTATGACCAGCACGCGCGCAGCATGGCTGAGGTTGTCCAGACAGGCACCCATGACCTGCGGCACGCAGCGGATGGAATAGGGATCCTGCACACGTCCGCAATTGGGGTGCGAGGGATCGATGGCACTGCCGTCCAGCAGGGAGCGCACGGCGGCGGCCACGGCAATCTGCCCCAGCTGGCCTCTGGCCTCGTGAATGCGCGCATCGAAGGGCTTGATGGAGCCCTGTATGGCTTCCAGCGTCAGGCAACCGGCCACCAGGCCTGCGGCCAGAACGCTTTCAGCCTGGAACAGACCCGCCAGCGCCAGCGAGGTGGAGACCTGGGTGCCGTTGAGCAGTGCCAGCCCTTCCTTGGGGCCCAGCACAAAGGGCTCCAGGCCGATATGTTTCATGGCTTCGCGGCCGGAGACGAGCTTGCCGTCCACCTTGGCCTGCCCCTCGCCGATCAGCACGCAGGCCAGGTGCGACAGCGGCGCCAGATCGCCCGAAGCGCCCACCGAACCCTTGGAGGGAATCACGGGCAGGACATCGGCATTGGCCAAAGCCAGCAGCGCGTCCACCAGCGCTGTGCGGGCTCCCGAATGCCCGCGGGCCAGACTCACGGCCTTGGTGGCCAGCACCAGGCGCACCACATGGTCCGGCAGCGGATCACCCGTGCCCACGCTGTGCGAAAGCACCAGATTGCGCTGCAACTCGGCCAGACGCTCATGCGCGATCTTGGTCGAAGCCAGTTTGCCGAAACCGGTGTTGATGCCGTAGACCACCTGGTCTTCATCGACGATGTGCTGCACATGCGCTTCGGCCTTGCGCATGGCGCCATAGGCGGCCTGCGCCATGCTGAGCTGCACGCCGCCGTCCTGAATGCGGCGCAGCTGAGCCAGCGTGAGCTCGCCGGGATGCAGTTCCAGTTCGGAGTTCGAGAGCTCTTGGGTGGTGGTAGTGTTCATGGCTATACCTGTCTATACAGTCAAGAGAAACAAAAACGTACTGAGGGATTCAAGGGCCTGGCCGGGATCAGCCGCCGTGCACTGAATCGGTTCGGAAACGGCTACCGAGTCGGTAGCGCATGCCTGGATGCACGCAATGCACCCAGGTGATCGGGACGCCGCGCAGCCAGGTACGGCGCGTGAGCATCAGGCAAGGCTGGTCGATAGCCATCTGCAGCAGCCGGGCCTGTTCGGCCGTCGGCAAGATCGCATCGACCACATGTTCGATCTGGTCGTACTGCACATTGCGCACCAGATAGACCGAGGGCTGCACGGCAGAGAAATCCTGGTCCATGAAGTCAGGGACCAGGCGGGGGTTCACATAGCGGTCTTCGATCTGGACCGGCAGCTCGTTTTCGAAGTGCACGCCGTGCAGATGAAAGACCGAGGCGCCGACTGCAAGATCCAGCGCCGCAGCGACTTCGGGCGAGGCGGACTCGCGGCGCATGTCGAGCAGCTCGAAGCGGTGATCATGGCCGCGCTGGGTGATCTCTTCACCGATATTGGCAATGCGCAGCAGTGTCGATTGCGGCTTTTCTTCGGCCACGAAGGAGCCGACCCCCGCCACACGCACGATCACGCCCTGCTCGGCCAGCTCGCGCAGTGCGCGGTTCACCGTCATGCGCGCCACGCCGAACTCGTTGACCAGTTCCTGCTCGGAAGGCACGCGCGCACCGGCCGCCAGCGAGCCGTCGCCGATCTTGCGCAGTACATGGTCCTTGACCTGCTGATACAACGCGAGCGGCATCTGGGCTGCAGGAGCCGTTTTGCGCTGGGCAGGATCTCGGACATTCATGATGCAGGCCTCAGTGAGCAGCCGCAGCCAGTGACTCGGCGCGAATCTCTTCCGTCAACCGGGCCTTGAGCTCCATGAACTCGGGCGAGGTCTTGACGGTGTAATGCCGAGGGTGCGGCAGATGGACCGGAATGTCCGCCTTGATGCGGCCCGGACGCGCGCTGAACACGGCCACGCGATTGGCCATGAAGATGGCTTCATCGATATCGTGTGTCACGAACATCACCGTCTTGCGTTCGGCCTCCCAGATGCCCAGCAGCAATTCCTGCATCAGCACCCGGGTCTGGTTGTCCAGCGCACCGAAGGGCTCGTCCATGAGCAGGATCTTGGGGTCGTTGGCCAGCGCACGCGCGATCGCCGTGCGTTGCTGCATGCCGCCCGACAGCTGCTTGGGATAGTGATTCTCGAACCCGCGCAGGCCCACCTTGGCAATGAAGTAGTCGCTGCGCTCTTTCTGGACGGCTTCGCTCACACCTTTCTCGCGCAGCCCGAAGCGGATGTTCTGAGCCACGGTCAGCCAGGGGAACAAGGTATAGCTCTGAAACACCATGCCGCGGTCGGCACCGGGCTCCTGCACCAGCTTCCCGTCCAGCAGCACCTGCCCCGTCGTCGGGAAATCCAGACCCGCAACAATGCGCAGCATCGTCGATTTGCCGCAGCCGGAGGGCCCGAGAATGGTCACGAAATCGTTCTCCCGGACCTCGAAATCCACCGGCAGCAGCGCCTGTGTGCTGACGCCTTTGTGGCTGGTGAAGGTGCGCGAAACGCCTTGAATGGACAGCTGGTTCATCACAGGGAACTCCATTCGAACATGCGACGGTTGACGGTTTTGAAGATGAAATCCGACACCAGACCGATGAGCCCGATGATGATGATGCCGAAGATGATCTGTCCGGTATTGAGCAGTGCCTGACTGTCGGTGATCATGTGTCCGATGCCCGAGGACGAGCCGATCAGCTCGGCAACGATCACATAGGTCCAGGCCCAGCCCAGAACCAGGCGCAGGGTTTCAGCAATGCCCGGTGCGGCACCGGGAATCAGCACCCGCTTGACGATGCCGGTATTGCTGGCGCCCAGGGTATAGGCGGCCTCCACCAGGTCCTTGCGCGCACCGCCTACGGTCACGGCCACCATGAGGGTGATCTGGAACACGGAGCCGATGAAGATGACCAGCAGCTTCTGGGCCTCGCCCACGCCGGCCCAGAGGATCAGCAGCGGAATAAAGGCCGAGGCGGGCAGGTAGCGGCAGAACGAGACAAAGGGCTCGAAGAACGCCTCCACGGGCTTCCAGGCCCCCATGGCAATGCCCAGCGGCACGGCCACGATGCTGGCCAGGATGAAGCCGCCCATGACGCGCCATACGGTCATGCCAATGTCATGGTGAAAGTCGAACTCCGTGAACAGCAGAATGCCTTCGCGCAGCATCGTCAGCGGGCTGGCGAGAAAGGTCGGCGAGACCAGTCCGCCAAAAGTGACGGCCGACCAGATCAGCAGGAACAGCAGGAAGAAGCCTGTGCCCAGCAGCCATTTGGCCTTGGGGCTGACAGGCTCCAGAGGGGCCATATAGCGCCGGCGAGCCGGCCTCACGGAAGGCGATGCCACCTGAACCGATGCGGGTGATGCAGACTTGATAGAAGGTGATACCGCTTCCATGTGCAACCTCTTTGCGCTTACTTGATGAAGCTGGCGTCGTACATGACGCCGTAGTTCTCAGGAATGCTGCGAATCACGCCGGCTTCCTTGAGGATGGCGGCAGACTCCTTCATGAAAGGCAGCAGATCGCTGGCAAAGAACTTCTGGTTGGCCTCCTTGTCCGACCATTTCAGAAAGGCTGCCGACTTGCCGAACTGCTCGCCGCTTTGCTTGACGGCCGCGCCCATGATTTCGTAGCTCTTTTCCTTGTCGGAGTTGATCATGGCGATGGCATCGAAGTAGGACTGGGTCAGCGCCTTGGCGGCTGCCGTGTTGGCCTTGAGCCACTTGGGATCGCAGCCCACGGTATCCATCACCATCGGGTAGTCGATGGTGGTGGCCAGAATCTTGCCGGCGCTGGGGTTGGCGCGCACCGTGGAGAGATAGGGCTCATAGGTCATGGCCGCATCGTTCTGCCCGGAGACAAAGGCCTGGGCCGCAGGCTGGGGCTCCAGCGACACGGTCTTGATGTCCTTCATGGTCATGCCGTTCTTGTTCAGCATCCAGGCCAGACCGAAGTAGGGAGCCGTGCCCGGTGCGCTGACGGCGACGGTCTTGCCTTTCAGATCGGCGAAGTTCTTGACGTCGTTGCGCACGGCAATGCCATCTGCGCCATAGGACTTGTCCATCTGGAAGATCTGCACAATGGGCACGCCATTGGTGTTCCAGGCCACATGCGTCTCCACGGTGGTGGCGGCGCATTGCACGGCACCCGAGGCCAGAGCCAGATGCCGGTCCTTCTGGGGAATCATCTTGATTTCGACATTAAGGCCGTTCTTCTTGAAGATCCCGGCCTTGTCCGCAAGCGTCAGCGGCGCGAAGCCTGTCCATCCCGACATACCCAGGACGATCTTGGTCTCCTGAGCCGCTGCATGTTGTGCAGCAGACACTAGAACGGTTGCGGCTAATGCCAGTTGCCAGATTGGAACGCGACGTGTCGATTTCATGGGACTCTCCTCGGTCGATGCCAGAGCAGTTCGGTTGTTGATGCGGACTTCAAGCCTTGCACGACAGTGCAGACAGCGAAGTTTGCGATTGCTGATTGAACATGTATATACAGGCTTACCCGAGCGTCATAGTTGCCGCATTTCCCAGCTGTATAGACATGAGTCAACAATCCACAAGAGCAAGCTATGTGCCAACTCGCTCGCCCAGAGACCGCGTCCGCCGGCTCCTGAGGACGCGCACCAAAACAGCACCCGCGTTGCGCTAGTCGGGTGCAATCACGCTTTTTGCCACGGTCAGAAATGGTGCAATCAGCGCCGAAGCATTGCTCCTGGGTACCGACAGCACCACGGCCTGCTTGGCGACGCGGCCCTTGATTCTTTTGCAAACCAGCCGCTTGCCGTCGTGGGTTCGGTCGACCACCGGCCGCGTGGTCAGAACGCTGACGCCATGCCCGTTGGCGACCATGGAGCGGACAAGCTCTATCGACGCCAGTTCATAGTTCACCGTGGGAACCACGCCCGCTTCCCGAAACAGCGAGAGAAAGTACTCGCGGCTCTGCGGCAGGTTGATCAGCAGCAACGGCGACTGGGCCAGCTCCGCCAGGCTCACGCTGGGCGCCGCAGACAGGGCATGCCTGGCAGGCAGCAAGGCATAGGGCGGCAATGCGGCAACCGGGTGCATGGTCAGCAGAGGGCGGGCCAGGCCCAGGTCATATTGCAATGCGGCATGGATCTCCCCGCGCTCCACTTGCCGCGTCAGGGAGGCGATGTCCCCTTCGATCAGCTCAATGTCTATGGACGGGTGGCGCTTTTGCATCTGGGTGAGCAACTGCGGAATCCACAGCGCGCCCAAAGTGCTCAGAAAGCCCAGCCTCAGCGTGCCGGAAACCGCCTGCTTGCGTGGCTCCTGAAGCAGTTGCGCTGCTTCGAGCAGGCTCAGGGCCTCCCGGCTTCTGGCCAGCCCGGCCGCGGTCAGATCCAGCCCGACGGCATGTTTGCGCACGAACAGCTGCTCGCCCCATTGGGCTTCGAGGTCGGCAATCGCCTTGGAGATGGAGGGCTGTGAAACATTGATGGCAAGCGCCGCCCTGGCCGTGCTGCCGTGGCGTGCCGCAGCCACGAAGTACTCCAGCTGTCGCAGATTTATCTGAATCAATTTTTTGAATCCAGTGAATGGGAAATGAATATTTTCCATTGATTCATGTTTTGGGCAGCATGCAGACATCGCTTCAGATCAACAGCGGGAATCCCATGCCTGAATCCACCGAAAAAACTGCCTCCCGTCCGCTGGACGGCATCCGCATCCTCGACTTCACCCGGGTTCTGGCGGGCCCCATGTCCACGGCCTTGCTGGCCGATCTGGGCGCGGAAGTCGTGAAGGTGGAGCCGCCTCAGGGCGACGACTACCGCGCCATCGGCCCCATGAAGAACGGGCAAAGCGCCTTGTTCACGGTCATGAATCGCAACAAGCAAAGCCTGGTGCTGGACCTCAAGCATGCCGACGCGGTCGCCGTGGTGCATGAGCTGGCCCGGCAGGTCGACGTGGTGGTCGAGAACTTCAGGCCTGGCGTGGCCGAGCGCCTGGGCATCGGCCCCGAAACGCTGCGCGCCCTCAATCCCCGGCTGGTGTATGTCAGCGTCTCCGGCTTCGGCCAGACCGGCCCGCTGGCCCATCGCCCTGCCTACGACATCACTGTTCAGGCCATGAGCGGCCTGATGGAGGCCACCGGCGAGCCTCAAGGCGCGCCCACCCTGGTCGGCGAAGCGGTCAGCGATGTGGTTGCCGGCCTGTTTGCCTCCTGGGCGACACTGGCAGCCCTGCTGCAGGCGCAGAGAACCGGAGTCGGCCAGCATGTCGATGTCGCCATGTTCGACACCACGCTGAGCTTTCTGGCGACATCGATGTCGCGCTATCTATTCACCGGCCAGCCTGCGCGGCGTGTGGGCAACCGGCATCCGCTCTCGGCGCCGTTCGGCGTCTACAGGGCACGTGACGGCCATTACGCCCTGGCCGTGCTCAACAAGAAGCTGTTCGATGCCACCGCAGCCGCCATGGATCTGCCCGAGCTGGCCAGCGATCCGCGCTTTGCCAGCGACGAAGCCCGCTCGACCAACGAACCCGCCTTGCGCGCCGCGCTGGAGAGCTGGAGCACGCAGCACGATGTGGCCGATGTGGTCGCGCGGCTGGAGAGCGCAGGCGTTCCCGCTGCCCCCATCTGGAATATCGAGCAGGCCCTGAGTTCCGAGCAGATCCGCTCGCGTGGCCTGCTCTGCGAGGTCGAGGACGAACGCCTTCCGGGCCTGCGGCTGCCGACACAGCCCGTGCATTTCAACGGCGCTCTGCCCAATCGTGCGCAACGCGCACCGGCACTGGGCGAACACACGGAGCTGCTGCTGCAAAGCTGGCTCGGTCGCAGCACGGACGCCATTGCCGCCTTGCGCGAAGCAGGCGCCCTGGGTTGATTTTGATAGCAAGAAAACAAGGAGAGACCGCCATGTCAATGATTCGTCTGGGCGCGACCGAAGAAGATCAGGCCGTTGCCGATGCCGTTGCACGCTTTGCCGAGGAAACCCTGGCGCCCTTGGCCCAGGCCATGGACGAGGAAGCCTTTTCCGCCACGCGCCATGTGCCCGGCCTTTCCGCGCTGGGCGTGATGGGCATGAATCTGCCGGAGCGCTTCGGTGGGCCGGGCGTCACCCCCACCGCCATGCTGATGTCGCTGGTCGCCATCTCGCGTGCCTGTGCAGCGACCTCGTCCATGATCGGTGCCCACTACCTGGGCACGGATGCCGTTCTCATTGGCGGCGATGACAGCCAGCGTGAGCAATGGCTGCCGCGCTGCGCCAGCGGGGAATGGCTGGCGGCCTTCGCGTTGACCGAGCCGCGTGGCGGCTCTCACCCTGCAGACATGCGCACCCGGGCCGTGCGCGACGGCGACGACTATCTGATCACGGGCGTCAAGCACTTCATCTCGAATGCGGCAGAGGCCCGCTTCATGGTGGTCTTCGCCAAGACCGATGCGGAGGCTGCGGCACGCGGTGTCAGCGCCTTCATCGTGCCGCGCGAGCTGCCCGGCATACAGATTTCGTCGCCCGAAAAGCTCATGGGCATCCGCGGCGGCCATGCTTTTGAAGTTTCGCTGGACGGCGTACGCGTCCCGGCGGCCAATCGCCTCGGCGCCGAGGGCACCGGCTTCAAGACCGCCATGAAAGTGCTGGACAACAGCCGCCTGGACGTGGCGGCGACCTCTCTTGGCATCGCTGAGGCCGCGCTCAAGGCGGCGGCCGACTGGGCCAACCAGCGCCTGGTGGGCGGCGAACCGATCGCCAACAAGCAGGGCATACAGTTCAAGCTTGCCGACATGAAGCTGCGCCTGGAAGCTGCCTGGGGCCTGACCATGCAGGCCCTGGCATTGCGCCAGCAGGGCCAGCCCTTCACCCAGCAGTCGGCCATGGCCAAGCTGTTCGCCTCGGAGATGGTGAGCTTCGTGACCGACGAGGCGCTGCAGATCCATGGCGGCTACGGCTATACCCGTGAAATGCCGCTGGAGCGCTATGTGCGCGACGCCCGCATCCTGCGCATCTACGAAGGCTCTTCCGAGATTCAGCGCACCATCATCGCGCGCTCCGTATTGAACGCATAGAAAGGCGCAGCGGCATCCGGCCGGATTTGCTGGTGTAATCCACTCCATGGACAAACACTCTTCCATGTCGCTGCACGGGAAAATTCTCACCGAGATCGAACAGAACATTCTCAGTGGCCGCTGGCCGCCCGGCTATCGCATCCCGTCGGAGATGGAGCTGACCGTCCATTACCAATGCTCGCGCATGACGGTGAGCAAGGTGCTCAACAAGCTGGCAGAGGCCGGTCTGCTGGTGCGCAAGCGCAAGGCCGGAAGCTTTGTGACGCGCCCACAAACCAGCTCTGCCGTGCTCGAGATCCCCGATCTGCGCCAGGTGGTGCTGGGCATGGGGCAGGAGTATTCGAGCAGGCTGCTCGGCCGCACGCAGCGGCGCAGCACGCGCGAGGACATGGAGGCCATGCGCATGGTCCGGCCGGCCTCCATCGTCCATGTGCTGTGCCTGCACATGGCGGGATCCCGGCCGTTCTGTATCGAAGACCGCCTGATCAATCTCGAATCCGTGCCGGACGCCGAGCACGAGCCGTTCACCGAACACAGTCCCAGCTCCTGGATGGTCAACCATGTGCCCTGGAGCTCGGCCGAACATCGCATTCGCGCCGAGGCCGCCAGCGAGGAAACCGCCGGCCTGCTGGAGATCAAGCCCGGCTTTCCCTGCCTGGTGATCGACCGCCGCACCTGGACCGGGCAGCTGCCCATCACCTTTGTGCGCCTGACCTATCCCGCCGACCTCTACGAGCTGGATGCGCATTTTTCGCCCTCCACCATAGGGCAGGCCGGTTGATTGCGCATAACCCGGCCCGGGCAGCGCGTCGGGTCGCGGCGCACAATAGGGCCAGTCCTGATGCTTGCATCTGAGGTCAAATCCGCCTCAAACACATACACAGCAAGCGCTACCAGCTATCGATTCAAGAGTACCCGGTGTCTTCCGCGCAATCCATTCTGCAAGCCGTTTTTGGCTACGAGCAATTCCGTGGCCCCCAGCAGGCCATCGTCTCGCATGTCATCAACGGCGGCGATGCGCTGGTGCTCATGCCCACGGGCGGCGGCAAGTCGCTGTGCTATCAGGTCCCGGCCATTGCGCGCCAGCAGCTCGGCCATGGCGTGACGATCGTGGTCTCGCCGCTGATCGCGCTCATGCACGACCAGGTCGGCGCACTGCATGAGGCCGGCATCAGCGCCGCCTATCTGAACTCCACCCTGAGCTACGACGAGACGCAGGAGGTGGAGCTGCGCCTGCAAAGCGGCGACATCACCCTGCTCTACGCCGCGCCCGAGCGCCTCAACACACCGCGTTTTCTGGGTCTGCTCGACGACCTGCATGCCCAGGGCAAGCTGTCGCTGTTCGCCATCGACGAAGCGCATTGCGTGAGCCAGTGGGGACACGACTTCCGCCCCGAATACCGCGCGCTGAGCGTGCTGCACCAGCGCTATGCCGAGGTGCCGCGCATCGCGCTGACGGCCACTGCCGATGCGCTGACGCGCGCCGACATCATCGAGCGCCTGCAGCTGGAAGAAGCCCAGCATTTCATCAGCAGTTTCGACCGCCCGAACATCCGCTACAAGATCGCCGAGAAAAAGGACGTCAGCAACCAGCTGCTGCGCTTTATCGAGCGCGAGCACGAGGGCGAAGCCGGCGTGGTCTATTGCCAGTCGCGCAAGCGTGTCGAGGAGCTGGCCCAGACCCTGGTGCAAAACGGCATCAATGCCCTGCCCTATCACGCGGGCCTGCCCCAGGAAATGCGCCAGAACCATCAGGACCGTTTTCTGCGCGAAGAAGGCGTGGTGATGTGCGCCACGATTGCCTTCGGCATGGGCATCAACAAGCCCGATGTGCGCTTTGTGGCCCATGTGGACATGCCCAAGAACATCGAGGGCTACTACCAGGAAACCGGCCGTGCTGGCCGCGACGGCCTGCCCGCCGATGCCTGGATGGCTTACGGTCTCAGCGACGTGGTCAACCAGCGCCGCATGATCGACGAAAGCCCGGCCGAGGAACAGTTCAAGCAGGTGATGCGCGGCAAGCTCGATGCCCTGCTCGGTCTGGCCGAGGCCACGGACTGCCGCCGTGTGCGACTGCTGGCCTATTTTGGCGAGCAGTATGGACAGGAGCCGAGCCTGGATGGCAAGCCATTGCAGGCCGTTGCCCGCACCCATTGCGGCAACTGCGACAACTGCCTGGAGCCGCCCGCGCTCTGGGACGGCACGGATGCGGCGCGCAAGCTGCTGTCCACCATCTTCCGCGTGCACGAGGCCAGCGGCCTGACCTATGGTGCGGGTCACATCATGGACGTGCTGCGCGGCAAGGAGACGGACAAGGTCGCCCAGTACGGGCATGACAAGGTGTCCACCTTCGGCATCGGCAAGGAGTATTCGGAGCCGCAGCTGCGCGCCGTAATGCGCCAGTTGCTGGCCACGGGGGCCCTGGGCCTGCACAAGGTGGTGAGCGAGAACAGCGGCCATGTGTTTGACACCCTGTGTCTGGCCGCCGGCTCGCGTGCCGTGCTCAAGGGCGAGATACAGGTGCAGCTGCGCGAAGCCGTGGCCGCTTCACGCAGCAAGAAGCAGAGCAAGAAGTCTGCGGCCAATGCGGCGGCGGTCAATCTGGGCCCCGATGCACAGGTTCGCTTCATCAACCTCAAGGCCTGGCGCGCCGAAGTGGCCAAGTCTCACAATCTGCCGGCCTATGTGATCTTCCACGACGCCACGCTGGCATCGATTGCCGAACTCAATCCCCAGAGCCTGCAGGAGCTGCAGGGCGTGAGCGGCATGGGCACCAAGAAGCTCGATGCCTATGGAGCCGAGGTGCTGCGCGTGGTGGCCCTGGGCTGATCGGCCCGCCGCGGCGGCCTCCGCGCCACTTGGCCAGCCTGTGGCGACTCGGCCCCGGGGCCTTGGGCCTGCAGAAACCGCAGCGGGAGGGCTGCCATGCCGGTTTCAAGTCCTTGATGCCGCAGGAAGCCGGCAATAAGGACCTCTCCACAATTCCCACACAAATGCTCGACAGCCCGGAAATATTGCAAACGCACACTGCTGCCGCATACCGTTGACCGAATCCATTTTTGCGGAGCGCTTTCTGCTGTGATCAATACTGCCCAATTGCTGGCTGACGAAGCCAAATACTGCTCGTTTGGCGACACCGTCCACTACGTCAATCCTCCGAAGATCTTCACGGGCTGCGAAGGCAGCTATATGTACGACGATGCCGGCACGTCCTACCTCGATCTGCAGATGTGGTATTCAGCCGTCAACTTCGGCTACAAGAACAAGCGTCTTGAAGCCAAGATGATCGAACAGCTGCAGGAGCTGCCCCAGGTGGCCAGCCAGTATCTGCACCCCACCAAGATCGAACTGGCCAAGTTCATTGCCGAAGACGCCAAGGGCAAATGGGGCCATGACGGCCGCGTGCACTTCAACGTGGGCGGCGCGCAAGCCATCGAGGACTCGCTGAAGGTCGTGCGTAACGCCAGCGGCGGCAAGAGCCTGATGTTCGCGTTCGAAGGCGGCTACCACGGCCGTACGCTGGGTGCTTCCTCGATCACCTCCAGCTACCGCTATCGCCGCCGTTTCGGCCACTTCAGCGACCGAGCACAGTTCATCCCCTTCCCCTACCCCTTCCGTCGCCCCAAGGGCATGACGGCAGAGGAGTACGCGGAATCCATCGTGGCCGACTTCCGTCGCAAGTTCGAAAACGAATACCACGCGGTCTGGGACCCCAAGACCAACCAGTGCGAATACGCAGCCTTCTACATCGAGCCCATTCAGGGCACCGGTGGCTACGTGATTCCGCCGGCCAACTTCTTTACCGGCCTGAAGAAGGTACTGGACGACCACGGCGTACTGCTGGTGGTCGATGAAATCCAGATGGGCTTCTGGCGTACCGGCAAGCTGTGGTCGGTGGAAAACTTCGGCATCCAGCCCGATGTGCTGGTGTTTGCCAAGGCCCTGACCAATGGTCTGAATGCGCTGTCCGGCCTGTGGGCTCGCGAAGAGCTGATCAACCCCACGGTGTTCCCGCCCGGCTCCACCCACTCCACCTTTGCCTCCAACCCGCTGGGTACGGCCCTGGGCCTGGAAGTCATGAAGATGACCCACGAGATGGACTTCGGTCGTCAGGTGCGCGAATCGGGTGCCTACTTCCTCGAAGGCCTCAAGGAGCTGCAGAAGCGCCACAAGGAAATCGGCGATGTGGACGGTCTGGGCCTGGCACTGCGTGCCGAAATCTGCACCGAAGACGGCTTCACGCCCAACAAGGCGCTGCTGGACAAGATGGTGGACATCGGCCTCGAAGGCGGCCTGGAGTACCAGGGCCAGAAGCGCGGCCTGGTGCTGGACGTGGGCGGCTACTACAAGAACGTGATCACCTTCGCTCCGTCGCTGATGATTTCGCGCAGCGAGATCGACGAAGCCATGGTGCTTCTGGATCAGTTGCTGACCAAGGCCAAGAAGGCCTGATTCCCCGAAACGGCTTTGCCTGGGCGGCCCCGCCGCTTCCCCCTCTCTCTTCGGGAAGGGGACGACAGCCTCGCTGTGCGGCGGCGGGGGCCGCCCAGGTCTTGCTCGCTGTCTCTTGCTTGGGTTGTGCCAGTTTTCTGCGTTGCAGACACACTCAGGCGCCATCAAAACCGACTACAAAAAGGCGAAATGGCGACGGAAAATTTCCGCAACCAGCTCGAACCCAGTGGCTTGCTGCAGCAGTTCACCAACCATCCTCCAGAAGGCTTTGCCTTGCTGAAGGAATGGCCGGCTCCAGCATTCACCGCCCCCTTCGATTTGCTGACCACCGCAGATGACGCGCTCAAGGCGCGTCTTTTGTCGTGGCCGGGCGGCCGCTGGCTGAGCGCCAGGCTCAGGCTGACCACGGACTTCATCGGCACCACCGTCAGCGAATATGCGCCGCTGCCGCGCGTCGTGGATGCCGCGACGCTGGCCCGGCAACTGCGCGCCGTTGCGGGCCGGACCATGCTCACCATCGTCAAGGATCTGCCCCAGGCATCGCCCTTGCTAAGCGAGGAGGACAACTGCTTTGCGCAGGAGTTGGCTGACGCGCTTTCGGAGCAGGGGTTCATTGCCCTCGAAGGCCAGGCCCTGGCCTATGTGCCCATCAGCTTTGCCAGTGCGGACGAGTATCTGGCCGGCCTGTCCAAAAACCGCCGCAGCAGCCTCAGGCGCAAGCTCAAAAGCCGCGCACAGCTCTCCGTCCAGCGTATCCCTACCGGCGCTGCCTTTGCCGCTGATGCCCAGGTGGATGCCTACTATGCGCTGTTTGATGCGGTGTACGCGCAAAGCGACATTCACTTCGACAAACTCACGCGCGGCTTCTTTGCCGACTTGCTGCGCGATGCGGACAATGGCGGCATGGTGTTCGAGTATCGCGACGCGCAAAGCGATGCGCTGCTGGGCTGGAATCTGTGCTTCGAGCATGACGGCAGGCTGATCGACAAATACATAGGCCTGTCCTACCCCGCAGCGCGTGAGGCGAATCTCTATTTCGTGAGCTGGATGGTCAATCTCGAATACGCACTGGAGCGGGGTCTGTCCCACTATGTGGCGGGCTGGACCGACCCCGAGGTCAAGGCCCAGCTCGGCGCCAGCTTCACCATGACGCAGCATCTGGTCTTCATCCGCAACCCCTTGCTGCGCGCTTTGGGCCGGCGCTTTTCCGGTCTGTTTGAAAGCGATCGCCAGTGGAGTGACAAGCCATGATGCAACAAACACCTGTGGTGCTGGATGTCGACGGATCGGTTGGCCCGCTGACCCAGGAAAGGCGCTTGCCGCTCGCTGATTGGCAGGAGCTGGTGCGCTTTGGCTGCGGCCTGCGCAGCTTCAGGCGCTTCAGCCAGGCCATGCAGGAGCAGTTGCCCGCGCAGCACGGCACCGTGCTCATGGGCAGCGGCGACTTTCACCATCTGAGCTGGCCGCTGATCGAGCGCTGCATCGCCCAGAAGGACTTCAGTGCCAAGCATCCGCTGCGCGTGGTGGTGCTGGACAACCACCCCGACAACATGCGCTTTCCCTGGGGCGTGCACTGCGGCTCCTGGGTGCGGCGCGTGGCCATGCACCCCGCCGTGTCGCAGGTCCATGTGGCAGGCATTACCTCGCAGGACATAGGCTCGGCACACGCCTGGGAAAACTATCTGCGGCCGCTGCGCGCCGGCAAGCTCACCTACTGGAGCTGCGGCGTGGACACCGGCTGGGCCAGGCGCGTGGGCGCGGGCAAGGCGTTTCGCAGCTTTGCCGATATCTCGCAGCTGGTACAGGCGCTGTCCAGCCATCTGCATGACTGGCCGCAGGACACCTATCTGAGCATAGACAAGGATGTGTTCGCCGCCGAAGTCGTGCGCACCAACTGGGACCAGGGCCGGATGCTGGAAGAGCAGGCCGTGCAGCTGATCGATGCGCTGCGCGGACAGATCGCGGGCAGTGACATCACGGGCGACGTGTCGTCATGGCACTATGGCACCTGGTGGAAACGACTGATGAGCGCAGGCGACGGCCAGGACACACAGATTGACGCCGCTACGCTGGCCGGCTGGCAGGCCGGGCAACATGCATTGAACCAGCGGCTGATACAGCGCATAGCGCTCAGCAGCACGAGTTAGAGCGATTTCACCGACCACTTTTCAACACTTCGCTTCAAGGAGCTGACATGCTGGATCGGTTGACCGAAAAATTGCTGCAACACGCATTTGCACCTCTGGTCACCACGGGACGGCTCGAAGTCATCACTCCTTCAGGAAAGGCGCTGATCTTCGGCGACGGCGGCCAACCCCAGGCGCGCCTGCGCTTTGCCGACAGACGCGCCGTCCTTGCGCTGCTGCGCGACCCCGACCTCAACTTTGGCGAGCTGTTCATGCAGCAGCGCCTGCTGGTCGAGCAAGGCACGGTCTACGACGTTCTGGAGCTGGTGCTGCGCGGTGCCAGGCATGTGCCCGTCAGCGCCACGGTGCGCGTGCTCGATGCCTGGCGCATGAAGCTGAGGCCCTTGCTGCAGAACAATCTGCGCGGCAAATCGCGTGCCAACGTGGCGCATCACTACGATCTGGACGACCGGCTCTATCAGCTGTTTCTCGACAGCGAGCGCCAGTACTCCTGCGCCTATTTCGAGCAGGGCAACGAAGACCTGGAAACGGCACAGCTGGCCAAGAAGCGCCATATCGCCGCCAAGCTGCTGATCGAGCCGGGCCAGCGCGTGCTTGATATCGGCTGCGGCTGGGGCGGTCTCTCGCGCTATCTGGCCGAGGTGGCCGGCGCCGACCATGTCACCGGCATCACGCTGTCCACGGAGCAGCTGGCCGGCGCGCGGTCCAGGGCCTCGCAGTCCATCCATGGCGAGCGGCTGGAGTACCGCCTGGAAGACTACCGCGATACCCAGGGCCCCTTCGAGCGCATCGTCTCGGTCGGCATGTTCGAGCATGTGGGCACGAGATTCCATGACGCCTTCTTCCGCAAATGCCATGAGCTGCTCAGCGAGGACGGCGTGATGCTGCTGCACTTCATCGGCAACAGCGATGTGCCCGACTTCAACAATCCCTGGATAGAGCGCTACATCTTTCCCGGCGGCCATATTCCGTCGATGTCGGAATTCACGCCGGCCATCGAGCGCGCGGGGCTGGTGATCTGCGATATCGAGGTGCTGCGCCTGCACTATGCCCAGACCCTGCGCCTTTGGCGCGAGCGCTTCATGGCACGCCGTGCCGAAGCCGCAGCCCTGTATGACGAGCGCTTCTGCCGCATGTGGGAGTTCTATCTGTCGATGTCGGAAACCGCGTTCCGCTACCAGGACATCGCCATCTTCCAGGTTCAGCTGGCGCGCAGGCAGGATGCCGTGCCGCTGACGCGCGACTATGTGCACCAGCGCGAAGGGACACTCAAAAGCAGGGAGGCGGCCCTGGGCCTGACCGCACCATCCATGGCGGGCGCTGCAAAAATCAAAGCATCTACCGCTTGACTGGTATCGATTTCAACATCAAAAAGGCTTGAAATCTTTTCATATCAAGCGCAACAAGCTATCGTTTCCTAAACATCAGGCATGCTGAACCACGGACCGGAGGTGGCCCGCCAGTTGGGCAAACCGTGCCTCATCCAGCCACGGGCTGTTGCTGATGGCCAGCAGGCGCTGCGCCCAGTCACGCGCCTGGCCGACGGTGTCGCCCCGCGCAGCACCCAGCACATGGTCGTAGCGGCCATAGTCGGGCAGCGCATGGACAAAGGGCAGGGACAGACCCCAGCCACTACCCCAGTGCGCGCGCAGCACAGCGTCCCTTGCCTGCTGGCTGGGCATGCGCAGCAGGATCACCGGCCACACGCCCTGCGCCCCGGGAACGGCATCCTGCACGACTTCCAGCCCGCAGGCCTGCAACCGGGCGATGCGCAGACCGGCCTGCTCGGAGGTCTGTTGCTGAAATGCTGCCAGCCGCCGCAATGCCTTGGCACCCACGCTCTGGCGCCAGCGCCCAAGACGGTGCTGAGGAATGAGATCGTCGAAGTCATCGCCTGCGGCCTCTATCCAATCACCGCGGGACAGTGATTTCTCCAACGGCTTGCCATACGCCATGCGCAGCCCACAGGGCCGGTAGAGCATGGCATAGCCCAGCAGCTCGATGCTGCGGCGCAGCTCCCACCACGGGCTGAGGCGCGTGGCGGCGCCGGCGGCGTGCAGCGCGGCACGCATGGAGGGCTCGCGTGCCATCAGCACGCCGCCTTCAAAAGTGCTCAGCCCCTTGCCGACGGCCAGGCTGAAGAAACCGATATCGCCCTTGAGGCCAACCGAAGCTGCATCGCAGCGTGCGCCCAGCGCCTGGGCCGCATCCTCGATCACATAGGCACCCACGACACGCGCGCATTGCAGGGCGGCATCCACATCGGCAACACGCCCGCACAGGTGGGTTGGCAGCACGGCCAGTGTCCGGTCGCTGCACAGGCGCTGCAGGCAGACCGGGTCCATGTCCAGCGCATCGGCGCGCAGATCGCACAGGCGCAGCTGCAGCCCGCACTGCGCAATCGCCAGCGCCACCAGCGGACAGGTATAGGCCGGCGCAACGACTTCGCTGCGCCCCGGACTGAGGGCCTGCAGGCTGCGCAGAGCCACCATCAGGGCCGAGGTGCCCGAGCATTCGAGCTGCACCGCCTCCACGCCCAGCCATGCGGCCAGCTGCGCTGCCAGGCTGCCCGCCCCCGAGGGCCAGAGATCGCCGAGCTGCAGTGGCAGGCCTGCCGTTGGCGGCACGGTGGGCTGGCGCATCTCAGGCAGCCTGCTCGGCCTCTGGCTTCTCGCTCACGGCCAGGCACATGATGCCGGCCACGATGAACAGACAGCCAATGATCTGCGGCCAGCCAATGGGCTCGTTGAACAGCCAGTACGAGATCGCCAGCACCGAGATGATCTCCAGATGCGAGGCGGCGAACGCCGGGCCGATGGGAGCGTGCTTGAGCAGGCTCATCCAGGTGAAAAAGGCCCCGATGTAGCCTACGAAGGCACCGTAGATCCAGGGCTGGCTGAACACGCGCAGCAGCCAGCCGGTCGAGAACTCCAGCGGCAATGCGGAATCACCGGCCTGCTTGAAGCTGAGCTGCGCCAGCGTGTCAAAGGCCATGAGTACCAGAAAGCCGACAATGTAAAAACGCTTCATAGCCGACGGCCCTCAATGCAATCCAACGATGGCCACGCCTATGGACACCAGCACGATGCCGGCCACGCGCATGGGCGCGAGCTTTTCACGAAACAGCACCCGGCCCAGAATCATGATGGCAACGATGTTGATCGAGCCCAGCAGCACCCCGTCCGACAGCGGCACCAGCGACAGAAACGCCAGCCAGACCAGAAACTCCGCGACATAGCAGGCAATGCCCACCCACAGCCAGGGCCTGGCCAGCATGAAGCGCCAGCGCTCCGTGCCATTGCGATGCCCGGGCTCACTGGCCGCGGCCTTGAAAGCCAGCTGTCCGCCACTGTCCACCAGCACATTGAGTATCCACAGCGTCACCACCAGGGGCGAGAGATCACTACCCATTCGCACCCCTGGCAGGCGCCGCCGAGCTGGCAATGCGCGCGATGAATTCGTTGAGTTTGGCAATCACGGTACGGCGCTCGCGGTCGATGGTGATCATGTGATAGCAATTGTCCAGCAGCACCAGCTCGACATGGGCGTTGACCGCGCCGCGCTGGATATCGTGGGCATTGCCGACCGAGGAAATATCGTCTTCCCGGGCATGAATGACCAGACAGGGCGAGCGCAGCTGCGCCAGTCGGGTCTGCACATTCGCAGACAGGGCGCGCAGCTCGATGACGCTCCACCAGGGATTGCCGGGCAGACCTGCGGCAGAGCTGTCGCCGCTGTTCATCTGCTCGACCACGCGCGCGCGCAAGGCCTCGTCCTTGATGCCATAGGGCGGCGCCTCCATGAAGACGCTGTTGCGACCGATGCCCAGCAGGCGGAACAGCGGCAGCAGGAACGCCAGCTTGGTATAGGCCGGAATGCTCCAGCCGTCATAGCGGAAGGTGGTGGACAGCGCACAGACGCCGGCCACCTTGTCGGGATGGCGCTCGGCCACGGCCAGCGACAGCAGCGCCCCCATGGACAGACCGCCGACCACCACATGGTCCACATGCAGCGAAAAGCGCTGCAGCCCCGACTCCACACTTGCCAGCCAGTCCGTCCAGCGCGCTGCCACCAAGTCTTCCATGCTGCCGCAATGTCCTGCCAGTTGCACCCCGTAGACCGTGAAGCCCTGCTTGTTCAGACCTTTGGCGAGCAGGCGCATCTCGGCCGGCGTGCCGGTCAGGCCATGAATCAGCAACACGCCCGTGCGGGCATTGCGGCCTTCGCCGGGCATGACGAACTCATGCGGCGTCACGCACAGCTGCTGCAAATCCGGCTGCTGCAGCAGCCCCAATCCATCGGCGGCATTCATGCAGTCTGCTCCATGCCGAGCAGGACCTGCTCCAGCAGCTGGGTGGCCTGCGCAAAATGCTCGAAGCGCGCATGGGCAATCCCCTGGCTCTCGCAATAGTCGATGAGCTTGTACTTGGCCAGCACAAAATCCGCCTTGCCGGAGACGCAGAAGTCCGACGTGCTGTCGCCGATATAGAGCACCCGCCCGTGCACCGCCTGCTGCTCGGCAAGGCGTTCGCACTTGCAGTTGCCGCTGGCTCGTGCGCAGCGATTGCTGGCCCAGGGCGAATCCAGTCGCCAGCTGCGCTCGCCCGTCTGCACCAGATGATTGGCGATGACTTCCAGATCCCCGAGACCATGGCGTGCGAGCACATGTCGAATCGCATAGTCGATGCCGTCGCTGACGACCTGCACCTTGATGCCATGAAGCCTGGCCTCGGCCACAAAGCCGGCAAAGTGCTCGTCGATCGCTATGCCGTCCAGATGGTTCTGCAGCTCGGCCTCGCTCATGTCCAGCAGGGCCACCTGACCCTTCATGCATTCGCGCGAGCCGATCTCGCCACGTTCCCAGGCGTCTTCCAGCTCCTGCCAGCCCGGCTTGCCAAAGCGGTTGAGCAGGGTATCGGTCACGTCCAGCAAGCTGATGGTGCCGTCGAAATCGCTTTGCACCATCCAGCCGGTCGAAGCTGTACCCGCAGGCGACGGGAAAATCTGAATGCGCTTATTCATGGAAACTGACCCTCACGTTCTGACCGACCTTGACATTGGCGGGCGGCTGGTCAAATGCCAGCACGCATTCCACAACTCTTACCGGGCCCCGCTGCGCGTCGTCCTGCAGCCGGGCCGTGCCGTAGACGGGACTGATGCGCAGCACGGTTGCAGCAGGAAGTTCCTGGCGGGCAGCGCTGCCGTCTGCGTCAACGACCACCTGGGCTTTCATGCCTTCGCGAATCGCCGTCACATAGCTCTCGTTGACTTCGGCCCGCACGATCAGGGGGCGCTTGGGCAGCAGCACCGCCACCGGGCTGCCGCTTTGCAGCATGCTGCCGCCCTGGGCCAGCAGGCGCACCACGACGGCGGCCTCGGGCGCACGCAGCTCGTGGCGCTGCAGCAGGGCCCGCAGCTGCTCTGCCTTGCGCTTGGCGACCGTGACTTCCGCAGCTGCAATATCCACTTCGGACTGTGCGTCGCGCAGGGCCTGCACGGCCTCGTCCACGCTCTGCAGATCCGCCGCGCCCTGTTTGGCTGCAGCCTGCCAACGCGTCAGCGTGGCCTTGAGCGCGGGCAGGCGATCCTGGCGCGTCTTGAGCTTGGTCTGTGCCAGCTGCAGCTCGGACTCCGCCACCGCCAGATCGGCACGCGCCGCATCGTCCGCGAGACGCAGCACCAGCTGGCCTTTCTGTACGCTCTGACCTTCCTTGACCAGCAATTGCTGCACCATGCCCGATGCGGTCGACGACAGATCGAGCAGACCGCCTTCGACGTCGATCTTGCCCCTCGCAACCGCCACCTGGCTTTGAGGCTTGGTCTGGGCTGCAGCCGGTGTGACCACGGAGGCCGCGTCCTGAGACGGAGAGCACCCGCCCAGCATCAGCACGGCCGCCGCCAGCAGCGGCGCGCCCGACACAATGCTGAGACGAAATGGGCTTGGGTTCATGTTTATTCCTTGATGGGGCTGTTCTGGCGCCAGTCGCTGCGAATGGCGCCGTCTTCCATGCCCAGCACACGATCAGCGTGGCGCACCAGACGCGGGTCATGGCTGACGCAGAGCACCGTGGTGCCGTGCGTGCGCGCTGCGCGGTGCAGCAAGTCAATGACGCGCTGACCGCTCTCGGCATCCAGCGCACTGGTGGGCTCGTCGGCGAACAGCAGACGGGGCTGCTTGGCCATGGCACGTGCGATGGCCACACGCTGCTTCTCGCCGCCCGACAGCTGGGCCGGGCGCATATGACTGCGGTGCGAGAGCCCCACTTCATCAAGCGCCTCCTTGGCGCGGCGCAATGTCTCGGCGCTTCTGAGGCCCATATAGCCCAGCGGCAGCTGCACCTGCTCCAGTGCCGTCAAGGCCGGAAACAGATTGAAGCCCTGGAAGACGAAGCCCGTATGGCGCAGACGAAATTTCTCCAGCGCCGCCGTGCCGAGCCTGGCCAGGTCCTCGCCCAGTGCCAGCGCATGGCCGGCATCGGGCTTTTGCAGTCCCGACATCAGCGACAGCAGCGTGCTTTTGCCGCAGCCCGACGGGCCGGAGATCAGGCTCAGCTCCCCCGCATAGAGACTGACGGACAGCCCTTGCAGCACGTGCACCTGGACGATGCCCGACACAAAGGATTTGTCGAGGCGAACGGCCTCGAGGCTGGGCACAGCCTCCTTGGCTGCAGCAGGTGTTTTGACGCGTTCCATGGTCTCGGCTTGCATGTTTTTCAGGCCTTAACGCAACAGGGTTGCCGGGTCGGCACGCAGCAGGCTGCGCATGGCGCCCAGACCTGACAGCAGCGACAGCACGGCCACCAGAAAGCCGCAGGCGATTACTGCGGACAGGTTGAGGGCCACAGGGACGCGATAGGCGGCAGCAATGCTGAGCAGCACCGCGCTGGCCAATGCCGCCAGCACAAAGCCCAGACCGCCAATCCAGCAGGCCTGCTCGACCACCACGCGGCCCAGGGCCGCCCGGCTCACGCCCAGGGCATTGAGCACCGCATACTCGCGGGCGGATCCTGCCACCACCGCCTTGAGCGACTGGCTGGTCACGATGGCGCCCACCAGGCAGACGATGACGGCCATGAAGAGCACGCCGGCACCGGCGCCGGTATCGAGCATCCAGTAACGCTGAGAGCGGCGCGCAAAGGCATCCGCCGTCCAGACCTCGTACGGGCCGAAGCTGCTGCTGGACTGGCTCAATCTCGCCTGGGCCTCGCTTGCCTTGGCTCCTTGCTTGAGACGCGCCACGAAATAGGTGCTGCCATGCTCGGCACTGGTTTCTGCAATTTCGCGGGCCGTGCTGAGCGAGGCGATCACGTTGACGCCACCCAGCCCGCGTAAGCCGTCGACGGCAGCCACGATCTTGACCGCATGGTTGTTGATCCATGCCGTGCTGCCTTCCTGCGCACCCAGAGTCCCCCGGTCCGCCCTGTCCACAATCACGGCACCGGGCTCGCGCAGCAGCTGTCGCTGCCAGGAGGTGAGCACCTTGGTGAACATCATGGAGTTGTCCGCAGTGCTGACGCCCGAGAGATAGACCGAGACTCCGCCTCCGGTCGCGCCCTGGGCGCCGGCGCGAGCGCGCCAGTCGCCATCGACCCAGACATAGGATTCCACGGCCGCGACATCGGGGTCCATGCGCAGACGCATCTCCACATCGCTGCCGATATTGCGCCCGAAGTTCACACTTTGCGTACCCGGGTAGCCCACCCAGAGGTCGGCCGAAGAAGCCGTCACGTAGATCGCGGCAGAGCCGAAGATGCCCAGCACCAGGGCAGCCTGCATGGCCAGCAGAACGCCCGAAAAGCCCACGGCGAACACCGAGGGGACAAAGCGTCTCCACTCATAGATCAGCGTCTTGCGCGCCAGGGCAATCATGGCTGGACCTCGGAGACCGCGGCATCTATGGGCGCAGCACCCACGGCCTTGTAGAGCGCCACATAGGCCAGCGCCTCGGCAGCCCTGGCGGTTGCCAGCTCGCTCTGGTTGAGCAGGCTGGCGCGGGCGTTGTCGATACCCGCAAATTCGCTGGACAGGCCGAGTTGCTGACGCACTGCCTGGGCCTTCTCGC
This sequence comes from Comamonas brasiliensis, assembly GCF_018292285.1. Lineage (NCBI taxonomy): Bacteria > Pseudomonadati > Pseudomonadota > Betaproteobacteria > Burkholderiales > Comamonadaceae > Comamonas > Comamonas brasiliensis. The sequence goes on from NZ_JAANES010000004.1 coordinate 179,388, forward strand.
GCCCGGCATGAATCTGCCTCTCGGACTGCAACTGCTGCTGCCTTTGCTGCTGGGCGGCAACCGCCGCCAGCGCCGATTCCGCCTCGGCAATACCGTTGAGCACAGCCTGGCGGTAGGCCTTGATGCTGGCCTGCAACGCCAGCTCCTTGCCGTCCGCGACGGCACGGCGGCGACCCCAGTCAAAGAGCGGAATATCGATCTGCGGACCGACCATGGGGATGGAGTCCGAAGTCGTGCGGTGATTGCGCGTCAGGTTGTAGGCATACAGCAAGGACCCCGTCAGGGTCAGCCGCGGATAGAGCGCCGCGCGCGACACGCCGACCTCGGCCGCGGCCTGCTCCACCGCAGCCTCGGCACTTTGAATATCGGGGCGATTGCGCAGCAGGTCTGCCGGCAGCACGGCAAGCGCCTGCACTGCGGGCAACGCGGCATCGGCACTGGGCTGCAGCCATTGCGGCTCGGCGCGCTCGCGCCCCAGCAGGGCTGCCAGCGCATGGGCGGCACGCGCCTGGGCTTCGTTCAGGGTGGACAACTGGGACTCTGCGGTGCGCAGCTGCAGCTGTTGCTGCTCCAGAGACTGGGCATCGGCCAGCCTCTGCGCATGCCGAACCTGCAAGAGCTGCAGCTGTCGCTGTGCCTGCTGCAACTGCTTTTCGGCGAGACTGCGCTGCACCTGGGCCAGCCGGATATCGAGATAGCGGTGCACCACATCGGCCACCAGGGCCACTCGCGCCGCATGCAACTGGGCTTGCGCGTCCTGCACACCGGCTGCGCCTGCACGGCGTGCTGCGGCGGAATCGCCAAACAGGCCCAGATCCCAGCTCACATCAATGCTGGCATGAAAGTAGGTGTCAACTGCTGCAATATCCTGCAGGGTCCGCGCTCCGGTATTGACCGTGGGACGAAAAGCCGCATCAGCCGTACCTGCCAGCAAGCGCTGCTGACGCAGGCGCAGCACGGATTGAGCCACATCAAGGTTCTGGGACAGCGCCTCGTCCACCAGCGCATTCAGCGCGGGGTCATTCCAGGCACGCCACCAGCGGGCCAGCTCCGCAGGGTCCGACTTTTGAGCCGATGCCTGCTGCTGCCACTGAGGTGGCGTGGTCCGGTCCAGCCTGACTGCCTCGGGCGCAGCACAGCCTGCCAGCAACGACAAGGCGCACAGACACAGGCTGCCCATGCGAAGACGCGAGACGTGGGAGGGAAATATCACAGCGCAGTTGGCTCAAGCTATAGGTGTCACCCGGGAACCTGCAGAAAGCGGAAACAGCTTTCCATCTTCGCTATTGGACGGCAGCAAGCTTTCGCCAGATTGCAGGGTTTATGTAGGAATTATGGAGAGCCGCTGCCATTCGTTTATTGCAGCGGCAACGCACATAATGTGCAAACAACAAGATTCAGGGAGTCCCGCAGATGCATGACTTTGCTGCACACAAAACCATGGCTACTTTTGCTCAACCTGCTTCCACGCCCCTGGTGCTTGTAGTCGAAGACGAACCCGCCATTGCCGGCGTGCTCAGCGCCTATCTGGAACGCGACGGCCTGCGCATCCGCATGGCGCAGGACGGCGAGGAGGCCCTGCAGAGCTTTCGCCAGCTGCGCCCGGACCTGGTGCTGCTCGACATCCATCTGCCCAAGGTCGATGGCGTGGATGTGCTGCGCATGATTCGCAACGACAGCGACGTCCCCGTCATCATGGTGACGGCCCTGGCCGACGATGTGGACAAGCTGCTGGCACTGCGCCTGGGGGCGGACGACTATGTGGTCAAGCCTTTCAACCCTCCCGAGGTGGTGGCACGGGTACGTGCCGTGCTGCGCCGCACCCAGGCCAAGCCCGCGCCGGTGGCAGCCCCCATCCGCGTCGGACCTATAGAGATCGACGTGGAAGCCCATAGCGCAGCCGTCTACGACGATGCGGGCCAGGCCGTTCCCCTGGCGCTGACGCTCACGGAATTTCGACTGCTGGCCTGTCTGGCGGCCCAGCCGCGCCGCTGTTTTTCACGCGCCTACCTGATTGAGAACTGCCTGCCGGAAAGCGACGCGCTGGAGCGGGTGATCGACTCCCATCTCTCCAAGCTGCGCCGCAAGCTGCAACTGGCCGGACAGGACGGACTGATCGAGACCGTGCGCGGTATTGGCTATCGTCTATGGCCCTGGGACTGAACCGCATCTGGGTCCGCTTTGGTCTGTGGATCACGGCGGCCGTGCTGCTGGCCATTGCCTCGCTGGCAATTGGCGTGCTGGCGTTTTCCGAGCTGCAGTACCGCGAGTTCTATCGCCACCTGCCAAGCCCCGTCAAGACCGAGCTGGAAGCGCTGAAGTCCCAGGATCTCGAGGACAGCCCCAGAGCCTTGCAGATCTACTCCGAGTACTGGGAAGGCGACCGCCTGTTCGGCGAGAAATGGTCGCTGGTCATCGGTCTGGCCGTCAGCCTGCCTTTCGGCATGGCCGTGGGTTTCTGGATCTCCCGCCGCATCACCAGTCCGCTGGCCTCCATGGTGGAAGTGGCTGCGCGCGTGGAGCGCGGCGACCTGGCCTCCAGGGCCGTCAAGGGCAATGCCCATGGCGAGATGGCAGAAATGATCGATGCCTTCAACGGCATGGTCGATTCGCTGGAGACCCTGGAAGCGGAGCGGCTGGCCACGGCAGCCTCCATCTCCCATGAGCTGCGTACCCCTTTGACGGTGCTGCAGGCAAGACTGCATGCGATCTGCGACGGCGTCATCGACTCCAGCCAGGCCGAAATGAAGACACTGCTGGCCCAGGTCGAGCACCTGGGACGGCTGGTCGGCGACCTGCACACCCTGTCCATGGCCGACGCCGGACAATTGTCCCTGCGCAAGGAACGCATAGACCTCGCCGCACTGGTCGGCGATGTCGTCGAGGAGCTGCACCCGCAGCTGCAAAAGCTGGACATGGCTTTGTCACTGGATCTGCCCATGCAGGACGGCGATGGCAGCACCGACATCAAAGCCGACACCGACCGCTTGCGCCAGATCACCACCAACCTGATCAGCAATGTGCTACGCCATGCCAGCAGCGGCCATTGGCTGAGCATCCGGGTGCATGCGAGCTCAGACCACCAGAACCAGTCATGGGTGATCCTGGAAGTGGGCGATGCGGGCCCCGGCCTTGCCGCCGAGGTCCAGGCCCATCCGTTCCAGCGCTTTGTCCAGGCCCCAGGCAAGCGCCGCCGGGAAGGCTCGGGGCTGGGCCTGTCCATCGTCAAGGCTCTGGTGACCTCACAGGGCGGCACCGTCAGCACGGGCGTCTCCGAGCGCGGCGGTGCCCTGTTTACGGTGCGCTTTCCGCGTCTCTGACTCCGGAGTCCGCGTTCAGCCCCGGATAGAGATCGGCCATGATCTGCTGCAGGCTTTGCGAGAGCAGTTCCGTGATGGCGACTCTTTGCGCATCGGTGGCCGCCCCTGCGGCATTTGCTTCGCGCAACTGCGCCCAGAGCGCCGCCCATTGCGCAGCATGTGCCTGCACCGTGACCTGGGCCAGCTCACTCCATTGGCTGGGTGCCGCAGGGCTGGTGTAACGTCCGCGACCGCGGCCAAAATGCGAGATCAGCAGGTACTTGAGCAGTACCTGGCTCACGCTGGCGTTCAGATAGTCACCAGAGAGTCGAAAGCTCTGCTGCTCCTGGTCGAACATCTTGTTCGCTCCCCAGGCTGCGCCGCCAAAGGTGAGGGCCCCCAGCAGCGCGCCCACCAGGGCACCGGCACCCAGCGTCAAGCCTCCGGCCATCAGATCGGCCCCCAGTCCTGTGGCCGCACCGGCAGTCAACGCACCCCACAAGCTGGCCGCCTGCGCATCCACAGGCGTGGTGATCTGAAGCTGGCTGCGCAGTTGCTCCTGAATCTGACTGGCCGCCTGACCGTCGAGTCCATGAATCTCGAGCAAGCGCTGCGTGGCCTGCACATCGGCCTGACGCAAAGTCTGCAGCAGCCGCTGCACGGCCGCCCTGGCCTGGGCTCCGAGCCGCTCTTCACCCTCTGCCGATTTGCCCAGCTTGGCGGAGAGCTGGCTCAGGCTTTGCCAGGCACGCGCCAGCAGCCGGCCTTGCTCGGGATCGAGCTTTTCATGCAGCCCCGCAGCCGTCAGCAGCTGCTCTGCCATGACCGCCAGACTCGCCTGCTCGCGCTGTTGCTGTTGCCAGGCCCGTTGCTCCAGCAGACGCTGGTAGGCGGGCTGTTTGGAGCTGGGCAACAGTGGCGCAATGCTCTGCATCATCCTGCGCTCATGCCACCAGCTGCGCGTGAAGGCGTCGAGCACGAGCACGTCGCGCACCACGCTGTGAAAGCTCTGCGTCGCCTGCTGCCAGCGCCGCAGATCCTGCTGCGTCTGAGCGGCCGTGGTGTCGCTGCCGATCTGGTTGAGCAGCACGATGACCGGCTTGTTCAGCCAGGCCAGTATGTTCATCTCGGCGCTCCAGTAGCCGGCATCGGCCGGGTCTTCTGCGGCGTTGACAAGGTAGAGCATCACATCCGCATGATCGCGCGCGGCGAGCAGGGCACGCTGGCTCAGGTAAAAAGGCTTGTCGCGCCAGCGGTCCCAGACATTGCTGAGAAACCAGCCCAGCGGATTGCCTTGCTGCCGCAGGCGCTCATAGAGCCGCACGGAGTCACCGAAACCCGGTGTGTCCCAAAGCCACAGCTCATCACCCTGCTGCGTTTTCTGAAGCAGATAGCGCTGTGACTGCGTGGTCACATGGGCGGCATCGTCAATCTCGCCGACGTCGTCGGCCATCAGCGTACGGGTCAGCGTGGTCTTGCCGATATTGGTGTGCGACAGCAGACACCACTGAACGCTGCTGTCGATCGGAACCAGTTCCTTGCTCTCGCTCATCATCACACTCCTGCACCGGGCACCAGGGTCGCGTTCAATCCCGCGCTGCGCACAAATTCCCGCCACAGCTGCTCGCGCTCCTGCACGCGCGCCGGGGCACCGCTGTTGCGCGCACGAAAGTCCGCCGCCCATAGCCACACATCGGTCTGCGCACCCCAGCGGTTCAATACCTGCGCCAGCAGCACGCCATGGATTTCCGCCTCGGGCGTAGCGGCCAGGTTGAGCAGCAGCACCTGCTGTGCGTCAACGGCCGCAGCGTCCGGCAAGGGCGATCCATAGGGCAGCACCGGCAGCAGCGCAAGCTGCGCCCCGGCGCCGTAGCTCCGGGCCACATGGTTGCGCAGGGCGGCTTCGCGCTCGGGCGTGATGTCCAGGCTGTAGGGCTGCACCAGCAGCTCCGTGGCGCGCCCCGCCCAGTCACGCTGCAGCTTCTGGAAATAAGGCTGCTGCAGCGGCAAGGTCAGATGCTGGCTCAACCACCAGACCCTGGCACCCTGCCACAGCGCCAGCAGCAGGCGCGGCGCCACCACCATCAAGCCCAGCAGCCAGCTGTAGAGCTGCACCCAGCGCGGCCCCGCATCTGCCGCATCACCGGCCGACCAGCCCTGCAGCGCCTGGATCTGGGCCAGACTCCACGGCACCAGACCCAGCAGATGCTGTACCGGCGCAAACAGCAGATTCAGACAGGTCTGTACGGCGGAGGGCGAGAGAAACGTGCTCTCCCAGCCCACTTGATAAGCCCTGGTCAGGCCGGTCAGCCATAGCGATGCCAGCGCACCCAGCGCCAGCATGGCGGCTCCGAGATGCAGGCACACAAGCCATTGCGCATGGCGCGGCCGCTGGTTGACCTGCCACCAGTTGCGCTCGAAGTTCAGCGCCATCTTGCGCAACCCCGTGCCGCGCGAAACACTCCACTTCCTTGCCTGCAGCTTCTGCAGCCAGCCGCCGGGCGCTGCCGCGGCGCCCTGCCCCTGTTCGGGCTCCAGCGGAGCAATCACCGCCTTCTTGTGCCGCACCAGACTGCGCAGCCAGGTCAGCAGCAACAGCGCATAAACCAGCAGATTCCACAGCACGATACCGATCAGGGAGGCAGAGAGCAGGTCCACACGATGCGGGTCGGTGATCGCATGGCCCGCAAAACCCAGCGCAAACGCCGCAGCCATTACGGCCAGCACCATCCAGCGCGAAATGCCGGCGCGCTGCCGGGCCATCGCGCGTATGTCGGCAGGCAGCTGCGCCGCAGCAATCACGCGCTGCGCCCGCTCATGCAGAAAGCCTTCGAACGCCGCACGGCCTCCGCCCCTGGTCTTGCCCTGGGCGTGCAGACACTCCTGCGTGATGGCAGTGCAGCGCTCGGCCGTTGGCAGCGCCTCGTGCGCAGCGGCGGTTTCCAGAGCATGGGCAAAGACAATATCGCGGGCTGAGCTGGCTTTCATGCCCTTATTGTGTTTCAGAGCAAGAGAGGGCGTCGCAAATATCAAAACAATAGCTGTCAGCACATTCTTCGTGAGGGCTGCCGGCATTTTTCACGACTCTTCCATCGGGACTTGCCTGCAAGCGCCCCAAGCCCGCCATGTGCTATGAATGCAGCTTTGCTGCACAACACCCCAGGAGACAAGCCATGACCCAGAACCCCCAAGCCATGCCCGATGCCCAGGGCTTCTTCGGCCCCTATGGCGGCCAGCTCGTGCCGCCCGAGCTCAAGCAATGCATGGACGAGATCACCGCAGCCTATGAAGAGATCGTCAAACGCCAGGATTTCCAGGACGAGCTGGCCGCACTGTTTGCCGACTATGTGGGCCGACCCAGCCCCATCTTTCACGCCAGACGCCTGTCCGATCAGCTGGGCGGCGCGCAGATCCATCTCAAGCGCGAGGATCTGAATCACACGGGGGCGCACAAGATCAACCACTGCCTGGGCGAGGCACTGCTGGCCAAGTTCATGGGCAAGAAAAAAGTCATTGCCGAGACCGGCGCCGGCCAGCACGGCGTAGCCCTGGCCACGGCCTGTGCGCTGGTGGGCATTCCCTGCGAGATTCACATGGGCCAGGTGGATATCGAGAAGGAACACCCCAACGTCACCAAGATGCGCATCCTGGGCTGCAATCTGGTGCCCGTCACGCGCGGCGCAGCCACGCTGAAGGAGGCGGTGGACAGCGCCTTCGAGGTCTATCTGCAAGACCCCGTCAACACCATTTACGCGATTGGCTCGGTGGTCGGCCCGCACCCCTTTCCCATGATGGTGCGGGACTTCCAGTCCATCGTCGGTCGCGAGGCACGCGAGCAGTTCCAGTCCCGGCACGGCAAGCTGCCCGACCATGTGGCGGCCTGCGTCGGCGGTGGCAGCAATGCCATGGGAATCTTCACGGCCTTCCTGGGTGACGCGTCCGTGCATCTGGTGGGCGTGGAGCCTGCCGGTGAGGGCGTGGACAAGCCCGGCCGCCATGCCGCCACGCTGTCGGTTGGCAAGCCCGGCGAGATTCACGGCATGAAGTGCTATGTGCTGGAGAACGCCGACGGTACGCCGGCCGCCGTGCACAGCATTGCCTCTGGCCTGGACTACCCCGGCGTGGGCCCGCAGCACAGCTATCTCAAGGACATAGGGCGCGTGGACTACCAGTCCGTGGACGACAAGGAATGCCTGAATGCCTTCATGACGCTGTCGCGTGTGGAGGGCATCATCCCGGCACTGGAAAGTGCGCACGCCGTGGCCTGGGCCATGCGCGAAGCGCCGGGGCTCGGCAAGGACCAGCATATTCTGGTCAATCTCTCGGGACGCGGCGACAAGGATGCCGATTACGTCGCCAGGAAGCTGGGGCTGTAACAGCCGTATCCCGCACAGTGCTGCCACCCCGCAGCCCTGTGCTTCGGAGCGTGAAATGCTCCGAGGGCACGGTCACACAACCGTCATCAACAACCGCAAGCATGAGGCGATCTCCATCCATGCCTGAAACCATGTCCCATACCCGCCACCCCGTCTTTGCCCTGACCTTGCTTGCCGCCCTTGCCCTGAGCGCCTGTGGCGGTGGAGACGGCCCGACGCCGGCACCTGCGCCGCAGTTTCTGACGCTGGATGGCAAGCAGCCCCAGGTCATCGCCCACCGCGGCTATTCGGGGCTGTACCCCGAGCAGACACAGATGGCGTATGAGAAAGCCATCGATGCCGGTGCCGACATGATCGAGCTGGACATGCACCTGAGCCGCGACTGCCAGCTGGTGGCACGCCACAACGCCTGGCTCAGCGACAGCACCAATATCGCCGAAGTCGCCAAGATCAATGCCTATGTGGCTGGCCGCAAGCGCAACACGCCCGGCGTGCTGGTCAACGTGAAGTACCCGCCCATTGCCGCCAACGGCCCCGCGCAGTACCTGAGCGACCGCATCGATCCGAACAATCAGAAGTCGGTGCTGCAGGCTCTGGTGGTCGATGGCGAGGACCACACCGGCGACTGGTCCATCTCGGACTTCACCCTGCATGAGCTGCGCACGCTGTTTGGCGGCACCACGCTGGACAACCGCGCCGATCGTCCCAGCGAATGGAATGGCAAGCTGCCGCTGATCAGCGCACAGGATGTGATCGATATCGCACTCGCCAAGGGCAAGGCGGCAGGCCGCACGATTGCCGTCTACGCCGAGACCAAGAACCCTTACTGGAACAACCAGCAAGCCATTGCCAACAGCTGCGGCACGGGTGAGCACCCCTTCGAAGACGCCGTAATGGCGCTGCTGGACAGGAACAATCTCAACCGCAAGGAAGCGCCCATCTACATCCAGAGCTTCGACCCCGCCAGCCTGAAGTATCTGCGCAAGGCAGGCATGCGGGCCAAGGGAGTGCAGCTGATCGATGGCAACGACTACAACTTCAGGGACGGTTCCGTCGGCTATATCACTGCCGACGAATGGACCTTCATCAGCGGCCGCCCCTATAGCTGGACTCTGGCCGGCGATGCGCGCACCTTCGCGGTCATGCAGACGCCGGCAGGCCTGGCCGAGATCAAGACCTATGCCGACGGCATCGGTCCCTGGAAACCCCAGGTGCTGGCCCATTCCGTCGTTCCCTACAAGGACGGTGCAGGCCTCAAGGACGTCAACACGCTCAAGGACACCGGCCTGATCGCCAATGCGCACAAGGCCGGTCTGGTGGTGCACAGCTTCACCTTCCGCAGCGAGGCCAGCCGGCTCGCGGGCATCTTCAAGGGCGACCCGCTGCAGGAATATCTGGCTTACTACCGTCTGGGCATTGACGGCGTGTTCACCGACTTCACGGCCGATGGCGTGAAGGCTCGCGATGCCTATATTGCCGAACTGAAAAAGCAATAGGCCTGGCTCGTTGCCGCCGCAGCCTGCGGCGGCGGACGGCCACGGCTCACAGGCATTGTGATCCGTGACGCCAAGCCTTCCCGGCCTCAGATCCGGCTTGTGCCTCAGCGCAGCCCGCCGATATAGCGTGCCGAGGTGCGCAGTATCTCGGCAGCCTTGGTGGTGACCGAGCTATCGCTCTGTGCGGTCTCGGCAGGCGCTGCATGCCGGGGCTTGTCGCCGCTCCAGCTGTCCTGCAGACGCCGGGCCAGGCGCGCCAGCTCTTCGTCCTGTTGCTCTCGCGCATGCTCCAGTGCAAAAGCCACCATGGCCTGTGCATAGGCCTGGTTGCAGGCCATCCATTCGGTATCGGTCACCCGGCCCGTCTTGCGGCGCAACACCACATGCAGATGTGCAGCCACTGCCACTCGCTCGCTGTCCTCCATACACCGCTCCTGTCTTTGATGGATCACTAGTGCTGACGCTCCAGATGCAGGCTGATATCCAGTCCTTCCATTTCCTGCACGGCATCCACCCGCAACGGCATCAGCAGACGGATCAGCACCAACACCCCGGCCGTGGCTGCCGCGCTGTAGGCAGCCACCGCCGCCACTGCAATCAGCTGATTCAGCACCGTGGCGCCCGTGCCCGCGATCAGGGGATCAGCAAAAACCGCCGTGAGGATGGAGCCGGCAATGCCGCCCACGCCATGCACGCCGAAGACATCAAGCGAGTCGTCGGCCCCCAGCCGGCGCTTGAGCCAGGTTGCGCCCCAGAAGCAGACAGCGCCCGCAATCAGGCCTATCCACACCGCACTGCCCACCTGCACAAAGCCGGCTGCAGGAGTGATAGCCACCAGTCCGCCCACCATGCCCGAGAGCAGGCCCAGCAAGGTCGGAGCGCCGCGCACCAGCCACTCCACCACCATCCATGCCAGTCCCGCGGCCGAGGCCGCCACCAGCGTGACCACAAAGGCCAGCGCTGCACGCCCGTCGGCGGACAGGGCCGATCCGGCGTTGAAGCCGAACCAGCCGAACAGCAGCAACGCCGTGCCCATGGCCGTCCAGCCCAGGCTGTGCGGCTCGAAGGGCTCGGTGCCATAGCCACGCCTGCGCCCCATCATGAAGGCACAGACCAGCGCCGCCACACCCGCGTTCACATGCACCACGGCACCGCCGGCAAAGTCCAGTGCGCCCAGCTGGTTCAGCCAGCCGCCGCTCTCCCACACCCAGTGCGCCACCGGGGCATAGACCACCACGCTCCACAGTGCGGCAAACACCAGCAGGGCCGCAAAGCGCATGCGCTCGACCACAGCCCCCACGATCAGCGAGGTGGTGATGATGGCGAATGCGGCCTGGAACAGGGCATAGGCAGCTTCGGGCAGATGCGGTGCCAGGTGGCTGACCGAGATCACACTGCGCCGGCCATCAAAGTGCAATGAGGCAAACCAGGCGCGCCCCAGATTGCCAAGCCAGGGAGAGTCGGCAGTAAACGCGAGCGAGTAGCCGAGGCCGAACCAGGTCAGGGTCACCACACAGGCCACCGCGAACACGGCCACCATGGTGTTGACCACATTCTTGCGACGCACCAGCCCCGCATAGAACAGGGCGATGCCCGGCAAGGTCATCAGCAAGACCAGCGCCGACGCAACCATGACCCAACCGGTATCTGCCTTGTCGATGGCAGTCAATGGCACCATTTCCATGCACTCCCCCCTGCTTGTTTGCTTTGACAAGAAAAGGAAGCAGGTTCCATGCCAGTGCCATGTCTATCTTCTGTCGCTGCATTACTGATAGCAGTCCGCGCTTTTTCATCACAGAGTTCAAGCTCGTTGCATATGAATCAGGGCTTGCAGCTTGTGCTTGGGCCTGAGCCCGTTATGCTCGACAAGGTCCATCGTTGCTGCACTGATTCATGACCTGGCTGCTGCTGACTCTTCATGTATTGCTGATCACCGGGTTCGGCCTGCGTATCCTGCTGCGCCGGGACATGCGGCCCGACGTGCGACTGGCCTGGCTCATGGTCATCGTGCTGCTGCCCTATGTGAGCTGCCTGCTGTACTACCTTTTTGGCGAGGTAGCCCTGGGCCGCGTACCAGGCCGCAGAAGACTCAATGTGCGCGAGTTCTGCCAGTCCCACAGCAGCGCAGCTACCGATGCCGACCGCAGCCCGCAGGCACTGCCGACCATTCCCGGTCAATGGCTGCCGGCCTTCCGCTATGCCTCGTCCATCAACGGCTTTGCGCCGCTGCCCGGCCACAGAGCCGAGCTGATGCGCGATGGCGCGCATGCCCGGGCGCAGATGCTGGCCGACATGGATGCCGCACGCCACGAGATCAATGTGCTGTACTACATCTGGCTGGACGACAGCACCGGCACCGATATGGCCCATGCCCTGATACGCGCCGCGCAGCGCGGCGTGACCTGCCGTGCCATGGTCGACGGACTGGGATCGCGCGCACTGACGCGCTCGCCACTGTGGCAGCAGATGCGGCAGGCCGGCGTGCACCTGGCGATTGCCCTGCCCATCAGCAATCTGCTCAAGGTCATGCTGACCAGTCGCATCGACCTGCGCAACCACCGCAAGATCACGCTCATTGACGGCAGGATCAACTATTGCGGCAGCCAGAACTGCGCCGACGAGGGCTTTCACATCAAGGCTCGCTATGCACCCTGGGTGGACATCATGCTGCGCCTGCAGGGACCCGTGGTCATGCAGATGCAGCAGGCCTTTGCCAGCGACTGGGCGCAGTCCGATGCGAGCTTTGCACCACCGGCAATAGAGGCCGAGGCTGCTGCCGCTGACGACGGCTTTCATGCCGTTGCGATTGCCGAAGGGCCGACGGAAAGAGCACGCTCAACACCCCAGCTGGTTGCCAGCCTGCTGGCCTGCGCGCAGCGCGAGGTCGTGATCTCCACCCCCTACTTCGTGCCCGACAGCACGGTGCTCGATGCCTTGTGCGCCGCCGCGCTGCGCCAGGTGCAGGTCACGCTGATCCTGCCCGCCCGCAATGACTCCTGGATCGTCGGCGCCGTCAGCCGCAGCCATTACTGGCGGCTGCTGAGCGCCGGCGTCCATATCCACGAATTCCGCCCCGGCCTGCTGCATGCCAAGACACTGTGCCTGGACGGCTCGGTCAGCCTGATCGGCTCCACGAATCTGGATCTGCGCAGCTTTGACCTGAACTTCGAGAACAATGTGCTGCTGCATGACGAAGCCATCACCGAGGCCATCCGTCAGCGCCAGCAAAGCTATCTGCGCGAGTCCGATGCAGTGACGCTGGAACAGGTGCGTGCCACCCGCTGGTGGAAACGCATCTGGGACAACCTGCTGGGTGCCCTGAGCCCTCTGCTGTAGACCCTGGTGCCCAAACTTTGGGCATGCTCACCGCCCGCGCACCACGCACGTGCACACAGGCTGCCGATCTCGCACCAGGACGGACAGCCACCCCGATTTCATGCATGAAAGTCAGGGCTGACCCTCTTCGAAATTACGGAAATCTGCAGGAATACCCTCTGCTGGCACGCCTTTCGCTTGCCTACATTCTTGTATGCAAGTTGCAGTCAACTTGCATACAAGATTCCACAACTTGCGAAAGACGACTATGCGCCGCTTTGTCAGATCACTGTTCGGACAGGTGGTGATCGCACTCATACTGGGTGTGCTCGCCGGACTACTGGCCCCTGAATGGGCCGTGAAACTCAAACCCCTGGGTGATGGCTTCATCAAGCTCATCAAGATGATCATTCCCATCCTGGTGTTCTGCGTGGTCGTGCACGGCATTGCCGGCGCGGGCGACCTCAAGCGCGTCGGTCGCGTGGGCGTCAAGGCCCTGATCTATTTCGAGGTGCTGACCACCATCGCCCTGGGCATGGGCCTGGTGCTGGCCTTTGTCTTCGAGCCCGGCGTGGGCATGAACGTGGACACCAGCAAGCTCGACGCCTCGGCCATGGCGGCCTACGCCAGCAATGCCGACAAGCTGACCAGCGGCGGCACGGTGGATTTCCTGATGAAGCTCATTCCCACCACCGTGGTGGAAGCCTTCGCCAAGGGCGACGTCCTGCAGGTGCTGCTGTTCGCCGTGCTGTTCGGCTGCGCGCTGACCATGCTGGGTGAGCGCGGCAAGCCCGTTTCCGAACTGGTGGACACCTTGTCCATGGCCCTGTTCAAGGTCATGGGCATCATCATCAAGCTGGCACCGCTGGGCGTGCTGGGCGCCATCTCCTTCACCGTGGGCCAGTACGGCATAGGCTCGCTCAAGCAGCTGGGCATGCTGGTGGCGCTGTTCTACGTTTCGGTGCTGATCTTCGTCTTCGTGGTGCTGGGCCTGGTGATGCGCCTGTCGGGCTTCAGCCTGATCAAGCTGCTGCGCTATCTGCGCGAGGAACTGACCATCGTCTTCGCGACCACCTCCTCCGACAGCGTGCTGCCCCAGATCATGGCCAAGCTGCGCAACATGGGGGTGCGCGACTCTACCGTGGGCCTGGTGATTCCCACCGGCTACTCGTTCAACCTGGACGCGTTCTCCATCTACATCACACTGGCAGCGGTCTTCATCGCCCAGGCCACCAACACCCCGATCAGCATGTCCGACCTGCTGACCATCCTGGCCATCGCGCTGGTGACCTCCAAGGGTGCGCACGGCGTACCGGGCTCGGCCATCGTGGTACTGGCCGCCACCCTGCATGCCATTCCCGCCATCCCTGCGATCGGCCTGGTGCTGGTGCTGTCGGTGGACTGGTTCATGGGCATTGCACGCGCTCTGGGCAATCTGATCGGCAACTGCGTGGCCACCGTGGCCATCGCCGCCTGGGAAGGCGACATCGACCGCGAACGTGCCCATGCGGTACTTGACGGCAGAGCTGAGCCACGGACCGAGAACGAAGAGCCTGCATCTGCTATGGTGCCGCCTGCCATAGTCCCCATCCCTCAGTCCAGCCATTAATAAAGCCAGCAATGACTCCTGCCTCTCCCCAGCACATCGCGGAACGCGTCGTCGAAGCCATCCTGGCCCAGAAACTGGCACCCGGCGAACGACTGGGAGAGCAGGAGCTGGCCAACAACTTCGACGTCAGCCGCACCGTGGTGCGCGAAGCACTGATGCAGCTGCAGGCCCGCGGCTTTGTCCAGGTCCAGGCCCGCAGGGGCTGGTACGTGGTCCAGCCCTCGGCTGCCGAGGCCATGGACGCGTTCTCTGCCCGGCGGATCATCGAGACCGGCATCTTGCAGGAGGCCGGCAAGCCGCTGCAGCGCGTCATCACCAGGCTGCGCCGCCATATCGCCCAGGAGCAGAAAGCCATCGCCGGTGCGGACAGCGCCACGCGTTCCTTCCTGCTTGCGGATTTCCATGTCTGCCTGGCCGAACAGATGGGTCACCGGCTGCTGGCCGACACGCTGCGCGATCTGACGGCACGCACCACCCTGGCTGCCACGCTCTATCAGTCCACGCACAGCGCCAGCCAGTCCTGCGCCGAACACGAACGCATCGTGGCCGCCCTGGAACGCGGCGACACCGAGGGTGCCAAGGCGCTGCTGCTGGAACATATAGGCATGGTGGAGCGCTCGCTGGAAATCCGCGCAACCGGGACCGAGGAGCCCGGCGACCGACTGCGTGCCACGCTCGCACCTGTGCTCAGGAAGTAGCCTCTGAGCGGCGCACTCCAAACCAAAAAGCCAGGGTCGTCCCTGGCTTTTTTCATTCGCAAAGCATGCCCGCGAAGCGGGTTCAGCCCAGATTTGGCGCCAGATAGCGACGCAGCTCCTCGATATCCATAGCGCGTCGCTGAGCCATGTCGGCGAGCTGGTCTTCGCCGATCTGACCCACGTTGAAGTAGCTGGCCTCGGGATTGCCGATGTAGAAGCCGCTCACGCTGGATGCCGGGTTCATGGCCAGGCTCTCGGTCAGCGTCATGCCGATCTCATCGGCCTGCAGCGCCTTGAACAGGTCGATCTTGGCCGTGTGATCGGGGCAGGCAGGGTAGCCGGGCGCGGGGCGAATGCCCTTGTAGGCTTCCTTGATGAGTTCCTCGTTGCTCAGGTCCTCGTCTTCGGCATAGCCCCACAGATCCTTGCGCACGCGCTGGTGCAGGCATTCGGCAAAAGCTTCGGCCAGGCGGTCGGCCAGGGCCTTGAACATGATGCCGCTGTAGTCGTCCAGCGCAGCTTCGAATTCCTTGTCCTTCTTTTCGGCGCCGATACCGGCTGTCACGGCAAACAGGCCGGCATAGTCGGCAATGCCCGACTCCTTGGTGGCCACAAAATCGGCCAGGCAGCGGCTGGGGCGCATCACGGGCCGGCCATCCGGGCCGTCCACGGCCTGCTTTTCGGTCTGCTGGCGCATGCCGTACCAGGTAGTCAGCACCTGGCTGCGCGATTCGTCGGTGTAGAACACGATGTCGTCGCCCACGCGATTGGCCGGGAACAGGCCCATCACGCCATTGGCCTGCAGCCAGCGGCCGTCGATGATCTTCTGCAGCATGAGCTTGGCATCGGCCAGCACCTTGCGCGCTTCCACGCCCACGACCTCATCGTCAAGGATGGCCGGATAGGGACCCGCCAGATCCCAGGTCTGAAAGAACGGGCCCCAATCGATGTACTGGGCAATTTCGGCCAGGTCGAAGTTCTTGAACACGCGGCGGCCCAGGGTGCGCGGCACCACGGGGGCATGGTTCACCACGGCAGCATTGGCGCGGGCCTGCTCCAGCGTCCACAGCGGCGTCTTCTTCTTGTTGGCATGCTGGGTGCGCACCTTGTCGTAGTCGGCGCTCAGCTCGTCCAGATAGGCCTGCTTGCCTTCGCCCAGCAGGCTCTGCGCCACGCTGACCGAGCGCGAGGCGTCGGGCACATAGACCACGGGGCCGTCGTACTTGGGTGCAATCTTCACGGCCGTATGCACGCGCGAGCAGGTCGCACCGCCGATCAGCAGCGGAATCTTCTTGATGCGGAAGTAGTCGTCCTTGTCCATCTCACCGGCCACATACTGCATCTCCTCGAGGCTGGGAGTGATCAGGCCCGACAGGCCGATGATGTCCGCACCCTCGGCCTTGGCCCTGGCCAGGATCTCGTGGCAGGGCACCATCACGCCCATGTTGATGACTTCGAAGTTGTTGCACTGCAGGACCACGGTGACGATGTTCTTGCCGATGTCGTGCACATCGCCCTTGACGGTGGCGATGACGATCTTGCCCTTGCTGGTCACGTCCAGGCCCGCCGCTTCCTGCTGGCGCTTCTCTTCCTCGATATAGGGCACCAGGTGGGCCACGGCCTGCTTCATCACGCGCGCGGACTTGACCACCTGGGGCAGGAACATCTTGCCGGCACCGAACAGGTCGCCGACGATATTCATGCCGTCCATGAGCGGGCCTTCGATCACGTGCAGCGGGCGGCCGCCGCCCTGCACCACGATCTTCTGGTAGGCCTCTTCGGTGTCTTCGGTGATGAAGTCGGTGATGCCGTGCACCAGGGCGTGCGACAGACGCTCGCCCACGGTCTTCGGTGCCTCGGCCGTGCCGCGCCACTCGAGCTTCTTGCTGTCGTCCTTGGCCGCGCCCTTGGCGCTGTCGGCGATCTCCAGCAGACGCTCGGCCGCATCGGGGCGGCGGTTGAGCACCACATCCTCCACGCGTTCGCGCAGCTGTGGCTCCAGGTCGTCATACACACCGACCATGCCGGCATTGACGATGCCCATGTCCATGCCAGCCCCGATCGCGTGATAGAGGAATACGGTGTGGATGGCCTCGCGCACGGGGTCGTTGCCGCGGAAGGAGAAGCTCACGTTGGAGACGCCGCCCGAGACCTTGGCACCGGGCAGGTTCTGCTTGATCCAGCGCACGGCCTCAATGAAATCGACGCCGTAGTTGTTGTGCTCTTCGATGCCGGTGGCCACGGCAAAGATGTTGGGGTCGAAGATGATGTCCTCGGGCGGGAAGCCCACTTCGTCGACCAGAATGCGGTAGGCGCGTTCGCAGATCTCGATCTTGCGCGCAAAGGTGTCGGCCTGGCCTTTTTCGTCAAACGCCATCACCACGGCGGCCGCGCCATAGCGCTTGACCAGCTTGGCGTGCTTCTTGAACTCCTCGACGCCCTCCTTCATGGAGATCGAGTTGACGATGCCCTTGCCCTGCAGGCAGCGCAGGCCGGCCTCGATCACGTCCCATTTGGAACTGTCCACCATCACCGGCACCTTGGCGATATCGGGCTCGGAGGCAATCAGATTCAGAAAGCGCACCATGGCGGCCTTGCTGTCCAGCATGGCCTCGTCCATGTTCACATCGATCACCTGGGCACCGTTTTCCACCTGCTGGCGCGCCACGGCCAGCGCTTCCTCGTACTGCTCGTTCAGGATCAGGCGTGCAAAGGCCTTGGAGCCTGTGACGTTGGTGCGCTCGCCCACGTTGACGAACAGCGTCTCATCGCCGATGAAGACAGGCTCCAGGCCCGACAGGCGCATGGGAGGAATGGCGGTGGAAGGGGTAGCAGCGGACATCAGCTCACCTGTGTGAAAACCAGAAACAGAATCGAAAACAGGTGAGCGCCGTTGTCAGTACGGGCAGATCGCCAACCGGATCTGCCACCCCGAGCCTGACGGGTCAAACATCTGTGGGATGACCGGCTGCAGCGCTCCTCGGGGTGAAGCCCGACATTCTACGGCGAGGCCGGACAATCAGGGCTTCAAGGCGCTTTGCCCATTGGCGGCAGAGGCGCGCTGCCTGCGGATGGCTATAGCAGATTCGACTTTACGCACTCCAGAAACAGGAGCACGGCAAAAGGTAATTTCGCAAAACACGAATGTAGCCATCTCATTTCAAGCATATTCGTGGCATGGTGCGCGTCCGCAAGGAATGACGCACACCGCTTTCCTGCTCTCAGGCAGCCCGGCACCGACGGGCCGGCCATGAGTGGGCAAGCACCTACAGTCCCTATCTTTGAGTCTTTGGCACCATCGACAGCAAATGTCCGGTCCATGTGCTCAGTCATGCACAGCCGATGGCCTGCCATTAGCGGACAGGCAATCCGGCCGTCGCATGGAACCCCCTGGAGATCCTCATGAACGTGACCTTCGGCGCGTACTACACCCTCATCATGGCCGTGCTTGTGCTCATGCTTGGCAAGCTCATGACCAGACATATCCGCTTTCTGCGCGACTTCAATATTCCCGAGCCGGTGTCCGGCGGCCTGGTCGTGGCGGCCATCATCTTCATGCTGCATCAGACCACGGGACTGGCGCTGAGCTTCGAAAGCAGCCTGCAGTCGGCGTTCATGCTGGTGTTCTTCTCGTCCATCGGCCTGAGCGCGAACTTCGCCAAGCTGCGCGAGGGCGGCTCGGCGCTGTTCCTCTTCCTGGGTGTGATTGCCGTCTTCATCATGATGCAGAACATCGTGGGCGTGAGTCTGGCTTCCTTGCTGGGACTCGATCCGCTGATCGGCCTGGTCGCGGGCTCCATCACGCTGGTGGGCGGTCACGGTACAGCCGGAGCCTGGGGCTCGGTGCTGGAAAACCAATACGGCCTCACGGGAGCCACCACCCTGGGCATTGCCTGCGCCACTTTCGGCCTGATCATCGGCGGCCTGGTGGGCGGCCCGCTGGCCAAGCGGCTGATCACGCGCCATCAGCTGGCCCAGCCGCTGACCGAGTCCGAACAGCTGCGCGCCGATGCGCCCACCGTGGGCGAAGGCAGCGCGGTCGCCAACTTCGAGTCGCCCAACAAGGCTCCGCGCCTGATCACGGCCGATGCGGCGGTGGAGACGCTGGCCCTCTTCGCGGGCTGCCTGGCCTTTGCCGAATTCATGACCGGCCTGACCATGGGAACGGTCATCCAGCTGCCTACCTTTGTCTGGGCGCTGGGCGGCGGCGTGGTCATCCGCAACGTGCTGGACTATATGTTCGGCTTCAAGGTCTTTGACCGCGCCATCGACGTGTTCGGCAATGCCGCGCTGTCCATCTATCTGGCCATCGCGCTGCTGTCGCTCAAGCTGTGGGAGCTGACCGACCTGGCCGGTCCGCTGATGGTCATTCTGGCCGCGCAGGCCATCGTCATGACGCTGTATGCGGCCTTCGTGACTTTCCGCATCATGGGCCGCAACTACGACGCCGCCGTGCTGGCAGCCGGCCACTGCGGCTTCGGCATGGGCGCCACACCCACGGCCGTGGCCAATATGCAGGCCATCACCAACCAGTACGGCCCTTCGCACAAGGCCTTTCTGATCGTGCCCCTGGTCGGAGCCTTCTTCATCGACATCATCAACGCCTTTGTGCTGCAGGCCATGCTCAGCATTCTTCGCTGACCGCTGCATCAGCCCCAAAAAAAGCGTGTTCCTGCCAGACAGGAACACGCTTTTTTCATGGCTGCCCACGCCTGGCAGGCAAGCGTCACACGCAGCTCAGACCGGGATCAGGCAGCCACTGCCTGGGCCGAAGCCGGCAGACCGAAGATGCGGTCGAACGCCCAGTTGAAGGCAAAGGTGTAGACCATGAAGAACACCAGCAGGCCGGCTTCCATGACGGCGGCTTCCCACAGCGAGATGCCGAACCACCACGCCATCAGCGGAATCAGCATGGCGGCGATGCCGCCTTCGAAACCGATGGCATGCACCACACGGCGCATCAGGGAACGGCCCTTGACGCTCTGGCGCGCTTCCCATTTCTCGAACAGGTAGTTGAAGCTCAGATTCCAGCAGATCGCGATCACCGAGGCGGCCACGGCCATGACGCCGGAATCGCTGGCCTTCTGACCGATGGCCATGAAGATCAGGCTGGAGACGATGATGGCGATGGTTTCGTACAAGCCCACGTAGAGGATGCGACGCTTGGGGCCCTGGAGGCCCGTGGCTTTGATGGGGGCTGCAAAGGCAGCGGTATTTTTGAGAGACGCGGCAGAGGAGGAAGCGGATGCCATCGCTGAGGCTTGTTGAGACATGGGCCGCAGTGTATGTTCTGGAAATTGAAGATAAAAGTCAGTTCCTATCAATGTTTCTGACAGATCGACACCATGCCCTTTAGCGCCGACCAGGTCCCGCTGTTTCTCGCCGTGCTCGATGCCGGCTCCTTTTCGGCGGCTGCACGCAAGCTGGGGCGTGTGCCGTCGGCCGTCAGCATGGCCATTGCCCAGCTGGAGGCAGAGCTGGACCTGCAGCTATTCGACCGCAGCGGACGCGAGCCCGTGCCCAGCGCCGCGGCCCGCGCACTCGAGCCCCAGGCGCGCCTGCTGGCCGAGCAGCTGCAGCTGCTGAACTGGCAGGCCCAGAGCCTGCACGCAGGGCTGGAAGAGCGGCTGACGCTGGCCATCGCCCCCGAGCTGCTGGCCACGCACTGGAGCGAGCCGCTGCACCAGCTGGTGCACGAGTTTCCGGCCCTGCCCATCGAGGTGCTCGCAGCGCCCCAGGTCGATGCGCTGGAGCTCTTGCATGCGGGCCGCGCCCATCTGGCCCTGGTGTTCGAGCGGCCCGCCATGGACGGGCGCGAGGGTTTCCAGGAAATGGGCCGCGAGACGCTGGTGGCCGTGATGTCGCCGCAGTTCGAGCCCTGGCAGCAGGCGCTTGCCGAGCATGGACCGGGTCGCACCGCACCGCCGCAGCTCACGGTGGAGCAGCTGGCCGCCACACGCCAGGTGCTGGTGGCCAGCCGCGACCCGCAGCAGACGGATCCGCGCTTTGTGTTTGCACGCCAGCTCTGGCGCACGGACAGTCACCAGGCAGCGCTATCGCTGATCGGCGCAGGCCTGGCCTGGGGCTGGCTGCCCAAGGGCCTGGTGGAATCGCATATCGGCAGCGGCGCGCTGATGGAGATTCCCGTGCTCAACCTCAGCAACGGCACGACCTTGTTTGTGGACTGGGTCTGGTCCAAGGAGCGCCCCCAGGGCCTGGCCACGCGGCGCTTTGTGGAACTCATGGGCAGGCAGCCCACGGGTCGCTGAGCCCGGCGCTAGACTTCTCGTCCCAGGCTGGCGCGCGCCGCGGGCGCCAGCAGCGCGGCGAACTCGCGCGCCGCAGCGCTGTAATGGCTGCCGCGACGCCACAGCAGTCCGGCCGTACGCACCAGCTGCGGGCCCACCAGGTGTATGGCCACCATATCGCTGGCCTGCTGGGCCGCGCGCTCGGGCACGATGGTGGCCATGTCGCCCCAGCGGCACAGCGCGATCAGCGATTCCACCGAGCCCATTTCCACACGCAGGCTGGGCGTGACGCCCGCGTCGCGCAGGCCGTTGTCGATCAGACTGCGCGTGTAGAAGCTGCGCGGCAGCAGCGCCAGCGGCACGTCGACCAGCGACTTGACCGCCAGCGTGCGCCGTCCGGCCAGCGCATGCGAAGGATTGACCAGCAGCATCATGCGTTCATCGAACAGCGGCAGAGCCTCGAGTTCGGTGCGCTGCGGCGGATGAAAGCTCACGCCCAGGTCCAGGCTGCCATCGAGCAGGCCGGCCTCCACGGGCGGCGCCAGCAGCTCGCGCACCACCACGTTGACCTTGGGATAGGCGCGCGTGAAGGCCGCCACGGCCGGCGCGACCAGGGTGTTGAGAAAGGTGGGGATCACGCCCAGGGTAAGGGCGCCGGTCTGCAGCTCGCTGAGATCGGCCAGCGCCATGCGCCCGGCCTCGACCTCGTGCAGTGCGCGCTCGGCATAGTTGCGGAACACCACGCCGGCCTGCGAGAGCTTGAGCCCACGGCCTATGCGCTCGAACAGCACCATGCCCAGCTCCTCCTCCAGCTGACGCAGGCCGTGCGACAGCGTGGACTGGGTCACGAACAGATTGCGCGCCGAGGTCGTCAGGTGCTCGGTCTTGGCAATGTCGACAAAGTAGCGCAGCTGGCGCAATTCCATGGGCGGCTTCCGGGTAGATACATCGATGCTATCGAACAGTACCTCAAAAATAATTCAGTAGATCAACAGCATTCATGGATTTACGCTGGCGACCATCGCAGCCATGCAGCTGCCCGCCCCAACGCCTTCCGCCCTCACGGCCTCTTGCCCATGACCACCAGTTTCCCCATCGAACGCATTACCGCGCGCATCCTGGACATTCCCACCATACGCCCGCACAAGCTGTCGTTCGGCGCCATCAACCGCCAAAGCCCGGTCATCGTCCAGCTGTGGCTGCGCAACGGCGCCACAGGCTTCGGCGAGGCCGCCACCATCGGCGGCCCGTCGTGGAACGAGGAGTCGCCCGAGAGCATCCACCACGCCATCACCAACCATCTGGCCCCGGCCCTCGCGGGCCAGGACGGCGCGCGCATCGAGGCTTGTCTGGCCCGCATGGACCTGGCCTGCCGCGGCAATGCCTTTGCCAAGAGCGCCGTGGAAATGGCCTTGCTCGACGCCGTGGCACGCAGCCTGCAGGTTCCCGTGTGGCAGCTGCTGGGCGGCAAGCAGCACGACAGCCTGCCCCTGGCCTGGACGCTGGCCAGCGGCGATGTGGAACGCGACCTGGCCGAGGCCCAGCTGCGCCTGGACCAGGGCCGCCACCGCATCTTCAAGCTCAAGATCGGTGCCCGAACGCCCGAGGCCGATCTGGCCCACGTGAGCCAGATCGCGCGCGGCCTGCAGGGCCGCGCCACGCTGACCGTGGACGTGAACCAGGCCTGGGACGGTGCCACCGCACGGCGTTTTCTGCCCCCCATGATCGAGGCCGGCGTCAGCCTCATCGAGCAGCCCGTGGCCCAGTGGAACGTGCCCGCGCTGCGCGAGCTCACGGCCACGCTGCCGTCCACTGCCCTGGTCATGGCCGATGAGAGCGTGTGCACGCCGCACGACGCCATGCGCCTGGCGCGCGAGCAGGCCTGCCACGTGTTCTCGCTCAAGGTCGCCAAGCACGGCGGTCTGCTGCGCACGCGCCAGGTCGCCGCCATCGCCCAGGCCGCCGACATCGGCTGGTACGGCGGCACCATGCTCGAAACCTCGATAGGCTCGGCCGCCTCGGCCCACGTGTTCGCCACGCTGGGCGGGCGCCACCACAACTGCGAACTGTTCGGCCCCCAGCTGCTGGTGGACGACATCGTGACCGAGCGCATGCCGATTGCCGACTTCGCCCTGCAGTTGCCCGACGGCCCCGGCCTGGGCGTGGAAGTGGATCCGGCCCAGCTCGACCGTTTCGACCGCGCGCGCCAGGGCCTGCAACCCACGCACATCGACCTCGCCGCCGCAGCTTCATCCGCCCCCGTGTCTGCGCCTGCCCCTTCAGCCCGCTGACACCGCACCAACTACAACATTCATCTTCAGGAGACATCCACCATGCAACGCCGCCTTCTCTGCACCCTCGCCGCCCTGCCCGCCGTCCTCGGCCTGAGCGCCCTGACCTCCGCCGCCCATGCCCAGACGCCCGAAGCCAACTGGCCCAGCAAACCCATTCGCTGGATCGTGCCCTTCCCGCCGGGCGGCGCCATGGATGCCATCGCCCGCACCCTGGGCGAGAAGGCCGCGCGCACGCTGGGCCAGCCCTTCGTCATCGAGAACCGACCCGGCGCGGGCGGCAACATCGGCGCCGACTTCGTGGCCAAGTCCCCAGCCGACGGCTACACGCTGATGATCACCTCCATCGGCATGGCCACCAACAAGCCGCTGTACCGCAAGCTCAGCTATGACCCGATCAAGGACTTCGCGCCCGTGGGCGTGCTGGCCGTGGTGCCCAACATCCTGGTCACCAACTCCACCCAGCCCCAGATCAAAAGCGTGGCCGACGTGGTGGCCGCGGCCAAGGCCGCGCCGGGCAAGCTGACCTATGCCTCGGCCGGCAACGGCACCTCCATCCACCTGGCCGGCGAAGTCTTCACCTCGCTGGCGGGCGTGGACATGCTGCACATCCCCTACAAGGGATCGGGCCCCGCCGTCTCCGACCTGCTGGGCGGCCAGGTCAACTACATGTTCGACTCCATCACCTCGGCGCGTCCCCACATCCAGTCGGGCAAGCTGCGCGCGCTGGCCGTGACCACGGTCAAGCGCTCGACCAGCATGCCCGACGTACCCACCATGGAGGAAGCCGGCATCAAGGGCTATGAAGTCTCGCCCTGGTTCGCCGCCTTCATGCCCGCCGGCACGCCGCCGGCCATCGTGAAGAAGCTCAACCAGACCTTTGTGGCCGCCATGAAGCAGCCCGACGTGATCGAGCGCTTCCGGGCCATAGGTGCCGAGGTCGTCGGCTCCACGCCCGATGAAGCGGCGCGTCACCTGCAGGCCGAAAGCCAGCGCTGGACACGACTGATCAACGAGCGCGGCATCCACATGGACTGAATGCTCCACGCCCGTGCGGGTCGGCCGCCGCTTGAGCAGCCGCCGGCCATGCGCTAGGCTGGACGCTTCGTCACACCATTGAGGGCCGCCGCCCATGCCGCAATCGATCTTCACCAGCAGCGATGCCGCGCTGCGCGAACGCTGGAAGGCCCTGCAACCGGGCGCCGCTGCCGTCAAGGCCGGGCGCTGCGAGCTGGCCGGGTTCGATCCCGGCGCCAAGCCCTTCTCGGGCGGCAGCAAGGCCCAGGACAAGGCCGGCGTCGAAGCCCTGGCCGAGGAGCTGGACGCGCTGCAGAACCTGTTCTATGCCGATCGGCGCTTCAAGCTGCTGGTCATACTGCAGGGCATGGACGCGGCCGGCAAGGACGGCACGCTGCGCGCTGTCTTCGGTCGCATGTCGCCGCTGGGCGTGCGTTCCGTGGGCTGGAAGGCGCCCACCGACGTGGAGAAGTCCCACGACTACCTGTGGCGCATCCACCAGCAGACGCCGGGGGCGGGCGAGATAGTGCTCTTCAACCGCAGCCAGTACGAGGATGTGCTGGTGCCCGTGGTCAACGGCTGGCTCACGCCCGAGCAGCAGACGCAGCGCTATGCGCAGATCAACGACTTCGAACGCATGCTCAGCGAGACCGGCACAGTGATCGTCAAGTTCATGCTGCACATCAGCAAGGACGAGCAGCGCGAGCGGCTGCAGCAGCGGCTGGACGACCCCTGCAAGCACTGGAAGTTCGACGAGAACGATCTCAAGGTGCGCGCCCAGTGGGACGACTACCAGCAGGCCTACGGCCGACTGCTGGCTGCCACGCACACGCCATGGGCGCCCTGGACGATTGTGCCCGCCGACTCCAAGACGCACCGCAATCTGATGGTGGCCACGGTGCTGCGCGAGGTGCTGGGCAATCTGGAACTGAAATACCCGCCCGGCGCTCCGGGGCTGGATCACATCCAGGTCCGGTGACACGGACAGCGCCCGCAGCCAGCGGACATCGGCGCCCGCGCTTCGCTCTCATAAAAGGAGCTTATATCGCCTGTGATCAATGACTTTCAGAATGAAAAGTATCTGAAATCATTCATCAACAAGCGGTAGAAGCTCCTTTTTTTATTCCGCCAGGATGGATCAGAACTGCCAGCCCAGTCCGCCCAGGCCGTCGAACTCCATCTCGAAGCGATCGCCGGCCTGTAGCGGCATGCAGCCGCACCAGGTTCCCGTCGTCACCACGGTGCCGGCAGGCACGCTGCCGTATTCGCGCGCCACATGCTGCAGCCAGTCCACCAGCAGCCAGGCCGGATCGCCCAGGCTGTGCGTTCCGGTGAAGCGCTGCGGCGAGCCGCCATTCACGGTCACCGTGCACAGCTGCTGCGCCCAGTCGCGCCCGGCGATGACGGAAGCGCTCTGCCACTCGCCCAGCGCCAGTCCGCCATGGCACTGGCCGTCCGCCAGCAAGGCCAGGGCCGGGGCCTTGGTGCCGTCGCGCCAGCGCACATCCACCCATTCCACGGCCACGCAGACGGCGTCCACCAGCGCCAGCGCGCTGTCGTAATCGAGGGCTGCGGCCTGCTCTGCGCTCACCTCCCGGCCTATGCGCAAGGCGATCTCGGCCTCGGCATTGCGCAGATTGAAGACGGTGGCCGGCGCAGGCACCGGATTCAAGCCCTGGCGAATGCCGTCCTCGGGCAGCGGCACATGCAGCATTGCAGCGTTGCGCCCAGGCCCGCCGGACTTCCAGTAGCGCGGCGCGCGATCGGCGGGCCACCAGTTCCAGCTGCGCGCCAGCGCGCTCTGCACGGCACGGGCATCGGCGGCATCGCCCATCAGCACTGCCACGTCGGCGCCCCGGGCCTGGGCCGTGCCCAGCTTGCGCGACCACCACAGCGCATCGGCCGTGGCATAGCTGTCTTCGGGCAAATCGGGCCACAGTGCCTTCCAGTCAGGCAGCACCTCGTCCTGCGTCTGCAGCTCGGGCGCCAGGCCTATGGGCGGGGTATTCGCAAACGGTGCAGGGCCGCACCAGCCGCTTTGGCAATCTTGGTTTTCAGACATGACGGCAATGATGGCAAATTTCCTGTCCCCCCGCCACTCATCCGGCACCCGGACCGCATCCAGAGCGGCTCTCCGATGGTTATGCACAAAACGCATAGCATCTCAAACAAGAAGCCTTGGACAGGAAAATTCGGCGCGCGCACACTGTGAATCCCGGACAGCAAGGGCTTACAACGACCTTGCTCCACTCAGTCAACCAGGCCTACATCATGCAAGCCAAAGACTCTTCAGCGCTGTCCACAGCGCATGCTCTGCCTTCCTACCTCAACCCCGATCATCTCGGTCCCTGGGGCATTTATCTGCAACAGGTCGACCGTGTCACCCCCTATCTGGGCTCGCTGGCCCGCTGGGTGGAAACGCTCAAGCGCCCCAAGCGCATCCTGGTCGTCGATGTGCCCATCGAGATGGACGATGGCCGCATCGCCCACTTCGAAGGCTACCGCGTGCAGCACAACCTGAGCCGCGGTCCCGGCAAGGGCGGTGTGCGCTTCCACCAGGATGTGACGCTGTCCGAAGTGATGGCCCTCTCGGCCTGGATGAGCATCAAGAATGCAGCCGTGAACGTGCCCTACGGCGGCGCCAAGGGCGGCATCCGCGTCGATCCGCGCCAGCTGTCCAAGGCCGAACTGGAGCGTCTGACACGCCGCTACACCAGCGAAATCGGTCTGCTGATCGGCCCCACCAAGGACATTCCGGCACCTGACGTGAACACCAACGGCCAGGTCATGGCCTGGATGATGGACACCTACTCCATGAACACGGGCGCCACAGCCACCGGCGTGGTCACGGGCAAGCCCGTGGACCTGGGCGGTTCGCTGGGTCGCGTCGAGGCCACGGGCCGCGGCGTGTTCACCGTGGGTGTGGAAGCTGCCAAGCTGACTGGCCTGAATGTGCAGGGCGCACGCGTGGCCGTGCAGGGCTTCGGCAATGTGGGCGGCACGGCAGGCAAGCTGTTTGCCGACGCCGGTGCCAAGGTCGTGGCCGTGCAGGACCATACGGGCACCATCCGCAACGCCAACGGCCTGGATGTGGCGGCCTTGCTGGAGCATGTGGGCAACACCGGCGGCGTGGGCGGCTTTGCCGGCGCCGAGGCCATGGATGCAGCCGACTTCTGGGGCGTGGATTGCGACATCCTGATCCCCGCGGCGCTGGAAGGCCAGATCACCAAGGACAACGCAGGCCAGATCAAGGCCAAGCTGGTGATCGAAGGCGCCAACGGCCCCACCACACCCGAAGCCGACGACATCCTCAACGAAAAAGGCGTGCTGGTTCTGCCCGACGTGATTGCCAATGCCGGCGGCGTGACCGTGAGCTATTTCGAGTGGGTGCAGGACTTCTCCAGCTTCTTCTGGACCGAGGACGAGATCAACGCCCGCCTCGTGCGCATCATGCAGGAAGCCTTTGCCGGCGTCTGGGCCGTGGCCCAGGAGCACAAGGTGACGCTGCGCACCGCCACCTTCATCGTGGCCTGCAAGCGCATTCTCCACGCCCGCGAAGCACGCGGCCTGTATCCATAAGCAGCCCCTGAGGCGCTACGCGCCTTCCCTGGCCGGGCGCCCCCTCCCCACACGCTTCGCGCCAACGGAGAGGGCGATGCCTTCGCCGGGGCAGCCGGGCCGCGAGGCGGCAGTTGCTCGGCATCTCTTTTGGGATGTACCTGTTTAGTGCGGGCACAACGAAAAAAGCCTTCTGTTTCCAGAAGGCTTTTTTGTTGGTTGCGCGAGAAGGATTTGAACCTCCGACCTTTGGGTTATGAGCCCAACGAGCTACCAGACTGCTCCATCGCGCGGTAATTTGTTTCTCAACAACAGTTACTGTGTCGATAGGCGCAATTGTAGCCTAAATCGGCCTGTCATGCGAAGCAGTTATATAAACGCGCGCTTTTCATGGTTACTGGCTCTGAAATTTGTCGCCCGCCCCGCATGGGCGGCAGCATTTGCGGCCCGGGCCAGTCGGTATAGTTGCCGCCCATGGCCAAAGAGAAAACCACTTTCACCTGCAACGCCTGTGGCGGCACCAGCCCGCGCTGGCTGGGCAAATGCCCGGGCTGCGGCGCCTGGAACAGCCTGGTCGAGACCGTGGCCGACTCCGCCTCGGGCGGCAAGAACCGCCTGAGCCAGCCCCAGGGCTACGCAGGCCTGGCCAATGCCCAGCCCGTCACCCCGCTGTCGGCCATCGAGGCCCAGGATGTGGCGCGCACCCCCAGCGGCATCGAGGAGCTGGACCGGGTGCTGGGCGGCGGCGTGGTCGAAGGCGGCGTGGTGCTGATCGGCGGCGACCCCGGCATAGGTAAGTCCACACTTCTTTTGCAGGCCATGGATGCATTGCACCGTATCGGCCTGCCCACGCTCTATGTGACGGGCGAGGAAAGCGGCGCCCAGGTGGCGTTGCGCTCGCGCCGGCTCGGGCTGGACAACAGCCAGGTCAATGTGCTGGCCGAGATCCAGCTCGAGAAAATCCTGGCCACCGTGGAGGCCACCCAACCCGCCGTGGTGGTGATCGACTCGATACAGACCGTGTATTCGGACCAGCTCTCCTCGGCTCCGGGCTCCGTGGCCCAGGTGCGCGAATGCGCGGCCCATCTCACGCGTGCGGCCAAGACCACGGGCATCACCATCATTCTGGTGGGCCATGTGACCAAGGACGGCGCGCTGGCCGGCCCGCGCGTGCTCGAGCACATGGTGGACACGGTGCTCTACTTCGAAGGCGACACGCACAGCAACTTCCGCCTGGTGCGCGCCATCAAGAACCGCTTTGGTGCCGTCAACGAGATCGGCGTCTTCGCGATGACGGAAAAAGGCCTCAAGGGCGTGACCAACCCCAGCGCCATCTTTCTGAGCCAGCACAGCGAGCCCGTGCCCGGCAGCTGCGTGCTGGTGACGCTGGAGGGCACGCGCCCCATGCTGGTGGAAATCCAGGCCCTGGTGGACCAGGGCGGCCCGGCTGCGCGTCGCCTCTCGGTCGGCCTGGACCGCGACCGGCTGGCCATGCTGCTGGCCGTGCTCAACCGCCATGCAGGCGTGGCCTGCGCCGACCAGGATGTCTTCGTCAATGCCGTGGGCGGCGTGCGCATCAACGAGCCGGCAGCCGACCTGGCAGTGATGTTGGCAATCACTTCCAGCCTACGCGGCAAGTCACTGCCCAAGGGCTTTATCGCGTTTGGCGAGGTCGGTCTGGCCGGCGAGGTGCGTCCCGCCCCTCGCGGTCAGGAACGACTCAAGGAGGCGGCAAAGTTGGGATTCACTATCGCCGTGGTTCCGAAGGCCAATGCCCCCAAGAAGCCCATCGCCGGCCTGACCATTCATGCCGTGGAGCGCGTGGATGAGGCCATCAACATCGTGCGCGGCATTGGCTGATGTATTTTGATAGCTGCTTGTGCCTTTCAGCCCTAGATTTCAGCTAATAAATTAGCTGAAATCGTTGATTGAAATACGCATACAGCTACTGTTTTTGAAAACCCCCTGGTCACAGCAGCCTGTACGGGCATACGCACTGTCCGCAACCTCAAACCCATACCCTCGTAAGACAATAAGCCCATGAATTTGCGCAATATTTTGGTTCCCCTGGGCTTGATCGTGCTCATGATCGCGGCCTACAACTCTGCGGGCTGGCCTGGCGTGGCGGCCGTGGCAGGCGGCATCCTCATGTGGGGGTTGCTGCACTTCACGCGCCTGATGACCATCATGAAGAAGGCGTCGGACCGGCCTATCGGCTATGTGGGCAGCGCCGTGATGCTCAATGCCAAGCTCAAGCCCAAGGTCCCGCTGGTCCATGTGGTGGCCATGACCCGCTCCCTGGGCCAGCGCCTGTCCGAAGAAGGCCAGAGCCCCGAGATTTACCGCTGGACCGACGGCACACAGTCCCATGTGACCTGCGAATTCGTCGGCGGCCGTCTCATGAAATGGGAGCTGCAGCGTCCCGAACCCAAGGAAGAGCTGAACCCGACTACTACGGAAGCAACAGCCCGAACATCGGAGCCGACCTCCCCCTAAAATGGCAGCTTCAGGAGACAAGCGCTGCCGCCTATCCGGCAGCAGCGCCCGCCGAACACACAACCCATAGAGGATGGTTTTATGAGCCCTGTTGTTCCCTCGATGTCCGACCGCGACGGAAAGATCTGGATGGATGGCCAGTTGGTGGAGTGGCGCGATGCCAAGATCCATGTGCTGACCCACACGCTGCACTATGGCTGCGGCGCCTTTGAAGGCGTGCGCGCCTACGAAACCGAACAAGGCACGGCCATCTTCCGCCTTGAAGAGCACACCAAGCGCCTGTTCAACAGTGCCAAGATCCTGCGCATGCAGATCCCGTTCAGCCAGGAGCAGGTCAATCAGGCCCAGGTCGAGGTGGTCAGGGCCAACGGCCTCAAATCCTGCTATCTGCGCCCGCTGACCTGGATTGGCGACCGCAAGCTGGGTGTTTCGCCCAAGGGCAATACCATCCACCTGATGGTGGCGGCCTGGGCCTGGGGCGCCTATCTGGGCGAGGAAGGCATGCAGCGCGGCATCCGCACCAAGATTTCCAGCTTCACCCGCCACCATGTGAATATCACCATGAGCCAGGCCAAGGCGGTGAGCAACTACACCAACTCCATCCTGGCCAATACCGAGGCTCTGGACGACGGCTACGACGAGGCCATCCTGCTGGACGCATCGGGCTTTGTCTCCGAAGGCTCGGGCGAGAACATCTTTGTGATCAAGGATGGCGTGATCTACACCCCTGACCTGTCCGCCGGCGCACTCAACGGCATCACGCGCAACACTGTGCTGCACATCTGCAAGGACCTGGGCCTGGAAGTGGTGCAAAAGCGCATCACCCGCGATGAGCTGTATATCTCGGACGAGCTGTTCTTCACCGGCACCGCCGCAGAAGTCACGCCCATCCGCGAAGTGGACCGCGTGCAGATCGGCGAAGGCCGCCGCGGCCCGATTACCGAGAAGATCCAGGCGGCCTATTTCGACATCGTCAACGGCCGCAACCCCAAATACGCACACTGGCTCACCAGAGTGTGAATTCCCCTGAGCGGCTTTTCCGCTTCCCCCTTGGGAGGCGCATCGTCGCTCAGGGATGGCCCTTGCTCGGTGCTTCTGACCTCAGTTGCGCCCGCATTGCCGGCCATGCTTCATTTTTGAAAACACGAAAGACACGAGAAATGACCACGAACGCCGTCGTCGAACTGGCCGCCAAAGACCTGAATGCCCAGGGTGGTGTGTTCTGCCCCAGCCCCAAGGCCGATATGAAGCTGTGGAACAGCCACCCCAAGGTCTACCTGGATGTGGCCAAGACCGGCGACGCCAAGTGCCCTTATTGCGGCACGACCTACCGCCTCAAGGCCGGCGAGGTGTTTGCCGGCGGGCATTGATTCCCCCGAGCCCCAAGGCATCTGGTCGCTCCAGCGAACGACCAGATGCTTTTTTCATTTGCGAGCCACGATAGCGAGCCATGCGCATTCTTCACTTTGTTACCGGAGGCTTCTCCGGCGCCACCCAGGTCGCCGTGGACCTGAGCCTGGCCGCGCTGCGCGCGCCCGGCCATGAGGTTCTGCTGGTGCTGCGCCGCAAGCCAAGCACGGATGAGCGCAAGATCGAGGCCCTGCGCCAGCAAGGCCTGCAGGTCGTCGTGGTGTCCAACTGGCTGCATGCGCTCACCGTCTGGGAGCTGCGCAAGATCATTCGCGGCTTCAAGCCCGATGCGGTGTTCGCCCATGGTTTCAGCGACCATATCTGGGGCCGCCGCGCGGCTGCGGCCGAAGGCGTGGCGCATATCTTTCATGTGGAGCACAACTCGCGCGAGCGCTACACGCCGCGTCGTCTGCGCCAGGCCCTGGCGCTGGAGCCGTTCACCCAGGCCCATATCGGCGTCTCCGAAGGCGTCAGGACCAGCCTGGTCGAGCGGGGTTTCCCGGCCGAAAAATGCATTGCCATCTGCAACGGCATCGATCTGACGCGCTTTGCCCAAGATGCCATGCCCCAGCACTGGCAGGAGCGCGAGCCGGCGATTTACATGGCTTCACGCTTTGCGCGCCAGAAGGATCACGACACGCTGATCAGGGCCATGGCCGCTCTCAGGCAACGCGGCCTGACGCCCACACTCTATCTGGCCGGCGCAGGCAAGAGTTCGCTCAGGGCCAGAGCCGAGCGGCTGGTGGCCGAGCTGGGACTTGAGCAGCAGGTTCGCTTCCTGGGCAATGTCTCGGACCTGCCCCAGCGACTTTCCAGGACGCAAATCTTTGTTCTGGCCACGCATTGGGAAGGCATGCCTCTGGCCCTGGTGGAGGGCATGGCTGCAGGCTGTGCCTGCGTCGTCTCCGACGTCATCGGAGCCCGGGAAGTCGTCACCCCCGAGGTGAACGGCCTGCGGGTGCAGGAGTCAGACCCCGACTCCATGGCGGATGCACTGCAAAGACTGCTCCAGGACCCAGACCTGGCCCAGCGCCTGGGCTCGGCAGCGCGTGCTCATGCACTCAGCCACTATGGGCGCGAGCAGATGTGGGGCCAATATCAAAGGCTGCTGCCGGTCAAGGCTTGAGCACCGCCGAGACCTGAGGTTTTGCGGCCCGGAAATTGCCCCAGTTCAATGCCAGCTTCATCTTGAATTTGCGCATTTTCTGCAGGCGGCTCGTCGGTGCCGCCTGCTGGGCCCAGATGCTGCTGACCTCGCTGGTGTCGTCCAGGGCAATGACCGAGGGATAGACACCGTAAACACGCAGGTCGTTTTCAAACCAGAAGCGGATATCCACATCCACCGGCCGGTCGAAGGGAACGCGCGCCTCCAGCATCTTGCGGGCACCGGAGCGGCTGATGACGTAACCAGCGGCAAAACTAGGCACCCGCTGATAGGAGATCAGCTGCAAAGACCCTTCTACCAGCGGCCCTTGGTTGGCTATCTTTTCCGGCTCGCGCCCATAGAGCTTGATCATGTCCCAGCTGCCATCGACGGGCAGGGCTTCGATCGCCGCCAGCGCCTGGGGCAAATCCGGCAGAAGCCGCACATCGTCCTCGAAGACCACCATGGCAGGCGAATCGCCATCCAATAGCTGCTGCCATGACCGCAGATGGCTGGCGTAGCAGCCCTTCTCTCCGTTGCTCAGGGGTTTGAAGTAGCGACCATGGCTTTGAGGGGCACAGAAGTAATGTCTTTGCTCGGCCTGCGACAGATCCGCCCACCACACGGCAGGCAGGCGCGATGCCGCCAGCCCCATTTGCGCGAACTGCGCAGTCATGCGCTCGCGACGCTCCGCGTCCTTGGACAAATTGATAAAGACAATGGGTAATGACGACATACACTTCTGCACCGAACACAAGACCTGCAGTGTAGGTTGAAGCCCATTGCCTCGCAGAAGAACCCGATTACAACTATGAATGTGCCTACATCCGTCGCGCCTCAACCCGGCCAGCCCGGCAAGCGGGCGGCTGCCCTTGCTCATGCCCTGGATGCCGCCTGCTTTGCATTCTTTGCACTGAGCCTTTGCGTGCCTTCGGGCTACTCCTACGGATCCACGGCCCTGGCTCTTCTGGCTCTGGCCGGTTCCATCGCCGCTCGCCCCAAAGGCCCTGCTCGGCGTGAAACCTGGGTGCTGGTGGGGCTGATGCTGGTGCTGGGACTGCTCTGGAGCCTGTCCTTTGATCGCTGGTTCTCGGCGGCAGGCTGGGGCTACGGCGCGAAATATGCCTTGGCCGCTCTCAGCCTCTGGTATCTGAGCAAATCGGGCGTCCGGCTCTCGGCCATTGTCTGGGGCCTGGCCCTGGGCTGCGCAGGCGCCCTGGCCATTGCCGTGTACCAGGCCGGCGTGCTCAAGATGCCGCGTGTATCCGGCTTTACCAATGCCATCCAGTATGGCGGCATCGCCATGTACCTGGGTTTTGCCACCTTGTCGCTGGCCGTGCTGGGCCGCTGGAGCAAGTCCCGGGCCGCTGTCCTGGGCCTGCTGGGTGCATGCGGTGTCTTTGCGTCCTTTCTTTCCGACTCCCGCGGCTCCTGGGTCGTGATACCGCTGCTGATCGCGGCCATCTGGCTGATGGCCTGGCTCAATGGCTACAAGCGTCTGGCCAGCATGGCTGCGGCAGCAATGCTCATGCTGGGGCTGATCGTGGCAGTGCCTGCCTACCAAAAGCTGGAACAACGCAGCGCCGAAGCCGCCCGGGAAGTCTCACAGTATCTGCAGGATCCCCAGAAATATGCGGTGACCTCGGTCGGCCAGCGCCTGGAGCAATGGCGGCTTGCGATTCATCTGATTGAACAGCGCCCCTTCAGTGGCTGGGGACTGGCCGGCTACCCTGCGGCCAAGAAGCAGATGGTCGATCAAGGCCTGGCCCATCCCTCGGTCATGGAGTATGGGCATGCGCACAACGAAATCCTGGACATGTGGGTCAAGCGCGGGCTGCCCGGTCTGATCCTGCTGCTGGCGTTCTATGCCGTGCCTGCCGCCATTTTCTGGCCCACGCCGCGCCGTCTGGCACGTACCGATGCGGCTCAGCGCCCCAGACTGCTGGCTCTGCGTGCAGCAGCCACCCTGCTGCCGCTGGCCTACTTCGGCTTTGGCTGGACCCAGGTATTCTTCGCGCACAACAGCGGCAACATGTTCTACATCTTCAGCCTGGCCGTGCTCTGGGGCGGTATCTGCAGACTGGAAGCCCGGGCTCCCGCAGCATCGGCTCAGTCCTGAGCCCTGCCCGGCAAGCCCAGGGCCAGGGCTCCCAGAGCCCCCTGGCCCAAGGCAAAGACACCATACAAGAGGCCGACCCCGACGGCCAGAACCGCAGGCACGCCGAACGGAGCCAGCGCCGCAACGGCTGCGGCTTCACGGGTGCCCCAGCCGCCCACACTCACAGGCAGTGCCGCCATCAGGAATATGGGGGCGATGACGAAGCCCCAGGCAGCCGGCGGCAAATGCAGGCCCAGAGCCATGGCCCCACAGGCCAGCGCTGCGGCGGACAGCAATTGGACCAGGGCCGAGGATGCGGCTTGCAGCCAAAGCTGGGACAGAAAGTCGGGGCTGTCGGCCGCCATACGCACAGGCTCCAGCCAAGCACCAGGCAGCCTGAACCAGTTGCTGCGCAGACCCTGCAGCAAGGCCCAGGGCAGCAGCAGCCAGATCACGGTGACGGCAAGCAGCAGCGTGATGAAGAGAGCGGTATTCAGGCGCACCCAGGGAGCCAGGGTGGAAGCGCACGCCACCGCACCCAGACCGCCGATCGCGCACAGCATCCACAGGCCGCTGACCCTATCGAGAATCACCGAGAGATTGCTGGCCGCCTTGGCCTGCCCGGTCTTCTGCAGCGCTATAGCGCGATAGACATCACCGCCCACCACTGCGCCGGGCAGCAGCACATTCAGGCCGATGGCCTGAAAGTACCAGCGCATGCTTGAGGCCACCGACATCTGGGCACCCAGCCACCGCGCCATGGCACGCCAGCGCCATGCCGAGACGACGTTGGAGGCGATGGAAATCCCGAAACCTCCCAGCAGCCACCAGGGGTTGGCCTGCTGCAGCCGGCCCCAGAGCTGAACGGGGTTGGCGAAGTAGACAACGGCGGCCAGCAAAGCGATGCCCATCAGGGCCCGGACAAACGCCTTACGCGTCTTGCTCACAGGAGCGTGGTCTCGGTTTTCGCAGCCTTGTTTTCGGCCCTGTACTCGACGGAGCCGTAATCCTTGGCGTAGTACTGAAGACCGCTGCCCGACTCGTAATAGATACGCGTCAGCAGCTCGCCGATCAGACCTGCCACGATGAACTGCATGCCCATCAGCACCAGCATGACCCCTGCCATCAACAGGGGGCGGCCGCCAATCGATTCGCCCATGATCTTCTGCGCCAGCAGCCACAGCAGAATCAGCACGCCAGGCGTGGCCATCCACAGTCCCATGCCGCCGAAGGCATGCAGCGGGCGCTGGCGAAAGCGCATGAAGAAGACAATGAAGATCAGATCCAGGATCACCCGGAAAGTGCGATCTATGCCGTACTTGGAGACACCGCGCGTGCGTGCATGGTGACGCACCGGAATCTCCGTGATACGCGCGCCGGCATCACGCGCCAGCGAGGGAATGAAGCGGTGCATCTCGCCGTAGAGGCGAATGCGGTCGATGATTTCGCGGCGGTAGGCCTTCAGTGCGCAGCCGTAGTCATGCAGCTGCACATTGGTGAATTTGGAAATCAGGCGGTTGGCCAGAACCGAGGGCAGGCGGCGCGACAGCGCCTTGTCCTGGCGGTTCTTGCGCCAGCCAGAGATCATGTCCACATCGGGATCGTTTTCCAGACGCTCCAGCAACAGCGGAATGTCGCCGGGTTCGTTTTGCAGGTCGGCATCCAGCGTGACCACATAACGGCCGCGCACGCGGTCAAAACCGGCCTGCAGGGCGCTGGACTGACCGTAGTTGCGTACCAGACAGACGGCACGCACCCAGGGATGCTGTTCGGCCAGCTCGCGCAGACGCTTGGCACTGCCATCCGTCGAGCCATCGTCCACCGCAATCAGTTCGTAGCTCAGCGGCTGGGTGCGCATGGCCTCGTCAATACGGGCCACCAAGTCGGGCAGATTATCGAACTCGTTATAAACAGGAACAACGATGGAAACTTCGGGATTGGAATCGTGCACGGACGTCATGCTCAATGATTTTGGATAACAGTCACCTATACTAACTGAATACCCTAGGTGCCATTTGCGCCAGGCCCATTGTTTGGCCTGCAAAGCCAAGCGCAATCGTAAGTGCGCACTATCAAAACATGTGCACTCGCCAAATCCTATGGCATCAAACTCCTCGACTTCTATTCGCCCCGACTGGCAGCAAGCCCTATATGCCAAGCCATGGATATGGCTGGCTCTTTTAGTTTGTGCCCATATCGTTTCCCGCATCAGCATTTCCGCGGGCATGAAATGGGATGAGTCCGAACAGATTCTCTGGGCCCAGCAATTGCATCTGGGTTATGGCCCGCAGCCGCCTCTGTATACCTGGATGCAATGGGCGGTCTGCCAGATTCTCGGCCCTTCGGTGCTGGCACTGGCCCTGCTCAAACATCTGCTGATCGCCCTGACCTATTGCCTGGCCTGGCTGGCGGGCCGGGAGTTGCTCGATCGCAAGGGCGCTTGGTGGGTGGCCGCAGGTCTGCTGCTGATGCCGCCTTTCGGCTGGGACTCGCTGCGTGACCAGACCCATACGGTGATGGTGACGGCCATGACCATGGGCTTGTGGTGGGCGGTACTGCGCCAGGTGCAAAAGCCGCAGGCCATCAATTTTGTCTGGATCGGCCTCTTCTGCGGTCTGGGCATGCTGTCCAAATACAGCTATGCCATGCTCATTGGCGCCTTGTTCGTGGCTTCCATGACGGTGACGCAGGTACGTCGCGCCATCTTCGCCAGGGGCTGGTGGCTGGCGCCGCTGGTGGGCTTGCTGGTGTTTGCGCCCCATGCCTTCTGGCTGGCCTCGCACTGGGGCATGGCAACCACCGAGACCGTACAGAAGATGTCCATCTCCACCGAGGCTTCGCATCTGAAAGGTCTGGGCAATCTGCTCAAGGCCCTGCTTTCCACCCTGGGCCTGTGGCTGATTGCCGCCGTGCTCAGCTATCGCTCCAGACTCTGGAAGCCCGGCACCGACGCGTCTTTGCCCAGCCAGGAATGGGCCAGGCCTTTGTTGCGCAACTACCTGCTCATCATTGCCGTCTGCCTGCTGGGAATGGTGCTGGCAGCTGATGTCACGGACTTCAAGCAGCGCTGGATGCTGCCTCTGACGGCCATTGCACCCTTGGCCCTGTATGTCTGGCGCCCGGCACTGCTGGAACAGGGCGTGGGCCGCATGTTCACCGTCTTCGTCATCGTCTTTGCCCTGATCTTTCTGATCATGGCCACGCTGCGCCCCTGGCTGGGCGGTCGCAAGAACGACCCCGACGAGCTCAACCATCCGGTCAAGACACTGGCCCAGGAACTGCGCAAGGCCGGTTATGACGGCAAGGGCGTCATCGTCGGCTCGGACCATATGATGGCTGCCATGCTGCATTCGCAGTTCCCGCAAACCTACGCCCTGGGCTGCTCCGATGGTGCACAGCTGAGGCAGTGCCTGTCTCAGGCCGGCGCCGATACCGCAGGCGGCCTGCTGTTGATCACACGCGCCGACAAGCCCGTCGCGAACTGGTGGGACGGCATCTTCACCACCCAGGCAAAAACCGCGCTGCAGACACTGAGCATGCCTTTCGAGAAAATGCCTGCCAGCGCAACACCTGCGCAATACCAATATCTCTGGATTGCCCCATGAATCCCGTTCTGATCACCGGCTGTGCCGGCTTTATCGGCATGCATTGCGCCAAGCGACTGCTTGAGCAAGGTGTGCCCGTGGTTGGCATCGACAACCTCAACAACTACTACGACGTGGCGCTCAAGCATGCCCGCCTCGCCGAGTTGCGCCCACACGCCCACTTCCGCTTTGTGGAACTCGATCTGGCGGATCGACAAGGCATGGCCGACCTGTTTGCCGAGGTAGCCCCCAGCAAAGTTCTGCACCTGGCCGCACAAGCCGGTGTGCGCTACTCCATCGATCAGCCCGACGACTACACCGACTCGAATCTGCTGGGCTTTGGCAATGTCCTGCAAGGCTGCCGTAAGCACCAGGTGGAGCATCTGGTCTATGCCAGCAGCTCCAGCGTCTATGGTGGCAACACCAAGATGCCGTTTGCCGAAAGCGATGCTGTGGACCACCCCATCAGCTATTACGCAGCCACCAAGAAGGCCAATGAGCTGATGGCCCATAGCTATGCGCACCTGTACGGCATTCCCACCACAGGCCTGCGCTTCTTCACGGTATATGGTCCCTGGGGCCGCCCCGACATGGCCTTGTTCAAGTTCACCAAGGCCATGCTGGCCGGCGAGAGCATCGATGTCTATGGCGAAGGCAAGCTGGTGCGCGACTTCACCTATATCGACGATATCGTCGAAGGCATCATGCGCGTGCTGGACAAGCCCGCCACGCCAGACGCTAGCTATGACAGCCAGAACCCCAACCCTGGCACCAGCACCGCGCCCTATCGCATCTTCAACATCGGCAACAACGCCCCCACCGTGCTGATGGACTACATCGCCGCCTTGGAGGGCGCCCTGCAAATTACCGCTCGCAAGCAAATGCTGCCCATACAGCCCGGAGACATGCACAGCACGTCGGCGGACACACGAGCCCTGCAAGCCTGGGTAGGCTTCTCGCCAGCCATGCCCGTGGCCACCGGCGTGCAGAATTTTGTGGATTGGTATCGCTCTTTTTATCGCGTATGAAAGTTACTGTCTTTGGTACCGGCTATGTCGGTCTTGTGCAAGGCGCCGTGCTGGCCGACGTAGGCCACCAGGTGCTTTGCGTGGATGTGGATGAGAAGAAGGTCGCAGCACTCAAGGCCGGCCAGATCCCCATCCATGAACCAGGCCTCGATGCACTCGTCATCAACAATCAGCAACTGGGGCGTTTGCAGTTCACCACCAATGCCGCCGAAGGCGTGGCGCACAGCGAGTTGATCTTTCTGGCCGTGGGCACGCCGCCCGATGAAGACGGCAGCGCCGACCTGCAATATGTGCTGGCCGTGGCCCGCACCATCGCCGAGCACATGGACGGACGGCGCATCGTCATCAACAAATCGACCGTGCCCGTGGGCACCGCGGACAAGGTCTCGGCCGTGATTGCCGAAGGCCTTGCACAACGCAATCTGCAGCATGCGTTCGACGTGGTGTCCAACCCCGAGTTCCTCAAGGAGGGTGCGGCCGTGGGCGATTGCCAGCGCCCGGACCGCATCATCATCGGCACCGGCAACCCGGCTTCCGAAACCAAGCTGCGCGAGCTGTACGCGCCCTTCAACCGCAACCGCGACAAGATCGTGGTGATGGATGTCCGAAGCGCAGAGCTGACCAAATACGCGGCCAATGCCATGCTGGCGACCAAGATCAGCTTCATGAACGAAATCGCCAATCTGGCGGAAAAGCTGGGGGCCAATGTGGAGGCCGTGCGCCGCGGCATTGGCAGCGACCCGCGCATTGGCTATCACTTCATCTACCCGGGCGTGGGTTATGGCGGCAGCTGCTTTCCGAAGGATGTGAAGGCGCTGATCCACACCGCCAGGGAAGTTGATTTCGAGCCTCTGCTGCTCAACGCCGTGGAAGACCGTAACCACGCCCAGCGCAATGTGCTGTTCGAGCGCATCAGCGCCTTCTACGACGGCCAGCTTGAGGGCAAGACCATCGCCGTCTGGGGCCTGGCCTTCAAGCCCAATACCGACGATATGCGCGAAGCGCCCAGCCGCAATCTGCTGGAGTCGCTCTGGGCCGCCGGCGCCAAGGTGAAGGCCTACGATCCCGTGGCCATGAAGGAAGCCCACCGGATCTACGGCGAGCGTGCCGACCTGCAGTTGGCGGATAGTCCGCTGGCTGCCGTGCAGGATGCAGACTGCCTGGCCATCGTGACCGAATGGCAGATCTTCCGCGCTCCGGACTTTGACCTGTTGGCCTCAACACTGCGCGACAGAATGATTTTTGACGGCCGCAATCTCTACGAGCCTGCCCTGCCTGCCAGCCATGGCCTGGGCTATGTCTCGATAGGCCGACCCGCCCAGCGGCCACGCTGAAACGCAAAAACCCCGCAGGCCGAAACCTGCGGGGCTTTTTTTTGGGGGTACGGATCAGACCAGAGGCAGACAGATCACAAAGCTCGCACCGCTACGGCCGTCCTGGCGTGCCTCGCAGTGCACCGTGCCACCATGCCGCTCGGCGATCGAGCGCACCAGCGACAGGCCAAGACCCACACCGCCGGAGCGCTCGCTGGCGCCAGGCAGGCGATAGAACTTTTCGAAAATACGCTCACGCTGCGCCTGGGGAACGCCAGGGCCGTGATCCTCGACGCGAATCACGGCCATGCCGTCCTGCCTGGACAGGGACAGCGTGATCTCGCCCTCGCTGTAGCGGCGCGCGTTCTCCAGCAGATTGCGCACGGCGCGGCGCAGCAGTTTCGCGATACCTTGCACCTCAAGCGGACCATCGGTCTGCATCTCCAGATCGGCATCGATGCGTGCACATTCCTCGGCCGCAAGACCGATCAGATCGACCGACTCCACCGTGCCCACATCGACCTCGCTGGAGTCCAGCCGGCTGGCCAGCAGGATCTCGTCGACCAGTTGATCCAACTCGCCAATATTGCGCTGGATCTCGGCCTTGGCACGTGCACTGGCCGGGTCGTCGCCCATGAACTCCAGTCCCATGCGGATGCGCGTCAGCGGCGAACGCAGCTCATGCGAGGCATTGGCCAGCAGAGACTTGTGAGAGGTCATCAAGGTCTCGATGCGCGCGGCAGCGGCATTGAACTGGTGTGCAAGATCCGCCACCTCGTCATGGCCATGCTCGGGTACGCGCACCGACAGATCGCCCTCGCCGAAGCGCTTGACGCCGCGCTGCAGGTTTTCCAGACGCTTGAGCAGGCGACGAATGATGGGGAACACGCCCACAACCACCGCCACGCCGACCAGGCCCAGCATCCACAGAAAGCCGAACGGTGGCCGCAGCCAGAAGGCCACGGCACCATCACGCGGCGGAGGACGGCCCTCACGCCACTCGCGCGGCGCCATCCACAGCTCATAGACCTGCCCGTCCCTGGCGGCAATTTCAAAACGCACGCCATCTACGGGCGAGCCGGAGATGCGGTTGCCACGCCCCTCCACCAGCACCTCGCCCTCGGGGCCTTTGAGCACCATCTCGCGCGAGGGCGGTGTGGTGCTGTTCTGCGCGCGCTGTTCCTCGGCAATATTCCAGGCCCAGGCCACGCAGAGCGTGAGCACGGCCACGCCGACCACTACGGCCAGCCAGATGCGCAGATACAGGCGCTGAGAGAAGACATGCAGCAGCTTCATCAGTCTTGTTGCTTGGCAAAAACATAGCCCACACCGCGCACCGTGAGAATGCGCTTGGGAGCCTTGGGGTCGGCCTCGATCGCGGCACGGATACGGCCCATGTGCACGTCGATCGAACGATCGAAGGCCTCCAGTTCGCGCCCTCTCACGGCTTCCATGATCTGGTCGCGCGTCAGCACGCGACCGGCGCGCTCGGCCAGCGCCACCAGCAAATCGAACTGGTAGGAAGTGAGATCGGCCTGCTGCTCTCCCACCGACACGGTACGGGCATCACGATCGATTTCCAGGCTGCCGAAGCGCATGACGGCATTCGCGGGCGCCGCCTGGCTCTCGCCACCTTTGCGGCGCAGGATGGCGCGAATGCGGGCCAGCAGCTCGCGCGGCTCGAAAGGCTTGGGCAGATAGTCGTCGGCGCCCAGCTCCAGGCCGATGATGCGGTCCATGGGATCGCCCTTGGCGGTCAGCATCAGCACCGGGACCTGAGCGGGGGCTCCAGGCATGGAACGTATGCGGCGGCAGACTTCAAGGCCGTCCATATCGGGCAGCATCAGGTCCAGGATCACCAGATCGGGCAGCTCGACCGATCCGCCATCGCTGGGCTGCAGCTGTTCCAGGCCGCTCTTGCCGTCGGCCATATGGGTCACTTCCAGGCCGTTATTGCCCAGATAATCGCTCACCATTTGCGCCAGGCGAACGTCGTCCTCAATCATCAGAAGTTGGTGCGTGCTCATAGGGGGCAGTGTAGTCATGCTCGCGCCTCGATATTTCTTCAAGGCACCATGCTGCAGCACGCAGATGATCTGCTCTTGTCTGGCGCGTAAAGTTCGGTAAACGCCACACGCATCAAAAAACAATAGCTAACAGCACTTTCCCATCAAGCGCTGGAGCCTGTTTTCACTCTTGATGCCAGGAAAATCAGCAACAGCACGGGGAAGCCCATCAGCGCCGTGGTATGGAAGAACGCCTCGTAACCATAAGTATCGACAAACACCCCAGAGAAGCCCGCCAGCCACTTGGGCGCCAGCAGCATCATGGAGCTGAACAGCGCATATTGCGTGGCCGAGTACTGCACATTGGTCAGGCCCGAGAGATAGGCAATAAAGGCTGCCGACGCGATCCCCCCGGCGAGATTGTCGGCACTGACCACCCAGACCAGCGCCGCGACGTCATGGCCGCGCGTGGCCAGCCAGGCAAACAGCATATTGGTGCAGGCCGACAGCACGGCACCCAGCATCAGCACACGCATCACGCCCCAGCGCACGGCCATGGTGCCGCCCACGAAGCCGCCCAGCAGCGTCATGATGACGCCGAACACCTTGGTCACGGCGGCCACCTCTTCCTTGGTGTAGCCCATGTCCACATAGAACGGGTTGGCCATGATGCCCATGACCACGTCGCTAACGCGATACAGGCCGATCAGCGCCAGCAGCAGCAGCGCCTGCCAGCGGTAGCGGCCGATGAAGTCGGCAAACGGCGCAATCAGTGCGCCCTTGATCCATTCGGCGGCATTGCGTGCCGGTGCCATGGGGCGGGTTTCAGGCTCGGGCGAGAGCAGCACCGTGATCATGCCCACCAGCATGCTTGCCGCCATGGCCGTATAGGCCACATGCCAGGCCTGCACCATATAGCCCTGCACATCCCCCTGCACCTGTGCCGCCACCCACAGAACGCCGGCTCCGGCCCAGATCATGGCCAGGCGATAACCGGTCTGGTAGGTGGCCGCCAGGGCCGCCTGGTCGTCGAGCTTGGCGGACTCTATGCGATAGGCATCAAGCGCAATATCCTGCGTGGCCGAGCCGAAAGCCACCAGCACTGCGCACCACACCAGGGGCTGCAGCGATTGCTTGGGGTCCATGAACGACATGCCGAGCAGGCCCGCCACGATCAGCAGCTGCGAAAACAGCAGCCAGCTGCGGCGGCGCCCCAGCATCCGCGTCAGCGCCGGCAGGGGCAGGCGATCCACCAGCGGAGACCATACCCATTTGAAGGCATAGGCCAAACCCACCCAGCTCAGAAATCCGATCGTCGTGCGGTCGATATCGGCCTCGCGCAGCCAGAAGCTCAGGGTACCCAGCACAAGCAGCAAGGGCAGGCCGGCCGAAAAGCCCAGAGCCAGCATGCGCAGGCTGGTGGGCTGAGCGTAGACCTTGAAGGCCTGGCTCCAGCTGCGCTTGGGCTTGAGTGCGACGTCTGCGGAAGAAGAATTGCTGCTTGTTTGGGACGACTCGGTCATGGTCTGATTCTCTGAGGCAGAGGGCATTATCGGTTGCCCGTGCCAGTCGCCGGGCGCTACCATTGCCCCGACCGCCGTCTCTTTCTGTAAGCAGGATTGACCCATGAGCCGTGACACCGCATCCCCGCGCCCTGTGCTTGACCAGGCACAGGCATCGGTGCGCAGTTACAGCGGCGAGCATCAGGCCCATGCCCACGACTATGCCCAGATCCTTTTTGCGCTGCAGGGCCGCATGGAGCTGGAGGTGGCCGGCAGA
This sequence comes from Comamonas brasiliensis, assembly GCF_018292285.1. Taxonomy (NCBI): domain Bacteria; kingdom Pseudomonadati; phylum Pseudomonadota; class Betaproteobacteria; order Burkholderiales; family Comamonadaceae; genus Comamonas; species Comamonas brasiliensis. The sequence continues at coordinate 224,153 of NZ_JAANES010000004.1, forward strand.
CCCAGCTTTGTAGACAGCGCCTGCGGCATGGTCATCCCTGCAGGGGCCGACCATGGCTATCTGGCCGCGCCGCAAACCCAGGTACTGGTGATCGATGCGCCCATGGCCGAGGGGCTGGACAAGCTGCGCCGCTTTGCCGTGCCACCGGCGCTGCGCTTTCCTCAGTCGAGCCTGTCGGCCGCCGCGCAAATGGCACTGGTGCTGCAGGCCCCCACCTTGCTGCAGCGGCGTGGACTGGATCTGCGGCGGCTGCAGCAGCAGGTCCAGGCCGCCTTGCACGAAAGCTGGCCCACGGCCAGACTGGCGGGCTTGATGCACCTGAGCGTGGCCCAGTTCCATGCCCGTTTTGTAGAGCTGACTGACCGCACCCCGCAGGACTGGCTGCGCGGCCTGCGTCTGGATGCAGCCGTGCTGCAGCTCAAACAGGGGACGGCACTCGAAGCGACCGCCTTGCGCTGCGGCTACGCCTCGGCAAGCGCCCTGGCCTATGCATTGCGGCGCGAGCGCGGCGTGACATCGCGTCAACTGCGTGAGCCGCGCTGAGCCGGCGCACTTCAAGCGTTTCTCGACAGATGGGCGGCCCGGGCCCGCGCATGATGGCTCACTCATGTCTGTCACTTCCGCTATCTCTTCCTCATCGTCCCGAAATGCCTTGGGTCCTGTCGGCCTGGTACTGGCGGCCGCCATGCTCTGGGGCACCACGGGCACGGCACAGTATTTCGCGCCCGCACAGCTCTCGCCCTACTGGGTGGGCGGCCTGCGCATGGTCATGGCTGCACTGTTCTTTGGCGCGCTGGCGCTGCTGCTGGACCGAGGCCATGCGCGCCAGCCCATGCGCTGGGCGCGTATCGTGTTCTGCGGCCTCTGCATGGCCATCTACAACCTCAGCTTCTTTGCCGGCGTCAAGGCCAGCGGCGTGGCCCTGGGTACGGCGCTGGCCATAGGCAGCGGCCCCATCTGGGCCGGTCTGATGCAGGCTGTGGTGCAAAAGCGCATGCCCAGTGCCCAATGGTGGCTTGGCACCTGCACCGGCGTGGGCGGAGGCATTGTCATGGCGCTGGCCGCCAGCGACAGACAGCATCTGCCATGGGCGGGCATGGCCCTGTGCCTGCTGGCCGGCCTGTCCTACGCCGCCTACGCCCTGGTCAATCAGGCCCTGGTGCTGCAATCGCGTGTGGCCACGGTCAACGCCTGGGTCTTTGCCTGTGCAGCCCTGCTGTCGCTGCCCGTTTCGGCCTGGCTGGGCGGGCCGCTGCAGATCAGCGCCGAAGGCTGGGCCGTGGTGATCTATCTGGGCATGGTCGCCACGGGCTTTGCCTATCTGCTGTTTTCCGTGGGCTTGCGCGGCATGTCTGCCGCGACCGGTGTGGCCCTGAGCAAGGCCGAGCCAATCACCGCCTTTGCGCTGTCGCTGCTGGTGGTGGGTGAGCGACCGGCCTGGTGGTCCGTGCTGGGTCTGCTCGGCGTGATCGGCGGTCTGTGGCTGGTAGTGCAGGCAGAGCGCAAGACTGCAGAAACCGTCTGACCCGAGGCCTCGTCGGGCTCGCATAGACTTGGTGCTCATGCACGCCCTCATCTCATCCCTGCGCCTGCCCGCCACCCGCAGTTGCCTGCTGCTTGCACTGGCCTGCGCGCCGCTGATGCCTGCACAGGCGCAGGTGGAAGTCGGCAAGGCATCCGTCATGCGTCAGCTGGTGCCGGCCGAGACGCTGGAGAACTCGGCGACCCAGCAATACCAGGAGCTGCTGCAGAAAGCCAAGGCCCAGGGGGCGCTGGCAGATGCCGGCAACCCTCAGCTGCAACGCCTGCGCACCATTGCCCAGCGCCTCATCCCTTATGCCGCGCAATGGAACCCGCGCGCCAGCCAATGGCGCTGGGAGGTCAACCTCATAGGCAGCAAGCAGATCAACGCGTTCTGCATGCCCGGCGGCAAGATCGCCTTCTACACCGGCATCATCGACCAGCTCAAGCTCACGGACGACGAGATCGCCATGATCATGGGTCACGAGATGGCCCACGCCCTGCGTGAGCATTCGCGCGAGCAGCTGGCCAAGAACCAGGCCACCAGCATAGGCATATCGCTGGGCGCGCAACTGCTGGGTCTGGGCGATATCGGCAATGCTGCGGCACGCCTGGGCGGCCAGCTGCTCAGCCTCAAGTTCAGCCGCAACGACGAAAGCGATGCAGACCTGGTCGGACTGGAGCTGGCAGCCCGCGCCGGCTACAACCCGCAGGCCGCCGTGAGCCTGTGGCGCAAGATGGGCCAGGCCACCGGCGAAGGCGGCATAGGCTTTCTCTCCACGCACCCGACAGGCCCCGATCGCATCCGCCAGCTGGAAGGAAACGTGCCGCGCGTCATGGGCTTGTACGAGCAGGCACGCAGGCGCTGAACACCGGCGACAAGGCGGCTGAAAACCCGCTTTTCGCCAGCCATGCGGCGCTCTATATTGGGCTGTGACAAGCGCACAGCACAGGAGTGATCGCACATGCAGGCCCTGGACACCCATGAAGTCTTCAACCAGTTCGATGAGCTGACCGACATCAACCTGCTGCAGTCCGATGCGGCCTTGCAGGAAGTACTGCAGCGCCAGCAGGCCCAGGGCTTTGTGCCGGCCCTGAGCCGATTTGCCCAGCAGCTTGGCGAGAAGCAGAACTGGGAGCATGCCGAGCTCGCCAACCGCCATACCCCCGAGCTGCAGCGCTTCGACGCGCGCGGGCGTGTGCTCGATGCCGTGGAATTCCACCCCAGCTGGCATCGCCTCATGGAGCTGTATCGCGAGCAGGGTCTGATCTCTCTGCCCTTCGAGAGCCAGGGTCGCGGTCGCTGGAGCGCCTGGGCCGCCGGCTTCTACCTGCACGGCCAGGTGGAGCAAGGCACGCTATGCCCGGCCACCATGACCACAGCGGCCATCCCCGTGCTGCAAAAAGAGCCCCGGCTCTGGAGCCAGTTGCAGGCCCAGTTGTTCAGCCACGAGTACGACGCACGCGATCTGCCGCTGGCCCAGAAAAAATCCATCTGGATAGGCATGGGCATGACGGAAAAACAGGGTGGCTCGGACGTGCGCGCCAACACTACGGTGGCCCGTCCGGTGCATGAGGGCGGCCGCGGCGGCGAATATCTGCTGCGCGGCCACAAATGGTTCTTCTCGGCCCCCATGTGCGACGCCCATCTGGTGGTGGCGCGCATGGCCACGGCAAGCGGCGAACTCGGCGGCCATGCCTGCTTTTTCGTGCCGCGCTGGCGCCCCGATGGCAGCAAGAACCCGGTGCGTGTGCAGCGCCTCAAGGACAAGGTCGGCAACCGCAGCAACTCCAGCGCGGAAGTGGAGCTGCAGGACGCCTGGGGCATTCTCATGGGCGAGGAAGGACGCGGCATTCCCACCATCATCGAAATGGCCAGCTATACGCGCTTGAACTGCGTGCTGGGCAGCGCGGCCATTGTGCGCAGCGCCACCGTGCAGTCGATTGCCTATGCACGTCAGCGCTCGGCCTTTGGAAAGCATCTTGCAGATCAGCCGCTGATGGCCTCCGTACTCGCGGATCTGGCACTCGAAAGCGAAGCCTCCATGCAGCTCGCCATGCATCTGGCGCAGGCCTATGAGTCGGAGGCCGACGGCGACCTGCTGGCTCGTGCCTGGAAACGCATCATGACTCCGGCCGCCAAGTTCTGGGTCTGCAAGCGCTCGGTGGAGATCACGGGCGAAGCCATGGAGGTCTTTGGCGGCAACGGCTATGTGCAGGAAAGCATCGTCTCGCGCCTGTTCCGTGAAGCGCCGGTCAACTCCATCTGGGAGGGCTCGGGCAATGTGATGTGCCTCGACGTTCTGCGCGCCATGGGCCGCGAGCCGGAAGCTGCGCGCCTGCTGCTGCAGGATCTCAGCGATATGGCTGCCGACCACCCCCTGCTGACGGCGACGGCGCAATCGCTGGCCAGGCGCCTGTCTGCCGCACCCGATGCACTGGAGCCGCAAGCGCGCCGACTGGTGCAGGACTTGTGTCTGCTGGCCCAGGCCTGCTTGCTGCACAGGCACGCGCCCGCCCCCATGGCCGATGGCTTCATCCAGACCCGCCTTGGCGCACAAGGCGGGGCCATGGTGGTCGGAGCGTTCGACCCTGCGGGGCTCGACATTGCGGCCATACTTGAGCGCGCCCTGCCCGCCTGAATCCGCTCAGGCCGCGACCAGTGTCTTCAGCTGCCTGAAGCTTTGCGCCAGGCTCTTGCCGCTGGTGTCCAACACATGGTCGGCCTTGGAATAAAAGGCCGATCGGCCGTCCAGAATCCGGCGCAAATCGTCCATGGCCTCGGGGTTGGCCGCCATGGGCCGCGTGTCGCCCTGGGCCACGACACGGCCCATATGCTCGTCGGGCTGGGCCTGCAGCCAGACCGTGGTGCAGTGGCTGAGCAACTCATTGAAGGTCGCGGGGTCCGAGACAATGCCACCCGGCGTGGCAATCACCACATCGCTGTAGATCTGCACGGCCTCTTCCAGTGCGCGACGCTCGTAACGGCGATAGGCACCCGCGCCATAGAGGTCGTAGATCTCGCGCACGCTGCAGCCGGCCACCCGTTCGATCTCCTGATTCAGCTCCAGAAACGGCACATTCAGCTGCTCTGCCAGCATGCGGCCCAGCGTGGACTTGCCCGCGCCGCGCAGGCCTATCAGGGCAATGCGAGAAGCCCGGTGCGGGTCTCCGCTGGGCGCCGTCCCCAGAATCTCTCCGGCCGCCAGTCGCACGCGCTGCAAATCGGCCTCGCTGCGGCCCTCGAGCAACTCGCGCAGAAGCAGCCATTCGGCGCTGGCCGTCGTCACATCGCCCAGCAACTCGGCCATGCTGCACTGAAGTGCCTGTGCGATCTGCTGCAGCACGAGGATGGAGACATTACCCGTGCCGTATTCGAGATTGGCCAGATGGCGCTCGGACACCACGGCCGCAGAAGCCAGCCCGCGGCGCGTGAGACCGCGGCGCGCACGCAGATTGCGCACCCTCTCGCCCAAGGCCTGCAGCAACGGGCTTTTGCCCGCCTCATCCCCTTCCGCAACCGACGCGGATGCCATGTCTAACTGATCCATAAAGCTCCTCAGAGGCCGTGAATGATAAACAGTCGGGGTTAACGCGAATCATGCAATATATTGCTTGACACTGCATTGTCTCGTATTTATCTTTTAATTGCACGCACAATATTGCATGTTGCACCAAAGATTTGATGCTGATCAGAACAGCACTTCAGGAGACCCCCATGACTGAGTTACTGGCCAACCATGTGGCAGGCCGCTGGCAAACCGGCAGCGGCCCGGGCAGTTTGTTACGAGATCCGGTACTGGGGGCCGAGCTGGTGCGTGTCGACGCCACCGGGCTTGATCTGGGTGCCGCCTTTGCCTTTGCACGCGACACCGGAGGCAATGCCTTGCGCGCCCTGAGCTACGCCCGGCGCGCCAGCCTGCTGGCCGATATTGCCGCCGTGCTGCAAAGCCGGCGTGACGCGTACTACGAGATCTCCACCGCCAACAGCGGCACCGTCAGAAACGATACCGCCGTCGATGTGGACGGCGGTATCTACACCCTGAATCAATACGCCAGATGGGGCGCAGCACTGGGCGACGCCAGACATCTGAGCGACGGCGAAGCCGTCGCGCTGGCCAAGGACGGAGCCTTTCTGTCCCGCCATATCCAGGTCCCGACGCGCGGCGTGGCGCTGTTCATCAACGCTTTCAACTTTCCTGCCTGGGGACTGTGGGAAAAGGCGGCTCCGGCCCTGCTCTCGGGCGTGCCCGTCATCGTCAAACCGGCCACGGCCACCGCCTGGCTGACCCAGCGCATGGTCAAGGATGTGATCGATGCCGGCATATTGCCCCCGGGCGCGCTGTCCATCGTCTGCGGCAGTGCCGCCGGCTTGCTGGATCAGCTGCAGCCCATGGATGTGGTCTCCTTCACAGGGTCTGCGGACACTGCAGCGACCATCCGCTCTCACGCTGCCATTACCCGCCATTCGGTGCGCAGCAATATCGAGGCCGACAGCGTGAACTGTGCAATGCTGCTGCCCGGCCATGGCCCGGACAGCGAAGCCGCCACCTTGCTGGCGCGTGAAGTGGTGCGCGAAATGACGGTCAAGTCCGGCCAGAAATGCACGTCCATACGCCGCGTGCTGGTGCCGCAGGCCCTGTATGACAACCTGGCCCAGGCCATCAGTGCGCAGCTGGCGAAGATCTCCGTGGGCAACCCGCGCAACGACGCTGTGCGCATGGGATCTCTGGTCAGCCGCGAGCAGTACGACGGCGTGCAGCAAGGCCTGGGGCGCTTGCTGGAACACACCACGGCCCTGCATGACGGCCGGCGCAATGCGCTGATCGATGCCGACCCGGCGATTGCGGCCTGCGCCCAACCCGTGCTGCTGGGCACCCAAGACCCCGATGGCAGTGCACTCGTGCATGACATGGAAGTCTTTGGCCCGGTGGCCACGCTCCTGCCCTACCGTGATCTGGCCCATGGCCTGGCACTTGCGCATCGCGGCCAGGGCTCGCTGGTCTGCTCGATCTACGGTGATGACGACCAGGCCCTGGCCGCCAGCGCCACCGAGCTCGCCGCCAGCCACGGCCGCGTGCACGTGGTCACGCCCGCTGTCGCCAAGCTGCATACGGGCCATGGCAATGTCATGCCCCAGTCCCAGCATGGAGGTCCGGGCCGCGCCGGCGGCGGCTCCGAGCTCGGCGGCCTGCGGGCACTTGATTTCTATCATCGCAAAAGCGCCATACAAGCTGCACCGCAGGTTCTGCAAGCACTGGCCGAAACGACGGGAGCATGAGCCATGACCGACTTCAGCCAAGCCTTCAACTTTGCCCAGCATCTGTTTGATCTCAACCAGGGGCGCGGTGACAAGAACGCCTACACCGATGACCAGGGCACGCTCAGCTATGCGCAGTTGCAGGAGCAGGCCCGCCGCATGGCCCACGGTCTGCTCGCTGCCGGCATCCATCGCGAGGAGCGCGTGCTGCTGGTCATGCACGATATGCGCGAGTGGGTGATCTCCTTTCTCGGAGCCATGTACGCTGGTGTAGTGCCGGTGGCGGTGAATACCTTGCTCACCGCAGCCGACTACGCCTACATGCTCGAGCATTGCCGTGCACAGGCGATTCTGACCAATGGCGCGCTGGTTCCCGTGGTGCAGCAGGCCCTGGAGCTGGCGCAACATGAGGTCAACCATATCTGGGTCGCCAGACCCGAGGAAGCATCGCCAGGCCTGCCGCCGGCCTTCGAGGCACTGCAGCCTTGGCTGCAGCAGCAAACGCCACTGGCCCACGCCGCCAGGAGCATGGGCGACGACCCCGGCTTCTGGCTCTATTCCTCAGGTTCCACCGGTAAGCCCAAGGGGGCGGTGCATACCCACGCCAACCCCTACTGGACGGCCGAGCTGTATGGAAAACCGGTGCTGGGCCTGAACGAAAACGATGTCTGCTTTTCCGCCGCCAAGCTCTACTTCGCCTACGGCCTTGGCAATGCCCTGACCTTCCCTCTGAGCGTGGGAGCCAGCGTGGTGCTGATGGCCGAGCGCCCCACGCCGGAAGCCACTTTCAGGCGCTGGACCGAGCACCGGCCCACAGTGTTTTTCGGAGCGCCTACGGGCTTTGCGGGCATGCTGGCTCACCCCGCCTTGCCGGCACGCGAACAGGTCAGCCTGCGCATGTGCTCGTCGGCCGGCGAAGCCCTGCCGGCCGAGATTGCCCAGCGCTTCAAGAACCACTTCGGTGCCGATATCGTGGACGGCATCGGCTCCACCGAAATGCTGCATATCTTCCTCTCCAACCGCCCGGACGATATACGCTACGGCAGCACCGGCAAGCCTGTGCCCGGCTATGCGGTGGAGCTGCGCGGCGAGGACGGACAGCCCGTGGCCGATGGCGAGATCGGCGATCTCTACATCAAGGGCCCGAGCGCTGCCCTGATGTACTGGGCCAACCGCGACAAGACGCGCGACACCTTCCAGGGCGCCTGGCTCAAGAGCGGCGACAAATATGTGCGCGACGCCGAGGGCTACTACACCTATGCGGGCCGCAGCGACGACATGCTCAAGGTCAGCGGCATCTATGTCTCGCCATTCGAGGTCGAGTCCACGCTGCAGCAGCACCCTGCGGTGCTGGAAGCGGCCGTCATCGGCGTAACCGACGAGCAGGGCCTGACCAAGACCAAATCCTATGTGGTGTGCAAGCCTGGGCAGAGCGCCAGCGAGGACGAACTCAAGGCCTTTGTGAAGAACCGGCTGGCGGCCTACAAATACCCGCGCTTCATTGAATTCGTGGACGAACTGCCCAAGACCGCAACCGGAAAGATCCAGCGCTTTCGCTTGCGGGAACTGGACACAAAACCACGCTGACGGTCTGCTGCAAGCGCGCAAAAATCGTTAGCGACAGCGTCATCCAACTAGGGCAATCGCTGGTATTGCTTTAAACCTAAAGTTGTTAGAGTGCGCTCGTGCATCAGTGCGAACCCCAGCACCACAGCCAGTCATATCCCTTGATCTGAGAACAAGCCGGCATTCATCCATCAACCAGCAGGAGACAAGCATGAGCAAGCAATGGGCAATATGGAGCGCGATCGCACTGGCTGCCGCCGCAAGCGGCAGCAGCGCCATGGCGCAGGAGAAGATCAAGGTCGGCTTCATGCTGCCTTTCAGCGGCACTTATGCAGCTCTGGGAGTGGCGATCGAGAACGGCTTTCGCATGCAGGTCGCCGAACAGGGCGGCAAGCTGGGCGGACGCGAGATCGAATACTTCAAGGTCGACGACGAATCCGACCCCGCCAAGGCCACGGACAACGTCAATCGTCTCATCAAGCGCGACAAGGTCGACGTGATCATCGGTACCGTGCACTCCGGCGTGGCGATGGCCATGGCCAAGGCCGCCAAGGAAAGCGGCACCGTGCTCATCGTGCCCAATGCAGGAGCCGATGCAGTCACCGGCCCCATGTGTGCTCCCAATATCTTCCGCAGCTCCTTCTCCAACTGGCAGACCGCCTATCCCATGGGTTTGGTTGCCGCCAAGGAGGGCAAGAAGACCGCCATGACCATCACCTGGAAATACGCGGCGGGTGAGGAAGCGGTGAATGGCATGAAGGAAGGCTTCGAGAAAAGCGGCGGCAAGGTCACTAAGCAGCTGACGCTACCGTTTCCCAACGTTGAATTCCAGGCCCTGCTGACCGAGATCGCAGCGGCCAAGCCCGATGCGGTGTTCTCCTTCTTTGCGGGTGCAGGTGCCGTGAAATTCGTCAAGGACTATCACGCCTCTGGCCTGTCCAAGACCATTCCGCTCTACGGACCGGGCTTTCTGACCGACGGCACGCTGGACGCCCAGGGCGAGGCCGCCCAGGGCATGCTGACCACGCTGCACTATGCCGACGAACTGGGCACGGCGCGCGACCAGGCCTTCCGCACCAACTACGCCAAGAACTACAAGCTGCAGCCCGATGTCTATGCCGTGCAAGGCTATGACGCAGCGCAGATGCTGGCCGTGGGCCTGAAGGCGGCCGGCGGCGACATCGGCAAGAAGGATGTCTTCCGCACCGCCATCGAAAAAGCCACGATTGCCAGCCCGCGCGGCGACTTCACCTTGAGCAAGGCCCACAACCCCGTGCAGGACATCTATCTGCGCAAGGTCGACGGCAAGGAAAACAAGAAGATCAGCGTGGCGGTGAAGGCGCTGGCGGACCCGGCCCGCGGCTGCCGCATGTAACAGAAGCAAGCCATACCGCCCTGGATACGTCGCTGCTCTGCGCATGCCGCACCTTGGGTGCCGGCCCCGGCAGAGCGCCTCGTCTCCAACGCGAATCCGTGATTCGCGGGGCGGTAGCTGCCGCTGCTTCAGCCCTCCCGCTTCAACAAGGATTGCCGTGGATCTCGCCACTTTTCTGGTGCAGTGTCTGAACTCGATTCAGTACGGACTGCTGCTGTTTCTGCTGGCCTCCGGCCTGACGCTGATCTTCGGCATCATGGGAGTGATCAACCTCGCCCATGGCAGCTTCTACATGATCGGAGCCTATGTGGCGTTCTCGCTGGCACCTTATCTGGGCCAGCATTTCATCACCATGCTGCTGGTCGGCGTGGTGCTGGCCGTGGTGCTGGGCTATTTTCTCGAATGGGCATTCTTCAGCTTTCTCTACGAACGCGATCACCTGCAGCAGGTGCTGATGACCTATGGCCTGATCCTGGTGTTTGAAGGCCTGCGTGCCATCCTTGTAGGCAACGATGTGCATGGCGTGGAAAAGCCGGCCTGGCTGGCCGGCAGCTTTCCTCTCATGGGCATGATGCAGTACCCCTGGTACAACGTGTTTGCCGCTGGCGCCTGCCTGCTGGTGGCGCTGCTGATGTACTACACCGTCAACCGCACGCGCCTGGGCATGATGATTCGCGCCGGTGCCAGCAACCGCGACATGGTGCGCGGCCTGGGCATCAACATCAAGCGCCTGTACCGCATCGTGTTCGCCGTGGGCGTGGCCCTGGCGGCCCTGGCCGGCATGATCGCGGCGCCCATGAGTTCGGTCTATCCGAACATGGGCTCCAGCGTGCTCATCATCTGCTTTGTGGTGGTGGTCATCGGCGGCATTGGATCGATTACCGGAGCGCTGATTGCCTCGCTGCTGGTGGGCTTTGTGGATACCTTCGGCAAGGTGTTCTTCCAGGAGCTCAGCGGCATGAGCATCTATCTGCTGATGGCCGTGATCCTGGTATGGCGCCCTGAGGGCCTGATGGGGAAAAGATGATGAAGTTTCCCTTGAGTCGCTTCGCGCCTTCCCCCTCTCTCGCTACGCGGGAGGGGGACAACACCTTCGCTGCGGGATGGACCTTGCCCGGTGTCCCCTGCTTGGTTCACGCCAGTTTTACAAGCAGTGCCAAGGATCATTGATATGAGCGACACCTCCTATACGCCGCTGCCGCAATCCAATCAGGCCTATGCCGAAGCCCCGGCCGTCACCAACCAGAGCCGCCCGATTCGCGCGCACAGCGTCTGGGTAGGGGTGGTGCTGCCGCTGGCCGCCGCAGTGCTGCTGGCGGCCGCCCAGCCCTTCTGGTCGGCCTATCTGTCCGATCTGGTGGTCAAGATAATGATCCTGTCCATCTTTGCGCTGAGCCTGCATATCCTGGTGGGCGGCGCAGGGCTGGTCAGCCTGGGCCATGCAGCCTACTTCGGACTGGGTGCCTATGCGGCGGTGAAGGCTGCCGGCCAGGACGGCAGCAACTTTCTCGTCATGCTGGGAGCCGCAGTCGGCGTCTCGGGCCTGTATGCGCTGGTGGTGGGCGCCCTGAGTCTGCGCACCAAGGGCGTGTACTTCATCATGGTCACGCTGGCATTCGCGCAACTGGCTTTCTTCGTCGTGCACGACGTGGGCTACTTTGGCGGCAGCGACGGCATCTACCTGATGCAGCGTCCGGCCATCGGAGCACTGGACATGGAAAGCAGCAGCACGCAGTACTTCGTGGTGCTGGCCACACTGGTGCTGGTCTATGCCTTCATCGCCATGCTGCGTCACTCCCGCTTCGGCCATGCCCTGGCCGGTATCCGGGTCAACGAGCAGCGCATGCGCGCTGCCGGCTTTGCCACCTACGGCTACAAGCTCGCCGGCTTTGTGATCGCCGGTGCGCTGGCGGGGCTGGCGGGCTTTCTGCTGGCCGCACGCGATGCCGTGGTCAACCCCGAACTGCTGGCCTGGCACCATTCCGGCGAGGTCCTGCTGATGCTGATTCTGGGCGGTGTGGGTTCTCTGCGCGGTGCGGTGCTGGGCACCATCACATTTGTGCTGCTCAAGGAGCTCCTGAGCACCCATGCCATCGTGGGCAATGCCGCAGACCACTGGCAGCTGACGCTGGGCCTTGCCATCATCGCGCTGGTCGCGCTGCTGCCCAAGGGCCTGGTCGGCATCAACGATAAATGGCAGAAGAAGGCAGCAGCGCGGACCGGCAAGTCGCCAGAAGCTGTCGAGCAAGGAGCGGATCATGGCTGATGCAGGCAATGCTCCAAAGATGTCCGTGCGCGGCCTGACGCGGCGCTTTGGCGGGCTGGTGGCCGTGAACAATGTGGACCTGGATCTGCATCAGGGCGAGGTCCATGCCGTCATCGGCACCAACGGCGCAGGCAAGTCCACGCTGATCAACATGCTCTCGGGCGAGATAGCGGCCAGCAGCGGCAGCATTGCACTTGAAGGCCGGGACGTCACGCAGATGCCGCAGCCACTGCGCGCCAAGGCCGGCATCGGCCGCAGCTACCAGCGCACCACCATCTTCCCCGAGTTCACGGTGCTGGAGAACTGCCGGCTCACTGCCCAGGCCCAGGCGCTGCCCAGGCCCTGGCGCATCTGGGAGTCGGCCCAGCATTGCGCGGCCAGCATGCAACGGGCGCAATCTGCGCTGCAGCGCGCTGGTCTTGCCCAGCATGCCGGGCGCATCGCCGGCAGCCTGAGCCATGGTGCCAAGCGTCAGCTGGAAGTCGCCATGTGCCTTGCCACGGCACCGCACGTGCTGCTGCTGGACGAACCTCTGGCAGGCATGGGCGCCGAAGAGACAGAACGCATGCTGGAGCTGCTGCAGGAGCTCAAGTCCGCACATGCCGTGCTGCTGGTGGAACACGATATGGATGCCGTTTTCCGCATTGCCGATCGCATCACCGTCATGGTCAACGGCAGCGTGGTGGCCACGGGCACGCCCGATCAGATTCGCAACGACCCGGTCGTGCGCACCGCCTATCTGGGAGAGGAAGAGCATGCTTGAAACAAAGCACCCCCTGAGCGGATCTGCCGCTTCCCCCTCTCTCGCTGCGCGGGAGGGGGACGGCACCATCGCTGCGGGGCGGCCCTCGCTTGGTGCCTCTGGCACAGGCACGCGCCCACTTTCCGGGACTTCGAACCATGCCATGTTCAGCCTGCACGAGGTGCACAGCTTCTACGGCGACAGCCATATCCTGCACGGCATCTCGCTGGATCTGCCCCAGGGCCAGGCCGTGGGCCTGCTGGGCCGCAACGGCATGGGCAAGACCACGCTGATCCGCACGCTGATGGGCTATGTGCCGGCGCGCTCGGGCCAGGTGTTTGCCGATGGCAAGGAGGTGACGAATTCCGCCCCCGAGAAAATGGCGCGTCTCGGCATTGGCTATGTCCCCGAAGGTCGCGGCGTATTTCCCAATCTCTCCGTCAAGGAAAACCTCTTGATGAGCGCCAGAGCCGGCCTGGACGGTAGCCGAAGCTGGACCTACGAGCGCGTGCTGGAAACCTTTCCACGCCTCAAGGAGCGACTGTCCAACGGCGGCGATCAGCTCTCGGGCGGCGAGCAGCAGATGGTCTCCATAGGCCGCGCGCTGATGACCAACCCGCGCCTCATGATCCTCGACGAAGCCACCGAGGGGCTGGCTCCGCTGGTGGTGGCCGAAATCTGGCGCGTGATTGCCCAGATCCGCGAGACCGGCATCTCCACGCTAATCGTGGACCGCGACTACAAGAAGGTGCTGGCCCATACCGACAAGGCCGTGGTGATGGAAAAAGGCCGGCTGGCCTTGCAGGCGGAGTCTGCGGATCTGCTGCAGCAGCCGCAGAAGCTGTCGGCGTTGTTGGGAGTGTGACTGTCGTCTTGTTTTGATAGCTTTTCAGGCCTGATAGATAAGCGTTTGAGACCTGCTCTGTTTGATGTTTGGATTGCAACCGTATGCCTGATCTATGGACAGAGGCCGGGACTCGCCCCGGCTGGCGACCTACTTTCTAGCGCGCTAGAAAGTAGGCAAAGAGCGCTATCCGATTGCCTGTGTCCCTGCGCTTCGCTCCGGGTAAACCTGCGTCACACAATTCAGCCTACGGTGCCGCCCAACTCGCTGCGCGGCATGCCGCTGCGCTCAGACAAACGGCGGCAAGTCAGTTCACAAAGCAATGCTGTCCTGCGGCAGCATTGCCCGCAGCCTGCACCGCGTGCCGCAGGCACAGCCAGACGGGTGGGAGCGGACAGCCTGCAAGACTTGTGGCGAAATCAGGCTCAAGCGCTTATATGAATTGCGGTGGCAGCTATCAAATTTATCTCGGAGCTATCCTGTCTCCGGTATTGCCCCTTGTGCCCACGCCTGCGACGGCAGCCTCTTGTGGCGCGCGGCTGCACCGTAGAGTGCAGACGCATCGTCATCACTTTTACGGCAATGTGTTTGAACGAAGAGCGAAGCTCGAAGTGAGTTTTGCCGTACAGCCACAAGAGGTTGTCGGCGCAGGTTGCCCACAGGCGAAGCCGAAGGGACGTGGGCAGTAGGGGCCTGCTCTTTGCCTACTTTCTTGCGAAGAAAGTAGGTCGCCAGCCGGGCGAAACCCGGCCTATATCCTCAAAACAAAGCGGTCTCGCAAACCAAAACCTACTGAATCCCGCCCAACGAAGCAGCATCCAGTCGCACATTCTTTGCGGCCTCGGGCGGCAGGATCGCCATCGTCAGGCTGCAGTTGCAGGTCAGCTTGCCTTCCTCATCGCGCAGCTCCACCGCCCAGACATGCGTGGTGCGCCCGAGGTGCGTGGGCCGCGCCGTGGCGGTGATCCAGCTGCCCTTGCGGCCTGCGCGCACATGGCTGGCGGTCACGCTCAGCCCCACGCAGCGGTAGCCTTCGGGAATGCTGCAGGCCGCAGCCATCGACCCCAGCGTCTCGGCCAGCACCACGCTGACACCGCCGTGCAGGATTCCGTAGGGCTGGCAGGTGCGTTCATCCACATGGATGCGGGCGCGCACATAGTCGTCGCCGTATTCGGTGAACTCAATGCCCAGATGGGAAATTGCAGTGTTTGCGCTGCCTGCGTTCAGCGCTTTCAGATCGAGCTCTCGGGTCCAGATCGCCATACCAGTCCTTGTGGTGCATGAAAAAAGGACGCTCCTTGCAGAGCGTCCTTCGATGCTAAGGACTTGGAGCAGCAGACGCCAGCACCAAGCGGACTATGCAGCATCACCCAGTCAATGCCTCAAGCCATGTGGCATAGCGGACAGTGCACCCACACGCCAAGTCAGAGACACCAAGCAAGGCCTGGGCGGCCCCGCCTGTCCTCCCCTGGGGGAAGCCGCGAAGCCGCCCAGGCGCAGCAGCTCAGCGGGAGCCTATTCAGGCGCGCATATCGCCCTTGTCCATGAAGCGCTGATGCCAGGACAGCGCCTCGGTCAGGATATGGGGCGTGTGCTGTGCACCCTGCTGGCGCGAGCGGTCGAAATAATCCTGCAACTGGGCGCGGTAGTCCGGATGGACGCATTGGTCGATGATGACCTGCGCACGCTGCTTGGGCGACAGGCCGCGCAGATCGGCCAGACCTTGCTCGGTGACGATGATCTGGGTGTCATGCTCGGTGTGGTCCACATGCGAGCACATGGGCACGATGCAGCTGATCTTGCCGTCCTTGGCCACCGAAGGCGTGACGAAGAAGGACAGATAGCCGTTGCGGGCAAAGTCGCCCGAGCCGCCGATGCCGTTCATCATGCCCGTGCCCATGACATGGGTGGAGTTGATGTTGCCGTAGATGTCGGCTTCGATCATCGAGTTCATGGCGATGATGCCCAGGCGGCGCACCAGCTCGGGATGGTTGGAGATTTCCTGCGGGCGCAGGATGATGCGCTCGCGGTAGAAGTCGATGTTGTCCTCGAAGTCCTTGTAGGCCGCCGCAGACAGCGAGATGGAGGTGGCCGAGGCCTTGCTCATCTTGCCCGCGCGCAGCAGATCCAGCATGCCGTCCTGCAGCACTTCGGTAAAGCCCAGCAGGTTCTCGAACGGGCCGGTCAGCAAGCCTGCCAGCACGGCATTGGCCACATTGCCCACGCCCGACTGGATGGGCAGCATTTCCTTGGGCAGGCGGCCCATCTTCATCTCGTGGACCAGGAAGTCGATGATGTAGCCAGCTATTCTTTGAGAGTTTTCGTCCGGTGTGGCGAACACATTGTCGCGGTCGCCCTTGTGGGTCTCGACCACGGCCACGACCTTGGCGGGGTCCACCTTCAGGTAGGCATCGCCGATGCGGTCGTCGGCATGCGTCATGTTGATGGGCATGCGGCGCGGCGGGATGGCCGTGCCGTAATAGATGTCGTGCATGCCCTCCATCCGGGCGGGCGGCTTGGTGTTGACCTCCAGAATCACCTTGTCGGCAATCTCCAGCCAGGTCTTGTTGTTGCCCACGGCCGTCGACGGGATCAGCAGGCCGTCGGCGGTCACGCCCAGCACCTCGATCACGGCGACGTTCATGTGGCCCAGAAAACCGAACCAGGCATGCTGCGCCACGTGGGACAGGTGCATGTCGATGAAATCGATCTCGCCTGAGTTCACAGCCTTGCGCGCGATGGGATCGGTGTTGAAGGGCAGGCGCTGACCCAGGGCATGGGCTTCGGCCATCACGCCGTCGCACTCGGCGGCGGTGGACGCGCCGGTCCAGACATTGATCTTGTAGGGCTTGCCCTGGGCATGCTCGGCCTTGGCGCGAGCCGCAATGGCCTGGGGCAATGCCTTGGGGTAGCCGGCTCCGGTGAAGCCGCTCATGCCGACATTGACACCGTGGGGAATCAGGGCGGCTGCCTCTTCGGCCGTCATGACGCGCGAGAGGAATTCTGGGTAACGTACGCGATCTGCGATGGACATTGCATGCTCCAACTAAAAAAAACCGCCCGAGTAGGGCGGCATATCTCCAGCGAGAAATGTTACCAGCGCGGAACATTAATACCGGGATTCTCGGCAAAGGCCCCGCGCTGCTGTCAGGGGAATGTTCCCCCGATTACATGTTGGCACTCACTTGGCCTGTACCTTGGTTTCAGATTTGCGCTCGCCCATGGCCAGCAGTGCGTACAGGATGATGGCGCCGAAGGTGGCGCAGCCGATGCCGCCCAGCGCGAATTCGCCGAACCTCAGCGTGAATTCTCCGGTGCCCAGAATCAGGGTGATGGCAGCCACGATCAGATTCTTGGTGTCGGAAAAGTCCACCTTGTTGTCCACCCAGATCTTGGCGCCGGCAATGGCGATCAGGCCGAACACCACGATGGAGACACCGCCCATGACGGGCAGGGGAATGGCCTGGATCAGCGCACCGAACTTGGGCGAGAAGCCCAGCAGCACGGCCAGCAGGGCCGCCACAAAGAACACGGCCGTGGAGTAGATGCGGGTCGCCGCCATCACGCCGATGTTCTCGGCATAGGTGGTCACGCCCGTGCCGCCGGCTGCGCCGGAGACCATGGTGGCCACGCCGTCACCGATGAAGGCCCGGCCCATGTACTGGTCCAGGTTCTTGCCCGTCATGGCCGTCACGGCCTTGATATGGCCCAGGTTCTCGGCCACCAGAATGATGACCACGGGCACGATCAGCAGCATGGCGTTGCTGGTGAACACCGGCGCATGGAAGCTGGGAATGCCGAACCAGGCGGCATTGAGCACGCCGCTCAGATCCACGGGCTTGCCCCAACCCAGGCCGTTGGTGAAGACGGCGTAGAGCACGCTGGCAATGATCAGGCCGATCAGAATCAGCAGGCGCTGCAGCATGCCGCGCGTGAACACGGCCACCAGCGCCACGGACACAAAGGTCAGCGCCTGCATCCAGGATTCGAAGTTGTTGGACGCCATGTTCTTGATGGGAATCGAGGCCAGG
Source organism: Comamonas brasiliensis (assembly GCF_018292285.1). Lineage (NCBI taxonomy): Bacteria > Pseudomonadati > Pseudomonadota > Betaproteobacteria > Burkholderiales > Comamonadaceae > Comamonas > Comamonas brasiliensis. Next base: position 241,758 of record NZ_JAANES010000004.1, read on the forward strand.
TTCAGGCCGATGATGGCCACCACGGCACCCGTCACCACGGGTGGCATGAAGCGTTCAATCCAGGCCGTGCCCACCATCTGCACCAGCAGGCCGACCAGCATGTAGACAAAGCCGCAGGCAATGATGCCGCCCAGCGCCACGCCGATATTGGCGTTGGCAGGTCCCTGGCTGGCCACATAGCCGGTGGCGATGTTGACCACGCCGATGAAGGCAAAGGAAGAGCCCAGATAGCTGGGCACCTTGCCGCCGGTGATGAGAAAGAAGATCAGCGTGCCGATGCCGCTCATCAACACCGCCAGATTGGGATCGAACCCCATGAGGATGGGAGCCAGCACCGTGGAGCCGAACATGGCAATCACGTGCTGGATACCCATCAAACCGGTCTGCGTCCAGGGCAGTCGCTCATCGGGGCCGATGACGCCACCGCCCTGCAAGACATCGGACGATCGCTCCGTCCATTGAAACATTCCCATCCCATCGCTCCTTGGAGATATAAAAAACGGAGCAGATTATGGCAAGCAGTGCTTGCCCGCTGGGGCCGTGCAAGCACTGGTAAACCAGGGACTGTGGTCTCTCGCACACGCGGGAAAACGGCTGCACCAGGACAAACTATCAAATACATAGCTTGCAGCGCAATACCTTCAATGAATTAGTGGATAAACAGATCTAAAGTTGTTTATCAGCAAGCGCTAGCAGCTATCAAATTCACTGCTTCTGCTGCAGCGCACGCGCAATGCGATCGCGCTTGACCGTGGGCTTGGGCACCTTGAACGGGAACCACATGCGCACATCCTCCTCCAGCCCGATGCCGTGCATGAAGTTGTAGATGGCCTTCTTGAGCGCCGCGCCCAGTGCGTCGTGATCGACGCCTGTGGGGTCGATGAAGGGGCGGTCGTTCTTGGCAAAGTTGCCCTCGGGCAGCGGCGGCAGCTCGATACCGTATTCCTCGGGGTTGAGGCCCACGGGCGAGTGCACGGTGCAGCTGAAGCGGTGAAAAAAGCCGCTTTGAATGCAACCGTTGAGAAACAGCTGGCGCACATACTCGAGCGCGTCCACCGTGTCCTGCACGGTCTGCGTCGGAAAGCCGTACATCAGGTAGGCATGGACCAGAATGCCGGCCTCCGAGAACGCCTTGGTCACGCGTGCCACCTGGTCCACGGTCACGCCTTTTTTCATCAGCGCCAGCAGCCGGTCGGATGCCACTTCCAGACCGCCGGAGATGGCGATGCAGCCGCTGTCGGCCATCAGCTCGGCCAGCTCGGGCGTGAAGGTCTTCTCGAAGCGCACATTGCCCCACCAGGAGATGCCGGCGTTGCGCGCAATCAGCTCCTGCGACAGCGCCTTGAGTGCCTTGGGCGGTGCGGCTTCATCGACAAAGTGAAAGCCGGTCTGGCCGGTCTCGGCGACGATGGCCTCGATGCGGTCGGCCAGCACGGCGGCGCTGGCGCCCTCGTAGCGCCCGATATAGTCCAGGCTGACATCGCAGAAGCTGCACTTCTTCCAGTAGCAGCCATGGGCCACGGTGAGCTTGTTCCAGCGCCCGTCGCTCCACAGACGGTGCATGGGGTTGAGCATGTCCAGCAGCGACAGGTATCGGTCCAGCGGCAGGCCGTCCCAGGTCGGCGTTCCGACCTCGGCAAACGCGATGTCGGACTCCATCATGTTCACGTACTGCACCTTGCCGTCGTCGCCGCGCACAAAGGTGCGCACCAGACGCGATCTGCCGCGCTCGCCGCGCAGATGCTCGAGCAGCGCCAGCAGCGGGCGTTCGCCCGCATCCAGCGTCACGAAGTCGAAGTAGTCGAACACGCGCGGCTCGGCCAGCTCGCGCAGCTCGGTGTTGACAAAGCCGCCACCCAGCACCGTGGCAATCTGCGGAAAGCGCCGCTTGATGGTCTGGGCAATGCGAAACGCCGCATAGGCCGAGCCTGGAAAGGGCACGGACAGCAGCACCACCGTCGGCTGGTGACGCTCCACGGCCTCCAGCGTCAGGCGCTCCAGCACCTCGTCCACCAGATTGGGCTCTGCCTCCAATGCGCTGGCCAGCGGATCGAAAGTGGGCTGGCTGCCGGCCAGCGACTCGGCATAGCGCACGAACTCGAAGCGCTCGTCCACGGCATCGCGCAGCACATCGGCCAGATCGTTGAGGTACAGCGTGGCCAGATGCTTGGCCTTGTCCTGCAGTCCCAGGGCCCCGAAAGCCCAGCCCAGCGGGTCGCCACCTTCCTCGTCCTCATACACGTCCAGCGTGGCAAAGCGCGGGCCTTCGGGCAGAAAGTGGCGCCCCACGATGCGGTGGGCCAGCGTGGAGTCTCGCCCCTGCAAGAACGCAATCGTGGGCGCGATCGTGGCCAGATAGCGCTCCTGCTGCGCGACAAAGGACTGCACGGCAGGCGTGTGCTTTTTGGCAGGCAGGGCCTGGATGCGCTCGGCCACCGCGCGCAGGCCATCTGGCGAGAGCAGCTGCAGCACCAGGGCCAGTGCCAGGTCTTCCTGCATGGCGGTGATGCCGCGCGAGCGCAGAAAGCCGGTCAGATAGGCCGTGGAGGGGTAGGGAGTGTTGAGCTGCGTCATCGGCGGAATGACGGCCAGCACGCGGGTGGGCAAAGCGGACATGGGGTGCGGGTCGCCGGCATGCGCCGTTGACGGTGTAGACAGGCCCCGATTATCGGTTTGACCGCGCATCCGTGCTGCACAGGTGACATCTGCGGGGGCCACCACCAATGACTTGCGCGGACTGCAGCGCTAGGCTGAGGCCATGTCCTGTGCCTCCCCCAATACCGCCCCCCATATTCCCCAGATCCGGCTGTACCAGAACTGGCTGCGTGAGACGCGCGGCCTGAGCTTCGCCGACTACGACGCGCTGTGGCGCTGGTCGACCAGCGATCTCGATGCCTTCTGGCAAAGCATCTGGGATTATTTCGACCTGCAGTCGCCCACGCCGCACAGCGCGGTGCTGGCCCGCAACACCATGCCCGGCGCGCAGTGGTTCCCGGGAGCGCAGGTGAACTATGTGCAGCAGGTGCTGCGCCATGTCCAGCCGGCCCATGCCGCCGGCATGCCGGCCGTCATCAGCCGCAACGAGCAGGGCCTGCAGCGCGAGCTGAGCTGGCCCGAGCTGCAGCGTCAGGTGGCGGCCCTGGCCCTGCATCTGCGTGCCCAGGGCGTCGCCAAGGGCGACCGCGTCGCGGCCTATCTGCCCAATATTCCCGAGGCCATGGTCGCCTTTCTGGCCTGCGCCAGCCTGGGCGCCATCTGGAGCATCTGCGCACCCGATATGGGCACCCATGCCGTGCTCGACCGCTTCAAGCAGATTGCACCCAAGGCGCTGATCGCCGTGGACGGCGTGCATTACGCCGGCAAGGACATAGACCGGCGCGAGGTCCTGCAGGAGCTGCGCAGCGGCCTGCCCAGCGTGCAGCACGTGGTGCTGGTGCCCAATCTGAATACCTCGATAAAGATAGCTGACACCGCAGACTACACCAGCGTTACAGCGAGAAATGATGCAGATACTGCAGCCTTTGAACCCGAATGGCTGGCGTTCGACCATCCGCTGTGGATCGTCTACTCCAGCGGCACCACCGGCCTGCCCAAGCCCATAGTCCACGGTCATGGCGGCATGGTGCTGGTGGCCCTGCAGCTCAAGGGTCTGCACAACGACATCGGCTGCAGCTACGAGCCCAACAGCTGGGGCGAACGCTATCACTGGTACAGCTCCACGGGCTGGGTGATGTGGAATGCCCAGGTCTCGGGCCTGCTGGGCGGCACGACCTGCGTGATCTTCGACGGCAGCCCCGGCGGCAGCAAGGACAAGCCCGACTGGGGCACGCTGTGGCGCTTCGCGGCCGAGACCGGCGTGTCCAGCTTTGGCTCGGGTGCGGCCTTCTACGCCAACTGCATGAAGGCCGGTGTCGATCTGTCCGCCTGTGGCGATCTGTCACGCATACGCGGCCTGGGCAGCACGGGCTCGCCACTGTCTGCCGAGGTACAGCAGTGGGGGACGGAGCAGTTTGCCAAGCTAGGGCACCCTGACATCTGGTGGAACAACCTGTCGGGCGGCACCGACTTCGCGGGGGCCTTTATCGGCGGCAACCGCGATCTGCCGCTGGTGCCCGGCGTCATGCAATGCCGCCAGCTGGGCGCGGCCGTCGAGGCTTGGAACGAAGAGGGCCAGCCCGTGATGGATGAGGTCGGCGAGCTGGTCTGCACCCAGCCCATTCCATCCATGCCGCTGTTCCTGTGGGGCGATACGGACGGGAAAAGGTATCTATCGAGCTATTTCGACATGTACCCGGCGGGCCATGGCCGCCAACCCGGCGGCGGTGACGGCCCGGCAGCGATGGGGCCGGTCTGGCGTCATGGCGACTGGATCAAGCTGCTCGGCGAGGGCGGCTGCATCATCTACGGCCGCAGCGACGCCACCATCAACCGCCACGGCCTGCGCATGGGCACCAGCGAGATCTACAGCGCCGTCGAGGCCCTGCCCGAGGTGCTGGACAGCATGGTGGTGGACCTGGAATATCTGGGCAAGGACAGCTATATGCCGCTGTTTGTCGCCCTGCGCCCCGGCGTGGAGCTGGATGCGGCCCTGCGCGAGCGCATCAACAAGGCCATCCGCTCGGCGCTGTCGCCACGCTTTGTGCCCGACGATATCTTTGCCGTGGCCGAGATCCCACGCACACTCAGCGGCAAGAAGCAGGAGCTGCCCATCAAGAAGCTGCTGCTGGGCCAGCCCCTGGCCAAGGTGGTCAACAAGGACACCATGGCCAACCCCGGCTGCCTGGACTGGTACGAGGGCTTTGCCAGGGAATACCTGACCAAGGCAGAGACGGTGGCCTAACGCCCGGTAAACAAAGGCTGTCGCTTCTCGCGCCAGGCCGCGCCGCCTTCCTTCAGATCGGCCGATTCGATGGTGACCTGCACGGCAGCATCGATGCCGGCCTTGTCATGTACGCCGCGGGCAATGGCGTTGAGGTGCTTCTTCATGCCCAGCAAGGCCAGTGGCGCCATGCCGGACAGCGTGGCCTGCAGCTGCGCCACGCGCTCGCCGATATCGGCGCCGTCCGCCAGATCGGTCAGAAAGCCGCAGTCCTTCATCGCCTGGGCCTGTAGCTTCTCGCAGGTCAGAAACAGGCGCTTGGCCGTATCCAGGCCCAGCCGGGTCACATAGCGCTCCAGGCCCGAGCCATAGAAATGCAGGCCCAGCCGCGCGGCGGGCATGAACATCTGGCTGTTGGCACCACCGACGCGGAAATCGCAGGCCAGCGCCATATCGGTGGCCCCGCCAAACACCCCGCCCTGGATCGCGGCAATCGTTACGGCGCGGCAGTTTTCCACGGCATCCACCATTTCGCCGAAGGAGCTGCCCTCGTTCTGGCTGTTGGCAATCTCGGCGATGTCGTAGCCGCTGCAGAAATGCCTGCCCACCGCCTGCAGCGTCAGCACCAGCACGGCCGGGTTGGCATTGACCTCATCGATCTGGCGGCGCAGCACGCTCAGGTCTTCGGGCAGCAGTTTGTTGGCAACGTCGGGTCGGCGCAAGGTGATGCTGGCACAGGCGCCCTGGATCAAAAGCTCTGGAGACATGACTGTATTTTCATCCAGACCTGCGCAGAGAGAGCCCTCTGAGGTGCATCAAGTGTTGCAGTGCAAACACTCGGTGACCTTATCTTTTGCCGGTTGACAGGTACACTTTGTCGTCCTCATAGAGCACCTGATGTGCGCTGATCCCATCCATGTCTGTTGAACCGACCGGCGCCGAGCGCCCCAGCTTTGACCTCAAGAGCGCGCAACTGCCGGTGCTTTCCGTGGTGCTTCGCAGCACCGACATGCAGGCGCTGGCCCAGGATCTGACCCGCCGTCTGGCCGACGACCCCGACTTCTTCGACAACGATCCCGTGCTGATCGATCTCAGCCAGGTGTGCGAAGCCGAGCAGGAGATCGACTTCCCGGCCCTGCTCGAGGCCCTGCGCAACCACCGCACCGTGCCGGTTGCCGTGCGCAGCGGCAGCGAGGCCCAGATGGAGGCGGCCAGGGCCCTGGGTCTGAGCGCAGCTCCCGATGCCATGCCGGCGCGTCGCGCCGAGCCGCAAATCCACGAGATCATTCGCGAGGTGGAGGTCGAGGTGCCCGCGCCTCTGGCCGATGCCGTCATCGTGGACCGGCCGCTGCGCTCGGGACAGCGCGTCTATGCCAAGGGCACCGACATTGTGGTTCTGGACATGGTCAGCTATGGTGCCGAGGTGATTGCCGACGGCAACGTCCATGTCTATGCCCCTCTGCGCGGCCGCGCCGTGGCCGGGGCCAGCGGCAATACCGGCGCCAGAATTTTTAGCACCTGCATGGAGGCGCAACTGCTTTCCATCGCGGGTATCTACCGCACAATTGAAACCGATCTCCCCAAAGAAGTCGCCGGCAAAGCTGCCAAGGTGCGTCTTGAAGGAGAAAAAATCATTATCGAGCCGGTATGAGACACACCGGACACCCTATCAACCTGCCCCATTTGTCTTAAAGGAATCGTGCAAACATGGCCAAAATCGTCGTCGTGACCTCCGGCAAAGGCGGTGTCGGCAAGACCACCACCAGCGCCAGCTTCGCATCCGGCCTCGCTCTGCGCGGCCACAAGACCGCAGTGATTGACTTTGATGTGGGTCTGCGCAATCTCGATCTGATCATGGGCTGCGAACGCCGCGTGGTCTATGACCTCATCAATGTCATCCAGGGCGAAGCCAATCTGAACCAGGCCCTGATCAAGGACAAGCAGTGCGAAAACCTGTTCGTGCTGGCCGCTTCGCAGACCCGCGACAAGGAAGCCCTGACACAGGAAGGCGTGAAGAAGGTGCTGGACGACCTGTCCGCCATGGACTTCGAGTTCATCATCTGCGACTCGCCCGCCGGCATTGAAAGCGGCGCGCTGATGGCCATGCACTATGCCGACGAGGCCCTGGTGGTGACCAACCCCGAAGTCTCGTCGGTGCGCGATTCGGACCGCATTCTGGGCATGCTCAGCTCCAAGACCGAACGTGCCGTCAAGGGCGAGAGCATCAAGGAACATCTGCTGATCACGCGCTACAACCCCAACCGCGTGGAAGACGGTCAGATGCTGTCGCTGGAGGACATCCAGGACATTCTGCGCATCGAGCTGATCGGCGTGATTCCCGAATCCGAAACCGTGCTCCAGGCTTCCAACCAGGGCATTCCGGCCGTGCACATGCAAGGCACGGACGTGGCCGAGGCCTATCAGGACGTGGTGGCACGCTTCCTGGGCGAAGAAAAACCCATGCGCTTTACCGAAGCCGTCAAGCCCGGCTTCTTCAAACGCATGTTTGGCGGGAGGTAAGCCCTATGTCCATGTTGTCGTTTCTGCTCGGAGAGAAGAAGAAGTCCGCCTCGGTCGCCAAGGAGCGTCTGCAGATCATTCTCGCCCGCGAGCGCGTGGGCGGAGAAAGCGGCAAGCCCGACTATCTGCCGGCCCTGCAAAAAGAGCTGATGGCCGTGATTTCCAAGTATGTGGACATCAACCCCAATGACATCAAGGTACAGCTGGAGCGCCAGGAAAACCTTGAGGTCCTGGAAGTCAAGATCGAGCTGCCGGACGCTACACGCGGCTGATATCAACGCATCCTTTCATGGCGCACAGCGCCTGATGGACAAGAAAATGGGCCTCCAAGGCCCATTTTTCATTGGGCTGCCGCCCGGCCCCCGCGCAGCGCGAAGGCGCGGGGTGTGGTGCCTCATTCCCGCACCGGCTCCCGCATGGTCACCAGCTCCTCGGCCACGGTCGGGTGTATGCCTATGGTCGCATCGAACTGCTGCTTGGTCGCGCCACATTGCAGCGCCACGGCAAAGCCCTGCATCAGCTCGCCCGCGCCCTCGCCCACCATATGCACGCCACGCACGCGCTGGTCGGCCTTGGAGACGATGAGCTTGAGGAAGACATTCTCGGGCTCGGCCCCCATGCGGTTGGTCAGCGGCCTGAAGCTGGACTGGAAGACCTGCACCGCGCCAAAGCGTACGCGCGCCGCCTCCTCGGACAGTCCCACCGTGCCCACCTGCGGATGGGAGAACACCGCCGTCGGCACCAGTTCATAGTCGGGGGCGCTCTTGTCGCCCTGACCGAACAGACGATGGGCGACCACCGAGCCCTCGGCCAGCGCCACGGGCGTCAGGGCCATTCGATCGACCACGTCGCCCACCGCATGGATGGAAGGCACATTGCTGCAGAAATGCGGGTCCACCTCGATGGCGCCCCGGTCGTTGACCTTGACCCCTGCCGCCTCCAGCCCCAGCCCTTCGATCAGGGGCACGCGCCCCGTGGCGTACATCACGCAGTCCACCACCAGTTGCTCGCCGCTCTTGAGCTGCAGGTGCAGGCCGTCCTCCTGCTTGTCTATGGCCTGAATCTCATCCTCCCAACGGAAGTTCACTCCCAGTTGGGCCATCTCCTGGCCCAGGTGCAGACCCAGGTCGGCATCAAAGCCGCGCAGCAGCTGCTGGCGGCGGTGCAGCAGGGTGGTCTCGGCGCCCAGGCCGTTGAAGATGGAGGCGAACTCCACGGCGATATAGCCACCGCCCACGACCACCACGCGCCTGGGCAGCTGCGGCAGATGGAAAGCCTCGTTGGAGGTGATGGCATGCTCGATGCCCTGGATATCGGGCAGGCTGGGCGTGCCACCCGTCGCGATCAGGATATGGCGGGCATGCAGGGTCTGCCCGTTCACCTGCACGCCATGCGGCCCTGAGAGCCTTGCACGGCCGTGGATGACGGCAACCCCTGCGCTGGCCAGCATGCGGCCGTAGACGCCGTTCAGGCGCTCGATTTCGCGGTCCTTGTTGGCAATCAGCGCAGGCCAGTCGAAACGCGGCTGCTCCAGCTGCCAGCCAAAGCCCCGCGCCTCCTCGGCCAGCTGGCTGAAATGCGCGGCATGGCTGAGCAGCTTCTTGGGGATGCAGCCCACGTTGACGCAGGTACCGCCCAGCTGGGCGGCTTCCACCACGGCCACACGGGCCCCCAGGCCGGCAGCCACGCGGCTGGCGCGCACGCCCCCCGAGCCGCCGCCTATGACCAGAAAGTCGTAATCAAAGTCTTGTTGCTGCATGTTCTGTCTCGCTGGTTGGGAGGTTCAAAGCAGATGCTTGCTGCTTTGCACTCTACAAGACAAGACTGCCGCAGGTGGTTTAACGCAGCGTTAAACCACCTGCACGACCCAGTTTGATCGGCGAACGGCCTAGAACGGCTTGTCGCCCTTGACCGTGGCGCGGTGCATGCGGCGCACGGCCGGGAAATAGTCCTGAATCGCGTAATGCTGGGTGGAGCGGTTGTCCCACATGGCGATGGTGTTGGGCTCCCAGTGCAGGCGCATCTGGTATTCCAGGATCGCGGGCTGGCGCAGCAGATAGTTCATCAGATCCTGCTGCTGGGCATGAATTTCGTTGGCCGAGCGGAAGCTGTCGAAGTTCGAGCTGAAGTTGGCGAAATGCGTGACGAAGGTTTCGTTGACGTAGAGGATCTTGCGGCCGCTTTCGGGGTGGGTGCGCACCACCGGGTGCACCACGGGCGGGTATGTGCCGCGCGCCTGGGCTTGCTGTGCGGGCGTCATGCGCGCGCCGAACGAGGGCAGGATGTCATGCACGGCATACAGGCCGGCGATCTGCTGCTTGCGCGTCTCGGGCAACTGCTCGTAGGCCTGCTCCATATTGATCCAGACCGTGTCGCCGCCGACCTCGGGGCATTCCACGCAGCGCAGCACCGAGGCCATGGAAGGGGTCTCGCGCCAGGAGACATCGGTGTGATAGACGTTCTCGGTGCCCGGGATCTTGCTGTTGCCGCCGAGCAGCACCAGCTCGGCATGGTCGGGGTGATGGGGGAACACCGGGTGCCGCTCCAGCTCGCCGAAGCGGCGCGCAAACGCCACATGCTGGGCAGGCGTGATGTTCTGCTCGCGAAACACCAGCACCTTGTGTGCCACCAGCGCCTGGCGCAGCTCGCGCACCTGCTCCTCGCTCACGGGCTGGCGCAGGTCTATGCCCGAGACCTCCACGCCTATGGCGGGAGAGATGCGCCTGAGCTCGATCCCCGTGCTGCTTGCCGCTGCCACCTTGCGCTGGGTATGGGCCGGCCTGTCTTCGCAATCGATCATGATGTGTCTCCAAAGCGTTGCAACACTGTCCTCGGGCCTGACGCAGCAGGCCTGGGGGCAATCTAGGGCGGGCCTTGGAGATCGGTATCGTTCAAGCCGACTAGGTAGGGTTCCCAGTCGGCAGCCGGCCTTACCTGACGAAGCCGTGGGCGTGCATATGGCCCGAGTGGTAGAGCAGCGGCGCGCGGTCGGCATGGTGCTCGCAGCGCTCCACCTCGCCGATGAAGAGCAGATGGTCGCCCTCCTCGTGCTGGCGCAGATTGCGGCACTCGAAGACCGCGCTGCAGCCCTCGAGCAGCGGCACGCCATGCTCGGAGTCATGGTGCTGCGTGTGGCTGAAACGGTCGGCGCCCTTGCGGGCAAACAGCTCGGCCAGCGGCTTTTGCGAAGCCGCCAGCACATGGATCGCGTAGTGGGTGCTGTGGCGGAACACAGGCAGGGAATTGGCCTTCAGACCCAGGCTCCAGAGCACCAGCGAGGGCGCCAGCGACAGTGCGTTGAAGGAGCTGACCGTGGAGCCCACCGCGTGGCCTTCTGCACTGCGCGCCGTGATGATGGTCACGCCGGTGGCAAATTGCCCCAGCGCATCGCGAAATTCGCGCTGCGAGAAAGGCAAGGCCGAACGCAAGACGGAGGTAGGCAAGGCGGAGTTCACGAAATTCAGAGCTCAGGTCAGCGCCCACAACGGTGCGCCACGGTTCAAGATCAGCAGATCCCATGGGGGCATCTGCAGGGCTTGAGCAATTATCAACTTGAACCTAGCCGGTCACAATCCGTAAGGGCTTAAGGCCAGAAGCATCAATTTTGATAGCTTCCTACGCAGTATTTCAAAGGCCTGCAGACCAAAATCTTCGTCAATCCTGGGTCTGCACTGCCAGCAGCCCCTGACCGGCCTGCTGCGCCAGCCAGCCGCCGACCTTGGCCTTGCTGCAGCGCTGCAGCTGCATCAGCAGCGCATGCTCGGGCCAGGGCAGGGCATGGCGCTCGCACAGGTCCTGCTGCATGCGGGCCAGCAGGGCCGCCGCCATCTCGGCATCCGCCAGCGCCCGGTGGGCGCGGCCCGTGGAAGGCAGGTGCAGATAGCGCGCCAGATTGCCCAGGCTGTGACTGGGTGCCTGCGGGTAGATGCGGCGCGACAGCAGCACGGTGCAGGCAAACAGCTGGGGAGCGGCTTCGCCTGCCAGCGCCAGCTCGGCCTGCCAGAACTTGCTGTCGAACGATGCGTTGTGGGCCACCATGGGCGCACCGCCCACGAAGCGGGCCGCATCGCGCATCACCTCGGCGGCAGGCGGTGCGGTGCGCAGCATCGCGTTGGTGATGCCGGTGAGCTCGGTGATGAAGGGCGAGACCCAGGCCCCGGTCTGCATCAGGCTCTGGAAGCGGTCCACCACGCGGCCCTGCTCCAGCAGCACGATGGCCACCTCGGTGGCCCTGGCGCCCTGGGCGGGCGTCATGCCCGTGGTTTCAAAGTCGATGACGGCGATCGCAGCACTCATGACTGCATTGTGCCGTGGCCGGCGCCTCAGTCCGTGCCCAGCTCGTCTTCTCCGGGCAGACCCAGGCTTTGCACCACATGCTCGAGGATGCGGAACAGCTGCTCGCTCTCGGCGCTGCCCAGCTGCTCCTCGATCTCGGTGTAGATGGTTTCGAAATGCGGCACGATCTGCGCCACCATTTCCTGGCCGGCCGGCGTGAGGGCGAACTCGGAGCCCCGCAGGTCGGCCACATGGCGACCGCGCTTGATGAGCAAACGCCCTTCCAGCGTCTTGAGCAGGCGCGAAAGGCTGGGCATGCTGATGAAGGTCAGCTGCGACAGCTCCATGGGACGCAGGCGCTTGTCGGCCACCCACATGATGCGCAGCACGCGCCATTGCTGCTCGGTCAGTCCATGCGCACGCAGCGAGGGACGAAAGCGCACCATGACCGCCTCGCGGGCCTTGAGCAAAGCCATGGGCAATGAGCGCGCAAAGGAACGTGAAGTGTCAAGGGCAGGAGTGATGTCGTGCTGGGTCATGGCATGGACGAGTTGCTGGGGTGATTGTATGTAAGAGCCCCACGCAGCGATACCGTCAATCCGGGCAAAAGAGTCAGCCAGCCCGTACTCGTCCTGCAGTCCTATGTCCTGTCTCAAGCCGAGGCAATCCGCGCACCGCGAGCGATCTCGGGGGCCGGCTCATCCCAGAACCGGAAATCCAGCGCCGGGCGCTCGCCGCTCATCAAGGCCGCCATGGCCTTGCCCGACCCTGCTCCATGCGTCCAGCCCAGGGTGCCATGCCCGGCATTGACCCAGATGCCCGCCGCCCGGGTCGCACCGATGCAGGGGATATTGCTCGGCGTAGCGGGCCGCAGACCGCACCAGAACTGGGGATCGCCACCCTGCTCCGGCAGGCGCGTGTCGCAGACGCCGGGCATCAGCTCCTCCACGCGCCTGACCAGCATCTCGCAGCGCGCCCTGGCCGTGGGCGTGTCCAGACTCAGATCGAAGCCGCCCAATTCAATGGTGCCGGCCACCCGCAGGCGGTTGCCCAGACGGCTCATGGCGACCTTGCGGCTGTCGTCGATGGTGGAGACCATGGGGGCTTTTTCGGGCCGCAGCAGCGGCAGGGTGGCGCTATAGCCCTTGCCCGGATAGATGGGCACATGCACGCCCAGGGGCCTGAGCAGCAGCGGCGTGTAGGAGCCGCAGGCGACCACCACGGCGTCCGCGCTCAGCATGCGCCGGGCGCCATCGCTGCCCTCGCGAAGCTGCACCTGGGCAGGCTTGCCCCGGCGCGCCGGCTGCAGGCTCAGGATATCGTGGCCGTAGAGGAACTGCACACCGGCCTGGGCACAGAGGTCGGCCAGCTTTTCGGTGAACAGACGCGCATCACCGGACTCATCCGTGGCGGTGAACGTGCCACCCGCAATCTGCGCGGCATAGGGCGTGAATGCAGGCTCGATGGCCAGCAGCTCTTCGCGGCTGACCAGACGGCGCTGCACGCCGTATTGCCGCATCAACTCCACGCCTTCGGCGGCCTCGGCAAACGCCTGCGGGCTGCTGTAGAAATGGGCAATGCCGCGCTCCAGCCGCTCGAACTCGATACCGGTCTTCTGGACCATGTCCTTGAGCGCCAGATGGCTGTAGGCGCCCAGCGCCACGATCTGCTGGACATTGCGCGCAAAGGCGCGGTCATTGCACTGGGCCAGGAACTGCAGGCACCAGCGCCATTGCGCGCTGTCGAGCCGGGGCCGCAGCAGCAGCGGAGCCTGTTTGTCGAACATCCATCTCAGCGCCTTCCAGGGCGCCTGGCGATTGGCCCAGGGCTCGCAGTAGCTGACCGAGATCTGGCCGCCATTGGCATAGCTGGTCTCCAGGGCCGGACCGCTCTGGCGGTCCACCACGGTGACTTGATGACCGCGCTCGCGCAGATGCCAGGCGGTGCTGATGCCGATGATGCCGGCGCCCAGGACGATGATGTTCATGCGGCCAGTGTCTGCACTCTTGCAGGCAAACAAAAGCAGCATTAAATTTTCAGCAGTTTCATCAGAAATACTAATGGAATTGCCATGAGTTCCTGGGACCCTGTTGCGCTGGAATGCCTGGCCGCCATCGTGGAGGAAGGCGGCTTCGAGCGCGCCGCGCAAAAGCTGCACATCACCCAGTCGGCCGTGTCCCAGCGCCTGCGGGCGCTGGAGGCGCTGGTGGGCTCGGTGCTGGTGGAGCGCACGCGCCCCGTCAAGCCCACCAGCGCCGGGCGGCTGCTGCTCAAGCATGCCAAGCAGCTGCGCCTGCTGCGCGCCGATCTCGCGCACGAGCTGCAGGAGCTGGCACCGCAGACCGGGCAGAGCCTGGCCGGCGAAATCGTCTCCATCGCCATCAATGCCGACAGCATTGCCACCTGGGCCATGACGGCTCTGGACGAGCTGGTGAAGAGCGGCCTGCCGCTGGAGGTGGTGGTCGACGACCAGGACTTCACGCAGGAGCTGCTGCGCTCGGGCCAGGTCATGGGCTGCGTGACCACGCTGGGGCAGGCCCTGCGCGGCTGCACGGTGCAGCCCCTGGGTGCCATGCGCTATGTGGCCGTGGCCTCGGCCGAGTTTGCCCGGCAAAGACTGCCGCAGGGGCTGACGCGCAAGAACTTCAACCAGCTGCCCTATCTGTCCTTCAACCGCAAGGACGATATGCAGGCCGAGTTCGTGGCGCGCTGCCTGGGCCTGCGCAATGTGTCGCTGCAGCACCAGATCCTGCTGCCCAGCTGCGAGGCGCAGGTGCGCGCCGTGCGTGCCGGCTGGGGCGTGGGCGTGCTGCCGCAGCTGCTGGTGCAGCCTGCGCTGGAGGCCGGCGATCTGGTCGAGATTGCGCCCGGCCATGCATTGTCCATCGCGCTGTTCTGGCATTGCTGGAATCTGGAGTCGCGCGTGCTGGCCCATGTCAGCCAGGCCTTGCTGGGCAAGGCCCGGCAGCTGCTGCAGGTCGATTGACGCCGGCCATAAAAAAGGCCGTGCTTTGCAGCACGGCCTTGCGAGATCGGTTCAAACGGAGGTACTTTGGTTTTTGTAGCTGTGGACGCTCATCTATCCTTGATTTGACGCTGTTTTATGCCTGATGTGTATGCATATCAAGCGCAAGCAGCTATGAAAATCAGCGAATCAGCAGCACGGGGATGGTGCAGCCCGCCAGCACTTGAGAGCTGACCGAGCCCATGACCAGGCGGCCCAGCGCGCCGTGGCCATGCGTGCCCATGGCGATCAGGTCGAACTTGCCGTCCTGCGCGGCGTGGATGATGGTGTCGGCAATGGGGCCGACCTTGGAGATGCTGTGCGCCTCGACGCCACGCGCCTTCAGGAACTCCTGCACGGGCTGCAGGATCTTGGCGGATTCTTCGTCGTAGTACTGCTCCACCACTTCCTTGCCCAGCGCAGCGCGTGCACGCGGAGGCAGCAGCGGCTGCACGGTGATGATGGTGTACTCATGGCCCGTGCCCAGCATCTCCTGATGCGAGGTCAGATAGGCCAGCATTTTCTGGGTGTAGGCACTGCCGTCCACAGCGAGCAAGATCTTCATACCAATTTCTCCTTGTTGATGTCTCAAGCCTAAGGGCTAGGGACAGTCAGCATCTTGACTTGGCTCAAGTCAATTGTCGATGCCGGCAGAAAGTCCTCCTGCTCTCCCTTGCGGGCATAGCCGAGAGGATTGGCCACCACGCGGCATTGCCATTCGCTGCCGTCCTCGCGCCGGCCGCTGGCGATGTAGTCGCTGGCGCAATGCAGATGGCCGTGCAGCCAGAGCTGGGCATGGGGCAGAAAGTCGTCCATCACATTGCAGAAACCGGCCGTTCCGGGCACCAGCCCGTAGCGCGGATCGGCGCTGCGCAGGCTGGGCGCAAAGTGGGTCACGGCCACCGTGGGCCCGTCAAACGGCTGCTGCAGCGCGGCGCGCAGCCAGTCCTGGCAGAGCAGGCTTTCCTCGCGCATGGGCGCGGCCAGAAACGGCTCGCCCTGGCGGCTGCCGCCGGTCTTTTGCAGATAGAAATTGGCGGCGCGAAAAGCCTTCTCGCGCAGTCTGTGCAAACGCGTGGCATCGGTCACGCCCTCATGCATGGCCATGGCGTCGAAGTCGCTCCACAGCGTGGTGCCGATGAAACGCACGCCGTCCATGACCACGGTTTCACGATCGAGCCAGATCAGGCCCAGCTTGTCGCACACGCGCTGCAGGCGCAGTCTCGCCTCGTCGAAGTCCTGCATGTCGTACTCGTGATTGCCAGGCACGAACACCACGGGCGTGGGCCAGGTCGCGTATTGCGGCAGCGGCGAGAAACGCTCCAGCCCGAAGTTCTCGCCATCGACTTGGCTGCTGCTCTGGTAGGAGCCGATATCGCCGGCCAGCACCAGCACATCGGCGCCGGCCGCCGGCTGGGCCACGAATTGGGGGTGGACTTCAAGGTGCAGGTCGGACAGCAGCTGGATCTTCATGCGGCTAGTTTAGTCAACCATGCTGGGTGACCTGGGCCGAACCATTGGCAAAGGTGATCTCGGCCGAGCGCGTCAGCGTTTTCAGCAGCCAGTCATAGGCCTGCGGGTGCGGGCCGCGCCGGCGCCACAGCGCATCCACATGCACGGGCGTGACATCGAAGGGCAGATCGCGCAGCTCCAGCTGATCGCCCATGCCGGTCACGGGCACGAAATGGCGCGGCAGGATGGTCAGCAGATCGGAGTTGATCACCACGCGCGCTGCGGTGAAGAACTGGTTGACGGTGAGCACCACTTCGCGCGAACGCCCCAGCGAGGCCAGGGCCTCGTCGATGAAGCCGAAGGAGCGGCCCGAGAAGCTGACCAGCATATGGCGGGCCGCGCAGTAGTTGTCCAGCGTCAGCGGCACATGCGCCAGCGGGTGGTCCTTGCGCATCACGCACAGGTACTCGCCCTCGTACAGGCGGCGGCTGTCAAACGCCACCAGACCGCCGGCCTGTGCACGCGCCGTCAGATCGGCCAGCACGGCAGGGAAGTAACCCACGGCCATATCGGCCTCGCCATCGTCGAGCAGGGACCTGGGATCGCGCGTGGTCAGCGGCAGCAGGCGTATGCCCAGGCCCGGTGCCTCGCGCGCCAGGATCGGGTACAGCGGCGGAATCAGCGTGGCGGCCGTGGCATCGGCCATGGCGATCACGAACGTGGTGCTGGCCGTCTCGGGATCGAACTCGTCCGGTGCGAGAGCGCCCTCCAGATGCTGCAGGGCTTCGCGTATCACCGGCCACAGGGCCTGGGCGCGCGGCGTGGGCTCCACGCCCTGCCCCTGGCGCACCAGCAGCTCGTCGCCCAGGACCTCGCGCAGCCGGCGCATGGCATTGCTGACCGCCGGCTGGGTGATGCTGAGCTTGTGCGCCGCGCGCGTGAGGCTGCGTTCGGACATGACCTCATCGAAGACGCGCAGCAGATTCAGGTCCAGAGAGCGAAAGTTCAAAGACATGGCATCACCCGATACATCACTACTGTGAATGCTACAGATTCAAAATATAAATTTGAACATACCTAGGGTAATCCCTATAGTTACACCTATTCCCCGGGCAATTCGCCAAAAGCGTGGGTCAAAGGGTTAACTGCCATGAGCAACTTTATTTACAACTCCTACTGTGTCGAGCACCCTGGTGTGGTGCGTATCTATCAGGCCAGCGACGAACGCATGGCCGCCATTGCCGCCGAACATGAAGCGCAATCCCAGTCCCGATCGCACTGGATGGTGCTGGCCGTGGTGCTTGCTGCTCTGGCCGCCGGCGTCTTCCAGGCCACCGAGACCTGGAGCGACGGTCATATGATGGCTGCCTGGATGGTCCTGTGGGCCATGGCCTTTGCCAGCATCGCCCTCTTCTCCCAGCCCGCCCGCCGCGCCATCAATCTGGTGCGTACCGGCTACCGCGCCTGGGTCAAGAGCCGCCAGCAAGCCGCTGCCGATGAACGCGTCTGGAACGCTGCGCTGCAAGATGCCCGCCTGATGGCCGATCTGGCCCGTGCCATGGATCGCCAGAGCCGCTAAGCGCCCGGATCGCTTCCCCCGAAAAGCCGCTGCCCACAAGGCCGCGGCTTTTTGCATGGGGAAATAGAGTCAAACAAGCCTCTATCCCAGATTCAGAAAGTGCTTACAGCTACAAAAATAAAAGCAAGCAAAAAGCCCTGCTGAAAAAAACAGCAGGGCTTTTTTAATGTGCACAGTCTCAGCCAGGGACACCGCGCAAGGGCCGCCCCGCCGCGCTGGTGTCGTCCCCCTCCCATAGCGCGTAGAGAGAGGGGGAGCCGCGCAGCGGCTCAGGGGGAAAATCAAGCGCTCAAGCGCTTTTCCAGCTCAGCCTTGGTGTCCAGCATGGCCTTGGGCAGGTTGTAAGCCAGCTTGTCGAAATGCTCGCCGTGCAGCTTCATTTCCTCGGCCCAGGCAGCCTTGTCGATATTGGTCACGCTGTCGAACTGGGCGGCGTTGAAGTCCAGGCCGCTCCAGTTGATTTCAGCGTACTGGGGCGCAATACCGAAGGCGGTTTCCTGACCTTGGGCCTGGCCTTCCAGACGGTCGATCATCCACTTCAGCACGCGCATGTTTTCACCGTAGCCGGGCCAGACGAACTTGCCTTCGGCGTTCTTACGGAACCAGTTTGTGGTGAAGATCTTGGGCAGGGTTGCGCCCTGGCCTTCGATCTTGGCGCCCAGGTCCAGCCAGTGCTGGAAATAGTCGCTCATGTTGTAGCCGGCGAAAGGCAGCATGGCGAAGGGATCGCGACGCACCACGCCTTGTGCGCCAAAGGCGGCGGCCGTGGTTTCGGAGCCCATGGTCGCAGCCATGTACACGCCTTCGGTCCAGTCACGGGCTTCAGTCACCAGAGGCACGGTGGTGGAGCGACGGCCGCCAAAGATGATGGCGTCGATCTTCACGCCCTTCTGGTCGTCCCAGGCTTCGTCCAGCGCGGGGTTGTTGGTGGCAGCCACGGTGAAGCGGGCATTGGGGTGGGCGGCCTTGGCGCCGGTTTCCTTGGCGATCTGGGGTGTCCAGTCCTTGCCTTGCCAGTCGATCAGGTGATCGGGCAGCTTGCCCTGGTCCTTTTCCATGCCTTCCCACCACACGTCGCCGTCATCGGTCAGGGCCACGTTGGTGAAGATCACGTTCTTGTCCAGGCTCAACATGCAGTTCGGGTTGGTCAGCATGTTGGTGCCGGGAGCCACGCCGAAGTAACCGGCTTCGGGGTTGATGGCGCGCAGCGAGCCGTCAGCCTGGGGCTTGATCCAGGCGATGTCGTCGCCGATGGTCGTGACCTTCCAGCCGTCGAAGGCCTTGGGGGGCACCAGCATGGAGAAATTGGTCTTGCCGCAGGCCGAGGGGAAGGCGGCAGCCACGTGGTACTTCTTGCCTTCGGGGTTGGTCACGCCCAGGATCAGCATGTGCTCGGCCAGCCAGCCCTGGTCGCGGCCCATGGTGGAGGCGATACGCAGCGCAAAGCACTTCTTGCCCAGCAGCGCATTGCCGCCGTAGCCCGAGCCGTAGGACCAGATTTCGCGGGTTTCGGGATAGTGAACGATGTACTTGGTCTTGCTGCAAGGCCAGGTGGTTTCATCCTTCTCGCCTGCGGCCAGAGGTGCGCCGATGGTGTGCACGCAGGGCACGAACTCGCCGCTGGTGCCGATCACGTCATACACGGCCTTGCCCATGCGGGTCATGATCTTCATGTTGACGGCCACATAGGGGCTGTCGGACAGCTCGATGCCCACGTGGGCGATGGGCGAACCCAGCGGGCCCATGGAGAAGGGCACCACGTACATGGTGCGGCCAGCCATGCAGCCGTCGAACAGAGGGTTCAGCGTGGCGCGCATTTCGGCAGGGTCCATCCAGTTGTTGGTGGGACCTGCGTCTTCCTTCTTGGCGGAGCAGATATAGGTGCGGTCTTCCACACGGGCCACGTCCGAAGGATCGGTCCAGGCCAGGAAGGAGCCGGGGCGCTTGGCCAGGGGCTTGAAGGTACCGGCATCCACCAGTTGCTGGCACAGCGCGTCATATTCGGCTTGCGAGCCATCGCACCAATGGATCTGGGCGGGCTTGCACAGCGCAGCCATTTCGGCGACCCAGGCGATGAGCTTGGGGTTCTTGACGTAATCGGGAGCCTGGATGTTCAGGCTTTGCACAGCGGCGTTCATGGGGGAAGTCCTTCAATTAAAAACCAATTTTTCAAAGAAGCATCCTCTGTAGTCCGAGCCGGATGCGTCTTTGAAAAAAGGCTTTTGAAGGTGTCTCGCTTGCTTTCCCTAGCGCCTGTTGGCGCCTGCAGTCCATCCGATTAAGTCAAAACAACCTTGTTTTGAATAGCGGCGGGACATCGATTCTAGGGAGGGGCTTCGAATTTGTCAGCAATTCACTGGCAATAACTATGCATCTTATGCATCAAAGTATGTGCATTCCAAACATTGATGACGTGTTCGGATATAAAAAAACCCCGCATCGCGGGGTTGGGTCAGCCAGGGTTGGAATGCCTTGGGCAGGTGTCGGCCTCAGGCCATGTTCACGGCAATGAAGGCCAGCAGAAACATCATCACCGCACCGGCGGCCGGAATGATGACGGGGATGTAGGGAACCACGGCTTCGGCCGCATCCTGCGGCTCGTGGTCGACGGCGGGATCATGTGACATGCGATCAATGCTCCTTTCAACAATGGTTGACAGGCATTCTGGCTCAGAGGCCGCTGTCACCCGCTAGGGGAAAGCCCGCCAGCGAGCACATCAGCCAATGCGCTCGGCTTCCATGCCCGCCGCGCGCAGAGCCTGCAGCACCTGTTCCACATGGGGCTGATTGCGAGTCTGCAGCACCAGTTCGATCTCCACATTCTGCGCGGCCAGCATGGTGAAGGCACGCTGGTGGTGCACCTCCTCGATATTGGCCCCGGCAGCGGCCACGGTGGTGGTGATCTGGGCCAGCACGCCGGGCACATCGCGCGCGCTCACGCGGATGCGCGCCAGACGGCCGGAGCGCACCATGCCGCGCTCGATGATGGCGGCCAGCAGCATGGGGTCGATGTTGCCGCCCGACAGCACCAGGCCCACCTTCTTGCCCTTGAACTGCGCCGGATAGCGCAGCAGCGCCGCCAGGCCTGCCGCGCCCGCACCTTCGACCAGCGTCTTTTCGATCTCCAGCAGCATGAGCACGGCCTGCTCGATATCGCCCTCGTCCACCAGCAGCAAATCATCCACGCAGCGCTGCACCACTTCCTGGGTGATGAGGCCTGGCTGGGTCACCGCAATGCCTTCGGCAATCGTCGACGTGCCCATGGGCAGATCGGTATGGCGCAGCGCATTGACCATGGAGGGAAAGCGCTGGGTCTGAACCCCCACGACTTCGATCCCCGGCTTGATGGCCTTGGCCGCCGTCGCGATGCCCGCGATCAGGCCGCCGCCGCCAATGGCAATCACCAGCACATCCAGATCGTTCTGGGCCTGCAGAATTTCCAGTGCCAGCGTGCCCTGGCCGGCGGCAATCGCTTCGTCGTCATAGGGATGGACAAAGGTCAGCTGCTGCTCCTGCGCCAGCTGGTAGGCATGGGCACGGGCCTCGGCCAAGGTGTCGCCATGCAGCACCACCTCGGCGCCGAAGCCGCGCGTGCGCTCTACCTTCACACCCGGGGTGAAACGCGGCATGACGATGACGGCACGCAAGCCCAGACGTTGCGCGTGATAGGCCACGCCCTGGGCGTGGTTGCCCGCACTCATGGCGACCACGCCGCGTGCGCGCTCGGCATCGCTGAGCATGAGCAGCTTGTTCAGCGCGCCGCGCTCCTTGAAGGATGCCGTGAACTGCAGGTTCTCGAACTTGAGATAGACCTGCGCCCCCGTGATCTGCGAGAGCGTGCGTGATTCCACAAAAGGAGTTTGAAGGACGGCGCCATTCAGGCGCGCAGCGGCGGCTTGGATATCTGCAAAGGTCAGCATGGTGAAGCCATTTTGCAAGCAGCCCATCATCCCGCGCCAGTGCCGGGTTTGCCGACCAGCAGCCTTGGCCTCGATCGCTCTCCAATTGATAGCTGCAGGCCCTTTATGGAAAAGCGATTTCTCGCCAAAACATCTGAATTTCAGTGTTGTGCGGCGATTGACGAACAGCTAAGGATTTCCCTTAGTTAGCGCAAAACATGCAACATAGTGCCTAAAACCGCGTGCATTTTTTTGAGCCATCTGCATAATTGTGCCTACACCCAGTCAATAACTGCACTATTTTTCATCTCAGCAGGAGCCGAGCATGCAGCAGCAAACCGTCGTCGATTACCGCACCGACCCCAGCCAGTACCGGCACTGGTCGTTTGAAGTGGATGGCAATATCGCCCGGCTCAAGCTGGACATTGCCGAGGACGGCGGCATACGCCCCGGCTACAAGCTCAAGCTCAACAGCTATGACCTGGGCGTGGACGTGGAACTGCACGATGCACTCAACCGCATCCGCTTCGAACACCCACAGGTGCGCTCTGTCATCGTCACCAGCGGCAAGGAACGCATCTTCTGCTCGGGCGCAAATATCTTCATGCTCGGCGTCTCTTCCCACGCCTGGAAGGTGAACTTCTGCAAGTTCACCAACGAGACGCGCAACGGCATGGAGGACAGCTCCCGGCACGACGGGCTCAAGTTCGTCGCCGCCGTCAACGGCGCCTGCGCGGGCGGCGGCTACGAGCTGGCTCTGGCCTGCGACGACATCGTGCTGATCGACGACCGCTCTTCCTCCGTATCGCTGCCCGAGGTCCCGCTGCTGGGCGTGCTGCCCGGCACGGGCGGGCTGACGCGCGTAACCGACAAGCGCCATGTGCGCCACGACCTAGCCGACATCTTCTGCACCAGCGTGGAAGGCGTGCGCGGCCAGCGTGCCGTGGACTGGCGACTGGTGGATGCGATCGCCAAGCCCGCGCAGTTTGCCGAGGTGGTGCAGCAACGTGCCGCAGCACTGGGCGAGAGCAGCCCGCGCCCGGCTTCGGCCCAGGGCGTACAGCTTGCCAGGCTGCAGCGCGAGCAAAGCCCGGACGGCCTGCACTATCGACACGTCAGCGTGCAGATCGATCGCAGCAAGCGCAGCGCCACCATCACGGTCAAGGCCCCCCGTGGCGAACAGCCCGCCAGCCCTGAAGCCATAGAAAGCGCAGGCGCCGCCTGGTGGCCGCTGGCCATGGGCCGCGAGCTCGACGACGCCATCCTGCATCTGCGCACCAACGAGCTCGATGTGGGCACCTGGATTCTCAAGACCGAGGGCGATGCGCGCGCCGTGCTGGCGGCTGGCCAGACCCTGGTGACGCACCGCGATCACTGGCTGGTGCAGCAAACCACAGGCCTGCTGCGCCGTACCTTTGCACGCCTCGATGTGTCGTCGCGCTCGCTGTTCGCCTTGATCGAGCCCGGCTCCTGCTTTGTCGGCATGCTGGCCGAGCTGGTCTTCTGCGCCGATCGCGCCTACATGCTGGTGCTGCCCGACGAACCCGAGCGCGAGCCCGTCATCGAGCTCGATGCCTTCAACTTCGGCCTGCTGCCGCTGGTCAACGATCAAAGCCGTCTGCAGCGCCGCTTCTATGAGGAGTCCGGGCCGCTTGAGGCCGCGCGCGCTGCCGTGGGCAAGCCGCTCAACGGCGATGCCGCGCAACAGCTGGGACTGGTCACCGCCGCACTGGACGATATCGACTGGGAAGACGAGATCCGCATCGCCATGGAAGAGCGTGCCGCGATGTCGCCCGACGCGCTCACGGGCCTCGAAGCCAATCTGCGTTTCGCCAGCCAGGAAAACATGGTCACGCGCATCTTCGGGCGTCTGTCAGCCTGGCAGAACTGGATCTTCAACCGCCCCAACGCGGTGGGCGAAAAAGGGGCGCTGAAGCTCTACGGCACCGGACAGAAAGCCGGCTTCGATTTCAACAGGGTATGAGCCAACGGCCCTGACTCGGCGTCCGCCGGTCGCTCAGCACCAGTTCACGCGACTACACGGCTTCATGAATCGGCAAAACATCACAGGAGACTCCCCATGAGCAGCATCGACTACAGCCAGAAGATTCCCAACAACGTGGACCTCAGCGGTGACCGCACGCTGCAGCGTGCGCTGGAGAGCTGGCAGCCCAGCTTCATCCGCTGGTGGGACGATGTGGGCCCGGAAGGATCGACCAACTACGATGTCTATCTGCGTACCGCGGTGAGCGTGGATCCGCAGGGCTGGGCGCAGTTCGGCTACGTCAAGATGCGTGACTATCGCTGGGGCATCTTCCTGAACCCGGCGGATCAGGAACGCAGCATTCATTTTGGCGATCACAAGGGCGAGAAGGCCTGGCAGGACGTGCCCGGCGAGCACCGCGCCAACCTGCGTCGCATCATCGTCACGCAAGGCGATACCGAACCTGCGTCGGTGGAGCAGCAGCGCCACCTGGGCCTGACTGCGCCGTCCATGTACGACCTGCGCAATCTGTTCCAGGTCAATGTGGAAGAAGGCCGCCATCTCTGGGCCATGGTCTACCTGCTGCACAAGCATTTCGGGCGTGACGGACGCGAGGAAGCCGAGGCCCTGCTGGAGCGCCAGAGCGGCGATGAAAACAACCCGCGCATTCTGGGCGCCTTCAATGAAAAAACGCCGGACTGGCTGGCGTTCTTCATGTTCACCTACTTCACCGACAGAGACGGAAAATTCCAGCTCGCAGCGCTCGCCGAATCCGCGTTCGACCCGCTGGCGCGCACCACCAAATTCATGCTGACCGAAGAGGCGCACCACATGTTCGTCGGCGAGTCCGGCGTCTCGCGCGTTCTGGCACGCACCTGCCAGGTCATGAACGAGCTCAAGACCGACGATGTGAACAAGCTGCGCAATGCGGGCGTCGTCGATCTGCCCACGATCCAGCGCTATCTGAACTTCCACTACAGCGTGACCATCGACCTGTTCGGCGCCGACCAGTCGAGCAATGCCGCCACCTTCTACAGCTCGGGCCTCAAGGGCCGCTACGAAGAAGGCAAGCGCGAGGACGACCACAAGCTGCACGAGCAGAACTACAAGGTGCTGGAAGTGGTGGACGGCAAATTGCAGGAGAAGGAAGTGCCCATGCTCAACGCCTTGAACGAGGTGCTGCGCGACGACTACATCAAGGACAGCAATGCCGGTGTGGGCCGCTGGAACAAGGTGATGGAAAAGGCCGGCATCGACTTTCGCCTGACGGTGCCGCACAAGGCCTTCAACCGCCAGATCGGCGCGCTGGCAGGCGTGCGCATCAGCCCCGACGGCCGCCCCGTGAGCGAGCAGGAATGGCTGACCAGGAAGAGCGAGTGGCTGGCCAGCGACGACGACCGCAGCTTTGTCGCATCGCTGATGAAGCCATGCCTGGAGCCGGGCAAGTTCGCCGGCTGGATTGCGCCCCCCGTCATGGGCATCAATCGCCAGCCCGTGGACTTCGAGTACGTGAAATTTTGATACCCCCTGAGCGGCTGAGCCGCTTCCCCCAAGGGGGACGACATCCTCGCGGCGGGGCGACCCTTGCTCGATGTCACTGAGTTGGGTTGCCACGGTTTGGAGAACAAAATGAGCACCATCACGCTGATTGAAAACGGCATCCTGAAGCAGCATCTGATCGACCCGGAGATCTGCATTCGCTGCAACACCTGCGAGGCGACCTGCCCCGTGGACGCCATCACGCATGACGACAACAACTATGTAGTCATGGCGGACAAGTGCAACGGCTGCATGGACTGCATCTCGCCCTGCCCCACCGGCTCCATCGACAACTGGCGCCTGGTGTCGGCAAGCAAGCCCTACAGCGTGACCGAGCAACTGGGCTGGGAGAGCCTGCCCGAAGAACTTTCTGCCGATGTGCTGGCCGCCGCGCAGACGGCCGAGAATGCCGTCGATGTGCAGGACCTGAGCCAGGCCCAGGCCGTGATTGCGGCCGCTGCCGGTCTGGCCGAAAGCGGCGCTGCGGAAGTCTTTCGCGCAGCCAGCTATGGCGCCACCACACCGCCCTGGTCTGCCGCCCATGCCTACACCAATCTGCATGGTCCCAAGGCTCCGGTGAAGGCCACGGTGGTGGGCAATCTGAACTGCACGGAAGCCGGCTTCGACAACGAGACCCACCATATCGTGCTGGACTTCGGCGCCATGCCTTTTCCGGTGCTCGAAGGCCAGTCGCTGGGCATTGTCCCGCCCGGTGTGGATGCCGGCGGCAAGCCCCATGTGGCGCGCCAGTACTCGATTGCCAGCGCCCGCAACGGCGAGCGCCCCGGCTACAACAACCTGGCATTGACCGTGAAACGCGTGGTCGAGGATCACCAGGGCCAGCCCGTGCGCGGCGTGGCCAGCAACTATCTCTGCGATCTGCAGGTAGGTGACAAGGTGCAGGTCATCGGTCCGTTCGGCAGCAGCTTTCTCATGCCCAACCACCCGCGCTCGCACATCGTGATGATCTGCACCGGCACGGGCAGCGCGCCCATGCGCGCCATGACGGAGTGGCGCCGCCGCCTGCGCAAGAGCGGCAAGTTCGACAGCGGCAAACTGCTGCTGTTCTTCGGTGCGCGCACGCCTCAGGAGCTGCCCTACTTCGGCCCCTTGCAGAACCTGCCCAAGGATTTCATCGACATCAACTTCGCCTTCTCGCGCGTGGCCGGCCAGCCCAGGCGCTATGTGCAGGACGCCATGCGTGAGCGCTCGGCCGACCTCATGGAGCTGCTGCGCGACGACAACACGCACATCTATGTCTGCGGTCTCAAAAGCATGGAGGACGGCGTCGTGCTGGCCCTGCGTGATGTGGCCCAGCAAGCAGGACTGGGCTGGGACGAACTGGGCTCAAGGCTCAAGCGCGAAGGACGTCTGCACCTGGAAACCTACTGACGCCTGCAGTCCTCGCCCCCGTCTGCGGCCAACAGGATCCGCGCATCAAGGCGGCTGCTGCATGTCATGCCCTTGACAGCGCAGCCCCTGCCGGCGCCCTACAGTGCAACGACCATAACCCACGAAAGACATGGCATGAATGCACGGGCGAACTTTCTGCGCATGCAAGACAGCACGCGTGAAGACTGGCAGTTGATCGGCGGCGAATTCGCACACTTCACCAGCGGCCTGCCCGATCGGGTGATGGCCCATCTGAAGCTGCTGGAAGGCGACTATGGCGGCTTTCCGGTGGACCGCTATACCCACTCCCTGCAAACCGCCACGCGCGCGCTGCGCGACGGCCGCGACGAGGAGTATGTGGTGTGCGCACTGCTGCACGACATTGGCGACACCCTCGGGTCCTTCAACCACCCCGACATAGCCGCAGCGGTTCTCCAGCCCTTTGTGAACGAGGCCAATCACTGGATGGTCCAGCATCACGGCATCTTCCAGGGTCACTATTTCTTCCATCACATCGGCCTGGACAGGGACATGCGCGAGCAGTTCCGGGAGCATCCGCACTACACGCGCACGGCCGAGTTCTGCGAACTCTATGACAACCCGGCCTTTGATCCCCGGGCCGAGACCCTGCCCTTGAGCGAATTCGAGCCCATGCTGCGCCGCCTGATGCAGCGGCCCCGGCAAAGCATCTACAAGGCCGCCATGGAATCAACGATGCAGGACGCCCGGAAGTCGTAGCACACGCCGGCATGGCGCCTGCAGCAATCATAAAAAAATGAGCTGTTATCGCCCGCCCATCAACAAACCTGGAAATGATTCGATCCATATTTGTTTTTCCACAGGCGGTTGCAGCTCATCTTTTTGATGCGTCCTGGCCCGCTCCGCAAGCGTGCTGCCGTCGCAGCTAATGCGCGTAGGCGTCCTGTGCCAACGCACAGGCCAGTATCCAGGCCGGGTCCACCAGCTCGGCGCCGCGGGCCTGCGATGCCTGCGGCAGGGCCAGCGGAATCTCGGTGCAGCCCATGATCACGGGCACGGCGCCATGGCGCTGCAGCAGCGGTGCCAGCGCCTCGCCGAAGCATTGCACGGCCAGCGGCATATCGCCCTGCTTCACGCCCTCGTAGATGCCTTGCATGAGCCGGGCCCGACCCGCCGGTCCGGGCCGCAGTGCGGCAATGCCGCAATCGGCCAGCGCCGCGTCGTAGAGCCCGCTGCCATAGGTGCCGTCCGTGGCCAGCACCAGGGCCTGGCGCGCGCCGCCTGCCTTCAGGTGCAGCGCCGTCTGCTGCGCGATGTGCAGCACGCGCAACTGCGGGAAAAGCGCCTGTATCTGCCCATGCCAGGCATGGGCCGTGTTGCAGGCCAGGGCCATGCTGCGCACGCCCAGGGCCGCGAGCCGGCCCGCACCCTGCAGCAGATGCGCAGCCGGGCCCGCAGGGGACTGCGGATCGCTGCGCAGCGCCTGCGTGCGATCGGGCATGGGCAGCTGCACCAGCCAGTGTTCGGGATAGGCCTGGTCGTGCACGGGCAGGCCCTGGCCCTGCAGGTGCCGGGTGCAGGCCTGCACGAACAGGCGCACGAAATCCGCGCCCGCTGCAGGCCCCATACCGCCGAGAATGCCGACCGCCTGCATCTCAGAACGCCGGCTTGTCGCCGCGCTCCTGCACGTTGCGCTGCAGCTGCTCGCTCATGGGCAGACCCAGAGCTGCGTTCTTGGGCGGGATGGGCTGCATGAACCATTTGTCGTAGAGCCTGGCGAAGGCGCCCGACTTCATCATGTCGCCGATCACGCCATCCACCAGCTGCTTGAACTGCGGGTCGTCCTTGCGCAGCATGCAGGCATAGGGCTCGACCTGCAGTGCATCGGCCACGACGTGGAAATCCTTGGGATTCTTAGCGTTGGCGATCAGGCCGTAGAGCAGGATGTCGTCCATGCCGAAGGCCGCGGCGCGGTCGTTCTCGACCAGCAGAAAGCCGTCGGCATGGTCCTTGGCCATGACGATGTTCATGCCCCAGCCCTGCTCGGCATTGGCCTTGCGCAGCACCTGCAGATTGGTGGTGCCGGTGGTGATAGCCGCTGTCTTTCCCTTGAGGTCGGCATAGCTCTGGATGCCCGAGCTCTTCTTCACCAGCAGCCGCGTGCCGGTGTAGAAGTGATTGATGGCAAAGCCCACCTCCTTGGCTCGCACCGTGTTGTTGGTGGTCGATCCGCACTCCAGATCTATGGTGCCGTTGGCCAGCAGCGGCATACGGTTCTGCGAGGTCACCGCCTGCCAGCGCACCTCCAGCGCGGGCAGGTTCAGCACCTTCTTCACGGCTTCGGCGACTGCCTGCGAAAGCTCCACGGTCATGCCGATGGGCTTGCCGTTGTCCAGGTAGCTGAAGGGCACGGAGGACTCGCGGTAGGCCAGCGTGATGCGCCCGCTGTCGCGCACCTTGGCCAGGGTATCGGCATGGGCAGCGCCCAGAAAACCCAGGCCCAGTGCCGCACAAAGCACGGTGGAGTGAAGTTGCATGCGGTGTCTCCTCTTCGGTGGTGGATGTGCCGCCAGTGTAGAAAGCGCGCCCGGCTGCGGAAGATGACAATATCGGGCTGGTCCATGCCTCTGGTTTATGGGTAGCTGCGCAGGCACCGCCATGCTCCGGGTAAACACCGCGACCGAGGGCCACCCGGCCGCACGCATCGCGCGGGCAGGCCATAACCTGGGTGCATACCCTGCATGCCAAATACCATGGCTGCCCGGCCCCGCACGGGCCTACAGTGCGACAGCATGGAGAAACGATCAATGCATGTCTGCATCGTGGGCGCCGGCATCGTCGGCCTGGCCACTGCCTATGCGCTGCAGCGCGCGGGCTGCCGGATCACGGTCCTGGAACGCGGGCCTGGCCCGGCAGCGGGCGCCAGCGGCGGCAACGGCGCGCAGCTCAGCTATTCCTATGTGCAGCCGCTGGCCGATCCCGGCATCTGGAAGATGCTGCCGCAGCTGCTGCTGGAAAAGGACTCGCCGCTGGCCCTGCGCCTGCGCGCCGATCCCGCCCAATGGGCCTGGGGACTGCGCTTTCTGGGCGCCTGCAATGCGCGCGCCTCCATGGCCGGCACGCAGGCGCTGCTGAGGCTGGCCGCCGAAAGCCGGCAGGCTTTCGAGCGTCTGCAGGCGCAGGAATCCCTGAGCTGCGCACTGCACACGCCGGGCAAGCTGGTGCTGTACCAAACGCAGCAGGGCCTGGATGCAGCGGCCCGGCAGGTGGCCCTGCAATCGCGCCTTGGCGGCGCCAGCCAGCAGGTCGTGGATGCGGCAGTCGCCGTGCGCCTGGAGCCCGCGCTGGCAGGCTACGCGGGCCGCATGGCGGGCGCCGTTCATACCCCCAGCGAAAGCGCCGCCGACTGCCGCCAGCTGTGCGAGCAGCTGGCGGCGCTGCTGACCGCACGCGGCGCCGAGCTGCGCTACGACACCGAGGTGCTGGGCTTCGAACGCCAGGGCGACGCCGTCACCGGCCTGCGCACCACCGCAGGCCTGCTGCAGGCCGAGCACTACGTGCTGGCCAGCGGCTGGGAAAGCCCGGCCCATGCACGCCAGCTGGGCCTGCGCATTCCCGTCTATCCGCTCAAGGGCTACAGCATCACCGTGGACATACCGGCCGACCACACCCATGCCGCGCCACGCGTGAGCGTGACCGACACCGCGCGCAAGGTGGTGTTCGCGCGCCTTGGCGAGCGCCTGCGCGTGGCCGGCATGGTGGAAATCATCGGCCGCGACACACGCATCGATCCGGCCCGCATCGACAGTCTGCGCCGCTCCACCCAGCAGGTCTTTGCCCAGCTGCCGCTGCAGGGCTCGCTGCATCCCTGGAGCGGCATGCGCCCGGCCACCCCCACGGGCCTGCCCATCACCGGCCGCCAGCGCGGCGGACCGCGCAATCTGTGGCTGCAGACTGGTCATGGCGCGCTGGGCCTGACGCTGGCCTTCGGCTCGGCACAGCGGCTGGCCGCGCAGATGCACGCAGCCTGAACGGGCCTGCTCAGGAGGCGTTCAGAAGCTCCCGCAGAGCCTTGTGCATTTCCTGGGTCATGGCACGCGCCAGCACCGATCCCGGGCGCTGGGGCAGGCTCAGCGCGTTCACGCCCACGGTGATGCGCGGCAACAGCGGCACCACGTGCACACGGCGCCGGTCGGCCGCCAGGGCCGTGCAACCGTCCATGATGGCCGCGCCCAGCCCGTACTCGGCCATGGACAGCGCCGCATGGTAGGTCTGCACCGTCACCACGGGCGACAGCCCCACGCCATGCTCGCGGCAGGCCTGACCCAGGCGCATGCCCAGCGGGTCGCGCGCATCGAGCGCGACCACAGGCAGCTCGGCCAGATCCTTGAGCTCCATGCCTTCGGCGCGCACGCGCGAAGGCGGCAGCAGTCCCTTGGGCAACACACAGAACATGTCGACTTCGGCCAGCAGTTCGTGCTCCAGCGCGGGCTGGCCCGCGGAGCTGATCACGAAGCCCACATCGGCCTCCTGCAGCAGCAGGGCCGACACCACCTGCGGCGTGTGCAGCGCCTGCACGTGCACCTGGACCTGTGGATGGCGACGCCTGAAGCCCGCCACGGCGCGCGGCAGCACCTCGCGGCTGAGCGCAAACACCGTCAGCACATTGAGCCGGTCGGCCGACTGGCCGTGGCGCAGGTTGGCGGCCAGACGCTGCACCTCGTCGAGCTGCTCGAACAGCTTCTCGATATGCGGAAACAGGGCCAGCGCTTCATTGGTCGGCGTCAGCCGCCCCCGCGCGCGCTGGAACAGCGCAAAGCCCATCTGCAACTCGGCATGCTGCAGCGTGCGGCTGACCGCGGGCTGGGTGACGTTGATGAGGCGCGCAGCCGCGCTGACGCTGCCGGTCTGCATCACGGCATTGAAGACTTCGATATGTCGCAGACGCATGCTCCGCCTCCCGCCCCTTATTCACTCGGACTGGGCGCGCGCCAGGCGTTCGCTCTTCCAGTACACATCGTCGCCGCCGTCGATGCGGTTGAGCACGCGGGCCAGCACGAACAGCAGATCGGACAGGCGATTCAGATACTGGCGCGGAGCGGCTCGCATGGCCTCGGCCTGCTCCAGCGCCACCACCTGGCGTTCTGCACGGCGCGCCACGGTGCGACATACATGGGCCTGCGCGGCAGCGCGCGTGCCGGCCGGAAGGATGAACTCCTGCAGGCGCGGCAACTGTGCGTTGTAGTGGGCCAGTGCGTTGTCGAGCTGCAGCAGCGCATCGTCCTTGAGCAGCTCATAGCCCGGCATGGACAGCTCGCCACCCAGGTTGAACAGCTGGTGCTGGATGTCGATCAGCAGGTCGCGCACATCCTGGGGCATCGGCTCGCACAGCAGCAGACCGATATGCGAGTTCAGTTCATCCACATCGCCCATGGCATGCGGGCGGCCGCTGTTCTTGGAAACGCGGGTGTTGTCTCCGAGGCCGGTGGTTCCGTCATCTCCGGTGCGGGTGGCGATTTGCGTGAGGCGGTTGCCCATGGGTCATCCCTTGTCAAAGCTGCGATTTTTCAGGGCCGGCACGGCCCTCAGATACGGCCGCCATTGTGCGTTACAGCCCGCAGGCAAATGTAGTCTGAGGCAACAGCAGGCAAAAGTGCTGGCCCTTTGCCGCCTCACAGGGTGCAATGCACTCCTGTTATCGCATAGAGAAGGAATGCCATTCATGAACAAGAAGAATCTGCTCAATTGCAAGGTCTCGTCATTCGAAGTCGTCAGCGTGGTGCTGTTCTCCGCACTCACCCTCGGCGGGGGCATGGCTTTTGCGCAAACCGGCAGCGGCAATGCCGGCGAGAACAAGGAACCGGCGCGCATCGTGCAATCGG
The DNA here is from genome assembly GCF_018292285.1 of Comamonas brasiliensis. Classification (NCBI taxonomy): domain Bacteria; kingdom Pseudomonadati; phylum Pseudomonadota; class Betaproteobacteria; order Burkholderiales; family Comamonadaceae; genus Comamonas; species Comamonas brasiliensis. The sequence goes on from NZ_JAANES010000004.1 coordinate 274,082, forward strand.
GCGCGGCCACCGGCGTGCAGCAGGCCCCCACCGCCAAGAACAGCGTGCAGGCGGCCTTCGAGCGTGCCGACGCCAATCGCGACGGTCAGCTCAGTGCGCAGGAAGCGCGCCAGCTGCCCGCCATTTCCCAGCGCTTCGAAGAGATTGACAGCGACCGCAACGGCCAGCTGTCACGCGCCGAATTCGACAAGGGAGCTCAGCAGTACTGAGGCCTTGCCGCGGCGATTTCCGGATCACGCCGCAGCGCTGAGTTCCTCCTGCGGCAAGGCAAACTCGGCCCCGGCATAGTCCAGGCGAATCTCGAACTCGCGGCGCAGCAGGCGCTGCGCCCAGTCTTCGACCAGGCTGCGCTGCGCAGCACTCACCCCGGCCCCCATTTCCAGCCGAACCAGACTCGGCTCCTCGAGGCCGAAGGCACGATAGCCACCCAGCGGCAGCAGGCCCCGTGCATGGTCCTCGACGGCGCGAAACAAGGCCTCGCCGGAGTCGCAGATCGCCGAGGCTACAAACACCTCGGGGTCGCGCGCCACCCAGTCCAGCACATTGCCGATCTGCGCCACGCCATGTGCGCGGCAGGCCTGCGTCACACCGGGGCGGCCGCCATCGAGCATGGCAAACACAATGTCCAGGTCCGTCTTCTCGACCATCGCCGAAACACAGGTGCGGGCCCAGCCCGGACGATGCTGGTGGCCACAGAACTGGGTGACGAGCTGCCCCTCAAAACCGGCACGCCTGAGACCATCCGCATAGGCCGCGCGGCCACGCAGACCCGGCGGCACCTTCTCGCCCGAGAAATGCCCCACCTTGCCCGTCTTGCTCCACTGGCTGGCCAGCACCCCGGCGAGGAAGGCCGACTGCTCCTGCAGCACCTCGTAACGCGCCACATTGGCTGCCGTCCAGCTGCCCTGCGTAACCGCAAAGGCCTGCTCGGGCCAGCGCTCGGCCAGTATCTGCACCGGACCGTCACCCTGACCGCCATGCGCCAGAATCAGCGCGTAGCGACCACCGCACAATGCGGACATTTCGGCAGCACGCTGCTGGGCCGACTGGCCGGCCACCCAGAGCACATCGACCTCGTGGCCGGCCTCTCTGGCCTTGTGCGCTCCGCGCAGTCCCGACTCGTTGAAACTGCCCTGTCCTTCGGGGCCAAACAGCACCACGGCATAGCGTGGCTTACGGGGTGAATACAGTTTCTCGCTGCTCATCGTTGTCTCTTCTGCTTAAAGTTTTGCACCTGTTTTCTTCGCGATATCTCCCCAGGCCAGATGCTGGTCCGCAATCAGCTGGGTGAAGGCTTTGGATTCCATGTCCCGGGTCACGAATCCCTGGGCTTCCAGCGTCTGCGCAAACTCGGGACGCGCACTGATCTGCCGCACCGCGCTGGCGATTTTTTCGGCCAGAGCCCTGGGCAGGCCAGCCGGTGCCGAGATGCCGACGAAGTTCTCCGAGACCAGCTGTGCCAGTCCCAGTTCGGCCACGCTGGGCACCGTCGGTGCCTGCGCCACGCGGCGTGAGGATGTCAGCGCCAGCAGTTTGAGCCGGCCCTGCTTGTGCAGCGCGATGTTCTGCGGCAGCGCATCGATGGCCAGCTTGATATGGCCGCTGAGCAGATCCGCACGCATGGGGCCGGCGCCGCGGTAAGGCACATGCTCCATGGACAGCTTGAGCGTCTGCGCAAACTGCTCGCCCACCAGATGGCCTACCGAAGCGGCGCCGCCGCTGCCAAAAGCGACGGGAGCAGGCTGCTCCTTGATCCAGCTCACCAGCTCGCTCAGGCTGTTGACGGGCACCGAAGGGTGCACGGCAAACACCGTGGGCACTGCGCCGATGTAGGCCAGATGTTCGAAGCTGCGCAAGGGGTCGTAGCCAGGGCTTTGCAGCAGCGATGGCGCTATCGACAGTGCCGCCGAATTGGATACCAGCAGTGTGTAGCCGTCGTTGGCGCTGTGCGCCACGATCTGCGCGCCAATCGACGAGCCCGCACCGGGCTTGTTGTCTATGACCACGCTCTGGCCCAGCTTCTCGGCCAGTGCGGGAGCCAGCACCCGGGCCACGATATCGCTGGAACCGCCCGGCGGAAAGGTCACGACCAGTTTGATGGGCCGCACCGGCCAGGCCTGCGTCTGCGCTGCACGCACATGCCATGCCGCGCCCAGCATGCCTGCCGCCGACACCCCGGCAAGCCCCTGAATGAATGATCTGCGACCCGTATCGCGCATAGCTCCGCCCTCCGAACTGCTTTTGGTTTGAAGCGAGCTCTGCAGCGCACGCCATGAGGCTTGCCAATATAGGCACACCCGGCACAAACCCTAAACACTGAATTCTCATTAGCTAGGGCGAAACTTATCTATGTGCCCGCGCAAGGCGGCTGCGCTGCCGCGAAAGCCACGATGTCTGCCAAGGCATGTGCAAAACCAGCCGCCGCAGCCTCGTGCTCCCCGGCCTAGTGCGCAATACGTACACGCCCGGATCGGACCTGGTGGTATTCTTTTTCTCCTCTGGAGACCCCGATGAACGCACCCGTTGCCCATACCTCGCTGCAGCCCGATTTCGTGCAGCGCCCCATTCCCGAAGAGTTTCTGCAGGCTCTGCAAACACGTTTCGGCAGCCAGTGCTCCACGGCCTTGGCCGTGCGCGAGCAGCATGGCCGCGACGAAGGCGCGATTGCCGCGCCCCCGCCGGCAGCCGTGGTGTTTGCCGAATCCACCCTGGACGTGCAGGACGCCGTCAGGCTCTGCGACCAGTACGGCGTGCCCGTGATTGCCTATGGCGCCGGCTCGTCGCTGGAAGGCCATCTGCTGGCCGTGCAGGGCGGCATCACCATCGACGTCAGCCGCATGAACCGCGTGCTCTCGGTCAACACCGAAGACCTGACCATCACCGTGCAGCCCGGCATCACGCGCAAGGCCCTGAACGAGGCCATCAAGGACACCGGCTTCTTCTTCCCCATCGATCCCGGTGCCGACGCATCGATCGGCGGCATGACCTCGACCCGCGCCAGCGGCACCAATGCCGTGCGCTACGGCACCATGCGCGAGAACGTGCTGGCCCTGGAAGTGGTGACGGCCAATGGCGAAGTGGTGCGTACCGGCAACCGCGCCAAGAAGAGCGCTGCCGGCTACGATCTGACGCGCCTGCTGGTGGGCAGCGAAGGCACACTGGGCATCTTCACCGAGATCACGCTGCGCATCTACCCGCTGCCCGAAGCGGTGAGCGCAGCCATCTGCTCTTTTTCGAGCATCGAAAACGCCGTGCACACGGTGATCCAGACCATCCAGATGGGCATTCCCATTGCTCGCGTGGAGCTGGTCGATGTGAATTCCGTACGCATGGTCAACGCCTACAGCAAGCTGTCCCTGCGCGAGGAGCCCATGCTGCTGATGGAGTTCCACGGCTCGCCCACGGGCGTGAAGGAGCAGGCCGAGATGGTTCAGGACATTGCCCATGAATTCGGCGGCAATGCCTTTGAATGGGCCGAGCGCCCCGAGGACCGCACGCGTCTGTTCACCGCCCGCCACAACGCCTATTTCGCGGCCGTCTCCAGCGTGCCTGGCTGCCGCTGCATCACCACCGATGCCTGCGTGCCCATCAGCCGCCTGGCCGATGCGCTGCTGGAATGCGTGACCGAGGCCGATGCCAGCGGCATACCCTACTTCCTGGTCGGCCACGTGGGCGACGGCAACTTCCACTTCGGCTATCTGATCGACCCCGACAACGACGCCCAGCGCGAGCAGGCCGAGCAACTCAACCACACGCTGGTGGCACGCGCGATTGCGCTGGGCGGCACCTGCACGGGCGAGCATGGCATCGGTATCCACAAGCAGGGCTTTTTGCTCGAAGAGGCGGGAGCCGGTGCGGTGCAGATGATGCGTGCCATCAAACAGGCTCTGGACCCCAAGAACATCCTGAACCCGGGCAAGATCTTTCAGCTGCAGTGAGCCTTGCTAGCGCTGGCTGAAAACGCCCCAACCATGAAAAAGGGCCTGCAGTTGCAGGCCCTTTTCTGTTCTCGGATCGAGGCTTTACTTGCCGACCTTGAGCTGACCGCCACGACCCAGGCCGCCCTTGACTTCCTGTGCCTTGTAGTTGCGCAGCGAGATCACCATATTGTTGTAAGCGTCCATGAAGGCAGCCACGGTGGCCTTGCCTTCGGGTGTGCGCGAGAAACCGCCCAGACCGCCGCCCACGCCGCCGCCGAAGGCACCCAGTGCAGCGCCGAAGTTGGTAGCCGTGGAGTTGCCTTCGGAGATGGAGATCTGCACGCCCGAACGGATGTCGAACATGCTCAGCGTCACCACCGAAGCCTTGCTCTGCATGGCGCCGCCGATCAGCGTGCCCACGTTGCCGAACAGACCGCCCACGCCGGCAGCCAGCTGGCCGGTGGCATCGTTGTCAATGATGATCGAGGGCTCCATGTAGTAGTCAGCAGCCACGCGCTGGCCCTTTTGCTGCCTGGAGCCGGCACGGAATTCACCGGAATTGCGCTGCTTGTCGGTGATCGCCGACATCTTGCTTTCGGTGCGGTTGTTGCCCACCGAAGTGATCACAAAGCAGTTGGACTGCTGCACGGCCAGACGGATCAGAGGCTCGATGGTGGTGATCTTGGTGGCCGCGCCGAAGCTCGCATACCACTCCTTGCCGCGACCGTCGTCAACGGCCAGCGTGCCCAGAGGAGCGTCGCAACGCTCGAGAGAAGCGTTGGCATTCACGCTGGTAGCGCCGCCCGCTGCGCCCGTGGCAGCCGTGGGAGCCGTGCCGGTGGAAATGGTGCCGCCGCCGGGGGTCACGCAACCGCCCAGTGCCAGGGCCGATGCGATGGCTGCCAGACGCAGCGTTGTCTTCTTGGACATAGAGATGCTTTCTACAAATGAAAAATGTTGAGGCGCTCGACGCGCTTCAGCGGTAATACCAGCCCGACGAGCCCCACACCAGGTAGTAGGGCGCGCTCACGTACCAGCGATTCCAGGACTTGCGTTCGTCCTCGATGGCCTGATAGCGAGCATGAGCATTCTGTTTGGCGGCCTGCGCCTGGGGCAGCAGAGACTTGGCTTCCTTGAAGCCCTTGGCGGCGGCGCGCGACAGCCAGGCCTCGGCTTCGGCGGGGTCCGGACCCATTTCTTCAAAACCCAGCAGATACAGGCGGCCGAGCGCGAACTGGGCCGGGCCATGACCGGCATCGCCGGCCTTGCGCATCCACTCGATGGCCTGATAGCTGTTGCGCTCCACACCGTCGCCGCGCAGATAGCGCAGACCCAGATCATAGGCGGCGCGAGGGTCGGCCTGGGTCTTCTGCAGATCGGCTTCGGCCCTTTGCACCAGGGCGGCCTGGCGGCGTTCGGCTTCCGGGTTGACCGGCTCGCCACGGAAGGTCGCGACATTGCGCGGCAGCTCGGAGCAGTTGTTGCCTTCGCACAGACGCACCGTGGGCGACGCAGGTGCCAGCTGATCCTGCGGCGTCTGTGCCGCGCATGCCGTCAGCGCAAGAGCTGCCAATGAAAGGCTTGGTAGAGCCAGGCGCATGAATCACTCCTCTTGATTTTCCGCCGGTGAAAGCCGAAAAGTATACATAAGCAAAAAATGGTAATTTTTACGGCGAGATGAACGCCCGCATACCCCTCCTTGGGGGGGTAATTTGCACAATATACAAGTGGCGATGCAGTGAGTACTTGCGTTGCATCACCCGGTCGCACACCTGCATAAGATCCTTCACAAAATTAACAATCTGATGGAAAACAAATCGTCTTTCCTGGTATGGCCTCTGCCTGCGCTGCTGACGTGGCTGCTGGCCTGGGTCGCCTTCTTTGCGCTCGGCCATATCGTCGTCTGGTGGCTGGCCTTGCTGCTGGCGGGTGCCGCCAGCTCGGCCGCCAGTCTCTGGGGCAACAGCTGGTGGCGCCGCCTGCTGATTGCCGCGGGCTTTCCGCTGTCGTTTCTGGTGCTCAGCGCCAGCCAGCTGCCCGCATGGGGATGGTTGCTGCCGCTGGCCTTGCTGTTGCTGATCTACCCGCTCAATGCCTGGCGCGATGCTCCCGTCTTTCCGACGCCATTGCATGCGCTCAAAGGATTGGCAGAGATCGTGAAGCTGCCCGACCAGGCACCGGTGCTGGATGCCGGCTGCGGCATGGGCGACGGCCTGCGCGCGCTGCGCAGCGAGCTGCCGCAGGCCCGTCTCCAGGGCCTGGAGTGGAGCTGGCCGCTGGTGATTGCCAGTACCCTGCGCTGCCCCTGGGCACGCGTGCGGCGTGGCGATATCTGGCTGGCCGACTGGAGCGGCTATCAGCTGGTCTATCTGTTCCAGCGGCCCGAGAGCATGGGCCGCGCCGCCGTCAAGGCCGCCACCGAGATGCAGCCCGGCAGCTGGCTGGTCAGCCTGGACTTCCAGCTGCCCGGCGTGGAAGCGACGGCCTGCCTGCAAGGCAATAGCCGCCACAAGGTCTGGATTTACGCCATGCCTCTGGATGACGCAGAACGCGGCTGAGTCGCTTTATTTGGCTGCGCCGCTGGCCTTGCTCACATAGAGAGCAACAGCAGCGATGTCGGCTTCGCTCATCGTGGCCTTGAAGGAGGGCATGGCACCGATGCCATCCTTCAGGGCACGTGCCACACGGGCCGCATCGGGCTGCAGCTCGTCCAGCACGGGGCCGATGGCACCTTCGGCTCCGGCATCCTTGAGGGTATGACACACCGCGCAGGCAGGAACGGCAGCCGTGGTGAACAGCTCTTTGCCGCGCGCCATCTGGGCGGCCTGATCGGCATGGGCAGCAGTGCCTGCCAGGATGGTCAGCAAGAGGGCAGCGAGGGTGGGTTTTGTCTTCATCATTGTTCTTGGGGAAATGCGATGCATCGTGGTTTGGATAGCCATGGCCGGGCCCCCTTCTTTGGCGCCCGGCATGGGCAGCGAGTGCGGCGCTCAGGCCACGGTGACGGTGACCGCGTGGTCGGCCCAACTGGTGTTGTTGTAGCCGCTCTGGTTTTCACCGCGCGTCTCGGGCTGCACATTGCCCCTGACGTCGGTTGCGCGACTGGCCAGCTGGTAGGTGCCCTTGGGCAGCTGGGCAGGTAGCACGAACTGACGCCAGGCATAGCGGCCCATATCGGGGCCCACCAGACGGGCCTGCTTCCAGCTCTTGCCGCCGTCGATGGAGACCTCCACCCCCTTGATGGCATGCATTCCGCCAAAGGCCACTCCCTGAATCTGTACCAGGCCGGCGGCCCGGTTTCCGTCTTCGGGAATGGGGCTGTTGATCCAGGACTTGACGCTCATCTCCTGCACCGACGGCTGGCTGGGATCGCCCTTGCTGCCCGGAGGCGAGATGCGGTAGCCGTGCGACATGATGTGCGCTTCGCTTTCCTTGGCGGTAAAAGCAAGCTGCTTGATGTACTTGATGTTGTTCACGCCGGTGTAGCCCGGCACGATCAGGCGCAGCGGTCCGCCGTGGGCCAGGGGCACGGGCTCACCGTTCATCTCCCAGGCCAGCAGCGCGTCTTCCATGGCCGACAGGGGCACGGAGCGCTCCACCAGCACGCTCTTGGGGTCCAGGCCTGCAGGCAGTACCTCGCCGCCCGTCCCCGTCATGTAGAGCATGCCGCCGGCCATGCCACCCAGGGCCTTGACCACATCGCGCACGGGCACACCGCTCCAGACCACACAGCCTGCAGCGCCCACGGTCCATTGCGTGCCGCTGGGCTTGGAGGGGAAGAAGCCACGGCCGTTGCCCGAGCATTGCAGCACCATGGTCACGGTCTCCAGTCCCATGGTCTTGAGTTCACGCAGGCTCAGTTGACGAGGCCGGTTCACGCCATCGATCTGCACCGCCCATGCATCGCGGTCGGCCACGATGCTCTCGGGCGGCGTCGGCAGGTTGTTGCGCACATAGAGCTGGCTGGTGGGAGTGACCACGCTGGAGCCAAACGCGCTGCGCCGGGTCTCGATGGTGGTGGAGCTGTGCACGATCACGGCATCGGCATTCTTGAAGCCGGCATAACCGGGCAGAGGCCTGGCGGCAGGCGCAGCTGCCTGTGCCATGGCCTGGCCCTGGAAGCTGGCCAGACCGGCCGCAGCCAGTGCACTGGCGCTACCCGCGAGCAGGCGACGACGCGGCAGGGATGTGGGTTGGTGCATGATGTCTCCTCGTTGTTTGTGGTGAATGAGCAGGGCCAGAGATCCGGTTCAGCCATCGACTTTCTCGGGGGCTCCCAGGGCGCGTGATGCCACGGCCAGAGCCTGTTTCTTCTGCGCAATCAGCACCAGCGGGCGGCCTTCGCGCGAGCGCACCACCTGCCAGTAGCTGTTGGCCCACCAGCCCTGTCCGTCGGCAATCCGCTGGGGCTGCTCGAAGGCCAGCACGGTGACGATGCCGCCTTTCTCGAAAAAGGTGGTCAGGTGATAGGCGCGGCTGCCGTCGATGTCGCAGGGCCGCATGAGCTGGGTGTAGCCGGGCAGCTTGCGGTCGGCGGGCCAGTCCATGTGCCGGGCCATCTCGGCTTCGGCAATGAACTGGCCGCGCAGCGTGCGCTCGTAGTACTCATGCTCGATGGCCGAGCGCACCATCTGCGGCGGACGCAGGCCGAGCACGCTGCCCCATGCGGCGCTGCCGAGGATCGCTGCCGCACACAACGCCTGCAGCCCACGGCGGGCATGCCAGGGCGTGTGGCGCAGCAAATGGGCCGGAGGCTCGCCAGGCTCGAAGGCCAGCGCCAGCTCGGCACGGGCGCGCAGGTCGAAATCGGTGTCTTCGGGGCGGTCTTGGTGTTTCATGGTGCGCGCTTTCTCAGCGGTATCACGCTGGCAGCAGCGCAAGATTCGATGGCGGCCCCGGCGGGATGGCGCGCCGGCTCCTGCAGCACCGTCTTGAGCGCTTCACGGGCCCGCGCCAGGCGCGAGAGCACGGTGCCCGGTGCAATATCCAGCGCCTCGGCCATCTGGGCCGTGGGCATGTCGTCAAAGTAGTACAGCACCAGCACTTCGCGATGGATGGGGGCGATGCGGCTCAGCGCCTTGACCACGTCCAGTTGCGCATCGAGTGCCTCATGGTGATTCACGCCCTGCTCGCAGGACTCGTCCAGCGGCTGAGCCTGCAGCTGCCCGGGATCGAAATGCCTGAAGGCATGGCGGCGCATGATCTGGAACAGCCATGCCCGGGCCATGCTCTGGTCGCGCAATTGGTGGCGAAAACGCCAGGCGCTGGTGAAGCAGTCCTGCACCACATCCTCGGCCGTGGCGCGCGAGCCCGTCAGTGCCCAGGCACTGCGCAGCAAGAAGCGGTAATGCTCGCGCACCCACTGGTTGTAGCGCGACTCGGCAGAGAAGATCATGGTGATAGAGAGCGCTGGCCTGCTGCTTTCATTCCATGCCGCCGCAAATATTTTTCGCAGGCCCCCGGAGACGGGAAGAGAAGACCCGCAGCGCTGTCAAATCAATCGCTGGCAGCCGTAACCTTGGTGTGCATGCCGAAGAACTGCGCCGGCGGCATGCCCACGGTGCGACGCACCATCGCGCTGAAGGCGCTGGGGCTGTAGTCCAGCTCGGCCGCAATGCGCTGAATCGGCCAGTTGCGCGCCGCCAGACTGACGGCATGGGCCAGCACTACCTGCTGACGCCACTGGGTAAAACTGCATTCGAGCTGCTGGCGAAACAGCCGCGCCACGGTGCGCGGGCTGGCCCCGGTATCGCGCGCCCAGTCCTCCAGCGTCTCATTGCGCGTCGGGTCGGCCAGCACGGCCTCGCACAGCAGGCGCAGGCGCTTGTCCTGGGGCAGGTTCACACCAAGCTGCACAGCGCTGGCGCGGCGCAGCTCTTCAAGCAGCAGCTCGCTCAGATGGTGCTCGCGCGCCCTGTCCTGCTCGGACAGCTGCAGGCTGTCATCGGGCAGGGTGGGCAGCTCTCGCACCACGGCACGCAGCAGGTCCGAAGCATTGAGCACCCGACATTGACGCCAGACCGCCTCCTGCCCGGGCCCGACATCGGGGCCGCAATGCCCATGGGACTGGAAGAAGTAAAGCGTGCGCAGATCGGCGCTTTCCACCATGGTCACCGTATGCTCCATGCCGGGCGGCACCCACAGCGCACGCGACGGCGGCACGATATAGGTGCCCTGCGCCACCGTCAGGCGGATGGTGCCCGTGGTGGAGATCGCCAGCTGCCCCCAGGGATGACTGTGGGGCCTGACCTGAGTGTCTGCCTCCAGCCAGCGGCATTTGGCGCGTACCGGGCGCTGTGCCGTGGGTATGTAGAGATGGGGCGTCAGCGTCTCCACATAGGCGGAGGCCTTGCCTGCACGCAAGGGGCCGGAGTCTTGGAGGCTGGGCATATGGATTGGCTGGTTTGCGATAGCAATTGGCAGACTATCGCATACAAGACGAGACCGCTCTGCCTAAGATGCGATATATGAACCGCCCTGCCTCCACAACATCCCAAAACCAGGCGCCAGAGACACTGCGCAGTGATGCGCGCACCATCGGCCTCATCGGCCTGGCCCATGGCTCGTCGCACTTCTTCCACCTGCTGCTGCCGCCGCTGTTCCCCTGGCTGATCCAGGAATTCGGCTACAGCTATGCCGAGCTCAGCGTCATGGTCTCGCTGTTCTTCATCGTCTCCGGCACCGGCCAGGCGCTGGCCGGCTTTGCGGTGGACCGCTTTGGCGCCCGTCCCATCCTGTTTGCCGCCCTCGGCAGCTTTGTCGTGGCCGGCCTGATTGCGAGCACGGCACAGGGCTACAGCATGCTGCTGGCCGCAGCCTTTTTTGCGGGCCTGGGCAATGCGCCTTTCCACCCCGTGGACTTCACCATCCTCAACAAGCGCGTGTCGCAGCAGCGCATAGGCCATGCCTTCTCGGTGCACGGCCTGTCGGGCAATATCGGCTGGGCGCTGGCGCCGCTGTTCATGGCCGGCATCACCACGGCCACTGGCTCCTGGCGTCTGGCCTGCCTGTGCGGCGCCATCTGTGCCGCCGTGGTGCTGGCCATCATGGTCTTCAACCGCGACGCGCTCGACGACCGTACCGAAGCCGCCGGCGCGGCCGCCAAGCCCGCCGCCGGTACCGTTGCCACGCCCCAGGAACACCCCATGGCCTTCATGAAGCTGCCATCGGTGTGGCTGTGCTTTTCCTTCTTCTTCTGGAGCACCTGCGCGCTCAGCGCCATCCAGAGCTTTGCTAGCCCGGCCCTGCAATCCATGTACGGCCTGCCGCTGTCCGTGACGGCGCTGATCGTCACCGGCTATATGCTGTGCGGCGCTGCGGGCATGGTGGTGGGCGGCTTTCTGGTCGGCCGCGTGCAGCGGCTGGAGAAGGTGATCTCCATCTGCATGCTGGGCTCGGGCCTGCTGCTGTTTGTTGTCGGCACGGGCTGGCTGCCCGGCATGGCGGCCGTGATCGTGGCTTCCATCGCCGGTCTGGGCACGGGCCTGGCCGGCCCCTCGCGCGACATGCTGATCAAGCGCGCAGCGCCCCCCGGCGCCACGGGCCGCGTCTACGGCACGGTGTATTCCGGCCTGGATCTGGGCTTTTGCCTAGCCGCGCCGATCTTTGGCTACATGCTGGACCACCAGATGACGAACGCCGTGTTCTACGGCTCGGCGATTGCGCTGGTGCTGTCCGTGGTCTCGGCCGTCATCGTCGGCGACGGCGTGAGCAAGAAGACCAAGGCCCATCTGGCCGCGGCCTGAGCAGCAGGCGCAACCCACCAAGCCCTGCCTGCGCAAGCTGCAGGGCTCTTTTTGTTGCCGCGAGAAATCAAGTTACCCTGGTATTTATCCCTAGTCCCTCAGCGCTGAGGCCGCAAACACGGCTGCTAAGCTGAATTCCCTGAGCGGTGCATCACGCCGCCTTTCCTGCCGTGGCCCTATCCGGGAGCGGCCCGCCCCCCTCAAGGAGAATTTCTATGCGTTGGAACACGCCCTCTGCCCCTTTGCTGCGCGCCCTGCCCCTGGCCCTGGTGCTGGCCTTCGGCTCTGCCCAGGCTGCCCCTCAGGCCGAATGGCTGGAGCATGCGAAAAAGGAGCAGCAGCCCTACCTGGATACGCTGCGCGATCTGGTGCATATCGAGTCCGGCAGCAAGGATGTGGCGGGCGTAAAGAAGATTGCCGAGTACATTGCCGGCAAGCTGCGCGCCCAGGGCGGCAAGGTCGAGATCATCGAGCCCAGCGACATCTACCGCCTCGATGACACGCCCGAGAAGGTCGGCCCCATGGTGCATGCCGAATTCAAGGGCAAGGGCAGCAGCCGCATCATGCTGATCGCGCATATGGACACCGTCTATCTGCCCGGCATGCTCAAGGACCAGCCCTTCCGCGTCGACGGCGACAAGGCCTATGGCCTGGGCATTGCCGACGACAAGCAGGGCGTGGCCCTGATCATGCATATCGTGCCCCTGCTCAAGAAACTGGGCATCGAGGACTACGGCACACTGACCGTGCTGATCAACGGCGACGAGGAAATCAGCTCGCCCGGCGCACGCAGCACCATCACCCGCCTGGGGGCCGAGCAAGACGCTGTGTTCAGCTTTGAAGGCGGCGGCACCGACGGCAGCCTGCGCTTGGCCACCAGCGGCATCGGCGCGGCCTACCTCAAGGTCACGGGCAAGGCATCGCATGCGGGCGCCAAGCCCGAGGACGGCGTGAATGCGCTGTACGAGCTGTCGCACCAGCTGCTGCAGATGAAGGATCTGTCCCAGCCCCAGGACGGCCTCAAGCTCAACTGGACCGTGTCCAAGGCCGGCACCAACCGCAATGTGGTTCCCGCCGAAGCCACGGCCCAGGCCGATGCCCGCGCGCTGCGCGTGGCCGACTTCACGGCGCTGGAAAAAGCCATGCAGGACAAGATCGGCAACAAGCTGCTCCCCGCCAGCAAGGTGGAGCTGAAGTTCGAGGTGCGCCGCCCGCCACTGGAAGCCAATGCCACGGCGCGCAAGCTGGCCGCCCACGCCCAGGGCATTTATGAGCAGGAGCTGAAGCTGCCCATGAAGGTCATGGACAAGGCCACGGGCGGCGGCACGGATGCGGCTTTTGCGGCTCTCAAGGCCAAGGGCGGCGTGATCGAGGGCTTCGGCCTGTCGGGCTATGGCGCGCATTCCAACGATGCCGAATACGTGCAGATCAACACCATCGTACCGCGCCTGTATCTGGCCGCCCGCATGATCCAGGACCTGTCGCGTGGCCAGATCAAGTAAGCGCTTTTGATAGCTGCTTTCGCATGATCTGCTTCGGTTTACGTACAGAAGCGATCTGAAAATCAACAGGAGCTTGCGCTGCAAGCTCCTGTTTTTCTATTCTCAGACTCGGGCCAACACCTGCCACGGGCATCGCCACCGCGCCTGATCCGAACCCGCCTCGCCCGAGTTTCCAGGGTTCTGTCGCCTAGCCAACAGACTGCCGGCACACGAGTGTCTACATTCATCGGATCAACGATGAAGGAGAGTCGCCCGTGAGCCAAGAGCCCTTGAACATCCCCAGCGTCCAGCATCTGGTCAGCCCCGAGGAATGGCAGTTGCGCGTGGACCTGGCCGCCTGCTACCGGCTGGTGGCGCTGTACGGCTGGAGCGATCTGGTCTTCACCCACATCAGCGCGCGGCTGCCGGGCCCCGGGCATCACTTCCTCATCAACCCCTACGGGCTGATGTTTGACGAGATCACGGCCTCTTCGCTGATCAAGGTGGACCTGGGCTGCAACAAGCTCATGGACTCGCCCTTCCCCGTGAACCCGGCCGGCTTCGTCATTCACAGCGCCGTGCACGAGGCCCGCGCCGATGCGCAATGCGTGATCCATACCCACACACGTGCCGGCGTGGCCGTGGCGGCCCAGAAGAACGGCCTGCTGCCCATCAGCCAGCAAAGCACCTTTGTCCTGGGGTCCCTGGCCTATCACGTCTACGAGGGCGTGGCCTTTCGCGAGGACGAGAAGCCGCGTCTGCTCGCCGACATGGGCGAGGCCAACTTCCTCATGCTGCGCAACCACGGTCTGCTGACCTGCGGCCCCACGATTGCCGATGCCTTTCTGTCCATGTACGTCTTCGAGTCCGCCTGCCAGATCCAGATCGCGGCCCAGTCCGGCGGCACCGAACTCACCGAGGTCGACCCGCAGATTCTGCAGGGCATCGCCCATGCCATGAAGGTGCAGACCGGCGGAATGGGCGGCCAGTTTGCCTGGCCAGCCCTGCTGCGCAAGCTCGAACGAATCGACCCCGGCTACCGCAGCTGAACGCTGCGCGCGCACAAAAAAAGAGCATCCGTGGATGCTCTTTTCGCTTGCTTGGGCGCAAGAATCAGACTTCGCCGCGCAGCTTTTCGATGAGACCGTTGAGCTCCTCCAGCGAGCCGAACTGGATGGCGATCTCGCCCATTTCCTGCTGCTTGCCGTGGCGGCGCACGGTCTTCTTGATGCGCACCTCGACATCGGCCGTGAGCAGGTCGGACAGCTCTTCCTCGATGCGTTTCACGTCGCGCGACTTGACATCTTTCTTGGCCTTCTGGCGCGTCAGATTGAACTCGGCACCGATCTTCTTGACCAGCGACTCGGCCTCGCGCACCGACATCTTCTTGGCCGCGATCTGGTTGCCTGCCGTGATCTGGGTGGCGCGGTCCAGCGTCAGCAGTGCCCGCGCATGGCCCATGTCGATATCGCCGGCCATCAGCATGGTCTGCACGGGCTCGGCCAGATTCAGCAGGCGCAGCAGATTGGTGGCAGCACTGCGCGAGCGGCCCACGGCCTGCGCGGTCTGCTCGTGGGTCAGGCCGAACTCCTTGACCAGACGGGCCAGACCCTGCGCCTCTTCCAGCGGATTCAGGTCTTCGCGCTGAATGTTCTCGATCAGTGCCATGGCCGCTGCCGCCTCGTCGGGTACCTCGCGCACCAGCACCGGCACCTCGGACAGACCCGCGATATGCGCGGCTCGGAAGCGCCGTTCGCCGGCAATGATTTCGTACTTGCCGGCGTTGTCGCCCCGGGAGAGCTGGCGCACCAGGATCGGCTGCATGATGCCCTGGGCCTTGATGCTCTCGGCCAGCTCGTACAAGGCGCCTTCGTCCATGCGGGTGCGCGGCTGGTACTGGCCGGCCACCATCACATTGAGTGCCAGGGAGCTCGGCAGATTGGCCTGAGACCCGCTCGCGGCGACCTGCTCTGCTTCGCTGACCTTGGGGCCCAGCAGGGCTTCCAGACCACGTCCCAGGCCCTTGGGTTTCTTAGTCACCATTGCTGAATTCTTTCTTTAAAGGGAGAGCAGCAGCTCATGCCCGGCTTCCCACAGTCCCAGTCCGCTGGCCGTGTTGATATGGCCTGCGGCACCCGCATTCACAAAACGGCTGCCCCAGCCCTGTGCCATGGTCTGTGCGCGTGCTACAGAGCAGTTGGGGTCGTTCTCGCTGCCCACCAGTATCGACGGGAAGGGCAGCTTTTGCAGCAGCACAGGCGACCAGCCGGGCAAAGCGCCGCGCAGGCTTTCCTGCTCCGTATCGCCAGGGGCAACCAGCAGAGCGCCGCGCACCTTGGTTTTCGCAACCTGAGAATGCGCCGCCCACCATGCCACCAGAATACAGCCCAGGCTGTGCGCCACCAGCGTGACGGGGGCAGGAGCGTCGAGCACGGTTTCCTGCAGGCGAATGCTCCAGTCCCCACGCAGCGGATGCTGCCAGTTGTGCTGCTCCAGCCGTTGGTAGCCGAACCGGTCCTGCCACAGACTCTGCCAGTGGCCGGGGTCGGAGTTCTGCCAGCCGGGAAGCAGCCAGACATGCTGAGGGTTCAGTGCTTCAGAGGTCATGGTCGTTGGCGATGGCTGGATGGGGAACGGGGAGCTGTTTCACGTGAAACACTCACATTTTCTTGATGCGGCGCACCATCTCTTCGGCGAACTCGACAAAGGCCTTGCTGCCCTTGGCGGAGGCATCGAACACCACGCCGGGCAGGCCGTAGCTTGGGGCTTCGGCCAGACGCACATTGCGCGGGATCACGGTATCGAACACCTTGTCGCCGAAATGCTCCTTGAGCTGGTCGCTGACCTGCTGCTGCAGCGTGGTGCGCGGATCGAACATCACGCGCAGCAGACCGATGATCTGCAGGTCGGGGTTCATATTGGCATGCACCTGCTTGATGGTGTTGACCAGATCGGTCAGGCCTTCCAGCGCAAAGTACTCGCACTGCATGGGCACGATCACGCCGTGCGCCGAGCACAGACCGTTCAGGGTCAGCATGGACAGCGAAGGCGGGCAGTCGATCAGCACGAAGTCGTAGTCGGCAGCCACGGCCTGCAGAGCGGTCTTGAGACGCTCGTTACGACGCTCCAGCGAGACCAGCTCGATCTCGGCACCCGACAGCTCGCGGTTGGCGCCCAGCACGTCATAGCCGACCTGCTCGGACTTCTGGGCTACTTCCTTGACGCTGGCGTTTTCCAGCAGCACGTCGTAGACCGTCAACTCCAGCGCGCGCTTGTCCACGCCGGAGCCCATGGTGGCATTGCCCTGCGGGTCCAGGTCGATCAGCAGCACGCGCTGGCCGACCTTGGCCAGACCGGCAGCTAGATTGACCGTGGTCGTGGTCTTGCCCACTCCACCCTTTTGATTGGCAACGCAGAAAATTTTGGCCATTGAACTTCTCTTTTAGTTGGCGGCCAGCTTGAGGCCAAAACCGATCAGAAACACACCGGCTGTTTTTTCCAGCCACTTCACCACGGCCGGATTGGCACGCAGACGCTCTGCCAGCAACGTGGTCAGCGTCACCACGATGACGCTGTAGATAAAGGTAATTGCCGCCACCGTGGCAGCCATCACGCCAAAGGTGATGGCGCCCTGATGCCGGGCCGGGTCCACGAACATGGGGAAGAATGCCATGTAGAACACGATGGCCTTGGGGTTCATCAGAGTGATCAGAGCACCCTGGCGGAAATACTGGCGCGGCTGGATTTCAATGGCCGGCGCATCGCCAGGCTTGGCCGTGAGCAGCTTGTAGCCCAGCCAGGCCAGATAGGCCGCACCCACCCACTGCACGGCGTGAAAGGCCGCCGGATAGGCAGCCAGCACCGCTGCCACACCGGCCACAGCCAGCCACATCAGCACCTGGTCGGCAGCCATCACACCCAGGCAGCATGCAAGGCCCGCTCTCCATCCGCCCTTGCCCGTAGAGGTAATCAAGGCCAGATTGCCTGGTCCAGGGATCAGCAAGAAAACGGTAACGGCGGCAGCAAAAGCGCCGTAATCAGAGATGCCAAACATTCAAACCCTGCGCGATGGAAAACAGCAAGTTTATGCGAGGGCCATGACCGGCGCATCTGCATTGCGCAGATGTTGCCTGACACAGTATGTAAAAAGGCACTTTGCTTCCCTTGGAAACAAAGTGCCTCGGCCGAGCTTTACCGCTCAAGAAGCCAGCTTCAACCAGATGACGCAGCGCTCGGCGTCCAGGCCGGGCACGGCCAAAGGTTCCACGTGAAACACCTGCACATCGGCGGGCAAGGCGGCAATCTCGTCGTCGGGGTGCTTGCCCTTCATGGCAAACCAGATACCGTCCTCGGCCAGAGCCTTGCGCGACCAGGTAGTGAAATCCACCAGGGACGCAAAGGCGCGGCAGCTGATGACCGGATAGCGGGTCTTGAGGTTTTCCACCCGATCATGAATGCCGCGCAGATTGGGCAGGCGCAAGGCTGCCGCCACCTGCTGGATGAATGCGGCCTTCTTGCCCACGGTATCCACGCAGTTGACATCGATCTGCGGGCAGCAGATGGCAAACACCACGCCGGGCAGACCTCCGCCCGAGCCCACGTCCAGCAGCGGCAGGCGCTTGCCCTCTTCCACCGGCTGGCGGTTCACATGCCGAAGCAAGGCGGGCACGGCAGCCAGGCTGTCGAGCAGATGATGTGTCAGCATCTCCTGGGGATCACGCACCGACGTGAGGTTGTAGACCTTGTTCCACTTCTGCAGCAGATCCATGAAGGACATCAGCAGATCGATCTGGGCCGGGGCCAGTTCCAGCTGCAATGCCTGGACGCCCTGCTCCAGCTGGTTACGCAAAACCTGGCTCATGCGGAAGCCTCTTCGTTCTGAGTGACAAAGCCCTTGAAGCCGCCTTTTTTCAGATGCACCATGAGCAGCGAGATGGCAGCAGGCGTCACTCCCGAAATACGCGAAGCCTGACCCAGGGTTTCGGGCCTGTGCTTTTGCAGCTTCTGGCGCACCTCGAAGGACATCGCTGCCACCTGCATATAGTCGAAGTCCAGCGGCAGACGCAGACGCTCGAAATGGGCAGCGCGTTCGACTTCATCCTTCTGGCGGTCGATATAGCCAGAATACTTGGCGGCGATCTCCACCTGCTCGATCACCGGGGCACTAAGCTCACCCAGAGCCTCGGGCTGCACATCGGCACTGGCGTACTTGCCCTGGTTCATGCCCATGAGCTTGTCGTAATCGACTCCGGGGCGACGCAGCAGGTCGAACAGGTTGTATTCGCGCTCCATGGCCTTGCCCAGCACGCGCTCGGACTCTTCTGCAGCAACGACACGCGGATTCACCCAGGTGGACTTGAGGCGCTCTGTTTCACGTGAAACAGCGTCGCGCTTGCGGCTGAAGGAATCCCAGCGCACATCGTCGACCAGGCCCATCTGACGACCCGCTTCGGTCAGGCGCATGTCGGCATTGTCTTCACGCAGCTGCAGGCGGAACTCGGCGCGGCTGGTGAACATGCGGTAAGGCTCGGTCACGCCCTTGGTGATCAGATCGTCGACCAGCACGCCCAGATAGGCCTCGTCACGGCGCGGCATCCAGGGGCTTTCGCCACGACACTGCAGTGCTGCATTCAGGCCAGCGAACAGGCCCTGGGCTGCAGCCTCTTCGTAGCCGGTCGTGCCATTGATCTGGCCCGCAAAGAACAGACCCTGGATCTGCTTGGTCTCGAAGCTGCTCTTGAGCGAGCGCGGATCGAAGTAGTCGTACTCGATGGCATAGCCGGGGCGCAGGATATGGGCGTTCTCCAGCCCCTTCATGCTGCGCACCAGTTCGTACTGAATGTCGAACGGCAGGCTGGTGGAGATCCCGTTGGGGTAGAACTCGTGCGTGGTCAGGCCTTCGGGCTCAAGGAAGATCTGGTGGCTTTCCTTGTCCGCGAAGCGGTTGATCTTGTCTTCCACGCTGGGGCAGTAACGCGGACCCACACCCTCGATCTTGCCGGTGAACATGGGGCTGCGATCAAAGCCGCTACGGATGATCTCGTGCGTGCGCGCATTGGTGTGCGTGATCCAGCAAGGCATTTGCCGGGGGTGCATGGCACGGTTGCCCATGAAGCTGAACACGGGCACTTCACCCTCGTTCACGCCGCCAGGCATGCCGTCGCCAGGTTGCTCCTCGCACTGGCTGAAGTCGATGCTGCGGCCGTCGATGCGCGGCGGCGTGCCGGTCTTCAGACGGCCCTGCGGCAGCTGGAGTTCCTTCAGGCGTGCCGACAGGCTCACGGCCGGTGGATCGCCCGCACGGCCAGCTGCATAGTTGTTCAGGCCCACGTGGATCTTGCCGTCAAGGAAGGTGCCCGCAGTCAGCACCACGGTGCGGCTGCGGAACTTGAGGCCCACCTGGGTGACGGCACCGACCACGCGGTCGCCCTCCACCATCAGATCATCCACGGCCTGCTGGAAGAGCCAGAGATTGGGCTGGTTTTCCAGCATCTCGCGAATCGCGGCCTTGTACAGAATGCGGTCGGCCTGGGCACGCGTGGCACGCACGGCCGGGCCCTTGGAGCTGTTCAGGATACGGAACTGGATGCCGCCCTTGTCGGTTGCCAGGGCCATGGCACCGCCCAATGCATCGACCTCCTTGACCAGATGGCCCTTGCCGATGCCGCCGATGCTGGGGTTGCAGCTCATCTGCCCCAGGGTTTCGATATTGTGGGTCAGCAGCAATGTCTTGCTGCCCATGCGTGCAGCGGCCAATGCGGCCTCGGTGCCGGCGTGGCCGCCACCGACCACGATCACGTCAAATTCCTGTGGGTACAACATATTTCTGCTCCGGGCCAAGCCCGGCCCTTGCCCCTGCACGAGGCAACCATGCCTCGGCTCTCATGGCAGGCGGACATGTTTTCGCGCCATGTCCAGCCCTGCGGGGAACCGGCAATTTTCCCACCATTGGCGCAACAATGCCTTGGCAGGGGGGTTTCACGTGAAACATGGCAGCCAGAGCCACGGCCTAGATGTTTGCCCTGATGGACCTGCCTACGCATGAAAAATGCAATCGCTCTGTGCTGCAATGACTGCATGCAAATCCTCATTTTTGCGGGCAGTACCCGCCAAGACTCGTACAACCGCAAGCTGGCCAAGGTGGTTGCCTCCATCGCCCGGCAGCAAGGTGCAGAGCCCAGCCTGCTGGAGTTGTCGGACTTCGATATACCGCTCTACAACGCCGACCTCGAAGCGCAGGGCACGCCTGCCGATGTCATTCGCCTCAAGCAGGCCATGCACAGCCATGCGGCCTGGATTGTCTGCTGCCCCGAGTACAACGGCAGCTACCCTGCCCTGCTCAAGAACGCGATCGACTGGGCCTCCAGCCCGGTCAAGGGCGACGCACAGTGGTCCGATGGCGTTCTGCCCTTTCGCAACAAGGTCGTCGGCATGGCCAGTGCCTCGCCCGGAGGTCTTGGTGGCCTGAGAGCACAGTCACATCTCGCTGCACTGCTATTGAATCTGGAATGCTGGGTCGCGCCGCGCAGCCATGCCGTGAGCCAGGCGGGCGAGGCATTCGATGCCCAGGGTCATCTGGTGCGCGCACAGAATCAGCAAGGCATGGAGGCACTGGTGCAGCAGGTGCTGTGGGCCGCAACACGCCTGGGCTGAGCAATCCCCCACGGATA
Organism: Comamonas brasiliensis; assembly: GCF_018292285.1. Taxonomy (NCBI): domain Bacteria; kingdom Pseudomonadati; phylum Pseudomonadota; class Betaproteobacteria; order Burkholderiales; family Comamonadaceae; genus Comamonas; species Comamonas brasiliensis. Next base: position 294,898 of record NZ_JAANES010000004.1, read on the forward strand.
CGGACTACTTGCTGTCGGCGGCGTATGCATATGACATGCAACCGGTTTAGCATGGGCGCTTGTCTTTTCATTGCATAGAGAGCCACTCACCATGAAGCTTTACTACAGCCCCGGCGCCTGCTCCCTGTCTCCGCACATCGTGCTGCACGAAGCAGAGCTGCAGCATGAAACCGTGATGGTCAGCACCAAGAGCCACAAGCTCCAGGATGGAACCGATTACTACGGCATCAATCCGCTGGGCTATGTGCCCTTTCTGGTGCTGGACAACGGCGACACCCTGCACGAAGGTCCGGCCATTGTTCAGTACCTGGCCGACCTGGCTCCCGAGAAAAACCTGGCGCCCGCCAACGGCACCGTGGCCCGCTACCACCTGCAGGAATGGCTGAACTTCATCGGCACCGAGGTGCACAAGGGCTTCGGCCCCTTGTTCAACCCGGCAACGCCTGAAGACTACAAGCCCTTGGCGCGCGCCAATCTGCTCAAGCGTCTGAGCTGGGTCAACGAACAGCTCGCCAACAAGACCTATCTGATGGGCGATCAGTTCACCGTGGCCGATGCCTACTTTTTCACGGTCACCGGATGGGCCCAGTTTGTGGGCCTGGACATCTCCGAACTCCAGCATATTCAGGCCTACCGCGAGCGCATTCTGGCGCGTCCCGCCGTGCAGGCCGCCATGAAGGCAGAAGGCTTGCTGAAGTAAGTTTTTTTGACACCCATGCACACTGAGAACGTGTTTACGATCTCTACGCAGCCGCGTTGGAGCGCAATCGGAATGAGTTCGAAGCGATGGCTTGCGGCTTGCACCGGGGTGCAAGCAAGAGTCAGCGCACAGAAATCGCCCGATTTCGCTCCAACCCTTCGGGACAGTGTCTTTGCGGACGCCCGGTCAGGGGCGGTCTGCGGCGTTGCCTCGCCGGCCGCGCGAATCCTCGCAATAGCACGGCTATTGCTGCGGTATCGCGCCTGGCATCCCATCCCGCAAAGCCTCTGTCGCGGCTCGAGGAGATCGTAAGCACGTTCTAAGGGCTCGGTACCCACCGAGCTTTTTTTCATCTGGAGTTCTGCATGACCTCATTGTTCGACCCGATTGAAGCGGGCAGTCTGCACCTGCCCAACCGCATTGCCATGGCCCCGCTGACGCGCAACCGTGCCCCCGACGCAGTCCCCACGCCGCTGATGCAGACCTACTACGTCCAGCGCGCCTCTGCCGGGCTGCTGATCAGCGAAGGCACGGCCATCAGCCACCAGGGACAGGGCTATGCCGATGTACCCGGTCTCTATGGTCAGGAGCAGCTGCAGGCCTGGAAGAAAGTCACCGATGCCGTGCATGCCAAGGGCGGGCGCATCGTCACCCAACTCTGGCATGTGGGCCGCATCTCCCATACCGTGCTGCAGCCCGACCTGCAGGCGCCGGTCGCGCCCTCTGCGCTGACGGCACGCTCCAAGACCTTTGTGATCGACCGCGAGACGGGACAAGGCCAGTTTGTCGCCACCTCGGCGCCGCGTGCGCTCGAGCAGCAGGAGCTGCCGGACATCGTGCGCAGCTTCGCCACCGCCGCGCGCGAGGCCGTGCAGTCGGCTGGCTTCGATGGCGTGGAACTGCATGCAGCCAACGGCTATCTGCTCGACCAGTTCCTCAAGACCGGCACCAACCAGCGCAGCGACGACTACGGCGGCAGCATCGAAAACCGGGCCCGCCTGGTGCTGGAATGCGTGCGCTCCGTGGCCGATGCCATCGGTGCCGGCAAGGTCGGCATCCGCATCTCTCCGGTCACGCCGGCCAACGACATCGTGGACGCAGACCCGCAGGCGCTGTTCGAGTATCTGGTGCGCCAGCTCGCGCCGCTGGGCCTGTCCTATATCCACGTGATCGAAGGTGCAACAGGCGGTCCGCGCGAGCTCGCAGATCGCCCCTTCGACTATCAGGCACTCAAGCAGGCCTATCGCTCTGCGGGCGGCAAGGGCGCCTGGATGGTCAACAACGGCTATGACCGCGAGCTGGCCATGCGCGCCGTGGAGAGCGGCTATGCCGATGTCGTGGCCTTCGGCAAGGCCTATATCTCCAACCCCGACCTGGTGCGCCGCCTGCACGACGACCTGCCGCTCAATGCCTGGAACAGCGCACGCTTCTACGGGGGCGGCGCCGACGGCTATACCGACTACCCTGCACTCGCCAGCCAGTAAGCGCCATCCATCCGGCTGCAGCCTTCTTCGATCGCGCCGGCAGCCATTGCGTGAAAAACAAAAAGCCCGGTGCATCGCTGCAACCGGGCTTTTTTGACGGCGCAAGCCGCTTAAAACGCGCTTACGTTCTAAAGGCTCAGGCCTGTTCGAGCAACTGCTGCTTCTGGCCGGGCAAGGCCGCCTGGGCGGAAGCCAATGCCGCCGGCGCCATGCCGGGATGAGCCGCAGCTCTGGGGCTGCGCTGGGCGGCATGCATCGCGCCGCCGGCCAGCTTGAACTGGCTGACCAGCTGGGCCAGTCGCGCCGCCTGCTCGCGCAGCGACTCTGCGGCGGCAGCCGACTCCTCCACCAGGGCCGCGTTCTGCTGGGTCATGCGGTCAATGTCGCCCACCGCCTGGTTGACCTGGCTGATGCCCAGCGACTGCTCGCTGGATGCCGCCGTGATCTCGCCGATGATGTCGCCCACACGCTGTGCGCTGTCCACGGTCTCCTGCATGGCCTTGCCGGCGCTTTCCACCTGACGCGCGCCCACATCCACGGTCTGCACGCTGGTGTTGATCAGCGACTTGATCTCGTTGGCGGCCTGGGCCGAACGCTGGGCCAGGCTGCGCACTTCGGCCGCCACCACGGCGAAGCCGCGTCCCTGCTCGCCCGCACGGGCTGCTTCCACGGCTGCATTCAGCGCCAGGATATTCGTCTGGAAGGCGATGGAATCGATCAGGCCGATGATGTCGCCGATCTTGCGGCTGGAGGCCGAGATCTCCTGCATGCTGTTGACGGCCTGGCCGACGATCTCTCCGCCCTGCACGGCCGTCGAAGAGGCCGAGGCCGCCAGCTGGTTGGCCAGCTGCGACGACGATGCGGTCTGCTGCACCGTGGCCGTCAGCTGGGCCAGCGAGGCGACGGTTTCCTGCAGATTGCTGGCCGTCTGTTCGGTACGCGCCGAAAGGTCCTGGTTGCCCGTGGCAATTTCCTGGCTGGCCGTTGCGATGTTGCCGCTGGCATCGCGCACCTGGGCCACCGTGGTGCCCAGCGACTGCTGCATCTGATCCAGCGCGCGCTGCAGATCCGTCAGCTCGTCCTTGCCGCTGACCTCGGCCTTGAGCGACAGATCGCCGCCGGCAATCGTCAGCGCCATCTGGCGGGCCACTTCAAGCGGACGGCAGATGGACAGCATATTGAGCAAGGTCAGCGGAATCACCACCACCAGTGCCAGGATCACGGCCACCACAAACATCCAGCGTGTCTGGTCGGCCACGTCGCGCTCGGCTGCAGCCAGTGCGTCGGCCTGCTCGCGCAGCAGCTTGTCCAGTTGCGCCAGCAGCTTGTCGGCCTCCATGACTTCGGCCAGGGCCTTGCCACTCATGCGGTTGGCCGTGGTCGCCGAGTCATAGCCGCCGGCTTCCAGCTGACGCGCAATGGGCTCGAACAGCTTGCGATAGCTGTCGAGGTGGCCAATGATGCTCTTGGTCAGCTGCGCATCCTGCGCGTTCTGGTCGGTCACGAACTTGCCCAGCGTCGCCTTGGACTTGTCGATGTTCATGACCCATTGCTGATAGGCCTTGCGCACCTCTTCAGGCTTTTCGTACTGGATGACCATGTCCTTCTCGCTGGAGCGGATGCCGCCCAGCTCGGTGCGCAGCTGCGCCATATGGCCCGATTTGACAAAGGCGTTGCTCAGAAACTCCTGGCTCATGTCCTGGATGCGGAACATGCCCAGCATCCCGGCGCCCCCCAGCAAGCCCAGCAACACCATCACCACACCAATGGCGCCCATCATGCGCGTGCGGATGGTGAAGCCCCGCATCATTTCCAACAGACTCATGAATCTCTCTCCACTTTGAACGACTGGCATTGTCGGGCCAGAACTTGCAAATTGTTTCAGATTGTCACCGACACCGAGAAAAACCCGTGACTGCGATGCCCAAGCCATGGCGATCTGCAAGATGACAACGTCTTATCGGCAGACTTTGCGGCTTATCAACCCTGCCCGGACCGAAGTCTTGTCAAAGGCTTGACCTTGTCATGATGTTAGGGTTGACCATTCAAGGCATCGAGTCCGCCAGCCCGGTCGACTCACTTTCTGAAGGAGCCATCCATGCAACAAGTTTTTGAAGTTCAAGGCATGACCTGCGGCCACTGCGAGCGTGCCGTCAGCAACGCCATCCAGGGCGTCGATGCCCAGGCACAGATCAAGATCGACCGCGCCGCCAACCGCGTGGAAGTCGAAACCGGCGCCAGCCGCGAAGCCGTGGCAGCGGCCATTGCCGAAGAAGGCTACAAGGTCGCCTGAACGCTGCCCACCACCGCGCCAGCACCTCATGCAAGGCATCAGAAGGCCGCTGGCGCGTTTTTTCAGGACTAGCCATGCCCAACCACCCACCGACACAAAAAATCGCTCAGAACTGGCCTGTCGTCATCGGCGAGGCCGCACGCCGCGCCGGGGTCTCTGCGCGCATGGTGCGTCACTACGAAGCACTGGGCCTGCTGCCGCCCGTGCACCGCACCGACAGCGGCTATCGCCAGTACACCGAAGCCGATGTGCACGCACTGCGCTTCATCCGCCGCGGGCGCGATCTGGGCTTTTCCATGGACGAGATCGCCACCCTGCTCGGCCTGTGGCAGGACCAGGGCCGCGCCAGCAGCCAGGTCAAGGCCATTGCGCAAAAGCACATCGCCACGCTGACCGAGCGCATTGCCGCCATGCAGTCCATGCAGCGCACGCTGCAGACCCTGGTGCATTGCTGCCACGGCGATGACAGGCCGGACTGCCCCATCCTCGACGACCTGGCCAGCGCCGACACCGACCTGACGCCGGCGCATCATGAACCCACGGCGCCCCGGCGCAGGACTGCTGCCTGAGACGGCTTGCGGGTTTCACGTGAAACCCTCGTGGCCCGCGCAGGGCGGCGTCAACAACGAGACATGTTGCACTGCAGCAAATACTGCAGAATACTCTGTGCGATGAATGCGGTTGCTCTCATTCATCCTTTCAAATCATTCAAGCACAAGCATTGCCCATGCAATGCAGGAGACAAACCATGAGCACCAGAGACATCTTCGTTGTCAGCGCCGCGCGCACGGCCATCGGCACTTTTGGCGGCAGCCTCAAGGACGTTCCCAACGCCCAGCTGGCCACCACCGTGGTCAAGGCCGCCATTGCGCGTGCCGGCATCGCCGCCGACACCGTGGGCCATGTGGTGATGGGCAACGTCATCCCCACCGACACGCGCGACGCCTACCTGTCCCGCGTGGCGGCCGTGGATGCTGGCTGTTCCATCGAAACCCCTGCCTACAACGTCAACCGCCTGTGCGGCTCCGGCCTGCAGGCCATCGTCTCGGCGGCGCAATCCATTGCGCTGGGCGACTGCGAAGTGGCGATCGGCGCCGGCTCCGAATCCATGAGCCGCGGCCCCTACTTCGACACGGCCTCGCGCTGGGGCGCACGCATGGGCGATGCCAAGAGCATCGACTACATGCTGGGCATCCTGCACGATCCCTGGCAAAAAATGCACATGGGCATCACCGCTGAAAACGTGGCCGAACGCTACAAGATCAGCCGCGTGATGCAGGACGAACTGGCGGTCATCAGCCAGCAGCGCGCCGCTGCCGCCATCGAGGCCGGCCGCTTCAAGGAACAGATCGTTCCCGTGGAAATTGCCAGCCGCAAGGGCGTGGTGCTTTTCGACACCGACGAACATGTGCGCGCCGCCACCACGCTGGACACCCTGGCCGGCATGAAGCCCGCGTTCAAGAAGGAAGGCGGCACGGTCACCGCCGGCAACGCCTCCGGCATCAACGACGGCGCGGCTGCCGTGCTGATGATGAGCGAGCAGGCCCTGAAGTCTTCCGGCGCCAAGCCCATTGCCCGCCTGGTCGGCTACGCCCACGCCGGCGTCGATCCCGCATACATGGGCATCGGCCCGGTCCCCGCCACGCAGAAGGTGCTGGCACGCACCGGTCTGAAGATCGAGCAGATGGACGTGATTGAAGCCAACGAAGCCTTTGCCGCCCAGGCCTGCGCCGTGATTCAGGAGCTCGCTCTGGACCCTGCCAAGGTCAACCCCAACGGCTCCGGCATCTCCCTGGGCCACCCCGTGGGTGCCACCGGTGCCATCATCACCACCAAGGCCTTGTACGAGCTGCAGCGCACCGCCGGCCGCTATGCGCTGGTGACCATGTGCATCGGCGGCGGCCAGGGTATCGCCGCGATTTTCGAGCGCGTCTGATACCGCGTTTCAGGGCACCGAAGAGCCCATGAAAAAGGCCTGCCAGATCACTCCGGCAGGCCTTTTTTTGATAGCTTATAGCGCTTGTTGCTACTTGATTTCAGCATCAATAAATACTGAAATCCTTGATTGAAGAGCGCAAGCAGCTACATCATCCATAGCATCAGAACGGCGCCTCTTCAGGGGCCGTATCGGCGGGCGCGGTGGCCGGGCCGGTGAATGTGCCCTGGCCGCGTCCCTGTGCCAGACGCACGGGCAAAGTCTCTGCTGCAGGCGCCGACGACAGCGATGCCGGCAGGCCGTCACCCAGACCCGTGCGCCCTTCCCCGCCCAGCGCCTCGATCAGATCGGGAATCAGGCGCGACAGCTCGCCCGTGGCAATCGTCACATCGGTATCGAAACCGCCGTCATCCTGGGATTGGCCATCCATCACCGCATCGAGCAGCGCGATCTTCTTGATCTGCAGACCTTCGCTGAGCACAAAGCTCACGCGGTCATCCCAGGTCATGGCCAGCTTGGTCGGCAGCTTGCCATGCTCGATATGCTGGCGCACCTCGTCGATGTCGAGCGGATGGCGTGCATAGCGCACCACGGCCTTGGACTCATCGGCAGCCTTGAGCTCGCACTCGCGGTCGATGGAAAAACCAGCGGGCGGCTCCTGCGTCATCAGCCAGTGCGCCATGGCGGCCTGCGGACTGGTCTGCGTATCCAGCAGCGCCAACGCAAAGCCCGGCAGACCTTCGACCAGCAGCGTCACGATCTCGTCGGCACGGCCTTGTGCACTGGTATCGAGCACCAGCGTGCGCGCCTGCGGATCGATCCAGACCCACATGCTGCCCTGCTTGGTGAAGGCCATGGGCAGCAGGTCCAGCTTGGCCTCGTCCTTGAGCTCCTTCTTCTCCTTCTTGCCGGGCTTGCGGCCCTCGGTCTTTTCGATGTGCTCGGCCTTCTCGTTGACCTTGCGGTTGAGCACGCTGGCCGGCAGCATCTTGGACTCGCTCATGAAGCGCATCACCCATTGACCGGCCACGCTTTCCGCCAGCGGGCCATGGGGCTCGCCGCGCGGCGGCACCCAGCCCACGGAACGCTCCTGGGTCGCGCCGCACTCCTCAAACACCGTCTTTTGCAGCGCATCTTCCAGCAGCTGCAGATCGCCCTGCCAGCTCTCGGCAATGCGATAAACAATCATGTTCTTGAACATCAAAAACCTTTGCTAAACCTTCAATCGTCGCCAGCTCCAGCAACTGGATCTCGCGGAAAAAAATCGGCCGCCAACGCAGCCCATGCATGCATTGTTGCGCAGTCGCAGCCACTCAAACTTATCAATACTTTACAGAGCGGCTGCAAAACCTCACGTCTCAGAAACATGGGGGGTCCACACTTCAGTCATCCGCTACCGAATGCCCATTCAGGAGCAAGACCAGGCGGCCACTTCTTCCACTTCCACAGAAAAGGAAACAGACATGACCCGCTTTCGCCAGACACTGACCGGCGCCGCCGTGACAACCGCCCTGCTCGCCTCGCTGAGCCTGCCCAGCTTTGCCCAGACAGCTCCCGCAGAGCAGCCTGCAGCCGCCCAGAAAGCACCCGATTCGCACAAGCACCAGCGTGGTGACAAGCGCGGCGATCGCATGGAGCATATGAAGCAGCGCATGGAAAAACTCAAGGCCGACCTGAAGCTGACGCCTGCGCAGGAAGCCGCCTGGACCACCTACACCCAGGCCATGAAGCCCGGCGAACGCCCTGCCCGCGGCGACCGCGAAGCCTTTGCCAAGCTGACCACACCCGAGCGCATCGACAAGATGCGTGAAATGCGCGGCAAGCACATGGCCGAGATGGACCGCCGCGCCGAAGCCACCAAGGCCTTCTACGCCCAGCTCAATGCCGAGCAGAAAAAGACCTTCGATGCAGCCACCCTGCGCATGCATCATCCGCACGGCCCCCATGGCCATCATGGCGGCAAACCCGGTCAGGAGCGCCCTGCAGCGCCTGCCCCGGCAGCCAAGTAAGCCGGCTTCCGTCACCATCCCATCCAAGCCCCCGGTCGTCATGACCGGGGGCTTTTTTACATTTCGATGTCAATTGGCTGACTACCAACGCAAGCGCTTGCCGACAGCGCATCTATTCACAAGCTTCTAGATTCATATCCACAGAGGGAGCGAAATCAAGGCATTGTCATAGCATCGATATCGCGACCAGATTCCAAGCATTTAGATGGCAATTGACATGAAAAAACTGCAATTAGCAACAAATCTTGTAGTCCCTGCGCTGATCAGCCTGGCAAGTCCCATGCTTCATGCACAGCCTGTGCAATCCTCGACCAGTGCCCTCTATCTGCAATACGGCTCGGCAGAGCATGGCACCGACAGCTGGGCGGGCGGCATCATGCTCCCCTGGAACTGGAGCTACGCCCTGGGCCCGGGACGGATGACGGGTTACTGGGATCTCTCGGTCAGCCGCTGGTCCTCCGACTACCAGGGCGGCAATCGCTCGACCTGGGTTCTGGGAGCACAACCCACATTGCGCTGGCGCCCCGCACAAGGCCTGTCGCCCTGGTTCCTGCAAGCCGGACTGGGCCTGAGCTATGCCACCAACCACCGCTACATCAGCGACCACAAAGAATTTTCGACCCGCTACAACTTTGCCAGCCATATCGGCATCGGCTACCTGTTTGGCGAGCAACTGAAAAACGAAATCAGTCTGCGCTTCGAGCACCACTCCAACGCAGGCATCAAACGCCCCAACCCGGGAGAGAACTTTCTTCAGCTGAGATACGCACGCCACTTCTGAATTTTTGAGCCCGCGATATCGGGACCGACCAGGCCGCCCAACGGGCGGCTTTTTTCATGGTTTGCAGCGACCACTCAGGCTGTTAATAAACATGGTGATAAAACGCGATGAATTTTTCTGTTTTCCACAGCCATGAAAGCTTCTGGAAAGTTGTTCCCAAATCCAGGACATCGGCAGCCCATGTCTGGGCACAGACTTTGTCAAAGTTCAAGTTGTTGATTTTTAAAGAAATTAATTACTTATCAACAATTAAGTGGACTACTTACTATTACTACTAAGTAAAAAGATAAGACTAGAAATAACAACTTTGGTCGAAGTTTACACAGCAATCCGGGATGGTCTGGATAAAAAAAATGTCGATCAGATCAGCGGGCAAGCAGTTCTTGCGACATCACACCCTCGGAATGCAATGTGCCCAATCATGTTCTTCTCAGTTATTCACTATGAAAAACATAGCTAAAAACTCTTATATATCAATGGATACAGGCAATTTATAAAGAATTAATGCGCAAATGAATTTCTGTGGATAAGCCAATATCAACTTTCATGTTTTCCACAAAAATGCGCAGGAAGGCAAAGTTGTTCATGGATCGAGGACAGCAGCAACCGTCATTTGTCTCCATGTTTGTCATCCTTGAAGATGCTTGATTTGCCTTGGTTTTTGGAAGTTATCAACAGAAGATGCCAAGTCTTACTACTACGACTATATTTTTATAAAACTTCTAAAGAACAACTGAAGCAGAAGTCGCAGGCAAGATCCGGGAGCACACCAAATCGCGGCTGATCAGGTGCGTCAATCCCTTTGCTTCAGAGGGAAGTACAGAAAAAAACGGCTTTGGGAAGATTGACGCACCAGATCTCGAAAAATTGGCGTAAGATGCGCCTCCTCAGTGACAGGAGGTGGGATAAATTCCCATCGAAGAGTCTTTGAAGTGCCAGTTATCCACAGAATGTTATGAACAGCTGGGGGAAACTCTTGAGGAATGCGGGCCAGCGATATCAGCCAGCATTGCGCTTTCTTCATTCAAAAAAATTCAATGATCCGTAGGTCATTGTTTTCAAAGAATTTTTCATTTCTGCATAGAAGCAGAACCCTGAGCGGATGCGCAAGCTCTGGGAAGTGCAACCATCCCTTGGTGGAACGGAAACCAGAAACGCCGGCAGTTGCCCACCAGTCACGGTGGTCATTGGTGCACAAGCCCGGCGGTGTTGCTTCGGGCAAGACCTTGCGGGTCGGCAGCCAGGCAAGGCTGGATGCTGCTCACAGTGCCAGGCAACTGTTAGAAAAATTACAAATGCGCGGAGTGCGCCGCGGCAGGTTTGAGAGGCGCGAAGAGGGCGCAACAGCAGGGCAGAAAACCACCTTGCCGCGCGCTTGAGAACAGCGAAAAACGGTCTCTGGACTGGCGCGAAACAGCGCAACGCGGCCTTGAATCACCTGGGCAAGGCCCTGTTTCGCACCGAAACTCAAGACCCTCGGACCGGGCGCCGCTGCAGCGTGAAAGGCGGCAGGCCCTTGATGAGCAACTGGCCGTAGCTGGTGCCCGTCAGGCGGCGGTCATAGCAGTACACATGGGCCTGGTCTTCCTCGGTCCGGATGGCGCGCCCTACCCACTGGGCCAGGCGAATGGCCGTTGCCGGCACCACCAGTTCGTTGAAAGGGTTGCGGCCGCTGCTGCGCAGCCATTCGGCTCTGGCTTCGCCAACGGGGTCGTCGGGCGGCGCAAAAGGCAGCTTGGTGATGAACAGCGACTCGCAGAGGGCTCCCGGCAGGTCCAGTCCTTCGCCAAAGGACTGCATGCCGAAGATGATGGAGGGCTCGCCCATCGCCACGGCCTCGCGGTGGCGGGCCAGCAGGGTCTGGCGGGGCAGGGCGGTCTGCACCAGCACCTGGTTGCGCATGCTGGTGGACAGCGCGTCAACGGCCTGGCGCATCTGCTCGCGGGATGTGAACAGCACCAGTGCGCCGGCCTGGATGCGGCTCAGATCGTTCAACAGGGCCTCGACCATCTCCTCGGTAAAGCGGGCGGCTTCGCGCGGGTCTGAGGCCGTTTCACGGGCCACCAGCGTGCCCTGGCGCGCATAGTCGAAGGGACTTGGCACTTCCAGCGTGGTGACTGAGTCGTCATTGGCCAGCCCCGCTTCGCGCAGAAAGAAGTCGAAATGGCCGCAGCTGGTCAGCGTGGCGGATGTCAGCACCGCACCACGCACCTGCGACCAGAGATGCTGGCGCAGGGTGGAGCCGGGCTGTATCGGGCTGGCATGGGCCTTGACCACGATGAACTCGCCGTCCATCTCCAGCGTGAACCATTTGGCATGGGGCACCATCTTGCCGTCGCCATCGCTCTCGTTGTTCTGCAGCAGCAATTGCGTGGTGTTGAAAATGGCTTCCAGCCTGGGCGCCAGGGCGCCGACCTGCGCATAGACGGTGGACAGGCGCTGGGCTTCCTCGGGTTGTTCCTTGATTTCGGCGCGCAGGGCCTTGGAGACGGCGCGCAGCGCATCCAGAAAGCCGTCGGCATGGTGCGCAATCTGTCCCAGAGGCTCCAGAAGCGCCTCTGGCAGCATTCCGCGGGGGGGCCGTACCCTGGCCGGCCCATAGCTGTCTTTCTGCGATTTGAGCGTCTCTCCGTAGTGCTCCATGACCAGTCGCGCCAACTCCTGCATCTGCTGGCGCAGCTGACCCGCGTGCTTGGGCACGTCGGCCAGTTCCTCGACTTCGGCGACCTGGTTCACGCGCAGCGCACGGCTGGCCAGCTTGTCAATCCAGCCCAGGCGGCTCAGATCCATCTCGCCGGCAAACTGGTCCAGAGCCGTGGAGGGCAGGTGGTGGGCTTCATCAAGCACCAGCAGACAGTTGTCCAGCTCGGGCAGCAGCTTGGAGCCCAGCGAGGAAAGCAGCAAATCATGATTGGCGACAATGACTTGCGCCGCCACCAGGTCTTTGCGGCGCTCGTAATAGACGCAGCTGCCGAAGGCCGGGCAGTGCTTTCCGGTGCATGAAGAGGACTCGGCTGCCACGGGGCTCCAGGCCTCGGCCTCAGGCGGGGTCTCCAGCGAGTCACGGTCACCGTTCCAGGCCTCCGTGGCCAGTGCATCGGCCATGGATTTGTAGAACTGCATGCGGGCCTGCAGCTCGTGCTGTGGGCGACTGAACTTGGTCTGACCCTGCTCGTCGCCAAACAGATCGTCCATTTCGTCCTGTGCTTCCCCCGTGCTTGCCAGACGCTCCAGCTTGAGTTTGCAGACAAAGCGGCCACGCCCCTTGGCCAGGGCGAATTTGAAAGGCTGGTCCAGCTTTTGCGCCAGGGCCGGCAAATCCTTGTTCACCAGCTGTTCCTGCAAGGCCACCGTGGCTGTGGAGATCAGCACCCGCGTGCCGCGCGACAGCGCCATGCGGATGGCCGGAATGCTGTAGGCCAGCGATTTTCCGACCCCGGTGCCGGCCTGCACGACGGCGATGGCACGACGTGGTTCCGGCTCGCCTTCATCGATTTTTCCGAGCTGCGCCTGGCTCAGGGTTTGCGCGATCTGGGCCGCCATTTTTCGCTGTCCTTCACGACTGCGAAATCCCGGCATGGCCCCGACCACGGCATCAAAGGAATTCAGGGCCTCTTCAGCCCACTTTTTTTCATGCATTTCAGCGTTTTTCGAGACGCAAAGACGCTGTGCTCTTGCGACTTATAAGTATTCGTACAGAGATATGTATTAAATAAGATTGAATTTCTTATGCAATACGGCATACAAATCAGTGAAGTCTGTATGTTCTACAGCTGTATCCGTGGGAGTCGGTGGATAGAACTTTTCCACTGCTTGTATATGACTTGTTCATTGTAGTTGTGGATTTCGCCGGGTGCAGTTACCAAGAAACTTATCCACAGAATGAGTTGAAGATCGGCCTGTACATATCCTGGAGACAACCATGTATCAATCCCTGTGGATATGGTTGTTAAATTTTTATGAATAAAAAGATTTTTCTAGATTCTGGCTTTGCTGCAATTTTGCAGAAAAAGCATGGTTTTCAAGTGCTGTGGGTAAGGTTGTTCATGGCTTTCTTCGCTCTTGCGGGTGGCGAAGCATCAAATTTATCCACAAGTCTGTTGAAGGTCATGGCGTGCAGCGGATGGCGGAAGATCACCCACGGCCAATGCTCGTCTCGCTGCTTTGTATGCAAGAGAGCCTGTTTCTGTTGAAATCTGGAAGCGGAGGAGGAAGAAGGCCAAATCTATCCACCGCATGGATAACTTCAAAGCTCATCTTTTGATAGTAGATACCCATTGAACGTCAATGGGTTGATCGTGTTTTCCCTGAAATTCAGGGACGAGCCATGGTTCGGCCTTTGATCATGAAGTAATGACACTTTTGATACTCATGTATGAAAAAATACATGAAAGATGCCTGTTTTTTGAGCAAGTGGCCGAGGGTATGCGTGAGTTGCCTGAAAAATGAGCAATGCAGCCTGTCTGAAGGCTGATTTCCTGGTTTCAGAGCATCAGCGGGGCAGGGCCTGCTCTACGGCCCTGCTCCAGTCCGTGCTTGGCCTTACCAAACCGTAATGCGTGTGTCATCCACGCAGCGGGGTGCTCTTCCTAGCATGGCGTCATCACTGCAGGTGAAGTCGTGGACGCGCCCGTCACTTGCCGGACTTGGGAAAGAGTGAACGATGTACAAGAGCCTTGTGAGACAGCCGGGAGCGGCACATTTACCAAACTGGACATTGGCAAGACTGCCGGTGATGGCTGCAGCCATTGCCGTTGCGGGCCTGCTGCTCGGCTGTGATGCCTCCAGAGCCACCGAGGAGGCGCAGAAGCCGGTTGCGCAACTGCCCAAGGGCTTTATCCAGGTCAAGCCAGCCTCCTTGAAGATGCTGGAGATCGCGCCCGTAGGCAATCCGCAGGGGCTGCAGATGGCCTGGGCTCCAGCGCATGTGGCCTTCGTCGAGGATCGCGTGGCCTCCGTCTCGGTGCCGGTTTCGGCGCGCGTGCTGTCGGTCAATGCGCATGTGGGCGATATGGTCAAGGCCGGCGATCTGCTGGCGACCCTGGTCAGCCCCGATGCGCTGCGCACGCGCTATGACGTGGCTGCGGCCAAGACCGCACATGATGTGGCCGTGGTGGAAGCCCAGCGCCAGCAGACCATGGTGGACAAGGGCGTGGGTGTGGAAGTTGATCTGCGCGCCGCGCAGGCAAAGCTGCGCGAAACCTCGCAGGAGTTGGGCCGCGCACAGGGCACGGCTGCGCTGCTGGGCTCGGGCGGTGGCGATCGACTCGAGCTGCGCGCACCGCGTGCCGGCATCGTGGCCGAGCGCAAGGCCGTGGTGGGGACTGCCGCTGAACCGGGAGCCGCGCTGTTCATGATTGGCGATCCCCAGGCCATGAATGTGGTTGCAGAGGTGTTCGAGTCCGATCTGCCCGGCATTCGCCTGGGCAGTGCCGTGCAGGTCGAGGTGCCGCAGTTGCCCAAACCGATCAAGGGCACGGTGCGCCATCTTGGAGCCACGCTGGACAAGGAGTCGCGCCGCGCTGCCGTGGTGGTGGAGCTGAGCGAACAGAACCCTGTGCTGCGTCCCGGCATGCAGGCCAAGGTGGGCGTGCAGCTGTCGAATCAGCAGGAGATGCTGATTCCGGTCACCGCCGTGCTCATCAAGGATGAAAGCCACAGCGTGGTCTATGTGCAGCATGAGAACAACCAGTTCGAGGCGCGCGTGGTGACTCTGGGGCGCCCATCGCGAGGCATGGTGCCGGTGATCAGCGGCCTCAAGGTCGGTGAGAAGATTGTGGTGCGTGGTGGTCTGCTGCTCGACGGCGCGGCCAGTCAGCTGCTCTAGTCCGGCAGGAGCCTGAACCATGCTGAGTTCATTTATTTCATTTGTGGTGCATCGTCGGCTGCTGGCGGTGTGCGCCACGCTGGCGATTGCCGTCTACGGCGTCTACGCCTATCTGCAGACGGCCATCGAAGCCTATCCCGACGTGACCAATGTGCAGGTCGGGGTGATCACCCAGGCACCGGGCCTGGCTCCCGAAGAGGTGGAGCGCCAGATCACCCAGCCACTGGAGCGTGAGCTCAACGGAACGCCGGGTCTGATATCGCTGCGATCGGAGAGCTATTTCGGTCTCTCCATGATCAATCTGGTCTTCAACGACGACGCGAAAAGCTTTACGGCGCGAGCCGAGGTGTCGCAGCGTCTGCCGCAGGCGGATCTGCCCAATGGCGTGACGCCTGAAATGGCGCCTGACTACACGCCGCTGGGCAAGATCTTCTACTACCGCCTGCAGAGCGACAGACACAATCTGGCGCAGCTGCGCACCGAGCAGGAATGGCATGTGGTGCGCGTGCTCAAGCAGGTGCAGGGCGTGGCCGACGTGGTGAGCATTGGCGGCTTCGTCAAGGAGTTCCACGTTGAAGTCGACCCAGAAAAGCTCTACAGCCTGGGCCTGTCCCTGGACGATGTGAGCGATGCGCTGTCCAAGTCCAACCGCAATGTGGGTGGCGGCCTGATGCGCCGTGGCGAGCAGTCCTTCATCATTCGCGGTATCGGCCTGCTGCGCAATCCGCAGGAGATTCAGGATGTGGTCGTTGCCATGCGTGGCAAGGCTCCCGTGACCATCGGCGACGTGGCGCGTGTCGCGCAGTCGCATACGCCGCGCCAGGGCTCGGTGGGCATGGACGACCAGAACGATGTGGTGCAGGGCATTGTGCTGCTCAAGCGCGGCGCCAACCCCTCCATCGTGCTCGATGACATTCATGCCAAGGTCGATGAGCTCAACAGCGGAGGCCTGCCTGAAGGCATGCACATGGTCACCAACTATGACCGCTCCGATCTGGTGGGCCACACGCTCAAGACCGTGCAGCACAACCTGCTGTTCGGTGCCACGCTGATCGTGGCCGTGCTGTGGCTGTTTCTGCGCAGCCTGCGTGGCTCGCTGATCGTGGCCACGGTGATTCCGCTGTCGCTGCTGGTGGCCTTCATCGGCCTGCACTGGCTGGGCATGCCTGCCAATCTGATCTCCATGGGCGCCATCGACTTCGGCATCATGGTGGACGGTGCCGTGGTGCTGGCCGAGAACATCATCCGCAATGCCCGGCTGCGAAAGCCGCAGACGGCCAACGACATGCGCCACATCATTGTGGATTCGGCCGTTGCCGTGGCCAAGCCCACACTGTTCGCCATGGCCATCGTGATTGCGGCGCTGATTCCCGTGTTCTCGCTGCAGAGCATCGAGGGCCGCATCTTCCGCCCGCTGGCCATGACCTACAGCTTTGCCCTGCTGGGTGCGCTGGTGTTCGCCATGGGGCTGGTGCCGGCGCTGTGCGCCTTGCTGCTCAAGCCCAAGCATGTGATGGTGGAAGAGCCCAAGATCTTCGACCGCGCACACCACGGCTACCAGCACTGGATCGCCAAGGTGCTGGGCGCAGCCAAGCGCCGCACTGCGGTGATCGCCGTGTTCGTGAGCGTGCTGGTGGTGGCCGGGGTTTCGGCCAAATGGCTGGGCACCGAGTTCCTGCCGGAGCTCGATGAGGGCGATGCCTATGTGCTGGTGCAGATGCCCGCTTCCATCTCTCTGGAAAAAGGCCAGGAAGTGCTGCGCGATGTGCGTCTGCGCCTCAAGGTCTTCCCCGAGGTGATCACCGTCACCACGGAGCAGGGACGCCCCGAATCGGGCACCGACAACGAGACGCTGAATCTGGCCAAGGTGCTGGTGCGCCTCAAGCCCCATGGCGAATGGCGCAAGGGCCTGACCAAGCCCGCGCTGATCGAGGAAATGCGGGCGACGCTGGGCGAGATTCCCGGCGTGGCCTTCAACTTCGCGCAGCCTATTCGCGACAGCGTGGAAGAGTCCACCTCGGGCGCGCGCGGCCAGGTCGTGCTCAAGCTGTTCGGCCCTGATATTCCCACGCTGCGCAGCATTCTTCAGCAGACCAAATCGCTGGTGAAGGACATCGATGGCGTGGTCGATCTGGATCTGTACCGCGATGCCCCGGCACCCCAGGTGCATGTGCAGTTCGACCGCCAGGCTCTGGCGCGCCAGGGCATTGCCATGGAGGACGCGCAAAAGACCCTGGAAGTGGCCCTGGCCGGCAATGTGGCCACCACTTTGTGGGAAGGCGAATTCCCCGTGCCGGTGCGCGTGCGCCTGCCCTATGTGGACCGCATGGACGAAGAGCGCATTCGCAACATCGCCATACCGCTGCCCGATGGTGGCTCGGTGCCTCTGGGCTCGGTCGGTACGGTCAGCATGAAGGTCGGCAACTCCTCCATCTTCCGCGAAGGCAATGCGCGCTACATGGCGCTCAAGTTCAACGTGGAAGGTCGCGATATCGGCTCGGTGGTGAAGGACACGCTGGCCACCTTCAAGCAGAACGTGAAACTGCCTGAAGGCTACCAGGCTGTCTGGGGCGGTGAATGGGAGAACCAGCAACGTGCGGCTGCACGCCTGAAGGTGGTGGTGCCGCTGTCGCTGGTCATCGTCTACGCCCTGTTGTTCGGTGCGCTGGGCCAGGCCCGCAGCGCCGGCATCATCTTGCTGTGCGCGCCGTTTGCCATGGTGGGCGGCATTGCGGCCCTGCATCTGGCGCATATCGAGCTCTCCATCAGCGCGGCCATCGGCTTTATTGCCTTGCTGGGCCAGGTGGCCCTGGCGGGGTTGCTGGTGGTCTCTGCGGTCGAAGATTTGCGCCGCCAGGGTATGCCCTTGATGCAGGCGCTGATCGAAGGTGCGGCCGAGCGCATGCGCTCCATCATTCTGGTGGCGTTGCTGGCGCTGCTGGGCCTGCTGCCCATGGCACTGTCCACTGGCGTGGGTAGCGAAACCCAGCGCCCGTTTGCCTCGGTCATCGTCGGCGGCATGGTGGTGCTGCCTCTGGTGGCACTGGTGCTGCTGCCCGTGCTGTATGCCTTGCTGGGCCCCAAGAACATGTTGACGCAGGAAGAACGTGATGAAAGCGCTCAAGATGAATAAATGGCACTCGCTGGCCATGGCTGCGGCACTGTGCTGCGGTGCTTTCAGCGGCCTTGCCCATGCTGCCGATGCGATGGACGCACCTGCGCAGAACAGTGCCGCAGCGGGCCGTATGGCGGCCCCTGTGCAGCCTGTGACCCTGCAGGAATATCTGCGCATCGTCGTGCAGAACCAGCCCAATCTGGCAGCCGATCGCATGCAGCTGGATCTGGCCAGGGCCGACAGCAAGACGGCGGCAACCATCTCCAATCCCGCCATGCATTACTCCAGCAAGCGCGGAGAAAAGGAATGGGGTGTGGAGCAGGCCATTCCGATCTTCGGCCAGCGCGGCATGCGCATCGAGAACGCCAGGCTGGGCGAGAAGGCCGCAGCGGCCAATGCCGACGTGGCGGTCGCCGTCACCATGAGCGATGCCGCCCATGCATTCAACGAGCTGCTGGTGGCGCAGCAGCGCTATCAGGTGTGGCTGGCTGCACGCGACGAGCTGGAGAAGGCGGGCAACATCGTCAAGGGTCAGATCGAAGCCGGTACGCGCAGCCGCTATGACGGCGCGCGTTTGAACCTACAACAGGCCCAGATGAGCATGCAGGTCAGCAAGGCCCAGGCCGCCTTGCGCGATGCCGGATCGCGCGTGGCCGCCATTGCGGCCCTGCCGCAATGGCAGGTACGTGTTGAGGGCAGTCTGCAGGCTACTGACATTCGCAAGGCACCCGGCTACGAGCAGCTGTGGAACCAGGCGCAGATCCAGTTGCCGAACCTGCGTGCCGCGCAGGCCGAGCTGGACAGAGCACGCCAGAAGATCCAGCTCGAGCAGCGCGAGGCATTGCCCACGCCATCCTTTGGTCTGGCTCGCATCCGCAACAGCGTGGACGGCAGTTTCAACCAGGTGGGCGTGAGCGTGGAGATCCCGCTGTTCGACCGCCGCCAGGGCCCCATCGAGCGCGCCAAGGTCGAGGCCGACCAGGCCGAGCTGCGCCGCGATGCGGCCTTGCTGGCCGCCCAGTCCGAACTGCAGCGCTCCTTGCAGCAGCTGTCGCTGCGCCGCACTGCCGTGCGCGACTACGAGAAGGAAGGGCTGGCGCAGATTGCACCGCTGCACCAGATGGCTCAGGATGCCTACAAGCTGGGCAAGGGCACGATTCTTGAGCTGATCGATGCACTGGGCTCGATCACCGAGCACCGGCTGGAGCATCTGGAGCTGGTCAAGGACATGCTGGACGCCGAGTGGGAGGTGCGTCTGGCCAGCGGCGATCTGCCACAGGTGCAGCCTTGAGCGAGGCAGGGGAGATGGCACAAACCCCTGTTCCACCTCCTGATGCTTCCCTGCCGCCCGCTGCGAAGGAGGAGGCGACGGCTTATAGTGTCTGTCCACCAACGGCCAGAGACAGACTCCGCATGTACCGCTACCTCATCATCGAAGACGATGCGCTCAACGCGCGTTACATCGCTGAAGGGTTGCGCCAGCAAGGCGCGCATGTCAGCGTCTGCGGTGACGGTGTGCAAGGCATTGCGCAGGCCGTGGGCGAGAACTGGGATGTCATCATCCTCGACCGCATGCTGCCCAATGGCTTTGACGGGCTGCAGATCCTGCAGGCGTTGCGCTCCATGGGAAAGCAGACGCCGGTTCTGGTGCTCAGTGCCCTGTCTGCCACCGACGAGAGAGTGCGCGGGCTCAAGGCCGGCTGCGATGACTATCTGACCAAGCCTTTTGCCTTCTCCGAGCTATCGGCAAGACTCGAAGCCCTGGTGCGCCGCGCCCAGATCCCTGCTCCCACGCGCGAGATGCAGGTGGCCGATCTGCGCGTCAACCTGATTTCGCGCAGCGCCGAGCGTGCCGGCCAGCCGCTGTCGCTGCAGCCGCGCGAATTCCGTCTGCTCGCGTTTCTCATGCAGCACGCGCACCAGATCGTCACGCGCACCATGCTGCTGGAGTCGGTCTGGGATTACCGCTTCGATCCGCAGACCAATGTGATCGACGTGCACATCAGCCGCCTGCGCAGCAAGGTGGACAAAGGCTTTGCCACGCCTCTGATCCACACCGTGCGCGGTGTGGGCTACAGCCTCTCGGACCAGCCGCAAGACCTGCCCGAGGTGGTCTGATGATGCGCTCCAGACCCTGGAGTTCGCTGGCATTCAGACTGGCTCTCAGCTATGGCGGCCTCATGGTCCTGACCATGGCCATTGTGCTGGCCGTCTTCTATGTCCAGACTGTGGGCGTGGTGCGGGTACGGCTCGACAAGCAGGCCGAAAACCATGTGCGCAGACTGACCGAGCACTCGGCCAAATACGGCCCGGGAGCGCTGGAAAACGAGATTCTTCAGACCATTCGTGACGGTGTGAACACCGACACGGAAATCGTCATTCTCATGAACCCGCAAGGCGAGACCATTGTCAGCAATGCCGAGGTATATCCTCCGCGCAAGCTCAGCATCATGGGCGTGCGCGAGCTGACCGTGAAGCGCAACGGACGGCTGATGGTGGGCCGGGTGGCCGTCGTGGAAATGCCCAATGGCAATCTGTTGGCCGTAGGCAGCGACATGCAGCTGCAGCGCGATATGGAAGAGCTGTTCGGTCAGGCCAGCCTGCTGGCTGCCGTGGCGGCCTGCATCATGGCCGTGATCGGCGCCATGGTCTTCAGGCGCGTGGTGGACGAGCGCGCGGCCGCCATTCGCAGCACTATGTCGCGTGTGGCGGCAGGCGAACTGCGCCAGCGCATACCGGTCGATCAGCGCGAGGATGAATTCACGCTGCTCAACCGCGATATCAACACCATGCTCGACAGGCTCGAGCAGCTGATGGAAGGCATACGCCATGTCTCCAACAGCATTGCGCACAACCTTAGAACGCCGCTGACGCGCATCCTGCTGCGCCTGCGCAACGCGCAGCAGGCCAGCCCCGAAATGCAGTCCGCCACGCTGGCGCTGGTAGCCGAAGAAGTGGCCGAGCTGGGCGTGGTTTTCGAGAAGCTGCTGCAGATTGCCGAAGTGGAAAGCGGAGCCAGTCGCAAGAGCTTTGCATCGGTTGATCTGCAGGCTTTGCTGGTCGACGTGGTGGACTTTTACGAACCGCTGGTGGAAGACGCCGGCGGCATTCTCAGGCTGGATGTGCAGGAAGGTGTGCAGGCCCTGGGCGATGGCGACCTGCTGGCCAGCGCTGTCTCCAATCTTGTCGATAATGCTATCAAATACGGAGCGTCACCCGACGACGTTCACGGGGCTGACGTGCTGCTGCGCGCCGCACCAGCGCAGGAGCACGGCAGCGATGGCGTCTGGGGTGTGGAGATCACCGTGCAGGACCAGGGGCCGGGTGCAGATCCTCAGACCCTGGAGAAAATGACCACCCGTTTCTACCGCGCGGAATCGGATCGCCCGGGATACGGACTGGGTCTGGCCAGTGTGCTGGCCATTGTCCAGCTGCATGGTGGCAAGCTCAGTTTTCACAACGCCCATCCAGGCCTGGTGGCGCGCATCTGGTTGCCTGCCGTGGCCTAAGGGCGAGAGCGGAGTCTCGTCATTAGAAGCTGGCGCGATAGCTTTGTGCATCCAACTGGCAATGGCTGTCGATCGCTCCTGGCAGATCAAACAACTGAGGGCGCTTTCTGAAGTCATAAAGACGGTATAGATGAAAGCGAGAAGATTCTTGCTGCGACACCTGCAGCTCATTGTGTGTGACAAAAAATGGCGTTTCTTTGGCAAAGCTGGTGGTCTTTACTTCGATCAGCTTTTCCTTGCCATGCAGGTCGAAGGATCGCACATCAAAACCCAATCCGTCCCCCAGCGACTCGGCAACATGCTCGACTCTGCTTGCCAGCTTGTGGAGTCCTTGCTTTTCAAGCTGCCATTGCTCATAAGCCAGCACAAATTTTTCGCCGGCCAAACCCAGTGAACGATTGCGTGCTTCCTGAGCCAGATAGTCACGTTTAGCGGCACTGTGCAGGGCATAAGTTGCGGTGGGCTCAGCCGCTTTGGGCGTGCGCTTCGGGGGCTCTTGCTGCACAGTGTCGAATGTCGGAGCGAGGTACTCAACTGCCGGCTGAGTCACGGCAAATTGCACAATGGCTTCCAGCGCCTGGCATTGCTGCAGCTGGGATTCGACTTCCTCCATCAGCAGCGACTGGAAGTTGAACCGGAAGTTGAACCGCGGCTGATAACCCTTGATGTGAGGGTAGCCAAGAAGACGCATGACTGCACTGATATTGCAGTGCTTGAATTCAATGGATGCAGGCGATCGGATACCGTTCAGTTGCTGGAATAGAAGCTGTCGGCAAGCCGCCTTGTTGTAGCGTTGCCCGGCCAGCTCTTGCCGCAGCATGTTCAGATAACTTTGGATGGTTGCCTGAACTTCTGTTGCGCTCCAAGGCTGGCCTTTTTGTGATGTCTCCATGTCCCGATCTTGCCAGGAATTAAACGCACTGCGTTGCTATGAAAGTGCCTTGTTGCCATAGGCACAGAACCCTGGTTTGGGTCCTTTCTTGGGATGCAATCTGCAGGTCTCCGGACGCTTTTCATAGACCGTGCAGCGGCGCGTGTTCTTGTCCAGAAAATTGCAGTCCCCGCCTGCCCGGCGGGCCATGGTGAAGATCTCGTGCTTGGGGTTGAAGTGGTCGATCAGACGCATCTTCAGCAGCCGCCTGGCGATCAGCTTGGGCTCGATGTTTTCGACCTCGAACGGGTCCACCAGCTCCAGGCGCACCAGATCCGGCAGGCGTACCTCCAGCGGCATGGTGCAGCAATTGGCAGCGCAGCTGTCACACATGCCGGCCTTGTACTTGCTCCAGGTTTCCAGGCGGTCGACGTCAACAATGCGGATGGAGGATTTCATTTCGGGTGGGGCACTTCTGGGAGAAGCGCGATGCTGCCATGAGATGTCGATGTCTGCCTTGCGCCATTGCTATGAGCAGACCCGGTTCATGGGATTGAGCGGGCTGCAGGGAAGCCTACACTGCACAGGCATCACCATCCACGGGAGAACGATTTTGGCAAGCCAAACCACGCTTTATTACGCAGCTGGCACCTGCGCGCAGGCCGTATTGATTGCGCTTTATGAGGCAGACGCCCAGTTCACGCTCAAGACGCTGAGCTTTGCCGACAACGAGCAGCGCAGCCCCGAATATCTGAGCATCAATCCCAAGGGTAGGGTGCCCGCGCTGGCCACGGAACGCGGCGTGCTGACCGAGACTCCGGCGCTGCTGCTGTATGTGGCGCAGACCCATCCGCAGGCCCGACTGGCGCCGCTCCATGATCCCTTCGCGCTGGCGCAGATGCAGGAATTCAATGCCTATCTGGCCTCTACCGCGCACATCGCCCACGCCCACCGTCCGCGCGCCTCGCGCTGGGCCGACGACGAGGCTGCCCAGGCCGCCATGCGAGCCAAGGTGCCCCAGAACATGCGCGAATGCTTTGCCGTGATCGAACAGCACTATCTGGGCGACAAGACCTGGGTGATGGGCGAGCAGTTCACCGTGGCTGACGGCTATCTCTACACCGTGGCCGGCTGGCTCAAGGGCGACGGCGTGGACATTGCCGAATTCCCGCGCGTGGCGGCCCACTTCGAGCGCGTGAAGACCAGGGCTTCGGTGCAGAAGCTGAAATAAAAAAGGCCAGCTTACGCTGGCCTTTTCTTCGGGCTTTTTGCACCAGGGCAAAAATCAAACGTCGATATTCCCCGCACGCAACGCGTTGTCTTCGATGAAGTTGCGGCGCGGTTCCACCTCGTCGCCCATGAGCATGGTGAAGACGCGGTCGGCTTCGATGGCGTCGCCGATCTTGACCTGCAGCAGGCTGCGGACGTTGGGGTCCATGGTGGTTTCCCAGAGCTGCTCGGGGTTCATTTCGCCCAGACCCTTGTAGCGCTGGCGGCCCGTGGTGCGCTCGGCTTCGGAGATCAGCCAGGCCATGGCCTGACGGAAGTCGCCGACCTTCTCGGTCTTGGCCTTCTCGCCTTCGCCACGCGTGACCTTGGCGCCTTCGCTCAGCAGGCCGACGAAGTTCTGCGCTTCGTCGGACAGGGCGGCATAGTCATGGCTGCGCACGAACTCCTGGGTAAGGATGGAGCTCTTGATGTTGCCGTGGTGATGGCGGCTGATGCGCAGGATGGGGTGCTCGCTGTTGGGGTCGATCTCGGCCGTCACATCGGCGGGCACGCCGGTGGTGGTCAGCTCGCGCAGCTTGGCTTCCAGAATCGGCGCGCACTCCTGGGCTTCTTCAATGGTGTCGAGCTTGATCTGCACGCCGTCGGCAATGGCGCGCAGGGCTTCGGCATCCATGAAGTTGGACAGGCGCTCGATGACGGTTTCGGCGGCCAGGTGCATGTTGGCCAGCTTGGACAGCTCTTCGCCCTCGACGGTGCGCGGATTGTCGCCGCCGGTGTTCACGCTGGCGTGGTTCAGCGCGATCTTGAGCAGGTATTTGTTGAGGGCCGGGCCGTCCTTGAGGTAGAGCTCTTCCTTGCCGTTCTTGACCTTGTACAGCGGCGGCTGGGCGATGTAGATATGGCCGCGCTCGACCAGATCGGGCATCTGGCGGTAGAAGAAGGTCAGCAGCAGGGTACGGATGTGGGCGCCGTCCACGTCCGCGTCGGTCATGATGATGATGCGGTGGTAGCGCAGCTTGTCGGGGTTGTAGTCGTCGCTGCTGCTCTTGCCCGAGTCTTCGCTGACCTTGCCGATGCCGGTGCCCAGGGCCGTGATCAGGGTGATGATTTCCTGGCTGGACAGCAGCTTTTCGTAGCGGGCCTTTTCCACGTTCAGGATCTTGCCGCGCAGCGGCAGGATGGCCTGGAACTTGCGAT
This sequence comes from Comamonas brasiliensis, assembly GCF_018292285.1. NCBI lineage: Bacteria > Pseudomonadati > Pseudomonadota > Betaproteobacteria > Burkholderiales > Comamonadaceae > Comamonas > Comamonas brasiliensis. The sequence goes on from NZ_JAANES010000004.1 coordinate 319,850, forward strand.
CGCGACCCTGCTTGGCGGAGCCGCCGGCGGAGTCACCCTCGACGATGTAGATTTCGCACAGCGCAGGATCTTTTTCCTGGCAATCGGCCAGCTTGCCGGGCAGGCCCATGCCGTCGAGCACGCCCTTGCGGCGCGTCATTTCGCGGGCCTTGCGCGCGGCTTCGCGGGCGCGGGCGGCTTCGACAATCTTGTTGCAGAGAATCTTGGCGTCGTTGGGCTTTTCTTCGAGGAATTCGGCGAGCAGCTTGCCGACAATGTCTTCCACGGGCGCACGGACTTCGGAGCTGACCAGCTTGTCTTTGGTCTGGCTGGAGAACTTGGGCTCGGGCACCTTCACGCTGAGCACGCAGCACAGGCCTTCGCGCATGTCGTCGCCGGTGACTTCGACCTTGGCCTTCTTGGCCAGTTCGTTGTCGGCGATGTATTTGCCGATGACGCGGGTCATGGCGGCGCGCAGGCCGGTCAGGTGGGTGCCGCCGTCACGCTGGGGAATGTTGTTGGTGAAGCACAGCACCTGCTCGGCATAGCTGTCGTTCCACTGCATGGCGACTTCGACGCCGATTTCGGTGCCGGGAATGCCACCATAGGTCTCTGCCGGGCGTGTGCCTTCGGCGTAGAAGGTGGTGGGGTGCAGGACCTTCTTGGTGCCGTTGATGAATTCCACAAAGCCCTTGACGCCGCCGGCGCCCGAGAAGTCGTCTTCCTTGCCGTCGCGCTCGTCCTTGAGGCGAATGCGCACGCCGTTGTTCAGGAAGGACAGCTCGCGCAGGCGCTTGGCCAGGATTTCATAGCGGAACTCGAAGTTCTCCTTGAAGATTTCCTGGTCGGGCAGAAAGTGCACCTTGGTGCCGCGCTTGTCGCTGGGGCCGACCACGCGCATGGGCGAGACTTCGGTGCCGTCCACGACTTCGATCAGGCGGTTCTGCACAAAGCCGCGCGAGAAGTCGATTTCATGGCGCACGCCGTCGCGGCTGACGGTGAGCTTGAGCCAGATGGACAGCGCGTTCACGCAGGACACACCCACGCCGTGCAGACCGCCCGAGACCTTGTAGCTGTTCTGGTTGAACTTGCCGCCGGCGTGCAGCTCGGTCAGGGCGATTTCGGCAGCCGAGCGCTTGGGCTCGTGCTTGTCGTCCATCTTCACGCGCGTGGGAATGCCGCGGCCGTTGTCGATCACGGACAGCGAGCCGTCGGCATGGATGGTGACCAGAATGTCGTCGCAGTAGCCGGCCAGCGCTTCGTCGATGGAGTTGTCCACGACCTCGAAGACCAGGTGGTGCAGACCGGTGCCGTCCGAGGTGTCACCGATGTACATGCCCGGGCGCTTGCGCACGGCTTCCAGGCCTTCCAGGATCTGGATTGCGCCTTCGCCATAGCCGCCTGCATCTGCGGCGCTCTGGGTGTCTGGCTTGTTCTCTTCGGTCATGAAATTACCTTGCTGCTACAAGGTCAGGAGCTGTTGGCGCCTGACCTGCATAACTTTCAAATGAATACTTGCCTGAAATCATTACAGGACGAGCGGTAGCTGCTCCTGTTATTTCAGGCAATGAAATGGCTGGCTGCGTTCGGTCCACTCAGATGCGCATGGGCATCACGACGTACTTGAAGCTTTCGTTCTCGGGGATGGTGACCAGCGCCGAGCTGTTGCCGTCCTGCAGATCGATCTTGACCATGTCCTGGCTCATATTGGTGAGCACGTCGATCAGATAGGTCACGTTGAAGCCGATCTCGATGGTGTCGCCACCGTAGTCGATATCGAGTTCGTCCATGGCCTCTTCCTGCTCGGCGTTGTTGGACGCCACGCGCAGCGTGCCGGGCTCGACCGACAGGCGCACGCCCTTGAACTTGTCGCTGGTCATGATGGCCGTGCGCTGCAGCGATGCCAGCAGCGGAGCGCGGCCCAGGGTCACGCTGTTGGTGTGGTTGCGCGGGATGACGCGGTTGTAGTCGGGGAACTTGCCTTCGACCAGCTTGGTCACGAACTCCATGCCGCCAAAGGTGAACTTGGCCTGGTTGTTGGCAAATTGCATCTCGATGACGGGCTGGTTCTCGCCGCTGGCGTCCGACAGCAGGCGCTGCAGCTCCAGCACGGTCTTGCGCGGCAGAATCACTTCCTGCTTGATGGGCACTTCCACGTCCAGCGTGGCGCTGGCCCATGCCAGGCGGTGGCCGTCGGTGGCCACCAGGCTCAGGGTGTTGCCTTCGGCGACGAACAGAATGCCGTTCAGGTAGTAGCGGATGTCCTGCACGGCCATGGCAAAGGAGACCTGGCCCAGCAGGTCCTTGAGCACCTTCTGCGGCACGCTGAAGGCGGGGCCGAAGGCGGCCGATTCCTGTACCAGCGGGAAGTCCTCGGCGGGCAGGGTCTGCAGCGTGAAGCGGCTCTTGCCGCCTTTCAGAATCATCTTGGACTGCTGCGTCTCCAGGCTCACGGTCTGGTCGCCGGGCATGGTCTTCAGGATGTCGATCAGCTTGCGGGCACCGATGGTGGTGGTGAAGTCGCCGGCGTCGCCGCCCAGCTCGGCCGTGGTGCGGATCTGGATTTCCAGGTCGCTGGTTGTCAGCTGCAGCGCATTGCCCGTCTTCTTGATCAGCACATTGGCCAGAATGGGCAGCGTGTGGCGGCGCTCGACAATGCCGGCCACCGATTGCAGGACCGCGAGAACTTTGTCTTGTGTGGCTTTCAGGACGATCATGTCAACCTCAGTGATTTAAATGCGCATTTGTTTTGACGCGGCGGCATCCGCAGGGCGATGCGGACGCTCCCTCATGCCGCGTGAATTCCCCATTTTGCCCTGTGTGAGTGACATTCATGGGGGAGTTTTCATCAACCTTTGAGCGTTTGTTCCAGCACATGCAGCTGCTGGTTCAACTCGGTGTTGGTCTGGCGCTCGCCCGCGATCTTGCGTACCGCGTGCAGCACGGTGGTGTGGTCGCGGCCGCCGAACAGCTCGCCGATCTCGGGCAGGCTTTTCTGCGTCAGCTCCTTGGCCAGGTACATGGCAATCTGGCGCGGCCGGGCAATGCTGGCTGGGCGCTTCTTGCTGTACATGTCGGCCACCTTGATCTTGTAGTAGTCAGCCACCGTCTTCTGGATGTTTTCCACAGAGATCTGGCGGTTCTGAATGCTGAGCAGGTCGCGCAGTGCCTCGCGCGCCAGCTGGATCGACACTTCCTTCTGGTTGAAGCGCGAATAGGCCAGGATCTTGCGCAGCGCGCCTTCGAGCTCACGCACGTTGGAGCGCACGTTCTTGGCCACGAAGAAGGCGACTTCCTCGGGCATGTCGGCGTTCTCGGCGCGGGCCTTGTTGATCAGAATCGCCACGCGCATTTCCAGCTCGGGCGGCTCGATGGCCACCGTCAGGCCGGAGTCGAAGCGCGAGACCAGGCGCTCGTGAATATTGGCCAGACCCTTGGGATAGGTGTCGGACGTCATCACGATATGGCTCTTTTTGGCCAGCAGGGCCTCGAAGGCGTTGAAGAACTCTTCCTGCGTGCGGTCCTTGTTGGCGAAGAACTGCACATCGTCGATCAGCAGCAGATCGAGCGAGTGGTAGCGCTCCTTGAACTCGTCAAAGGTGCGGCGCTGGTAGGCCTTGACCACATCCGAGACGAACTGCTCGGCATGGATGTAGAGAATCTTGGCGTCGGGCTTGTCCTTGAGCAGCTGGTTACCCACAGCATGCACCAGGTGGGTCTTACCGAGGCCGACACCGCCGTAGATGAACAGCGGGTTGTAGAGATGACCGGGCGAGCCTGCCACATGCATGGCGGCCGAGCGCGCCATGCGGTTGGCCGTACCTTCGACCAGCGTCTCGAAGGTGAGAGCCGGGTTCAGGCGGGTGCGGAAAACCGGAGCACTGGCCTCTTCGCTGGTGACGGTGGGTACGGCGACATTGAGCGTCTGCGCCGCTGTCTGCTGCGTTGCAGATGGCGGGCGAACGTAAGTACGCACAACGCTTTCGCGCTGAGCGAGTGCTAACTCAAGGGTGACGGTCTGACCGTAAAGCGACTCCAGCATGGCCGAGATGCGGCCTGCATACTGGGCACGGATCCAGTCCAGCTTGAAGCGGTTGGCCACATAGACTGTGACCTTGGAAAAATCTTCTGCAACGAGTGCCGTCAGCGGCTTGATCCAGGTGTTGAATTGCTGCTCCGGCAGCTCCTGACCCAGTTGCTCAACGCAGACCTGCCACAGGGCCTGGCCTGCATCATTGGTTGGTTCCTCTGTCATTGTCAAAAGTCTAATTGTGGATAGGAGGAACAGTTGCGGGGTTGGTATTGTAGCTTTTGCGGAAGTTATCCACAAAATATCAGAAGGCTGTCCCCGACTCCAGTGCGTAATAGGCTGCACATCCTAATAGATTAGGCAGCCTGCGGTTTGTAAAGAATCTCCGACCTCGGCGCAGGCTTGACGGTATCCTCATGAGTCCATAGCAAATTCAAGGGTCATTGCATCAAAAGCGCAACGCTGTGATAATCCCCGGTTTCCCTGAATGTGTTCAGGGTGATATGAGCCGGGCGCCTTTTTTGTGCGCGCGCGCCCAGCTGCTTTAGAACATGCGCAACATGTTCCCGGGCGCTGTGGCGGGTGCTTTGTTCCGTTTGTTGCCTTCTGGTCCGATGACATGCTCGGCATGTGAAAAAATATCGGGTTTGGCGGTGACAGTGTGCGGCGCAAAACCGGAATGGTCGGGCGCAAACATGGCGCCTTGCCGACGCAAATACTGAACCTTCTCAAGGAACCAACATGAAACGTACTTACCAACCTTCCAAGATCCGCCGCGCCCGTACCCACGGTTTCCTGGTCCGCATGAAGACCAAGGGTGGCCGTGCCGTGATCAACGCACGTCGCGCCAAGGGCCGCAAGCGTCTGGCCGTCTAAGGCCGGCGTTGGCTAGCGGTCTGCTCCTTCGCTGCGCTGAAGGCCTCTGAACGGAGGCTCTCCTATGCAAAGGCTGAAAACGCGTCCGCAATTCCAGGCCACCATGTCCGCGGGCACCATTGCCCGTACCCCGCACTTCGCCCTGCACCGCATGGAGCTGGTGGCCGAGGTTGCCGACATGGTTGCCAACCCCAGGACAGGGCCCGGATCGAGCGATCCGCAGGCCCTGTTTGGCATTGGTGCCGTGCGCAAGCAGGCCTGGCTGGGTGCCATGGTGCCCAAGCGTTGGGCGCGACGCTCGGTCACGCGCCACACCATCAAGCGCCAGATCTATGCGGTGTCCTCGGAGTACGAAGACGCCCTGCTGTGTGCTTCCTATGTGGTGCGCCTGCGCTCGGGGTTTGACCGTAAGCAATTCGTCAGTGCAACCTCGGACCAGCTCAAGGCAGCGGTCCGCAAGGAACTGCAACAGCTTTTTGCGACCGGGGCGCGCCGCCTGACGCAGGCCCGTCAGGCCGCCGCGGCGGAGGTGGGTTTTAAGGAAAATTCGCCTCAAGCCCTTGATGGAAAAACGCAAGAAGCTACTGATTCAATAGCAAATCAGCCGGAGAACCAGCCATGATGCAGCGACTGCTCATGGCTGTGGTGCGTGGCTACAGGCTGCTGCTCAGTCCCTGGCTGGGGTCGGCCTGTCGCTTCGAGCCGACCTGCTCGGCCTATTCCCTTCAAGCGCTGGAGCAACACGGCGCTGCGGTAGGCTCTTATCTGACGGTGCGCCGGCTGGCGCGCTGTCATCCGTGGTGTGACGGAGGGCATGATCCCGTGCCACAGCAAAAGCCCAGGCTGTTTTCCTTTCTGGACAATGCCTCGGACTCTTCCGCGACCACCCAACCTTCCTCACCTAAGAAGTCTTCATGAACGATATTCGCCGCACCATACTGTGGGTGATATTTGGCTTTTCCATGGTTTTGCTCTGGGACAAGTGGCAAATCCATAACGGCAAAAAGCCCACCTTCTTCCCATCGCCGCAGACGGTCAGTGCACCTGCTGCGGCCGATGCCAAGCCTGCCGATGTCAGCGTTCCCCAGCCCGCCGCAGCCGCTTCTGCCGGCGATGTGCCCGGCGCTGCGAATGCCGCAGGCCAGCCCGCAGCGGCCGTGACGCCCCGTCAGGACGTGACTGTGGGCAGCGATGTCATGCGTCTGACCTTCGACAGCGAAGGCGGCACGCTCAAGCATTCCGAGCTGCTCAAGTACTCCGACACCGCGGATGACAAGAAGCTCATGCAGGTGTTCGAGGAAAACGCCAAGCGCGTCTACCTGGGACAGACCGGTCTGATCGGTGGCAACTTCCCCACGCACAAGACTCCCATGACCGTGATGCCCGGCGAGCGCGAGCTCAAGGACGGTCAGGACAGCGTGCAAGTGCGCTTCGAGTCTGCCGACCAGGGTGGCGTGAAGCTGGTCAAGACCTTCACGCTCAAGCGCGGCTCCTATGCCGTCGATGTGCAGCACGATGTGGTCAACACCGGCTCGACCGCCGTGAACCCCCAGCTGTACATGCAGCTGGTGCGCGACGGCAACAAGCCCGAGCATGAGTCCAGCTTCTACTCCACCTTCACCGGTCCTGCCGTCTACACCGACGCCAAGAAGTACCACAAGGTCGAGTTCAAGGACATCGAAAGCGGCAAGGCCGAGGTCGACAAGGCTTCTCCCAATGGCTTTGTGGCCATGGTGCAGCATTACTTTGCCAGCGCCTGGCTGCTGGCCGACGGCATCCAGCGCGACAACTTCGTGCGCAAGGTGGGCGACAACCTCTATGCCGTGGGCATGATCACGCCCGTGGGCACGGTGGAACCCGGCCAGACCAAGACCGTGAGCTCGCGCCTGTTCTCCGGCCCTCAGATCGAGCCCATGCTGGAAAAGCTCTCGCCCGGTCTGGAACTGGTCAAGGACTATGGCTGGCTGACGATTCTGGCCAAGCCGCTGTACTGGCTGCTGTCCGAGCTGCACAAGTTCATCGGCAACTGGGGCTGGTCCATCGTGGCGCTGGTGGTGCTGCTGAAGATCGCCTTCTACTGGCTCAACGCCAAGGCCTACTCCTCGATGGCCAAGATGAAGGCCATCAATCCCCGCATTCAGGAAATGCGCGAGCGTCTGAAGGACAAGCCCCAGCAGATGCAGCAGGAGATGATGCGCATCTACCGCGAGGAGAAGGTCAACCCCATGGGCGGCTGCCTGCCCATCATCATCCAGATCCCTGTCTTCATGGCTCTGTACTGGGTGCTGCAGTCCAGCGTGGAAATTCGCAATGCGCCCTGGATCGGCTGGATTCACGACCTTTCGGTGCCGGATCCCTTCTTCATCCTGCCGCTGCTGATGACTCTGTCCTCGCTGCTGCAGACTGCCCTGAACCCCGCTCCTCCTGACCCCATGCAGGCCAAGATGATGTGGATCATGCCGCTGATGTTCAGCGTGATGTTCTTCTTCTTCCCCTCGGGTCTGGTGCTGTACTGGCTGACGAACAACATTCTGTCGATCGCTCAGCAGTGGATCATCAACAAGCGCATGGGCGTGCCGCCTCAGTTCAACCTGCCCAAGTTCGGCAAGGCTGCCGAAGGCAAGTAAGCACGGCGCCAGCGCCAACCAAAACGCCACCTGAAAAGGTGGCGTTTTTTTATGCCCGCTTGAACAAGGCGGCGGGCCGGCCTGCTGTCTTACTTGCCGATGCAGAAGCTGGAGAAGATCACCCCCAGCAGGTCGTCGGAGCTGAATTCGCCGGTGATCGAGTTCAGCGACAGCTGGGCCAGGCGCAGCTCCTCGGCCAGCAGATCCAGATGGGCGGATTGCGCCGCCAACTGCGCGTCAGCCATCTCCAGGTGGGCATCCACGGCCTGCAGGGCCTCCACATGGCGGGCACGGGCCAGGTACAGGCCTTCGGGCGCGGATTGCCAGCCCGCCACTTCCAGCAGTCGCTTGCGCAGCGCGTCCAGGCCGTCGCCGGTACGGGCGGACAAGGCGATCTGCTGCGCATTCAGCTGGGCCGTGTGACGGGCCTGCACATCGGCAGCCGCCATATCGGTCTTGTTCCAGACATGGATGACAGGCACCTGAGCGGGCAGCCTGTCCTGCAGGGTGCGGGCGATATCGGCATCGGCCGCCGCATAGTCGGCCTGCTCCACGCGGGTCAGGTCGTGCAGAAAGAGCACGGCATCGGCTGCTGCAATCTCGTCCCAGGCACGCGCAATGCCGATGCGCTCCACCTCGTCCTCGCTGTCACGCAGGCCTGCGGTGTCGATCACATGCAGGGGCACGCCCTCGATCTGAATCGTCTGCTGCACCTTGTCGCGCGTGGTTCCGGCAATCGGGGTGACGATGGCCAGCTCGGCCCCCGCCAGTGCGTTGAGCAGCGAGCTTTTGCCCGCATTGGGCTGACCGGCAATCACCACCTTGATGCCTTCGCGCAACAGCGCGCCCTGATGGGCGCGTGCCAGCACGGCAGTGACCTGGTCGCGCAGGCGCTCGAGTTGGCCAAAGGCATCGGCCTTCTGCAGAAAGTCGATTTCTTCCTCCGGGAAGTCCAGCGTGGCTTCCACCAGCATGCGCAGATGCACCAGGGCGTCGCGCAGCACATGGATTTCCTGCGAGAACGCGCCGGACAGCGAACGGCTGGCACTGCGCGCGGCGGCTTCGGTGCTGGCATCGATGAGGTCGGCAATCGCCTCGGCCTGGGCCAGGTCGATCTTGTCGTTGAGAAACGCGCGCTCGGTGAACTCGCCGGGCTGGGCCAGACGCAGCCCCGTCAGCACCGGCTTGCCGTCCTCGCCGCCGCTCTGGGCCGCTTCCAGGCAGCGCGCCAGCAGCAGCTGCAGCACCACGGGGCCGCCGTGGGCCTGCAGCTCCAGCACGTCCTCGCCCGTGTAGCTGTGGGGGCCGGGAAAGTAGATCGCCAGGCCGTGGTCTATGGGCGAGCCGTTTGCATCCCTGAAGGGCAGGTAAGTCGCTTCGCGCGGTTTCAGCTCCTTGCCGCAAAGCGTTCGCACCAGGGCCGCAAGACCTTTGCCGGAGACTCGCACAATGCCAACGGCTCCGCGCCCGGGGGCGGTGGCGATGGCGGCAATCGGGTCGTTGTGGCGGGGCAGCATGGGCAGAAGCTTTCAGAGAGGCAGGCAAACAAAGGTCAACAAGAATCATATCTCTGTGCTTCATGCATTATTTGCATAATGCTATGATTTCGTTTGCATTGTTATTGAACAGTCATGGCTGTTTGACCTTAAACGCCGAGCTGCAACCCCTCTTTTTTTGATAGCGCTCGGCCTACAATCCAAAATCCGATTTCATCGTCCGCAAGAACACAGGGGCCGGGTTATGTGCCCATAGAGAGTCCTTACTGCGGATGACTTACTTTGCGAGCTGGAGACCGCTGATGTCCGACACCAAGCCCATTACCTCGATTGATAAACGTGCGTTGCTGCGTCAGGCGGCACTGGAGTATCACGAGTTCCCCAAGCCCGGCAAGGTGGCCATCGCGGCAACCAAGCCCATGGCCAATCAGCATGATCTGGCGCTGGCCTACTCGCCCGGCGTGGCTGCGCCCTGCGAGGAAATCGTCAAGGACCCGGCTGCGGCCTTCAAATACACCAGCCGCGGCAACCTGGTGGGCGTGATCTCCAACGGCACGGCGGTGCTGGGCCTGGGCGACATCGGCGCGCTGGCCTCCAAGCCCGTGATGGAGGGCAAGGGCGTGCTGTTCAAGAAGTTCGCCGGCGTCGATGTGTTCGACATCGAAATCGACGAGAAGGACCCGCAAAAGCTGGTCGACGTGATTGCTGCGCTGGAGCCCACCTTCGGCGCCATCAATCTCGAAGACATCAAGGCGCCCGAGTGCTTCTTCGTGGAGCGCGAGCTGCGCAAGCGCATGAACATTCCCGTCTTCCACGACGACCAGCACGGCACGGCCATCACCGTGGCAGCGGCCATGGTCAATGCGCTCAAGGTCGCCGGCAAGAAGATCGAAGAGGTCAAGCTGGTGGCGTCGGGTGCCGGCGCCGCGGCGCTGGCCTGCCTGAACCTGCTGCTGGAAGTGGGTCTGAAGCGCGAGAACGTGTTCGTGACCGATATCGCCGGCGTGGTCTACGAGGGCCGTACCGAGCTGATGGATCCGGACAAGGCGATGTTTGCCCAGAAGACCGAGCTGCGCACTCTGGGCGAGGTGATCGAGGGCGCTGACGCCTTCCTGGGCCTGTCTGCCGGCAATGTGCTCAAGCAGGACATGGTCAGGAAGATGGCGGCCAGGCCCATCATCTTCGCGCTGGCCAACCCCAACCCGGAAATCATTCCCGAAGATGTGAAGGCGGTGCGCGACGACGCCATCATCGCCACAGGCCGCACGGACTACCCCAACCAGGTCAACAACGTCCTGTGCTTCCCCTACATCTTCCGTGGTGCGCTGGACTGCGGTGCGACCACCATCACCACCTCGATGGAGATCGCCTGCGTGCACGCGATTGCCGAGCTGGCCCAGGCCGAGCAGTCCGAAGAAGTGGCCGCCGCCTATGTGGGCGAGGTGCTGAGCTTCGGTCCCGAGTACCTGATTCCCAAGCCCTTCGATCCGCGTCTGATGCTGATCGTTGCGCCCGCCGTGGCACAGGCTGCGGCCGAAGCCGGTGTGGCCAAGCGCCCCATCCAGGACATGGATGCCTACCGCGAGCATCTGAAGACCTTTGTCTACGCCTCCGGCACCATGATGAAGCCCATCGTGCATGCCGCCAAGAAGGCCGCCAAGAAGCGCGTGGCCTATGCCGAGGGCGAGGAAGAGCGCATCCTGCGTGCAGCCCAGATCGTGGTGGACGAACGCATTGCGCGCCCGACACTGATCGGCCGTCCCGCCATCATCGCCCAGCGCATCGAGAAGTTCGGCCTGCGCATGAAGGAGGGTACCGACTACGACGTGGTCAACGTCGAGCATGACGAGCGTTACCGCGACTTCTGGCAGAGCTATCACCGCATGACGGAGCGCAAGGGCATCACAGCGCCCATCGCCAAGATCGAAATGCGCCGTCGCCTGACGCTGATCGGCTCCATGCTGCTGCACAAGGGCGAGGTCGACGGCCTGATCTGCGGCACCTGGAACAACACCAATGTGCACCTGAACTACATCGATCAGGTCATCGGCAAGCGCAGCGGCGTGACCACCTATGCCTGCATGAACGGTCTGTTGCTGCCCGAGCGTCAGGTGTTCCTGGTCGACACCCACGTCAACTACGACCCCACGGCCGAGCAATTGGCCGAGATCACCATCATGGCCGCCGAGGAAATGATGCGCTTCGGCATCAAGCCCAAGGCTGCGCTGCTGAGCCACTCCAACTTCGGCTCCAGCAACCAGCCCAGCGCCGTCAAGATGCGCCAGACCCTGGAGCTGCTGCGCGAGCAGGCGCCCTGGCTGGAAGTGGATGGCGAAATGCACGGCGATGTGGCCCTGGACGGCAAGGCCCGCGCCAAGCTCATGCCCAACAGCACGCTGCTGGGTGATGCCAACCTGCTGGTCTCGCCCAATATCGATGCCGCCAACATCAGCTACAACCTGCTCAAGCAGGCGGCCGGCGGCGGCATTGCCGTGGGCCCGGTGCTGCTGGGTGCGGCCAAGCCCGTGCATGTGCTGACGCCCAGCACCACGGTGCGCCGTATCGTGAACATGACGGCGCTGACCGTGGCCGACGCCAACGTCAGCCGTTAATTACGTAGCAAAAACAAAAGCCCGCCGTGCATGGAGCACGGCGGGCTTTTTTGTGCCTTGCGACGGGGCTTACCAGGTACGGCTGACGCCTGCGTCCACCGTGCCGAAGATTTCCACGCCGCCGGAGCTGGAGGAGGCCGGCATGGTGCCGGAGCAGGCCGTCAGCACCAGCGTGGCGGCTGCTGCGGCCAGGGAGAGCCATTTGCGCATCTGCATTTCCTTGTCCGCATCCATTGCGGCTCGTAGCCCCATGGTAGCGGGCTGGAGATACCCTGCCGTAACAGCTTGTTTTGCCTAAAAGTGGGTTTAGCCTAAACGGAGTAAGCGTTTAAAGCTATCAAAGTTGATCAGGTCTCCAGATACAGCTCGGCCAGCCGCTCGCGCGCGGCGCCATCCATACCCAGCACCTGGCTCAGATAGCGGTCCACGCTGCCATGCTGGGCGCGCACCGCATCGACCGAGGCCATCAGATAGGACGGCTGCACGCGCCACAGCGCATCCAGGGCCTCTTCGGACAGCTGACCATACATCTGGGTCGGGCGTACGAAGTACTGATTGGTCAGCAGATAGTCCTCCATGATCTGCTCCTCGTCCACGCCCAGCGCCGTCAGCAGCAGGGCCGCAGCCCAGCCCGTGCGGTCCTTGCCGGCCGTGCAGTGAAAGACCAGCGGTGCATCGCTGAGCTGCAGCAGTGCGAGGAATTGCGCAAAGCGATTGCCGTACACGTTCACAAAGCTGCGATAGGTGTCGTGCATCAGCTCCTCGGTATCGCGGCTGCTGAGGTGGCGACCCTGCTCCATCATGGACTGGGCGCGCTGCACCACGGTGGGCTCGACCACCAGGGCATGGCGCTCGATCAGAGGCCAGGCATAGGAGAGATGTGCGCTTTCGCCTTCGCCGCGAAAGTCTGCGCTGCGGTGTATGCCCAGCTTTTGCAGCTGGTCCAGGTCTTGCTGTGTCAGATGCGCCAGATGCGCGGAGCGGTACAGCTTGCCCCATTGCAGGCGGCGGCCGTCCAGGCCCTGATATCCGCCCAGATCACGGAAGTTGGAGGCTCCCGAGAGGGAGACTTGGCGCGCGGGGCGCTCCGTCAGCAGGTCATGGTTCAGTTGCATACCAATGCTTATAGCGGATTGCAAAGACCCATCCATGTCATCCGTGTTACCCGGGCGCGGCAACAGGATCGCCGGCCCGAACAGAAAGCGCCGCATGGGCAAGACATGCGGCGCCGAACCTGCCCGAGAGCCGTCTTGCGACAGTGCCTTCGTGCTCAATGGCTGCTTGCACTGCCCCGCAGCATATGCTTGAGCAGCTTGCCGGTAGCGGTGCGCGGCAGTGTGTCACGGAACTCGAAGAGGCGCGGAATCTTGTAGCGCGCCAGCTGCGGGGCCATGAACTCGCGCAGGGTCTCCTGGTCCAGCAACTTGCCGGTCTTCAGGGTCAGCACGGCCACCACGGTCTCGCCCCATTCGGGATGGGGCCGGCCGATGACTGCAACGTCCTGCACGTCGGGGTGGGTACAGAGCACGTCTTCCACTTCCTTGGAATAGACGTTTTCGCCACCCGTAACGATCATGTCCTTGAGCCTGTCCACGATATAGAGATAGCCGTCCGCATCCCTGCGTGCCAGATCGCCGCTGCTATACCAGCCCTGCTCGTCCAGTACCGCGGCCGTGGCCTCGGGGCTGTTCAGGTAGCCCTGCATCATGGCGGCGGAGCGCAGGCAGATCTCGCCCACCTCGTCGGGGCCGCACGGGCTGCCATCCTGGCGGCGCAGCTCCAGCTCCACGCCGGGTATGGCACTGCGGCCGATGGAGCCTGGCTTGGTCAAGGCTTCCTCGGGATAGAGCACGGTGCCCAGCGGGCCGGATTCAGTCATGCCATAGACCTGCATGAAGCGGTCGCTGCGATAGACATGGGCCAGCCTGCGAACCATCTCCGCGCCCAAGGGCCCGCCGCCGTAGGCCCACAGACGCATGGCGCTGAAGTCGTAGCTGGCCACATCCGGCACCACGGCCAGCGGAGCCAGAAAGGCAATCGGCGCGCCAAAGGTGAAGCTGATGCGCTCGCGCTCCAGCGCCTCCAGAAACTCCCCGGGAGCGTATTCGCGCATCAGCACGGCGGTGCCGCCCATGAGCAAGGTGCCCAGGAACCAGTTGTTCAGCGGCGACGAGTGCCAAATGGGCATGGCGATCAGCGTGCGCTCCTTGGGCGACAGCGAGGTGGCTGCCGCTGCACAGAGCGCTGAATGGAAGACATTGGAATGGCTGTGCAGGCAGCCTTTTGGCTGGCCCGTGGTGCCCGAGGTATAGAGGATTTCGGCCAGCGCGTCTGGTGCCGGATGGCAGTGCTCGTCGCGGCAGGGGGTGGCCAGCGCCAGCAGCTCGTCGAAAAAGCCCACGCCTTCGGCGGCAGAAGCCGTGCTCAGCCATTGCAGTTCTGCCGCAGGCTGCAGTTCGGCCTGGACGGTTGCGATCAGCGATGCGCGCGCTCCATCCACAATGCACAGCCGTGCGCCCGAGTGGCGCAGGATGTAGGCGACTTCCGGGGCCTGCAGCTTGTGGTTGATGGGCACGACGGCGGCACCCAGCCGCCAGGCGCCGAATAGTGCGAATACAAAGCCCGGGGTGTTGAAGCACAGCAGGCCTAGCTTGTCGCCCTGGCGCATGCCTTGCGCGCGGAGCACGGCAGCGGCGCGATGGCTGGCCTCGGCCAGTGCGGCATAGCTCCAGTCCTGGCCGTCGGCGCGCAGCGCCAGTTTTTCGGGGCGCGTGCGTGCCTGCTGGTCGAGCAGGGAAATGAAATTCATCATGGCTGGCGTCCTCCTCAGCCAGTCCAGGCATTACGCAGCAAAGCGGCAGGGTCGCTGCTGCCGCAGGCAACACCGGCTACCGGGCCCCAGTCCGGGTCGAAGCGGCTGCCGAGGAAGGCCGCAGCACTGTCGTTGCCCGCATGCTGGAGCATCAGCGTGGCCTGCACCGTGAGGGCCAGGCGCTGGGTGAAGCGGCGTGCTTCGCGCTCCAGATCCTGAGGCGGCAGCATGATGGCCTGGCGCAGCTTGTCCACCTGTGTGCGCAGCACGGCTTCCTCTGCACCCACTTGCTGCAGATGGTCCAGCAGCAGATGGGCGTCGTCGGGGTTGCGGGCAATCGCGCGCAGCACATCCAGGCACATGACGTTGCCCGAACCTTCCCAGATGGAGTTGACGGGGGCTTCGCGGAACAAGCGCCCCATGGGGCCGGTCTCCACATAGCCGTTGCCTCCGAAGACTTCCATGGCTTCGCCGGTATAGCCCACGGCGCGCTTGCAGTTCCAGAACTTGGCGGCCGGCGTGACGATGCGGCGCCAAGCCTGATCCAGCGGGTCTTCGGAGCCAAAGCGTGCGGCCAGATCCATGGCCAGCCAGGTAGCGGCTTCGGATTCCAGTGCCATATCGGCCAGCAGGCCGGTCATCACCGGCTGCTCGGCCAGCGGCAGGCCGAAGGCATGGCGGTTGCGGGTGTAGTGCAGGGCCTGCACCAGGGCCTGGCGCATAAAGCCGGCACTGGACAGCGCGCAGTCCAGACGGGTGTAGGTAGCCATTTCGATGATGGTGGAGATGCCCCGGCCTTCCTGGCCTATGAGCACGCCCCAGGCGTTGTCGAACTCCACTTCGCTGCTGCTGTTGGAGCGGTTGCCCACCTTGTCCTTGAGGCGCTGGATGTGAATGGCGTTCTTGCTGCCGTCGGGCCGCCAGCGTGGCACGAAAAAGCAGGTGGGACCGCGCTCCTCGGTCTTGGCCAGCACCAGATGCCCGTCGCACATGGGGGCCGAGAAGAACCATTTGTGGCCGGTGATCAGGTATTCCTCGCCCCAGGGGCCGCTGCTGCCCGATGGGTTCAAGGCCACGGCACGCGTGGTGTTGCTGCGCACATCGCTGCCGCCCTGGCGCTCCGTCATGCCCATGCCCACGGTGATGGAACGCTTGCCCTCGGCGGGAATGTCGCGCGCGTCGTAATCGGTGGATTCCAGCAGCGGCCCCAGCACCGCATTGAGTTGCGGGTTGATGCGCACCAGCGGAATGCTGGCCTTGGTCATGGTGGTCGGGCAGGTCGATCCGGACTCGACCTGGCTGTGCATGAACAGCGATGCGCCATAGGCTGGCCAGGCCGTCTGCCGCTGGTCGGTGAAAGGCAGGTTGGAGATGCCGTTGCGCCGTGCAATCGTCATCATCTGATGCCATGCGGGGTGAAAGCGCACCTGGTCGATACGGTCGCCTGTAGGGGAGTGCGTGTGCAACTCTGGCTCGAAGTGGTTGGCGTCTTCCGCAGCGCGCAGCGTGGCTTCGGCGCCATATTCCGCACCCTGGCGTTGCAGCTCCGGATCGCGCCACTGTGCGCCTGCGCGCCTTACCGCACGCTGCAGCACCGGGTCGCTGGCATAGACGTTGTAGTCCTTGAGCTCCGGAACCTGGTTGTGAGGATGAATGCCAGTCATGATGTCTCTTCCTTTGGAGGTGGGTGGCCCTGTCGGCGAAAAGGCGCAGGGCGTTGTGATTTCTAGGAGGCGCCAGGCAGGCGGTTCAGGAGGGGCGCTTCATATTGCAGCTGGTGTCCAGGCTGGATGCCTGTGCGGAAACCGTGCTTACGGGCTTCCATCCCAGGCCCGTTCCTTCCTGGTCATGCACCACGGTCTTGCCGTCCACTTTTTCCCAGCTCAGCACATGGATGGGTTGCTGGGCCTGGTGATCGCTTTTGCGCATTTCCACGGGGCCGTTGAGGCCTTCGAAGCGCATGCCCGACATCCTGGCCGCCACGGCGGCAGGTTCCACGGACTTGGCTTCGCGCATGGCCTGGGCCAGCATCAGCATGGCGTTGTGGCCCAGGCCGTTGATGAAGTCCTCGTTGAACTGGCGCTTGAAGCCCGGCAGCAGCGAATCGCCGGCCAGAGGCTGGGAGTTGGGGCTGAAGGCTGAGATCAGCTTGACCCGGCCCTGTCCTGCTGCACCCATGGCGCTGGGCACGCCGAAGTTGTTGCCGTTGAGGGTGTAGAAGTCCGTGTTCAGACCCGCTTCGCGCGCAGCCCGCACGATCAGCGCCAGATCGGCACCGAAGTCCGCAGTGATGACGGCATCGGCTCCGGATTGCTTGATCTTGGCGATATAGGGCGAGTAATCCTTGACCTGCCCGAGAGGGTGAAAGTCATCGCCCACGATCTTCAGGTCGGGGCGCTTGGCCGCCAGCATGCTGCGTGCGGCACGCGAGACTTCCTGGCCGTAGGCATAGTTGGGGTTGAGCAGAAAGACCTGCTTCACCTGCTTTTGCCCGGCCAGGTAGGAGGTCAGCGCGGCCACCTTCATGTCCGAGTTCGCATCGGTGCGGAAATGCCAGTAGCTGCACTTGGCATTGGTCATCTGCGGCGCCTGGGCCGCATAGTTCAGATAGATGATTTCCTTGCCGGGGTTGCGGCTGTTGTGCTTTTCGATGGCCTCCTGCAGTGCCAGGCCCACGGCCGAGGAGCTGGCGCCCTGCACCACATAGCGGATGTTCTGTCCGATGATGGAGTTGAGCTGGCTCAGCGCCTCCTGCGCGGAAAGGCGGTTGTCGAAGGGCACGATCTCGAACCTGGTGGCACCGGCCCAGCCTTGCTCGTTGGCAAGCTTGGCGCTGTACTGAAAGCTCTTGAGCACGTTCAGGCCCAGCCCCGCCATGGGGCCGCTCATGGCATCCAGCGAGGCAATCTTCACGACCGTGGCTGGTTGCGCGTGAGCGAGCGAGGCGCAGGCCAGCGCCATTGCTGCCAAGGGGAAGGAAATACGAGGGTGCATGCTTGTCTCCGTTCTCTCATCAGAATTTTTTTATTCACCAGGCCGCAATGCACAATGGCATCGAAGTACCTGTCAAAAATTCTAGGAACCCGCGCAAAAAAGGTGTTCGGATTTGGCCAGCATGAAATCACGCACCCCTTCCGCCGCGACAGCAGGGCGTCGCCGCCCTCTGCAGTCACGTGCACGGCATACGTTTCAGGCCTTGCAGGACGCCTTTGTTCGGCTTTTGCTTGAGCGCAGCTACGCGGAAATCACCATGCGCGAGATCGCCCTGGTGGCAGGCACCGGGCTGGGCAGCTTCTACGAGTACTTCTCGGGCAAGGAAGACCTGGCCAGGGTTTGCCTGCATCTGCGCTCCAAATCACTGCTGCTGGGCATTCGCGGCGTGACCAGCAGCCATGCAGGCCAGCCGCTGACGCAGATTGCCGAGGCGGTGGTGGAGTCACAGCTGCAGGCGCACCGCGAGCGGGCAGATGAATGGGGTGCCCACTACCTGCTGGAGCGCCACTACTCCACTTCCGAGGCCTACCGGAAGATGTTCGAGCGCTTTGTGGACGCCTGGGCAGCAGCCATAGAGCAGGCCGCCGATCTGCCCCCGGACTACCCGGTGCGCGATGCAGCACGGGTGAGCCAGTGCATTCTGTATGGCCTGTTCAACCACAGCTATCTGGCCACCGATGTCCCGCCGGATCCGGACTTGCTGCGCCAGCGCGCCAACACGGCCATATCTGCGTATCTGAACGCCCTGCGCTGCGCTTCCTGAAATGAAAAGACCGCCAGCGGCAAGCCGTGGCGGTCTCTGTGTGCCGGGGCGGCAGGGCTGGCTATCAGCTCACATGCTTGCCCACAATGCCAGCCAACTCGAACATGCTGATCTGCTCCTTGCCGAACACCGGCTTGAGCTTGGCGTCGGCGTTGATGGCGCGCTTGTCCTTGGCATCCTGCAGGCCGTTGGCCTTGATGTAGTCCCAGAGCTTCTTGATCACGTCGGGGCGCGAGGTGGGTTCGTTGCCGATCACGGCGGCCAGATCGGCGCTGGGCTTGAGTGTGGCGCTCACGGTGCGGGGCTTCTTCACCGCAGCGGTCTTGGTCGCCGTCTTGGCGGCGGTCTTCTTGGCCGCCGTGCCTGTCTTCTTGGCTGCAGCCGTCGTGGTCTTGGCGGCCGCTGCGCCAGCCGTCTTGCGCGCCGGGTATTTGCCTTCGCGCTGCTCGAACTCGAAGTTCACCTTGCCCGCAGCGCCATCCCAGACCAGGAAGGCCTTGAAGTTGCGGCGCGTGCGGTTGGAGACGAACTTCTCCAGCAGATCGGTCTTGCCGGTCTGCAGCAGCTTGGTCATCTGCTCGCGTTCGATGGGCTGCTGCAGAATGATCTGGCCGCTCTTGAAGTCGCAGCTGGGCGTGGTCTGGGCCAGTGTGGGCACGGCCTTGGAGCAGACATAGTTGGCGCCATGCTCGAAGACGGGCGAGCCGCACTTGGGGCAGGGGCCCAGGCTTTGCTGGTGGGCAAAGTCCACGATCTCGCCCGTGTCCTCGGAGTCCTTGTCGTCGCCGAAGTCGAATTCCAGCTTGAAGTTGCTGTTTTCCTCGTCACGCACGATGGCGACTTCGGCCACAAACGGCCAGCCGGCCTTGGAGCGGAAGCCCTCCAGCGGGCCGATACGGCGCTCGCGCAGCAGCTGCTCGGCCTCGGCCGTCTCGAAGGTGCGGCCGGCAGGGGACTTGGTGAACGAGAAGCCGCAGCCTTCGCTGGCACCATTGGCGCCCGTGCAGGCGTAGCGGCGGTAGTTTTCCTTGACCACGCCGCCGCAGTTGGGGCAGGGCGTGGAAAGCGTCGCGTAGTCACCGGGAATGGTGTCGCGGTCGTATTCCTTGGCCTTCTTGACCAGCTTCTCGGTCATGGCCTGGATCTGCTGCATGAAGGCTTCGCGCGAGAGCTGGCCTTTTTCCATCTGCGACAGCTTGAATTCCCATTCGCCGGTCAGGTCGGCGCGGCACAGTTCCTCGACTTCCAGACCGCGCAGCAGCGTCATCAGCTGGAAGGCCTTGGCCGTGGGGATCAGCTCGCGGCCTTCGCGCAGCATGTACTTTTCCGTCAGCAGGCCTTCGATGATGGCCGCGCGCGTGGCTGGCGTGCCCAGGCCTTTTTCCTGCATGGCTTCGCGCAGCTCGTCGTCGTCGATCTGCTTGCCGGCGCTTTCCATGGCACCCAGCAGCGTGGCTTCGGAGTAGCGTGCCGGCGGCTTGGTCTTGAGGCCCTTGACATCGGCGTGGTGGGTGCGCGGCTGCTCGCCGGGCTTCACGGCAACCAGGGGCTGGCCCTTGTCGCCTTCCTTGGCATCCTCCACCTCGTTGGCGGCTTCCTTGCCGTAGATGGCCAGCCAGCCCGGCCTGACCAGCACCTTGCCCTCGGTCTTGAAGCTGTGCTGCTCGACCTTGCTGATGCGCGTGGTGACCTGGTATTCGGCGCTGGGGAAGAACACGGCCATGAAGCGGCGCACGACCAGGTCGTACAGCTTCTGTTCGGCTTCCGACAGGCCCGAAGGGGCCTGGGTGGTCGGGATGATGGCAAAGTGATCCGACACCTTGCTGTTGTCGAACACGCGCTTGGTGGGGCGGATGTAGTTGTCGTTGATGGCCTGCTGGGCAAAGGGCGCCAGATGGCGCATGCCGCTGGTGGCCAGCATGTCGAAGGTCTGGCGCGCCACGGGCAGATAGTCCTCGGGCAGGGCGCGCGAGTCGGTACGCGGGTAGGTCAGGGCCTTGTGGCGTTCGTACAGGCTTTGCGCCAGTGCCAGCGTGGTCTTGGCCGAGAAGCCGAACTTGCCGTTGGCCTCGCGCTGCAGGCTGGTCAGGTCGAACAGCAGGGGCGAGGCCTGCGTGGTGGGCTTGCTTTCCTCGGTGACGGTGGCCGGCTTGCCCTGTACGGCGGCGGCAATCGCTTCGGCCTCGGCCTTGTTCCACAGGCGGTCGGCCTTGGCCTCGGCATCGTCCGATTTCTTCCACTGCGGGTTGAACCACTTGCCCAGGTACTGGCCGGCCTGGGCGTCGAAAGTGCCGTGCACTTCCCAGTAGTCGCGGCTGACGAACTGGCGGATCTTTTCCTCGCGTTCCACCACCAGGGACAGGGTGGGCGTCTGCACACGACCCACGGTGGTCAGGAAGAAGCCGCCGTCGCGCGAGTTGAAGGCCGTCATGGCACGCGTGCCGTTGATGCCCACCAGCCAGTCGGCTTCGGAGCGGCTGCGCGCGGCGCTGGCCAGGCCTTGCATCTGGGCATCGCTGCGCAGATTGTTGAAGCCGTCACGAATCGCCTGCGGCGTCATGGATTGCAGCCACAGTCGCTTGACCGGCTTGCCCAGACCGCCCTTGGCACCGCCCGCGTACTGCTCGATCAGGCGGAAGATCAGCTCACCCTCGCGGCCCGCGTCACAGGCGTTGATGAGTTCGGTCACATCCTTGCGCTTGGCCTGCTTGACCACGGCGTTCAGGCGGGTCTTGGTCTTGTCCACGGGCTTGAGGTCGAAGCGCGGGGGAATCACCGGCAGGTTGGCGAAACTCCATTTGCCGCGCTTGACGTCGAATTCTTCGGGCGCCTGAATTTCCACCAGGTGGCCGACCGCACTGGTCACCACATAGCTGTCGGATTCGAAATAGTCATCGTGTTTTTCAAACTTGCCTGCCACCGGGGTCAGCGCACGGACGATGTCCTGTGCGACAGAAGGCTTTTCTGCAATCACCAGGGTTTTAGTCATTGTGTGTTCTCGTCGTCATTAACCACCTGAACCCGAATCGAAACTCAGGCTCATACAATTCGCTTCTCACGCGCGCGCATGCGCACATGTGTGCATATTCAAAGTATCAGAGAAAACATGCCCCGCACATCACTGGCCTCTTCCACAGGCCGCCGTATCCAGACCCGGCGCTCCGGCGTGCACGGCAAAGGCGTTTTCGCCGCGCAGGATATTGCGCAAGGCGAAACCCTTATTGAGTACGTGGGTGAGGTGATCGACTGGCAGGAGGCGCAGGATCGTCATCCGCATGATCCCAGCCAGCCCAATCACACTTTTTATTTTCAGGTCGATGATGAGCGTGTGATCGACGCCACGCACAAGGGCAACTCCTCGCGCTGGATCAATCACAGCTGCGATCCCAACTGCTACACCGACGAGATCGACGGCCGCATCTACATCATCGCACTGCGCAATATTGCAGCAGGCGAGGAACTGAACTACGACTATGGCCTGATGGTGGAGGAGCGCTATACGGCCAAGCTCAAGGCCGAATATGCCTGCTACTGCGGCGCGGCGAACTGCCGGGGCACTATGCTGGCGCCGAAGCGGGGCTGGAAGCCTCCGATGCCTCACGGCACCCCCTGAGCGGCTTTGCCGCTTTCCCCCTCTCTCGCGTTGCTTCGCAATGCGGGAGAGGGACGACGCCATCGCCGCGAGGCGGCTCTTGCTCGGCGTCTCTGAGTTGGAACATGCTTGTTCAAGGCGTGCTCGCTGCATAGAAATTTTGGATAAAGAAAATGACTCAGCCGATTCACTGGAATGCCGAAGCCTTGTGGGAAGCGATTGCACCGCAGTTGCCGGGCTTCACGGTCGAGGTGCTGCCGACCATCGGCTCGAGCAACACCGAACTCATGCGCCGCGCGCGCGACGGGCTGACGGAGCCGGTGCTGCTGATTGCCGAGCAGCAGACGCAGGGTCGTGGCCGGCTGGGGCGAAACTGGGTCAGCGGCGTCGGGGATTCGCTGATGTTCTCGCTGGGTCTGCCGCTGGCGCCGCGCGACTGGTCGGGGCTGTCGCTGGCGGTGGGCGTGAGCGTGGCCGAGAGCCTGCAGCCCCATCTGCCGGCTGCCGGCAGCGCCACGCCGCGCATCGGCATCAAATGGCCCAACGATCTGTGGCTGGAAGGCGACTGCAAGCTGGCTGGCATTCTGATCGAGACCGCGAGTTTCGTCGGCACGCAGCAGCACGATATGACGGCGCCGCGCTACGTGGTGATCGGCATCGGCATCAATGTCCGTCCCCGCCCCGGTGACGGCATGCGCACGGCCCCGGCCTGCCTGCAGGAGCTCGATGCCGCGCTGGACGCGCCCACGGCCCTGGCCTGCATCTTGCCCAATCTGGTGGCCGAAGTGCAGAGCTTTGCCCGACACGGTTTTGCGCCGCTGATGCAGCGCTTTGCCCAGCGCGATCTGTTGGCCGGGCGCGAAGTGAATCTGAGCGACGGCACGAGCGGCATGGCCCAGGGTGTAGCGGCCGATGGCGGCTTTCTGGTGCGCACCGCTGCGGGGCTACAGGCCGTGACCAGCTCGGAAATCAGTGTGCGTCCGGCCAGCAGCCCGTTGCAGGATTGAAATGAAGCACCTCCTTAGGCGCTTTGCGCCTTCCTCCTCTCTCTACGCGCTGCGCGCCAGGGGAGAAGGACGCAGCCCTCGCTGCGGGGCGGCGGGGCCGCCCAGGCCCTTGCTCGGCTGCCCGCGAGCGGCTGCAGCCCATGGATAACTGATGTGAGAAACCTATGCTGAGAATCGTTTTTCTGCTCCTGGTGCTGGGCAACGCCGGCTACTACCTGTGGAGCCACGGCTATCTGGCCGGCATGGGGCTGGCGCCGGAGCTGCAGTCCGAGCCGCAGCGCCTGCAGGAGCAGATCAAGCCCGATGCGCTGGTATTGCAGCAGCCTGAAGCCGCGCCGGCTCCCGAACCTGCAAAGACCGAGCCGTCCGAGGCACCCGCTGTGGATGACGGCGAGCCCGCATCCAGGCCCGATGCGCAGGCGGACAGCAAGCCCGAGGCCAAGGCCGAGGACGCCAAGCCTGCCAAGGACGCCAAAACAGCGGTCAAGGAGCCCGAGACCTGCTATCAGGCCAGCGGCATCGAGGAGGCGCAGGCCGACAGCATTCGCCGTGCGCTGGCGGGCAAGTCCAAGAGCGACTGGGAGCTGGTGGCCAACCACCAGGGCGGGCGCTGGATGGTCTATATGGGCAAGTTCCCCGATACCGAATTCCTGGACCGCAAGCGCGGCGAACTGCGCCTGATGAATATCGACTTTGACCGGGCGGGTGGCAATCTGGAGCCGGGCCTGTCTCTGGGCCGCTTCTCTACCGAAGAAGCTGCGCAGCGCCAGCTGGCCACGTTTGCGCGCCAGGGCGTGCGTACCGCACGCGTGGTGCAGGAGCGCCCCGATGTGACGACCTATGCGCTGCGCCTGCCCAAGGCCACACCCACCTTCCGCAGCGAAGTGGCCGCGCTGGCCGGCAAGAACCTGGTGCCCAAGGCATTGCAAGCCTGCGCCAAGTAATTTTTATAGCTTCTATCGCAAGAAAGGCCTGCATTTGCAGGCCTTTTGTATTGGAAAACCAGTTACGACAAGCGCAACTAGCTCCTATTTTTAGTCCAGATGAATATTGGCCGCAGCAGCCAGCTTCTTCATCTTGGCCACTTCGCTGGAGATCTGCTTGGTGAAGTCAGCGCTCGATGTGCCCGAGGGATACAGGCCTTGAGCAGCCATGCGCTGCTTGACGGCGGGGTCCTTCAGCGCGGCAACGATGGCCTTTTGCACGCGTTCCACTTGGGCGGCAGGCGTGTTCTTGGGGGCCACCAGGCCGAACCAGGAAGGCTCGTTCAGGTCGGGGTGACCGGCCTGAGCATAGGTCTGCACATCGGGCAGCACGTCCAGGCGCTCGTGCCAGGACACGGCCAGCGCGCGCACCTTGCCGGACTTGATATGGGGCAGCGAAGAGTTCACTTGGTCGAAGTAGACCGGCACCTGGTTGCCCAGCACGTCGTTGATGGCCGGAGCCGAGCCGCGGTAGGGGATGTGGTGCATTTCGGTGCCCGTGCTCTTGAGGAACTGGGCGCCCCACATGTGACCGATGGTGCCGTTGCCGGGAGTGGCAAAGGACACCTTGCCGGGGTTGGCCTTGAGGTAGGCCACGAACTCGGCAAAAGTCTTCACGGGGATCAGCTTGGGGTTGATCACCAGCACGCCGGGAGCCTTGACGATCTCGGTCACGCCCACGAAGTCGTTGGTCGCGTCGTAGGGCAGCTTCTTGAACACGGCGGGGTTCACGCCATGGGTGGACAGCGTGGCGATACCGAAGGTCACGCCGTCGGTGGCGCGGGCCACTTCGGCCATGCCGATGGAGCCGCCGGCTCCGGCCTTGTTTTCAATCACCACGGCCTGGCCGCCCAGCAGCTTGATCAGCACGTCCTGCATGTTGCGGGGCACCATGTCGGTGGGGCCGCCTGCAGGGAAGGGCACGACGATGCGCAGAGGACGCGAGGTGTCCTGCGCCATGCTCATGCCGGAGAAGGAAGAAGCGGCTGCGGCAGCAGCGGCGGTGTAGATGAATTGACGACGTTGCATCAAAAAGCTCCCTGGATCCGTTGATTCCAAATTGCTGTCTTGCGGTGGCACAAAAAGCGACTCCTCAGACAACCCATGATCGAATTGATTCTAGGGTAAGCGAGAGGTTGTCAGATACGCAGTTTCCGTTATGCGAATCGGGGCAAAGGGGCGCAAAGCCAAGTCTGGCGCGGTTTTTCAGGCCGCAAGGGCACCAAGTTGGTGCGCTTGTGGAACGATCTCACTGCTGTCCCGGCATGGCCTTGAAGCGCACGGTAAACAGCGCTCCCGGCGGCACATGGCCAGGCCTGGCGTCCTGCAGCAGCACTTGCGCGCCATGCTGGCGTGCGATTTCCATGACGATGGGCAGACCCAGGCCGGAGCCGTCGGCTTCGGAGCCCAGTGCGCGGTAAAAGGGCTGGAAGATCAGCTCGCGCTCGGCCAGCGGCACGCCGGGGCCGGAGTCCTCGACCTGCAGCAGCAGGATCTGGCCGAAATGATCGGCCTGCACGCGCACGGTGACCATGCCTGGCTGGGCGCTGGTCGAGGGCGTGTAGTTGATTGCGTTGTCCACCAGATTGCGCACCAGCTCGGTCAGCAGCGTGGCATTGCCGTTGAGCCAGACGCCGGGCGTGCTGGCGCCGGCGCCCTCGTAGCCCAGGTCGATGTGCTTGTCCATGGCGCGCGGCAGGCAGTCCTGCACCACCTCGGTGACGAGGCGCACGAGGTTGCAGCCCTGCATGGCGGGTACGGCGCTCTCGGCCCGCGCCAGCGCCAGCAACTGGTTGACGGTATGCGTGGCGCGCATGCTGGAGCGGCCGATCTGCGCCAGCGAGCGCTTCAGATCCTCGGTATTCGTGCCCTCGCGCTGGGCCAGGTCGGCCTGCATGCGCAGCCCTGCCAGAGGGGTCTTGAGCTGGTGGGCGGCGTCGGCCAGGAAGCGCTTTTGCGTGGCGATGGAGTCATGCAGACGCTGCAGCAGATCGTTGACCGAGTCGACCAGCGGCACCACTTCCAGCGGCACATCCTTGTGGTTGATGGGCGAGAGATCCTCGGGCTTACGCGCGCGGATGCGCTCCTCCAGCCGGTGCAGCGGCTTGATGCCGCGCGCCAGCGCCAGCCACACCAGCAGCGCGGCCAGCGGCAGGATGACGAACTGCGGCAGCATCACGCCCTTGATGATTTCCGTGGCAAGCACGCTGCGC
Organism: Comamonas brasiliensis; assembly: GCF_018292285.1. Lineage (NCBI taxonomy): Bacteria > Pseudomonadati > Pseudomonadota > Betaproteobacteria > Burkholderiales > Comamonadaceae > Comamonas > Comamonas brasiliensis. Next base: position 345,834 of record NZ_JAANES010000004.1, read on the forward strand.
TTTTCGCGCGTTTCGGCAACCTGCACCAGGGCGCTGGGCTCGCCGGGCAGCGGCATGCGCACCCAGATATAGGCCACGCGCAGGTCTATGCCCTTGTATTCCTCGTCGCGCAGCAGCACCGTGCCCGCGGGCGGGTCTTCATCGGTGGTGGGCGGGCGCGGCAGATCGCGTTCGCCGGCCAGATATTCGCCCCTGGTGCCGCGGACCTGGAAGAACACCGTGTCCGACTCATCGGCGCGCAGGATCTCGCTGGCGGACTGCGGCAGATTGAACTGCACCTTGCCGCGCTGCACGATGACCAGCTGGGCCAGGGCCTGGGCGTTGTACTCCAGCGCGCGATCGAAGGGCTTGTTGGCCAGGCCCTGGGCTACCAGCCAGGTCAGCGCCAGGCTCACGGGCCAGAGCAGCAGCAGCGGCGTGAGCATCCAGTCGAGGATCTCGCCAAAGAGGGATCGCTGCTCACGCTGAAAAATTTTCATGCTTGTAAAACTGGCGTATTCCAACTCAGGGATGGCCAGCAAGGGCCGCCCCGCAGCAAAGGCCATCGTCCCCCTCGGGGGGAAGCGGCGGGGCCGCCTAGGCGCAGCCGCTCAGGGGGGGGCTATCTTTTCCAGGCAGTAGCCTAGGCCACGCACGGTGGCGATGCGGATCGGCCCTTTCTCGATCTTCTTGCGCAGCCGGTGGATATAGACCTCGATGGCATTGTTGCTCACCTCCTCGCCCCATTCGCACAGGCGCTCCACCAGCTGGTCCTTGCTGACCAGACGGCCTGCGCGCTGCAGCAGCACCTCGAGCAGACCCAGCTCGCGCGCCGACAGCTCGACCATCTTGCCGTCGATGGTGGCGACCCGGCCGGTCTGGTCATAGACCAGCGGGCCGTGCTTGATGGTGGAGCTGGCGCCGCCCATGCCGCGACGCGTGAGGGCGCGTACGCGCGCTTCCAGTTCGGACAGCGCAAACGGCTTGGCCATGTAATCGTCGGCACCGTAGTCCAGGCCTTGCACCCGCTCCTCGATGGAGTCGGCGGCCGTGAGAATCAGCACCGGCAGCGCGTCGCCGCGCCCGCGCAGGCGCTTGAGCACTTCCAGGCCATGCACCTTGGGCAGGCCCAGATCGAGAATCAGCAAATCGAATTCGCTGCTGGTCAGCAAGGCGGTATCGGCCTCGCTGCCGTTGGCCACATGGCTGACGACGGCGCCCGAGCTGCGCAGTGTGCGCAGCAGGCCGTCTGCCAGCACCTGGTCGTCTTCGGCAATCAGTATGCGCATGGGAGTCTCCTGCTTGTTATGTGTGCCTGTTTGCACTTTTGCTGCCATTGTAGGGACGGGTCATCGCCGTCCGGCGCAATTGTCGACAGGCGCTCGCAGGCGTCAGGCCTCAGTAGCCTTCGGCATAGGCTTCCAGGCCCAGCGCTACCACGGTGGCCACATCCTCGCCCACGGCCTCGCGGAACTCGGCCTCGGCCTGGCTCACGGCGTCGTGAAAAGCCCGCAGCCAGACCAGACCCGCATCGGTGAAGCGCACGCGCTTGGCGCGCGCATCGTGGGGGTCGATCGCGCGCGTGACCAGGCCCCAGGCCTCGCATTGCGTCACCAGGTCGGCCATGGCCTGTTTGCTCATGCCGGCCTTGTCGGCCAGATCGGTGAGCCGGTCGCCGGCCAGGGACAGATGGCGCGTGATGTGGATATGGGCTGCCCCCACCTTGTCGCGCGCCGCCAGGTTGGACAGGGCCAGCGGCACCTCCACATCGCGTGCCATGAGCTGCAGCACGCGTGCATCGAAGCGGCGCATGGCATGGCCGAGCAGGCGGCCCAGATGGGTCTGGCGCCAGGCATCTTCGGCGGGAGTGACAGGTGCAATTTCGGACATGGGCAAATAGTAAGGCAAACTGACTAAATATTCGAACACACAGCCGATACAAGCTCATAAACTACTGTTCAAGCATCCAGCCTGAATGTAAAGACAGGGCTGGCCACAGACAATCATTCACCTACTTCGGAGCCTGATATGAACGCCATCGCCAAGACCAACGACGCCAACAGCGAAAAAGCCAAAGCCCTGGCAGCCGCCCTGGCCCAGATCGAAAAGCAGTTCGGCAAGGGCACCATCATGAAGCTCGGCGAAGGTGAAGCCATTGAAGACATCCAGGTCGTCTCCACCGGCTCCCTGGGCCTGGATATCGCACTGGGCGTGGGCGGTCTGCCGCGTGGCCGCGTGATTGAAATCTACGGTCCAGAATCCTCGGGCAAGACCACGCTGACGCTGCAGGTCATTGCCGAGATGCAAAAGCAGGGCGGCACCTGCGCCTTCATCGACGCCGAACATGCGCTGGACACCAGCTATGCCCAGAAGCTGGGTGTGAACCTCAGCGACGTGCTGATCAGCCAGCCCGACACCGGCGAACAGGCCCTGGAGATCTGCGACAGCCTGGTGCGCTCGGGTGCCGTGGACCTGATCGTCATCGACTCGGTGGCCGCACTGACGCCCAAGGCCGAAATCGAAGGCGAGATGGGCGATGCCCTGCCCGGCCTGCAGGCCCGCCTGATGAGCCAGGCCCTGCGCAAGCTGACGGCCACCATCAAGAAGACCAACTGCATGGTCATCTTCATCAACCAGATCCGCATGAAGATCGGCGTGATGTTCGGTTCGCCCGAGACCACCACCGGCGGCAATGCGCTGAAGTTCTATGCCTCCGTGCGTCTGGATATCCGCCGCACCGGCACCATCAAGAAGGGCGATGAGGCCATCGGCAACGAAACCAAGGTCAAGGTCGTGAAGAACAAGGTCTCGCCTCCCTTCAAGACGGCCGAGTTCGACATCCTGTTTGGCGAAGGCATCAGCCGCGAAGGCGAGATTCTGGACATGGGCGTGAACGCCAAGATCCTGGAAAAAAGCGGTGCCTGGTATGCCTACAACGGCGAAAAAATCGGCCAGGGCCGCGACAACTCACGTGAGTTCCTGCGCGAGAACCCCGCGCTGGCCATCGAGATCGAAAACAAGGTGCGCGATAGCCTGGGCATCAAGCTGCTGCCTGTGGACGGGGCTTCCGCCGCCGAAGCCAAGCCTGCCAAGGGCGGCAAGGGCAAGGTGGACAAGGACGGGGTGATCGAGGCCTGAGCCTCCTGAACGACCAGGTCGCTTTCCCTTGTCGAATGCCTGGCATCGGCAGGGACTGAAATTCCCGCTGCAGGGCGGCGGGGCCAAAAGTTAGCCATCTTTGCGCAGGCGGTCTCTGCGCATTTTTTATGGGAGAGATCCGAGCATGAGCTTTGCCAAGCTCTCACTCAAGGGCCGCGCCCTGAAGCTGCTGGCGCAGCGCGAGCATTCGCGGCTGGAGCTGCAGCGCAAGCTCGCTGCACATGTGGAGGAGGGTGATGATCTGAATGCCGTTCTCGACGAGCTGGAGCAGCGTGGCTTCATCAGTGTGGAGCGCGTGGTCGAGTCTGTCATGCGCAGCAAGGCCAGCCGTTATGGTGCAGCGCGTCTGGTGCATGACCTGCGCAGCAAGGGACTGGATGACGAGACCGTGCGCCAGGCGGGCGAGCAATTGCGCGGCAGTGAGCTGCAGCGTGCGCGCGAGCTGTGGTGCAAGCGTTTTGGCAGCGTTCCCGTCGACATCAAGGAAAAGGCCAGGCAACTGCGTTTTCTGGCGTCGCGCGGCTTTTCGGCAGATGTGGCTTCACGCGTGCTGCGCGATGCTCCATACTGCGCAGCACCCGACAGCGAGGACTGAGCTGCAGCCTGCTCCCTCCTGCTGGACGAGGAACCGCTTCTTACACCGGAGGGACCCACGTGCTGACTGCTTCGCAACCCCCTGACGCCCCATCCGCATTGCGCGTGGGCCTGAGTGCCGGCAAATCGCTGCTGGGTGGCCTGATGCTCGGTGCCTTGCTGGCCCTGGTGCTGGGCTGCGGCGCGGCCGTGTTCTATTTTTCGCGCCTGATGGCCGATCCCGGTCAGGGCATTCATGCCTCGGCCCATACCGGCATCTACGGCGCCGTGATCAGCCTGCTGATGTCGCCGCCGCTGCTGGTGGCCGTGGTGCTGATCTTCATCATTCCCGCCTACCTCATGGTCGGTCTGCAGCTGGGCCGCGCCCGCGCGGCAGGCAAGCTGGTGGCGCGCTACGGTCAGGGCCTGGCCGAGCGCCTGGCGGCCATGCTGGCACAGCGCATCGAGGCTCTGCCCAGCGCCCACAAGGCCATGCACAAGGCGGCCGACCTGCTCACCGTGGGCGCGGCGATGGAGCATCTGCAGCCCTGGGTCGGCAACGGACGTGCCGTGCAGTTCGTGGTGCGCAGCGTGCTCAATCGCCTGCCGCTGGCCGATCTGCTCGAGGAATGGGGCCACTCGCGCGCCCAGTGGGGCAGCGAAGGCGGCAAGGACGATCCGGCGCTGCGCGCCTTTCTGGGTGCCCGCATCCAGGAGATGCTGCAGGGCCTGACCGAGCCGCCCTGGACGCTGCTGTGGATCTTGCTGGCCGGGCATGCCGTCGTGCTCGGCTTCGGCATCTGGCTGACTGCCTGAGAGCCCGGGCGGGCGTGGTGCCGGCCTAGTCCCGGCTGCTGCGTGTCGCCCACCAGCAGATCAGCGAGCCCAGCGTGACCAGGGCCACGCCCTGCCAGAAGCTCCAGCCCGGCAGCACCTGCAGCAGGGCGCTGGCCATCAGCGCCGAGAGCACGGGCGTGAAGTAGGACGCCGCGGCCAGCAGGGCCAGCTTGCCATGTTGGATGCCATGCTCCCAGCAGCTGTAGCCCAGCGCCGTGAGTGCGCCGACCAGAACCACCTGGCCGGCGGTGAGCCAGCTCCACTGCATGGGCTGTGGGTCGCCCAGCATCAGCCATTTGAGCCACAGCGCCAAGGCCGTCCAGGTCACGAACAGGCCCACGGCGTTGAAGCCTGCACCATGACGGCGCGCCAGCAGCGAATAGGCCGGCCAGAGCAGGGCGGCGGCAAAACCCATGCCATAGGCCAGCGGGTTGCTATGTACATGGCTCCACATGACCGGCAGGCTGAAGCTTTCGCCGCCCAGCACTCGCGCCAGGCCCCACAGGCAGATCAGCACCCCGGGCCACAGCCACCAGCGCGTCGTCTGCTGGCCGCAGAGCACGGCCAGCACGATGGTGAGGCTGGGCCAGAGGTAGTTGATGAGCCCGATCTCCATGGCCTGGTTGCGGTCGTGAGCCAGGCCCACGGCCACGGACAGGCAGATCTCGTAGACCACGAACAGCAGGCCGCAGCCCCAGAGATAGGCCGGATGCATGCTGCGCCAGCGGGCCAGCTCACGCCAGCCCTTGCGCCCGCGCGCCACGGCAATGCACAGCGCGGCCATGGTATAGAGGCAGGCCGCGCCGCCGACCGCACCCAGCGGCTCGGCCACGGCGCGCATCAGGCCCACGGTGCAGCTCCAGCAGAGCACGGCCAGCAGGCCTATCAGGGTGGCGCGCTGCTGCAGGTTGGAATTGTGGGACATGGGACAGGCCGGGTTATCAAAACAATAGCTACCTGCGCCTGTCAGATATGGAATTTCAGGCGAAACACCTGAAATTCCATGCTGGGAAAGCGTCAGCTGCTATCCAAAACAAGAATGCCGCGCATTGTGCGCCGAGCTTACTGAATTGCCACCACACCGACCGCGGCGCGCTTGCGCACGAACTGGTAGGCCACGCCCAGCAGCACAAACCACAACGGGGTGACGATCAGCGCCTGGCGCGTATCGTCCTTGAGCGTGAGCAGCACCAGAATACCCGCGAAGAAGGCCAGGCAGGCCACGCACATGGGGACGCCGCCGGGCATCCTGAAACGGGAGGCCAGGTGCAGCGCTGCACGCTGGCGGCGGTAGGCGATGTAGGACAGCAGAATCAGCGACCAGACAAACATGAACAGAATGGCCGATACCGTGGTCACCAGGGTGAAGGCTTCCATCAGATCGGGAATCATCCACATCAGGAAAGCGCCTGCCAGCAGGCAGATGCACGAAAACATGAGGCCGCGCGAAGGCACGCTGCGCGAGGACAGGGTGCCGAAGGACTTGGGCGCATCGCCCTTGAGCGACAGACCGTAGAGCATGCGGCTGGTGGAGAACACCCCGCTGTTGGCCGAGGAGGCGGCCGAGGTCAGCACCACGAAGTTGATCACGCCGGCTGCGGCGGGCAGGCCGGCCAGCACGAACAGTTCCACGAAGGGGCTCTTGCCCGGCACCACGTCGCGCCAGGGCGTGACGGTCATGATGGCCACCAGCGCCAGCACATAGAAGACGATGATGCGCACGGGAATCGAGTTGATGGCGCGCGGCAGCGTGCGCTCCGGATCCTTGGCCTCGGCGGCGGTGGTGCCCACCAGTTCGATGCCGACAAAGGCGAACACCGCAATCTGGAAGCCCGCGAAAAAGCCCATCAGGCCGTTGGGGAACATGCCGCCGTCATTCCAGAGATTGGCCAGCGCAGCCTGACGGCCCGCAGGCGATACAAAGCCCGAGAACACCATCCACAGGCCCACGCCGATCAGCGTCACGATGGCCACGATCTTGATCATGGCGAACCAGAACTCGGTCTCGCCGAACAGCTTCACCGTCAGCAAGTTCAGGCCCAGCAGCAGCAGCACGCAGGCAATGGCGGGCAGCCACTGCGGGATGTCGGGGAACCAGAACTGTGCGTAGCCGGTGATGGCAATCACATCCGCGATGCCGGTGACGATCCAGCAGAACCAGTAGGTCCAGCCCGTGAAAAAGCCTGCCCAGGGGCCCAGCAGATCGGCAGAGAAATCGATGAAGGAGCGGTACTGAAGATTGGACAGCAGCAGCTCGCCCATGGCCCGCATCACGAAGAACAGCATGATGCCGATGGCCATGTACACGAAGACGATGGACGGCCCGGCAAGGCTGATGGTCTTGCCAGAGCCCATGAACAGGCCCGTGCCGATGGCGCCGCCGATGGCGATCAGCTGTATGTGGCGGTTGGTGAGATTGCGTTGCAGATGGTCATGGCCATCCTGGCCCGGCGCGTCTGATGGCTTGCGAGTCATCTGAGGGAAACCTTTGCAAAAGCTGCCGTCGCCACGAACGGCAACGCCGCCGCTGCGGCGCCGGACCGCAATGGCTGGCAGGAAACCTGAAATCTTAGAGCGTGTTTACGATCTCTACGCAGCCGCGTTGGAGCGCAATCGGGATGAGTTCGAAGCGATGGCTCGCTGCTTGCACCGGGGTGCAAGCAAGAGTCAGCGCACAGAAATCGCCCGATTGCGCTCCAACCCTTCGGGACAGCGGCTTTGCGGGCGGTCTGCGACGTTGCGAATCCTCGCAATAGCGCGGCTATTGCTGCGGTATCACGCCTTGCATCCCATCCCGCAAAGCCTCTGTCGCGGCGCGAGGAGATCGTAAGCACGCTCTTAGGTCGGCAAGGATAAACCAAGCCGGCCTATGGCATACGGGGTACTGGAATCCGGGCCGGTGTCGGGCAGCATTAAATATGCCCGCCGGAGCGGGCATCAGCCGATGTGGAGCGCATGCAGGCGCCGGTGCCTGTCGGGCAAGCGCCTGCAGCTATCGCAACCGTAGCAAGTGGGTGCGCCGACCGAGCCCGCGCTTACAGGCCCAGCATGAGCTGCAGGTTCTGCACGGCGGCGCCGCTGGCACCCTTGCCCAGATTGTCCAGACGTGCGATCAGCACGGCCTGGCGATATTGCTCGTTGGCAAACACGCGCAGTTCCAGCTTGTTGGTATTGGCCAGGGCGTCGGCGGCCAGCTTGTTGTCGTCCGTGGGCGGCAGCACGCTGACCCAGTTGGCGCTGGTGTTGGTCTTGGCGTAATGGCTGGCCAGAGCGTCGTGCAGGTCGGCGGCTTTGGGCGCACCGGGCAGCAGATCGAGGTGCAGCGGCAGCTGCACCAGCATGCCCTGAGCAAAGTTGCTCACGGCGGGGATGAACACGGGGCGGCGGGTCATGCCGGTGTAGTGCAGGATTTCGGGAATGTGCTTGTGCGACAGACCCAGTGCGTAGGCCTCGTAAGGTGCGGCATTGCCGCCTTCGTAGGCTTCGATCATGGTGCGGCCGCCGCCGGTGTAGCCGGACACGGAGGGCAGGCTCACGGGGTAGTCGGCGGGAATCAGGCCAGCAGCCACCAGCGGTGCCAGCAGGGCAATGGCACCTGTGGCATAGCAGCCGGGGTTGGAGACGCGGGTGGCGTTCTTCACGGCGTCGAGCTGGCCGGCGCGCAGTTCGGGGAAGCCGTAGACCCAGCCTGCGGCCGTGCGATGGGCGGTGGAGGCGTCGATGATCTTGATGGCGCGGCCGGTCTCTGCGGTGATGGAGTCCACCATGGCAGCTGTTTCACGGGCGGCGTCGTCGTGCAGGCAGAGGATGACCAGGTCCACGCCGGCAATCAGAGAGCGTTTGGCGGCCGGGTCCTTGCGCAGTGCGGGGTCGATGCTGACCAGCTCCACACCTGCAAAATCGACCAGACGATCACGGATCTGCAGACCTGTGGTTCCTGCTTCTCCGTCAATAAAGACTTTTGCCATTGCATTTTCTCCTGCACCGGCGCGCGCATTTCTTGGTTTATATGCCGCTGCCTGCGGCACCATTGCCGCTTTCCGAGCGGTGATTGTCCTTGAATCTCGTCAGGAATGTGCATTGCCTGTCTTTGAGAACGTGGTTGAGATCTCCTCGCGCCGCGACAGAGGCTTTGCGGGATGGGATGCCAGGCGCGATACCGCAGCAATAGCCGTGCTATTGCGAGGATTCGCAACGCCGCAGACTGCCCGCAAAGCCCCTGTCCCGGAGGGTTGGAGCGAAATCGGGCGATTTCTGTGCGCTGTCACTTGCTTGCACCCCGGTGCAAGCGGCGAGCCATCGCTTCGAACTCATCCCGATTGCGCCCCAACGCGGCTGCGTAGAGATCGCAATCACGTTCTGAGGCAAGTCTTGCGCGAATGGCCCAGTAGGCGTAGCAGCTATTCGCAGTTGTCAGCACATTGCCAGCCGCTGCCTCAATGTCCTTGACTCGTATATAAGACATAAGAAAGTTGCGGGAAGAAAAGATATCGTGTAGGAATAATTTCCCTAAGAAATTCAAGGCATTGCAGCTGTTTCCGGAACACGACAAAGTTGCGTGAAATTGTGGATTTTGCGCATGTTCAGGTGTCGTTTTGCGCGGTGCAGCATGGTACATTCCTGCTCGCCATGTCATATGAACCCGATGGCCAGGCTCCCCCGAGTCGGTGGCAAGCGGGTATTTCCCCTCAGTTCAGAGAGACAAAGTCATGAAGATTCATGAATACCAAGGCAAGGAAATCTTGCGCCAATTTGGTGTGCCCGTTCCCCGTGGCATTCCTGCGTTTACCGTGCAAGAGGCTGTTGAAGCAGCCCAGAAGCTGGGTGGACCCGTGTGGGTGGTGAAGGCCCAGATCCACGCTGGTGGCCGCGGCAAGGGCGGCGGCGTGAAGGTTGCCAAGTCCATCGAGGACGTGCAAAAGCTGTCCGAGCAGATCCTGGGCATGCAGCTGGTGACTCACCAGACCGGCCCCGAAGGTCAGAAGGTCCGTCGCCTGTACATCGAAGACGGCGCCGACATCAAGAACGAACTGTATGTGTCGCTGGTGACTGACCGCGCCACACAGAAGGTTGCCCTGATCGCTTCCAGCGAAGGCGGCATGGACATCGAGGAAGTGGCCCACTCCACTCCCGAAAAGATCATCACCGAGATGATCGACCCCCTGACCGGCATCACCGAAGCGCAATCGCGCAAGGTGGCAGCTGCCATCGGTCTGGAAGGCAAGTCCGTGGATCAGGCCGTGGATCTGTTCGCCAAGATCTACAAGTGCTACATGGACACCGACGCGTCGCTGGTGGAAATCAACCCCCTGAACTGCGACTCCAAGGGCGACCTGATGGCCCTGGACGCCAAGTTCAACTTCGACCCCAACGCTCTGTTCCGTCACCCCGAAATCGTGGCCTTCCGCGATCTGGACGAAGAAGACGCTGCCGAAATCGAAGCCTCCAAGTTCGATCTGGCCTACATCTCCCTGGACGGCAACATCGGCTGTCTGGTGAACGGCGCCGGTCTGGCCATGGCCACCATGGACACCATCAAGCTGTTCGGCGGCGAACCTGCCAACTTCCTGGACGTGGGCGGCGGCGCTACGGCCGAGAAGGTGACAGAAGCCTTCAAGATCATGCTCAAGAACCCTGAAGTCAAGGGTATTTTGGTCAATATCTTCGGCGGCATCATGAAGTGCGACACCATCGCCAACGGCGTGGTCACCGCCTGCAAGGCCGTGAACCTGAGCGTGCCTCTGGTCGTGCGCATGAAGGGCACCAACGAAGAGCTGGGCAAGCAAATCCTCAAGGATTCCGGTCTGCCCATCATCGCTGCTGACACCATGGCTGAAGCAGCGACCAAGATCGTTGCTGCCGTTAAGTAATACGCCCCGGAGATAGAAACATGTCGATCTTTATCAACAAAGACACCAAGGTCATCACCCAGGGCATTACTGGCAAGACCGGTCAGTTCCACACTGAAAAGTGCCAGGAATACGCGAACGGCAAGAACTGCTTCGTGGCAGGCGTGAACCCCAAGAAGGCTGGCGAAAAGATTTTCGACATCCCAATCTTTGGTTCCGTCAAGGACGCTGCCAAGGAAACCGGCGCTACCGTGTCCGTGATCTACGTGCCTCCCGCAGGCGCTGCTGCTGCCATCTGGGAAGCTGTTGAAGCTGATCTGGACCTGGCCATCTGCATCACCGAAGGCATCCCCGTTCGCGACATGCTGGAAGTGCGCAACAAGATGAAGGCCAAGGAAGCTGCCGGCGGCAAGAAGACTCTGCTGCTGGGCCCCAACTGCCCCGGTCTGATCACGCCTGACGAAATCAAGATCGGCATCATGCCCGGTCACATCCACAAGAAGGGCCGCGTGGGCGTGGTGTCCCGTTCCGGTACGCTGACTTACGAAGCCGTGGCTCAGCTGAGCGAACTGGGCATTGGCCAGTCCTCCGCTGTCGGTATCGGTGGCGACCCCATCAACGGTCTGAAGCACATCGACGTGATGCGCGCTTTCAACGACGATCCCGACACCGATGCCGTGATCATGATCGGTGAAATCGGCGGTCCCGACGAAGCCGAAGCTGCCCAGTGGTGCAAGGCCAACATGAAAAAGCCCATCGTGGGCTTCATCGCTGGCGTGACTGCCCCTCCCGGCAAGCGCATGGGCCACGCAGGTGCCCTGATCTCCGGCGGTGCCGACACTGCCGACGCCAAGCTGGCCATCATGGAAGAGTGCGGCTTCACCATCACCCGCAACCCTTCCGAGATGGGTCGCCTGCTGCAAGGCCTGCTGAAGAAGTAAGCCCGTGCAGAAAGTTCGTGATACCGCGTTGAATTTACGCAGTATTACGAACTGGCAAGATGGGCTTCGCGCCCTACACTGCCTCCACTCTTAAAAGAAAGCGCCGCGCAATGCGGCGCTTTCGTATTCAAAACAGTGGAGTCAACATGGAAATGCTCAATAGCGCCGATTTCTGGATCGGCCTGGTGAAGATCATCTGGATCAACATCATCCTCTCCGGCGACAACGCCGTGGTTATCGCGCTGGCCGCGCGCTCCCTCCCCCCTGAACAGCAGAAGAAAGCCATCATGTTCGGCTCCGGCGCCGCCGTGGTGCTGCGTATCGTGCTGACCGTGGTCGCTGCCAAGCTGCTCGAACTCTCCTTCCTGCAAGTCGTGGGCGGCTGCCTGCTGCTGTGGATCGGCTATCAGTTGCTGACGGGCGACGAAGACGGCGAAGGCGAGTCCAAGGGCCATGGCTCCATGATGACTGCCATCCGTACCATCCTGATCGCCGACCTGGTGATGAGCCTGGACAACGTGATTGCCGTGGCCGCCACCGCCCAGGGCAATATGGTGCTGCTGATCCTGGGTCTGGCCATTTCCATTCCCCTGGTGATCTTCGGCTCCACAGTGATGATCAAGCTCATGGAACGCTTCCCCGTCATCGTCACGCTGGGCGCGGCGCTGATCGGCTGGGTGGGCGGCGAGACCATCGTCAACGACAACCTGCTGCATGGCTACACCATGGCTCACCCCTGGCTGCACTATGTCGCTGCTGCAGCGGGCGCCGTGCTGGTGGTCGGACTGGGCAAGTTCATGCAGGCACGCTCTGCCAAGAAGGAAGTCGCTGCGGCCTGATCGCCCCGACAAGCTCCTCCTAAAAAACGCACCGTGGAAGCACGGTGCGTTTTTTTATGGCCGCAGCGCGGACGACAAACTGTGTGAACATGGCTTCCAACCTTCGTGTAACCCCAGGCTTGTTAGCCTTGTCGCCATGCAGATATCGGAACTTGCCAGCCTGTCGGGTGTGTCCGTGCACGCCATTCGCCACTATGAGAGTCTGGGCCTGATTGCCGCCGCCCGGCGCCCGTCCGGCTACCGCGAGTTCGATGACAGCGTGATCCGCGAGCTGCGATTCATCGCCATGTCGCGGCAATGTGGTTTCTCCCTGACGCAGATCGCCGAAGTGCTGCCGGCCTATCGTCGCAAGACCCTGACGGCGGCCCAGATGATTGCCAGGCTGCAGGAGCGCATTGCCGAACTGGATGCGGAGATTGCCCAGCGGCGCGCACTGCGCAGGCACCTGGTTTCACACATCGCATGGTTTGGCGAGCGCGAGCCGCAGCCAGCCGTCAAACCAGGATTTCCGCGTGTTCGCGCGCGCGGCAATGACGAGGCCGGTTCATTCGGCAGGAGCAGGAAAAAGTGATGACACCGCAGAACGAGAATTTCGCCCGTGACGTACAGGCCCTGGTGCTTTCCATGCCGGTGGCGCAGCTGCTGCAGCTGCGCTTTGAGCGCATAGAGCCAGGTGAGGTCGATCTCTGCCTGCCCTACCAGGAAAGCCTGAGCTTCAGACCCGGCCAGTTGCAGGCCACGCCTGTCTTTGCCATTGCGGACTTTGCTGCCGTATCGGCTGCGGGGACGCTGTTGCCACCGGGCTGGTTCAATGCCACCGTGGACTGCAGCATCAAATACCTGGCGGCGGCCAATGGCACGAGCCTGCTGGCCCGTGGCCGCGTCATCCAGGCCAGCAAGCTGCTGACAGTGGCCCGGGCGGATGTGTTTTCCTGCCGCGAAGGCAAGGAGTGGCTGTGCGCCACCATGCTGGCCACGGCGCGGAATCTGGCTCCCGCACCCTTGGACTGACTTTTGAGCGCAGCGCCCGAGGTTTTTTGCCCTGACGGCCGGTTTGAAGCGGTCCGAGCCAGCGCCGCCGAGGCAAACTACGCTCCATCATGAAAACCCAGTACTACACCGCTTCCAGCCTGGATGGATTTCTCGCCACCGAAGACGACTCCCTGGACTGGCTGTTTCCCCTGGGCAGCCTGACGGAGTCCAGCTATCCGGGCTTTATTGCGCAGGTCGGTGCGCTGGCCATGGGATCGGCCACCTATGAATGGATGGTCCGCAACGCCGATGCGGTGAAGCAGGAGACTGGCGCAGCATGGCCCTATGCGCAGCCTGCCTGGGTGTTTTCCAGCCGCCAGCTGCCGCGGATTGAGGGCGCGGATGTGCGCTTTGTCAGCGGCGATGTGCAGCCCGTGCTGGCAAGCATGAGGGCTGCAGCCGGCGACAGGAACATCTGGATTGTGGGTGGCGGGGATCTGGCCGGTCAGTTTCATGACGCGGGCCTGCTCGATGAGGTCATCGTGCAGATTGGCTCGGCCACTCTGGGCCGGGGCAAGCCTTTGTTGCCGCGCCGCTTGCTGAGTCCCGTGCTGCAGCTGCAGTCGGTGCAGCAGATGGGCACAGGCATGGCAGAGCTGCGCTACACCGTGTGCAAGGCGCCGCAGCCCGGGAATTAAGCGCTGTTTTTGGCAGGCCAGAGCACCGAGGCAATCGCCACCACCATCAGGCAGACAGCGGTCCAGTCCTGCCAGTGCAAGACTTCGCCCAGCCACCAGGCGCCCACAAACACGCCCAGCACCGGAATCATCATCACGCTCAGCGTGGAGGCCACGGGCGGCAGGCTGCGGGCCAGATAGAACCACACGGCCTGGGCGAAGCCCAACACCAGGATGCCATTGAAAGCGATAGCAGCCAGCGCAGTCTGGTCGGGCACATGCCACTGTTTTCGCTCAAAAACAAAGGCCAGCACGGTCAGCACCACGGTGGTGATGGCCACCATCCACAACGACAGTGTCATCAGCGGTACCGGCGCCTCGGTGCGGCGCAGCAACTGCGTGCCCCAGGCCCAGCCGGCGGCAGCAATCAGCATCAGCATCACGCCCAGGGGCTTGCTGCCCAGAGCGCCAACCTCATGCCACAGCAACAGCAGCACGCCGGCGAAGGCTGCTCCCACGCCCGCCCAGGCGCGCGCACCCAGGCTGTCCTTGAAGAAAAGGCTGCCGAACACGGCCGAGAAGATGGGCATGGTGTAGCCCAGAATCGCCGCACGTCCGCTGGACAGCGTGGGGATGGCGATGATGATCAGGCAGTGCCAGAGCACCATGTTGAACAGCGTGAGCTTGGTCAGCTGGCCCCAGTAGCTGCGGGGTATGGCCAGCGGCAAGCCCTTGCTGGCGACGAAGAGGGCCAGAATGGGCAGGCCTACCCACATGCTGACCATGCGGAAGCTCAGGGGCGGGAAATGCTGCACGCCGAGCTTCATCACCGGCCAGTTCAGACCCCAGACGATGGTGAGCAAGACGAGGAGGATGAGCTGTTTGGGCGTGAACGAAGGCATGGGGCTGGATTATCTCCCCCGGAATGATTTTCTCCCCCTGAGCGGCTCCGCCGCTTCCCCCTCACTCGCTTTGCGGGAGGGGGACGACACCGTCGGTGCGCGGCGGCGCTTCCTCGGTGTCACTGAGTTGGTGTGTGCGTCTGTTTTGCGGCTTGGCGCAAGACCTGTAGCGGGGCTTGGAAGGGTCGAGCAATTAAAATCACGCTTTATGACTTTTATCGACATGCTGCGCGACGCGTCCACGCGCAATGACTCCATGCTGTGCGTGGGTCTGGACCCTGAACCCAGCCGCTTTCCTGGCGCCATGCAGGGCGATGCGTCCAAGATCTACGACTTCTGCGCAGCCATCGTCGATGCCACCCATGATCTGGTCAACAGCTTCAAGCCCCAGATTGCCTACTTCGCCGCCCATCGTGCCGAGGACCAGCTCGAAAAGCTGATGGCGCACATGCGCCGGGTGGCACCCCATGTGCCCGTGATTCTGGACGCCAAGCGTGGCGATATCGGCTCCACCGCCGAGCAATACGCCAAGGAAGCCTTCGAGCGCTATGGCGCCGATGCCGTGACGCTCTCGCCCTTCATGGGCTTCGACTCCATCACGCCCTATCTCAAGTACGAAGGCAAGGGCGCTTTCCTGCTGTGCCGCACCTCCAATCCCGGCGGTGACGACCTGCAGGCCCAGACCCTGGCCGATGTGCCCGGCAACCCACATATGTTCGAGCATGTGGCCAAGCTGGCCCAGGGCCCGTGGAACACCAATGGCCAGCTGGGACTGGTGGTGGGTGCAACCCGTCCCAACGAGATCGAGCGCGTGCGTGCCGTGGCTCCCACACTGCCGCTGCTGATTCCCGGCGTGGGTGCACAGGGTGGCGATGCCGTGGCGACCGTCAAGGCCGCCCGCATTGGCGGCGGACCCATCATCATCAATTCCTCGCGCGCCATTCTGTACGCGGGGCAGGGTGATGACTTTGCCAAGGCTGCACGCGCGGCAGCCATCGCCACGCGCGCCACGCTGCAGGCAGCAGCGCAGAGCTGAGTCAGGGCACTCTGGCCATGCAAAGCAAATGGCTGGAAGACTTTCTGCTTCTGGCGCAGGAGCGCAGCTTCACCCGCGCGGCGGAGCTGCGCCATGTCACCCATCCGGCTTTCGGCCGGCGCATCCGTGCGCTGGAGGAGTGGGCTGGAACCCCACTGATCGAGGCGGGCGGCGGGCCGGTTCGTCTCACTGCGGCCGGCGAGGCCTTTCGCGACACCGCCGAGCAGATGGTGCGCACCCTGGCCCAGTCGCATGACGAGCTGCAGGCCGTGGCCGGCCGGCAGGCCCATGTAATCACGCTGGCCACGGGGCGCACGCTGGCGCGCACCATCGTGGCCGACTGGCTAGCGCGCTATGGCAGCGTGCTGCAGACGGCGGAGATGCGCATCGTCACCCGCACACTCGATGAAACCGTGCACATATTGCAGCGCGGCGAGGTTAGCTTTGCCCTGCTCTACCACCATGCCGCCATCGCCGTGCGGCTGGATGGCCGCCAGTTCAGCTATCTGACGGTGATGAGCGACAAGCTGGTGCCCGTGGCTCGGGCCGATGCCGAAGGCAAGCCCCTGTTCGCACTGGCGCAGGCTCTGCTGCCCGGTGCCAGCCCCATGCCTTATCTGGCTTTTTCGCACAGCATGGCGTTGGGGCGGCTGGTCGAAGACCATCTTGCCAGCCATCCTCTGTGGCCGCGCCTGCGTCGCTGCATTGAATGCGATTCGGCGGATGCCAATTACGAGTACGTGCTCAAGGGTCTGGGCGTGGCCTGGATGCCCTGGTCCATGGTGCAGCGCGATTGCCAGGACGGCCGTCTGGCGCTGGCCGGCGACGGCAGTCTGGATGTGCATTTCGATGTGCGGCTTTATCGGCCCAAACGCCGCCTGAGCACCGCTGCGGAGCAGTTCTGGACCGATATCACCGGTCAGTAACTGAGCAGTCACTCCTTTTTTGCCTGCGGCCACACCTTAAGCTGGAAAAACAACAGAGGGTATCGGGTTCCTGGCGGCGTTGCCTCCTCTCGATTTGCCCGAAAACACCTTGATGTGCTGAAATGGCACGGAAATGTGCCAGATCAGCACTGAAGGGTTTTCTCCGTATTCGGACAATTGCCTCATACAGATTCGGAATAGTTTCATGCAGAACACAAACATCCTCCGCCGTACCGCCATCGCTGCAGGCCTGCTGCTGGGCGCTGCCGTGGCAGTCCCTGCCATCGCCGCCGACAACTATCCCAGCAAGGCCATCACCATGGTCGTGGGCTACCCGGCCGGCGGCAGCACCGACCTGGTGGGACGTCTGGTGGCCGATGGCCTGGCCAAGCATCTGGGCCAGCCCGTGGTGGTGGAAAACCTGGGCGGCGCCGGTGGCGCCATCGGTGCCCAAAAGGTGGCCAAGGCCCCTGCCGACGGTTACACCATCATGGTGGGTGCCAACAATGAGCTGGCCATTGCCAGGCTCATCAACAAGGCCGTGAAGTACAACATCGGCGACTTCACTCCCATCGGCCTGGTGGGTTCCCAGCCCATGGTGCTGGTCGCATCGCACAAGGCCGGCGTGAAGAACGCGGCCGAGTTTGTGAGTCTGGTGTCCAAGAACCCCGACAAGTTCAGCTACGGCAGCTCCGGTGTGGGCACGGCGCTGCACCTGGCCGGCGAGCTGGTCAAGGAGCAGGGCAAGCTGCAGATGACCCATGTGCCTTACAAGGGCGTGGCTCCGCTGACCACCGACCTGGTGGGCAACAACATCGAGTTCGGCGTGTTCGTGCTGTCCTCGGGCCTGCCCCATATCAAGGCCGGCAAGGTTGTGGCTCTGGGTACGACCGAAGCCAAGCGCTCGGCCATCACACCCGATATCCCTGCCCTGTCCGAACTGCCCCAGTTCAAGAACGTGGACATCAACAGCTGGTTTGCACTGATGGCCCCCAAGGGCCTGCCCGCTCCCATTGCCGCCAAGCTGAAGAAGGCGTTGGAAGAAACCATGGCTTCGCCCGAGTTCCGCAAGAAGATGGAAGAGACCGGCAACGTGGTGGCCGATCCCAAGGTGGATGCCGGCAAGTACATCAACACCGAGATTGCCAAGTACGCAAAGATTGTTCAGTTCGCGCATATCGAGAACTGATCTTGCTTTGACCAGTGGTGACCTGAGGTCGCCTAGGTTTGAAAACGGCTTGTGCCCCCGGGGCGCAGGCCGTTTTTGTTTTTTCTGCTGATTGCAGGACAGAGGGCGGGTCGAGCCCCGTCCTCTGAGTGCCAATCAAGCAAGCCGTAATAATCGAATCAAATCGGCATCAAGCGCAGACCCACAAAGCGCAACCAGCTCTCAATTCTGAGTCGCCAGCTGACAACGCGCAGGTGACACTGCCCCCACATTCACCTTCTGTGCGGCCAGCGCCGCATCCAGCGTTTCCCCGAGCAGCAGATTGCGAGCCAGCAGGCTGTAGCCGGCGGCACTCTGGATGCCATAGCCGCCCTGGGCGGCGACCCAGAAAAAGCCCGGCACGGGCGTGGGCGAGGCATCCCAGCCGATCACCAGCTCGCCATCGGCGACAAAGCTGCGCAGGCCGGCCCAGGTATGCGAGGGGCGGCGGATTTGCAGCGTGGTGGCTTCCTCTATGTGATAGATGCCGGTGGCAATGTCCAGCTCTTCGGGCACGACATCGTGCGGTGCCACGGGGTCTGCATTGGCGGGTGAGCCCAGCAACTGGCCGGCGTCGGGCTTGATGTACCAGTTTTCGTCGGCGCTGATGATGGCGGGCCAGTGCGTGGCGTCCATACCTTCGGGGGCAGGGAAGGTGAAGGCGCTGCGGCGTTTCGGGGTGATGCCGATAGGAGCCGCTCCCACCATGGCGGCCACGACATCTACCCAGGCCCCGGCGGCGTTGACGATGACCTTGGCACGAAGGCTACGGCCCTGGGGCAGGGCAATGTGCCAGAAGTCGTTGACCCGGGTGATGGCCTGGACCTCGGCGTTGCACCACAGGTCGCCGCCGCGCTGGCGCAGGCCGCGGATATAGCCCTGGTGCAGGGCGTGCACGTCGATGTCGCGCGCACCGGTATCGAGAAAGCCGTCCACCAGCACCTCGGTGTCGAGCACGGGAACCAGGGTCTTGAGCTGTGCGGCGCTCAGGCGCTGGGCATCGGGGGAGTGAACCTGGGCCTCGGCATAGGCGGCATCCACCAGATCCCGCTGATCGGCCGTGCCCACATAGAGCACGCCGCGCGGTGCGAGGATAGGGCTTTCTGCAAAACCGGCCGGTGGCGCATCGTAGAAGGCGCGGCTGGCGCGGGTCAGGGCCTGAACCTGGGCGGGACCGTAATGCTCTTCAAACAGCGCGGCCGAGCGGCCGGTGGTGTGATAGCCGGGCTGGGATTCGCGCTCCAGCATCAGCACCGAGGGCGGGTTCTCGCCACCCGACTGCGCCAGCTGCCAGGCGGCGGAGGCTCCGGCCATGCCCGCGCCCACGATGACGAAATCCCAGACATCTTTCTGCATTGTTTCTTTCCCCGGCGCAACAAGCTATGCAAAACATAGCTTGTTGCGCTTGATCAGTCTTGTTTTGATGACGATTTGGCTTTGGACTTGGCAGGGGCCTTGTCCAGATAGGGCTTGAGGTAGCGTCCCGTCACGCTGGCCGGGTTGGCTGCGATGTCTTCGGGCGCGCCCTGGGCCACGACCTGGCCGCCGCCCGAGCCGCCCTCGGGGCCCATGTCGATCAGCCAGTCGGCGGTCTTGATGACGTCGAGGTTGTGCTCGATCACGACGATGGTGTTGCCCGCATCGCGCAGCTGGTGCAGCACTTTCAGGAGCAGGGCAATGTCGGCGAAGTGCAGGCCGGTGG
Source organism: Comamonas brasiliensis (assembly GCF_018292285.1). Classification (NCBI taxonomy): domain Bacteria; kingdom Pseudomonadati; phylum Pseudomonadota; class Betaproteobacteria; order Burkholderiales; family Comamonadaceae; genus Comamonas; species Comamonas brasiliensis. The sequence goes on from NZ_JAANES010000004.1 coordinate 365,433, forward strand.
TGGGCTCGTCGAGGATGTAGAGCGTGCGCCCGGTATCGCGCTTGGACAGCTCCTGCGCGAGCTTGACGCGCTGGGCCTCGCCGCCCGACAGCGTGGTCGCGCTCTGGCCCAGGCGGATATAGGACAGGCCCACGTCCAGCAGGGTCTGCAGCTTGCGCGCAATGCTGGGCACATCCTTGAAGAAGGCATGTGCGTCTTCGACCGTCATCTCCAGAATCTGCGAGATGTTCCTGCCCTTCCACTGCACTTCCAACGTCTCGCGGTTGTAGCGCTGGCCGTGGCAGAGGTCGCAGGGCACGTAGACATCGGGCAGAAAATGCATTTCCACCTTGACCACGCCGTCGCCCTGGCAGGCTTCGCAGCGGCCGCCCGAGACATTGAACGAGAAACGTCCGGGGCCGTAGCCGCGCTCCTTGGCGGTATTGGTTTCGGCCATCAGCTCGCGGATCGGCGTGAACAGGCCGGTATAGGTTGCCGGGTTGCTGCGCGGCGTGCGGCCGATGGGCGACTGATCGACGTTGATGACCTTGTCGAAATAGTCGATGCCTGCGATGTCGTCATGCGCTGCCGGCTCGGTACCTGCACGGTGTATCTGGCGCGCTGCTTCGGCATACAGCGTATCGTTGACCAGGGTGGATTTACCCGAGCCGGAGACGCCGGTCACGCAGGTGAACAGGCCGACGGGGAAGTCCACCGTCACGTTCCTGAGGTTGTTGCCGCGCGCGCCTTGCACGGTCAGTGCCTGCAGGTCGGTGCGCACCTTGCTCGCGGACTCCCGCTTTTTCGCGGCCGTGACGGGAAAGCGCGATGCGCTTTGACTGGCTTCGGCTTCACTGTCCTTGCGCAGCACGGGCAGCCAGGCGGTGCGCTGCCTGGGCACGGGAATGCTTTGTACGCCGCTCAGATAGCGTCCTGTGGGCGAGTCGGGGCTGGCCTTGATGTCCTCATAGCTGCCCTGAGCCATGATGCGACCGCCATGCACGCCGGCGCCCGGACCCATGTCGATGATCTGGTCGGCAGCACGCATCATGTCCTCGTCATGCTCGACCACGATCACGCTGTTGCCGATATCGCGCAGGTGCTCGAGTGTCGCAATCAGCTTGTCGTTGTCGCGCTGGTGCAGGCCGATGGAGGGCTCGTCCAGCACATACATCACGCCCGTCAGACCCGAGCCGATCTGAGATGCCAGGCGAATGCGCTGGGCTTCGCCACCCGAGAGCGTGTCGGCGCTGCGGTCCAGGCTCAGGTACGAGAGGCCCACATCGTTGAGGAAGAGCAGGCGCGAGGCGATCTCGCGCACGATCTTGTCCGCAATCTCGGCCTTGGCTCCGGCCATGCTCAACTGCTTGAACCAGCCCAGCGCATCGGCCAGCGTGGCATGGCTTACTTCATAGATGGAGCGGGCCTGCTCGCCATCGCCCACGCGCACAAAGCGCGCTTCGCGACGCAGGCGCGTGCCTTCACATTCGGGGCATTTGCGGATGCTGCGCAGCTTGGCCAGATCGTCGCGCACGACCTGGGATTCGGTCTCGCGAAAGCGGCGCTGAATATTGGGGATGATGCCTTCGAACGGATGCGACTTGATGAAGGCTTCGCCCTTGCGTTCGCCGCTCTCGAAAACATAGTTGAATTCCATGGACTCGTCGCCCGAGCCAAAGAGAATCACGTTGCGCACCTTCTCGGGCAGCTCCTCGAATGCCGTCTCGGTGCTCACGCCATAGTGTTTGGCAACGCTCTCCAGCATGGAGAAGTAGTAGTTGTTGCGCTTGTCCCAGCCCTTGATGGCACCGCTGGCCAGACTCAGCGACGGGAAGGGCACGACGCGGTCGGGGTCGAATGCTTCGCTGTTGCCCAGGCCGTCGCAGGCCTGGCAGGCACCCATGGGCGAGTTGAAGGAGAACAGGCGCGGCTCGAGCTCGGGCAGGGAGTAGTCGCAGAGGGGGCAGGCGAACTTGGCGCTGAACAGATGTTCCTTGCCGCCGTCCATTTCCAGCGCGATGACACGGCCGCCGGCATCGGCACCGCCGGCGCGCAAGGCGGCCTCGAAGCTTTCGGCCAGGCGCTGCTTGATGTCTTCACGAACCTTGAGTCGGTCTATCACCACATCGATGTTGTGGCGCTCGTTCTTCTCCAGCTTGGGCAGGGACTGGGCGTCGTAGATCTGCCCGTCGACGCGAAAGCGCACATAGCCCTGGGCCTGGAGCTGCACGAAAAGCTCGACGAACTCGCCCTTTTTCTCGCGCGCCAAGGGGCCGAGGATCATCAGCCTGGTGTCTTCGGGCAGCTGCAGCACGCTGTCCACCATCTGGCTGATGGTCTGGGCCTGCAGCGGCAGATTGTGGTCGGGGCAGAACGGGGTGCCGGCACGGGCGTAGAGCAGGCGCAGATAGTCGTTGATCTCGGTCACCGTGCCCACGGTGGAGCGCGGGTTGTGGCTGGTGGCCTTCTGCTCGATGGAAATGGCCGGCGACAGGCCCTCGATCAGATCGACATCGGGTTTGTCCAGGCGGCCCAGAAACTGGCGTGCATAGGCCGAGAGGCTCTCCACATAGCGACGCTGGCCTTCGGCGTACAAGGTGTCGAAGGCCAGACTGGACTTGCCCGATCCCGACAGGCCGGTGATCACCACCAGCTGGTTGCGGGGGATGTCCAGGTCGATGTTCTTGAGGTTGTGCGTGCGTGCGCCGCGAATGGCGATGCGTGTCTGCGCCAGAGAGCGGCCCAGATAGAGGCTGTCATCTTGGACTTCAGAGGGCGAATCAGGCTTCAGGGACACGGGCGCTCCAGACGGGGAAAACTCTCCATGATAGTCAGACGGGCTTGCGCGTGACTAGATGATTCATGTTCACGGACAATCTACGGTTTTATTTCCTCTCTTTTGCCCGGCAGTGATTTAGTTAACCTGGGCATAAGACTTTGACTCTTGGCAAAATCTGAGCGTGAAAAAAATCAATACCTCCCCCAGCGCGGGCACGCAGGGCACGGACAAATCCTCCACCACCATGACCTCCCAGGAACGCCGCTCCAGCGGCGCTCTGGCGCTGATCTTTGCGCTGCGCATGCTGGGCCTGTTTCTGGTGCTGCCCGTCTTCATGCTGGAGGCGCGCAAGTACCCGGGCGGTGACGACCCGGCCATGATCGGCCTCGCCATGGGTCTGTATGGTCTGACCCAGGCCCTGTTCCAGCTGCCCATCGGGCTGGCCTCCGACCGTATCGGCCGCAAGCCTGTCATTGTCGCCGGCCTGCTGGTGTTTGCTGCGGGCAGCCTGATTGCAGCCATGGCCGACTCGCTGACCGGCCTGATGGCGGGACGTGCCATTCAGGGTGCGGGCGCCGTGTCTGCCGCGGTCACGGCCTTGCTGGCCGACCTGACACGCGATGGCGTGCGTACCAAGGCCATGGCCCTGGTGGGCGGCAGCATCGGCCTGATGTTTGCGCTGGCGCTGGTGCTGGCACCGCTGCTGAACGCCTGGATAGGGCTGTCCGGCATCTTCGGCCTGACCTGCGCGCTGGCGCTGGCTGGTATTGCCGTGGTTTTGTGGGTGGTGCCGCCCGAGCCCAGGCAGCATGCCGATGCGCCCAAGGGGCGGTTCAGCGAGCTGCTGGGCCAGTCCGATCTGCTGCGCCTGAATTTCGGCGTGTTCATTCTGCATACCGTGCAGATGTCCATGTGGGTTGCCGTGCCGGCCATGCTGGTGCAAGCCGGTCTGGCCAAGGAGCAGCATTGGCACATCTATCTGCCGGCCGTGCTGCTGTCTTTTGTGGCCATGGGCCTGCTGTTCTCCATGGAGCGCAAGGGCAGGCTGCGCACCGCCCTGCTGGGGGCCATCGGTCTGGTGCTGGTCGTGCAGATCGGTCTGGGCATGCTGGCCGCCAGCGGCACCATTCCTACGGTCTGGTGCATGGCGCTGCTGATGTTTCTGTTCTTCTGCGGCTTCAACGCGCTTGAGGCTACCCAGCCAAGCCTGGTCTCGCGCATGGCACCGGCGCCGCTGCGCGGTGCGGCCTTGGGTGCCTACAACACCTTGCAGTCGCTGGGACTGTTTGCTGGCGGTGCTGTCGGCGGTGCTGTCGCCAAATTTGCGGGTGTGCCGGGCCTGTTCATCATGACGGCGGCACTGGTTGCCCTGTGGCTGGTCGTGACCTGGCCGCTGCGCCCGGTAGGCCGTCACTGAGGCGCCGTGCGCCTTCCCACCGGTAGCTGATGCTGGCGGTGCAAAGACTCAGTCTCTTGCTCAGCTGCCTGCGCGGAGTTGCCTGAGCGACCGGCATGGCCGATATGGGATATCGGGAAATCCCGTGCTCTTCAGGGCGGGCTTGGGGCAGAATACGAGCTTCATTGGTTCGGGACCTTTCTTGACTGCCCGGGCCACTTTTTGAAAAGGTATTTCTATGGCATCCGTCAACAAAGTCATCATCGTCGGCAATCTGGGCCGTGACCCTGAAATGCGCACCTTCCCCAGCGGCGATCAGGTGGCCAATGTGACCATCGCCACCACGGACCGCTGGCGCGACAAGAACACCGGTGAAAACCGCGAAGCCACCGAATGGCACCGCGTGGTCTTCAATGGCAAGCTGGCCGAAATCGTGGGGCAGTATCTGCGCAAGGGCAGCCAGGTCTATGTCGAAGGCAGCCTGCGCACTCGTAAGTGGACCGATCAGGCCTCCGGCCAGGAGCGTTACGCCACCGAAATCCGTGCCGACACCATGCAGATGCTGGGAAGCCGCCAGGGCGGTGGTCAGCAGCAAGGCGGTTACGGCGGCGACGATGGTTACGGTGAAAGCAGCTATCAGGCACCCAGCCGTCCAGCTCCCGCGCCCATGCAGCAGCGCCCCGCACCGGCACCCATGCAGCAGCGTTCTGCTCCTGCTCCCATGGCCCCTCCTCCCCAGCGCGCTGCGTCGGGGTTTGACGATATGGACGACGATATCCCGTTCTAATTCAGAGACAGGCGGCAGTTGCCGCTTTCCAGGAATCTGCAAAAGCCCGCGCTCCCATCAGCGTGGGCTTTTCTCATGGGGTGAACGGAGAGATTGCAGGAGCAATTCCATAGATGTTGCAGGCGGATGGCAGCAGGGTTGAAAATTTCAATGGGATCGCTGGCTTCATCGAATTAGTGAAATAAGATGCTGCATCCAGGCGCGTTTCATCCAGTTACGATTAGGGGCGAGCGCTGAATCACACACTCAAGTGTGAGGGATCTCTGCCAGTGCAGCCAAGCGGGACTTGGCGTTTCCTCAGGAGCTTCGAGCATGCCGACTTTGGTCATCTCAATCGACGGCGCAGTCATCAAGGAAGTGCAGCTCACCAAGGAGCGCACGACCGTGGGTCGTCGTCCTTATAACGACATCGTGATCGAGAATCTGGCGGTCAGCGGCGAGCATGCCGTGCTCACCATCACGGGCGGCAAGGTCAGCATTGAGGACTTGCGCAGCACCAACGGCACCTATGTCAATGGCCGTGCCATCCAGAAGCAGTATCTGCTCAACGGCGACCTGCTGGACATTGGGCGCTACAAGATCCGCTTTCTCGACACTGTGATCCCAGACACCAATATTTCGTCTGCCTCGGGCGGCAAAAAGGCGGCGCTGGCGCACATTTCCGAAGAAGCAGACAGCGGCCATGCCAAACTGGCCAGCCCTTCCGGGTTTGGCGAAATCTCCAGCTTCAGTTCCACCATTCAGGGCTCGCTTGCCGCACTGCCGGAGCGTCACGCCGTGATTCGCATGCTCACCGGCAGCCTGGCAGGCAAGGAAATAGCGCTTTTCAAAGTCGTCACCACCCTGGGTAAGCCTGGAGTAGCCATCGCTTCCATCACCCAGAAGCCTCATGGCTTTGTGCTTACCCAGCTGGAAGGTGCCAGTGAAGACCTCAAGCTCAATGGTCAGGTAGTCGGGCCTCTTTCCGTGCCCCTGCTCAATGGTGATACGGTGGACCTGGCGGGAAGCTCCATGCGCTTTGTCGTGGAGTGACTGGCTTGACGGGCGCTAAGTATCTGACAAATTTGTCACCGCTTGCGATCGGATCGCCAAAATTGTTACTCAAACTCGCGTGAATGTTGCCAAACGTGTTGTCTTGTGTGGTGCTTTCACCCGGTAAATTGCTGGCACGCAGTTTGCTTCATAGTCTGGGTCTCATCCAACTAGGGAGTTTGAAATGAAGCGTTCCATCCAAAAGGGTTTCACCCTGATCGAACTGATGATCGTTGTGGCGATCATCGGAATTCTGGCTGCCGTGGCTTTGCCTGCTTATCAGGATTACACGGCTCGTGCCAAAGTATCGGAAGTGGTGCTGGCCGCTTCGACATGTCGTACCGCTATTAGCGAAGCATCTCAAACAGGAATGGCGACAGCTCCTTCCGCCGCTGATGGCTTTGGGTGTGGTGAAGGCGGTTCTTCTGCCTCCCCGGTTTCGCAGTACGTGCAGCAAGTTAGCACCAGCAAAGACGGCGTGATTACAGTGACTGCCCGTAATATTTCGCAACTGGGCACGAACAAAAATACTATTGACTTGGTTCCTTACAGCGACGCTGGCATGACTACTGCTTCTGCAGCTGCCGATTTTGCATCTTCTGCGCTGAAGCCTGTTCGAGCTTGGAAGTGCAAGACTGGCGCTACCAATGGCATGGACGCCAAGTTCTTGCCCGCAAGCTGCCGTTAATACTAATATCAGATTTTGCTAAAAAAGCCGCCTAGTGCGGCTTTTTTTATGAAATGATTTTCTCTTATCTATTGATAACATTCTCTCTGTTGGTTGCCAATGTAAGCAACCCATGGACCACATTTTGGATGGAGTTTACGGCTGGGTTGGGAGTGCTATTAGGAATAGTTATTTTATGCATTAATAAAAAATTATTAATGCATAAAAGAATTTCGATTATTTTAGTTGCATTTTTTGTTCTCCTGGTCATTGATTGTTTTTTGAGAAATAATATATATTACGGTGATAATCTAATAGTTTTCTTGTATATTTATTTTTTCTTTATTTCCATTTGTTTGGGTTGGAATTTTTATTTCAGTTTGGAGAAATATGCATTTTTTAGCATATTTGTTGCGATTTTTTGTATAGGAATATTATTGGCGCAATGGATAGGAATAGATCTGGATAAGATGTACTTTAGAGAATTGACGCCAGGTGCTAGAGTTTATGCAAATATGGGGCAACCCAATCACTTGGCCACAGTTCTAGTCTGGAGTGGAGTGCTTTCCATATTCCTAAATAACGAAAAAAAATTATCAAACAACTTGACGATTGTTTTTTTGGTGCTTGTTGCTTTTTCTCAGTCGCTGGCTCAATCTAGAACTTCCTTTTTGTCATTGTTGATGACATTTTTTGTGGCTTTTTTTATTTTTAAAAGATCTGGGAGGTCAGTGCCTATAAGAAAAATCGGGTTTTGGATGGTGTGTTTGTTGTTCTTTTCTACAATATTGCCATTATTGCAAGAAGTATTAGGCATGAGGGCTGAAAGAAGTCTTTATGAGATGGGTGTCGGGACCTCTAGAACTGCACACTGGCTTTCAATGTTGGATGCTGTTGCCAAAAAGCCCCTATTTGGATACGGGTGGCTTCATGCTGCAGAGGCACATATAAGTGGAACTGGCTATGCAATAAAGGAGAGTATTTTTCAATACTCTCATAACTTGATATTGGATGTTGCTCTTTGGGCTGGTATCCCATTTGGAATAATAATATTTTTCGGAATTTCTTTGGGCGTTGTGAGTTGCTTGAAGAATTCAATATCTACGAGTCAAAAATACTCTTTCTTGCTGGTTGTGGTGTTCTTGGTGCACTGCATGCTGGAATTCCCTTATGCGTACCTGCATCTTCTAATACCTGCTGGTATTTTTGTAGGCCATTGCTGTAAGAGAAATGGTTCGAGCGAGCAATACTTGAACTGGTTTCAGTCGGCAATTATTATAATGATTGGTGTATGTTTATCATTACTTGTCGTATATGATTACTGGGGGATTGAAAGAAAAACAACGGCTCTAAGGTTTGAGTATGCAAAAATATATGGAGGAGAACGTGTGGAGGAAGATTCTGACGTTATTGTTTTGGATCAGGCCAAAGCATTGGTTGAGCATACATATCGTGAACCTGCGATAGATATTTCAGCCGAAATAATCAAAAAAAATGATAAGGCTACCTATCGCTATGGAACTCAAAGACTTTTGTTTCATAGCGCAATGGTTCATGGTTTCAATAATGACCCAAAATCTAGTAAAAAATTTCTAAGGGAAATTTGTAAAATTCACTCGAAAAGTAGCTGTGAATTTTCAAAGAACCAATGGAATATTTTGAAGCAAGAATATCCAGAAAATATTGGAAATATCGACTTTCCAGAAATTTAAGCACTTTGTGGATAGCTCGACTTCCCGCCCCGCTTCTCCAGCACCCTGACCCCCCCCATCACCATCCCCTTATCCACTGCCTTGCACATATCGTAGATAGTCAGCAAACCGACCTGTACGGCGGTCAGGGCTTCCATTTCCACACCGGTCTGGCCTTTTAGCTCGACGGTGGCGGTGCAGAGAATGGAGCTGGATTCGGGCTCCAGCTCAAACTCCACGGCAACGCGGGTAAGTGCCAGGGGGTGGCACAGTGGGATCAGGTCGCTGGTCTTTTTGGCTGCCATGATGGCGGCGATGCGAGCCACGCCCAGCACGTCGCCTTTTTTCGCGCTGCCGGTTTGCACAATGGCAAGGGTTTCCGGCTTCATGGTGATGCGGCCTTCGGCCACTGCGATTCGGTGGGTGCTGGGTTTGGCACCGACGTCCACCATATGGGCCTGGCCTTGAGCATCGAAGTGGGTAAGAGAGGACATGGCGGTTCTTTCCGGCGGCAGATGGCTTGGGTTCTGCCGCCCAATCACGGTTGAGCGGGGATGGACTGGCGGCTTTACCTGGGCATCCCAGGCGGGCATGTCGCCGTCTCCATCAATCAAGGCATCATAGTGGGGTGTTGAACGGTCGGCATATGGAAGATCCATATGCTGGCAATGCTGTGATTGCCATGCCATTTTTGATGCCAAAACTGCGTACAGTTCATATTTTAAAAGCGCTGACAGCTTCTGTTTTGATAGCTATTCAGGCAGTCTCACCCTTGGCACCCGGTGTCCAGGCAGCGGGTTTGCCGACCCTGGGCGACGGTGCTTCGTCGCTGACTACGGGTGAGGAGCGGCGTCTGGGTGACTCCATCGCCCGCGAGCTATACCGCGACCCGGACTATCTGGATGACCCGGTGCTGCAGGAGTATGTGGAAGGCATCTGGCTGCATCTGCAGGATGCGGCGCGCAAGAATGGCGAGCTGTCGCCCGAGCTGGAGGAGCGCTTTGCGTGGACGCTGCTCCTGGGCAAGGATCGCCAAGTCAATGCGTTTGCTTTGCCCGGCGGCTATATGGGCGTTTATCTGGGACTGATCGGCGTGGTCAGCAGCGGCGATGAGCTGGCCTCGGTCATTGCCCATGAAACCAGCCACATTACCCAACGCCACATTGCCCGCATGATGGCGCAGCAGGGCAAGCAGACGCCGCTGATGCTGGCTTCCATGCTGCTGGGTGCCCTGGCGGCCACGCGTAGCCCCGATGCGGCCATGGCCATCATGATGGGCGGTCCGGCGGCCGTGATGCAGAACCAGCTGAATTTCTCGCGCGCCATGGAGAGCGAGGCGGACCGCATGGGCTACAGCCTGATGTCCCCTGCCGGTTTTGCTTCCCAGGGTTTTGTGAGCATGTTCGGCAAGCTGCAGCAGGCCAGCCGGCTCAATGACAACGGCAGCTGGCCCTATCTGCGCAGCCACCCGTTGACCACCCAGCGTATCGCGGACATGGATTCGCGCATTCCGCCCGGCAAGCGCGCGGCCGATCCCGTGCCCACGCTGGAGCATGTGATGATGTCTGCCCGCGCGCGTGTGATTTCCAACGCTGGTGTCGAGGTGCGCCGCCAGTGGGCCACACTGCCGCGCTCCGGCAGTTTTTCCAGCCTGAGCCAGTTCGAGCAGGTCGCCCAGCTCTATGCGGCCACGCTCAGCGCCATGTATCTGCGCGACTGGCCGCTGGCGCGCGAGATGGTACAGCGGCTGCTCACGGCGACGGCAGGCAATGCACCTGCGAATATTCAAGCCAAATGGCTGAATGCCGAGCTCGAGTTCAAGGCCGATAACCCACAGGCGGCCCTGGCTGCCTTGCCCTTGCAGTCCGTGATGGCTCCCCAGGCAGCTCCCAAGGTGACGGCCAGCGGCAATCTGGCCGGGCCCAGCCTGGCCACGATTGATGTGGTGGAGCGGGTTGCGCCGCGCAGGCCGGAGCTGCTGCTCAAGACGGAGATCCTGCTCAGGCTCAATCAGGCAGGCTCCATGGCCAGTCCCTTGCAGACCTGGGTGACGGACCATCCCCGCGATGGTTCGGCCTGGCAGACGCTGGCGCGCGTATGGCGCAGCCAGGGCCAGGAAATGCGAGCCCTGCGGGCCGAGGCCGAGGCCCAGGTGGCCCACTATGACTATGCAGCAGCGGTGGATCGCTTCAAGGCAGCCCAGGATCTGGCCCGCAAGGCTGGGGCCAGGGCTGATTATTTCGAGGCCTCCATCATCGACACGCGTTTGCGTGCCGTCGAAGAGCTACTCCGGGAACAGCTGCGCGACAAGGCGGTCAATAAGTAGGCCCAGCACCGAATAAATCAGCGCGCCCAGCATGGCGGCCCAGAAGCCGGCGACGTGGAAGCCGCCCAGCAGGCCCGAGGCCATCCAGAACATCAGGCCGTTGACCACCAGCAGGAACAGGCCCACGGTGACGATGGTCACGGGCAGGGTCAGCACCACGAGTATGGGCCGGATGATGGTGTTGAGCAGGCCGATGACCAGGGCCGCAATCATGGCCGAGCCAAAGCTTTGCACCTGAACGCCGCTGTAGACATAGGCGACCCCGAGCAGAGCCGCCGCGCAAAGAAGCCATTTGACGAGGATTTTCATGCCGCCCAGCATAGCAGCAGGTGCTGCCTGCGCGCTGGCGCACTGCCGGCCCATGAAAAAAGCCTTGTGCAGTGGTCACCGCACAAGGCTTTCAAGGTTTGGAAGCTGCTCTTAAATCGAGAGCGAGTCGTCGATCACAAAGCCCATCATGGCGGCAATCGCGGCCATGGTGCCAGGCAGATTCCAGCGGCCGCCGTTGGCATTGGTCTTGGCATTGGCCTTCACGGGAGCGGCTTGTACAGCCTCCTGCTTGGGACGGCGGGCGTCGATGATCTGCGCTGCGCCATGTTCCTGCTGCAGCTCGGTAACCAGCTCGGTCAGCGGGCCCTTGGCCAGCACGGGTGTGACCTTGCCGCCGCTCGTCGCCATGACGGGCATCAAGGCCGTAAACAGCTTGTCTGCCCATTTGCCGCGCCAGTTCTCGCGAGCGCGATGGCTGACCCATTTGCTCACACGGTGGGTCATGCGCGGAGCACAGGCCACCAGCAACCAGTGGGAGGAAGCCGCCTGGCTTGATCCCGCCAGTGCCTCGAGCATAGGCTGGGCGTATGTGGCGTCATCCACGTAAACAATGATGGGGTTCAAAGTGCGTCCTAACTGGAACGAAGGTTGAAGAATGCGGCACCTCTGTAGGAATGTGCCGACTTGTTTCTATTGTGAGTCGTGAAGGCTGCGGTCAGTTCCCGCATTCCTTCACGAATTGCTGGGTTTTCCAGGCTTAGTGGGCTGCAACCGCGGGACGGCGGCTGGCAATGAATTTGCCCAGGGCCAGAACCAGCAGCGCGCCGCCGATATGGGCTGCCCAGTACAGGGTCTTGGAGATCTCGGCCAGACCTTGTGCATCGGTGGTGCCCAGCTTGGGCATCCACAGCCACTTCTCGGTGTTCACGAACACGGGGTCGGTCACGAACATGCCGCCCGCGATCCAGCCCAGCAGCATGCCGCCGGCCACGATGATCATGGGGAAGCGCTCCATCAGCTTGATGACCAGCTGCGAGCCCCAGACGATGATGGGCACGGAAATCAGCAGACCCAGCACGATCAGCAGCATCTGGTGGTCGCCCGAGCTCTGGGCGGCGCCGGCGATGGCGATCACGTTGTCCACGGACATCACCAGGTCGGCGACGATGATGGTCTTGATGGCGGCAAACAGCTTGTCGCTGCCTTCGATGTTGTCGTGACCTTCGTCATCGGGAGCAATCAGCTTGATACCGATCCAGATCAGCAGGACGGCACCCACGACCTTCAGGAAGGGCAGCTGCAGCAGCACCATGGCAAAGGCGATCAGGATGATGCGCAGGATGATGGCACCGGCCGTGCCGTAGATGATGCCCTTGCGGCGTTGCTCGGGAGGCAGCTTGCGGCAGGCCAGCGCGATCACGACCGCGTTGTCGCCGCCCAGCAGGATGTCGATGATGATGATTTGGCCCAGCGCAATCCAGAAGGGCGTGTGGGTCAGAAAGTCCAGATCCATGTGATTTTTCCTCGTTGTGGAATGCCGCTGGTGCAGTCTGCATAGGTTTGGCACTTGACGCCAGCGGGTGAAGACCAAGGTGACGTAAGTCGAAGCGCAAACCCGCGCGAGGAATCGTGCAGGGGAAGACACTTTGATTGACCGTCATCGGCCTATCAAAGGTCTTGCTCGATTGCAGTCAGTCTGCAAACCGCATGGCCGGAAGCTTGCGCTTCGTATTGACGACCATCCGCTCATGACGCACAAGATGCGTCCGATAAGCTACTCCCCTTCGAAGCTGCGCATTTCAACACAGCAGGCATGGGATTTCAAGCTTCAAAACCCATCTAGTTCACAGGTTTTATATTGAGCAGCAGTCCTGCGACGCTTTTGCACAAAGCGTGGGTAGCTACCAAAAATGCAGCAACCTTGCTGGCGCAGGCCTCATGGCTGCGGCTTATGATGCCTGCTCCATGACTGCCATTCACATCACCGACATCGAAGCGGCCATCAATTATTGGCGAGGCCGTGCCCCATCGCCCGACGGCGTGCTGCTGGCACCCGAGGTCAAGGCCCTGGCCGAGGTGTATGCGCTGATGATTTATGAATGCGAGCCCGACGTGGCCGTGGAGGGCTTTCCCTCACACGCCATGGCGGCCTGGCTGGCCTGGTTCGACACCATGCCCGATACGCCCTGCATTGCCATCTGCTCCACCAGCCAGGGCGATGAGAAATGCAAGGGCTGCGGCCGCAGCTTTGACGAAGTGCAGTACTGGACGGCCATGGAGCCCGCCGAGAAGCGGGCCGTATGGCGCCGCATCACGGTCGAGGGCGATTCCTGGCGCTTCAACCGCTATGCGGAACGCGCGGCGGAGCGGCGCGGCCAGAGTTTCTGAAGCTTATTTCCAGCGCGTGGGCTCGACAAACACCGTGCCCAGATTGCTGGACAGGGTGAGCTGGCCTTCCTGAATCGTGGCCTGCAGCTGCATGCTGCGCTCGGCCAGCGCACCCAGTTGCTGGGCCACTTCCGAGTCGATGTAATGCACTTCCAGCTTGCTCTGGCGGGCCAGCTTGCCTTCCAGACCCTTCCACCAGACATGGGCGGCGTGGTTGAAGGGGTAGACCAGCATATGGTCCGACTTGTTGCAGGCCTTGGTGATGGGCTTTTCGTCGGGCTGGCCGACTTCGATCCACAGACGCTTCTGGCCGGTGTAATCGGTGATGTGCACGTCCGGATCGTCAGGGTCGGACAAACCAATGCCAAAGCCCAGCGTGCCGTCACCGTTGCACAGGTCTTGCAGCTTCCAGGCGTTCAGCGCCAGGGCCACCAGGCGCACCATCATGCGGTCATCTGTTTCGCTGGGATGGCGCGCCAGCGTCAGATTGTGGTCGGCGTAGTAGTTGTGATCGATGTCGGCAATCGACAGATTGGCTTTGAAGATGGTGGACTTGATGGCCATGGCGGTGCTGCCCGCAGGCAGTCCTTTTGAAAACTATCAAAAACAAGAGCTGCCAGCGCCAATCAACATTGGCTTTGGCAGCTCTTTGATGCTGAAAAGCTTGAATATCAATCGCTAGCAGCTATCCTTTTTGCGGATCAAACTTGCGAATCAGACGCGCTTGGCCAGCTCGGCAGCCTTGCCGATGTAGGAGGCAGGCGTCATGGCCAGCAGACGGTCCTTGTCGGCCTGGGGGATTTCCAGACCGTTGATCAGGCGGTGCAGGTCTTCGGCCAGCACGGTCTTGCCGCGCGTGACTTCCTTGAGCTTTTCGTAGGCGCCCTGCACGCCATAGCGGCGCATCACGGTCTGGATGGGCTCGGCCAGCACTTCCCAGGCGTTGTTCAGGTCTTCCTGCAGGCGCTCTTCGTTGAGCTCCAGCTTGTTCAGGCCGGTCATCAGCGAAGCGTAGGCCAGCGTGGTGTAGCCAAAGGCAACGCCGATGTTGCGCAGCACGGTGGAGTCGGTCAGGTCACGCTGCCAGCGGCTGACGGGCAGCTTCTCGGCCAGATGCTTGAGCATTGCGTTGGCCATGCCCAGGTTGCCTTCGCAGTTCTCGAAGTCGATGGGGTTGACCTTGTGGGGCATCGTGGACGAGCCGATCTCGCCGGCCTTCAGGCGCTGCTTGAAGAAGCCCAGGGACACATAGCCCCAGATGTCGCGCGACAGGTCGATCAGGATGGTGTTGGTGCGAGCCATGGCATCGAACAGCTCGGCCATGTAGTCATGGGGCTCGATCTGGATGGAGTAGGGCTGGAAGCTGATGCCCAGACCCTTGGGCTCGGCGGATTCCACCACGTTCTGGCTGAAGGCTTCCCAGTCGAACTCGGGCCAGGCCGACAGGTGGGCGTTGTAGTTGCCCACGGCACCATTCATCTTGCCCAGGATCTTCACGCCGGCGATGTTGGCAGCGGCCTTTTGCAGGCGCACGACCACGTTGGCCAGTTCCTTGCCCACGGTGGTGGGAGAGGCGGTCTGGCCGTGGGTGCGGCTGAGCATGGGCACTTCGGCGTAGAGGTGGGCCATCTCGCGCAGCTTGGCGATGATGCCGTCGATGGCGGGCATCAGCACGGTGTCGCGGCCGACGCGGATCTGCAGGGCGTGGCTGGTGTTGTTGATGTCTTCGCTGGTGCAGGCAAAGTGCACGAACTCGGCGGCCTTCTGCAGCTCGGCGCGACCGTCGAACTTGGACTTGATCCAGTACTCCACGGCCTTCACGTCGTGGTTGGTGGTCTTTTCGATGGCCTTGATGGCGTCTGCATCGGCTTCGGAGAAGTTGGCGACCAGCGCGTGCAGATAGTCACGCGATTCGGCCGACAGCGCGGGGAACTCGGCAAAGCCGGCATCGGACAGGGCGATGAACCAGGTCACCTCGACCTGAACACGGCGGTGCATATAGCCGTATTCGCTCATGATGGGGCGCAGTGCGGACAGCTTGGCGGCGTAGCGGCCGTCCAAGGGAGAGATGGCGGTGAGGGAGGACAGGTTCATGGTGGCGCAATTGTAGGTGCGCTGCATCAGTCGCACGCAGCGCTGGGTTGCTCGGCGACCGTGGCTGGCGCGCATGCAGACCCGGTGCGGCGGCCGCCGGGCCGCCATGGCAGCGCATAGAATCATTGCACCGGCCCGTCGCCGGTGACTCGTGTCATGGAACCGCTGCTATGAAACTAATAGGCTCCACCACCAGCCCCTATGTGCGCAAAGTCCGCGTCGTGCTGGCCGAAAAGAAGCTGGACTATCAATTTGTCGAAGAAAACCCCTGGGAGGAAGCGCTTTCACCCGGTACGGGCAATCCTCTGGGCAAGGTGCCGCGTCTGGTGATGGACGGCACGGAGGCCATGTTCGACTCGCGCGTCATCGTCGAATATCTGGACACACTTTCGCCGGTCGGCAAGCTGATTCCGGGCACGGGCCGCGAGCGCGCCGAGGTCAAGACCTGGGAGGCCCTGGCCGACGGCATGCTGGATGCTGCCGTTCTGGTGCGGCTGGAGGCCACCTGGCCAGGCCGCAGCGCAGAGCAGCGTAGCCAGGCCTGGATGGATCGCCAGATGGGCAAGGTCCGGGCCGCGCTCAAGGTCATGTCGCAGGGATTGGGCGAGAAGCCGTTTTGCTGCGGCGGCACGCATCTGACGCTGGCCGATATCAGCGTCGGCTGCGCCCTGGCCTGGCTGGATTTCCGCTTTCCCGAGCTGGACTGGCGCGCCGAGCACCCGAATCTGGCCGCCTTGCTGACAAAGCTGGCGGCGCGCCCCAGTTTTGTGAATACCGTGCCCCACTGAGTGGCGGCATGTCAGCCAAGAAAAAGGCCACTCGAAAGTGGCCTTTTTTGGGGCATAAAAAAGTTGCGAAGCATCCCGAAACGAATTAAGAGAGGGAGGGAGGAGAAGCGCTCCGGGGATTTTTCAATGGGCGTACCCACAGGCTTCGCAACTGGAAATTGGTGAATGCAGACCTGTCAGTTCATTGCACTTGACTATCAGATAAGACACTGTTGCAGAAGTTCCAGCCCTAGTGGGTTTCATTTTTGTAACAGTTTGGCAATGCCTGTAGGCAAATCTTGATGGATGCTGCCAGCGCCCTGAAAAGCGGGCGCTCACCAATCTTCAATCCCGTGACATGATTGCCTATCCTAGGTTGCGGTACCGGGCACGAACACAGCAGTCCAGAGCTTGAGTACCGCTTCGCGCTGGACTTGGGCCTGTTCCGGCTCCAGTTGTCCGGAGCGCTCGTCCAGTCTTGCCACGTGTTGCAGGCGACGCAGCTCGCGGTAGGCCTTGGCGGCTTCATAGCCCACGCCTTTGGGCAGCAGGCCCGCGTCTTCGGCGCGCTGCAGCAAGGCAATATTGCCCACGTTGGCGATCAGCTCGCGGTGTGCACCGGATTCGGCCAGCACCAGGTACTGGACGGCAAATTCCACATCCACCATGCCGCCGGGGCTGTGCTTGACGTCGAACAGGCCGCCGCGCACCGGATGGGCACCGCGTACCCGCTCACGCATGGTTTCAATCTCGTTGCGCAGCGCAGCGGCATCGCGCGGCGCGGTGATGACGGCTTCGCGCACCGCATCAAAGCGCTGATGCAGGTGCAGATCGGTCGCGGGCGCGCCTGCAGGCGAGGGAAAGTCGCGGCTGCCTAGCACAAAGCGGGCACGCGTCATGGCCTGGTGCTCCCAGGTCCAGGCGGTATTGCTGCCGCGCTGCTGCTGGTAGTTGGCATAGGACTCGAAGCTGGTCACCAGCAGGCCCGAGTTGCCGTTGGGTCGCAGCGCGGTGTCGATCTCGAACAGATCGCCTTCGCCGGTCTTGACGGTCAGCCAGTTGATGAGCTTGCGCACATAGGCTGCGTAGATCTCGGGAGCGCGGTCATCGTCGTCATCGAAGACGAAGACGATGTCCAGATCGCTGCCGTAGCCCAGTTCCTTGCCGCCCAGCTTGCCGTAGCCCACGATGCCGAAGCGCGGCGTATCGCGATGGCGGCTCTTGAGCCGGCTCCAGCACCATTGGGCCGTGATGCGCAGCACGCTGTCGGCCAGCGCGCTCAGGTCGTCGGCCACCTGCTCCACGCTGATGCGGCCTTCGATGTCGCGCGCCAGGGTGCGGAAGACCTCGGCATGGTGGGCGCGGCGCAGCAGATTGAGCAGGGTTTCGTCGTCGTCTTCGCCCGTGGATTGCAGGGCGGCCAGACGCATGGCCAGCTCATGCTCGAAGTCTGCTGCGACAAAGCGCTCCTTGAGAATGGCATCGCTGGCCAGCTCGTCGATCACGCCGGGGTGCTGCTGCAGATAGCGCGCAGGCCAGCGCGCCGCTCCGAGCAGATGCAGCAGTCTTTCATGAACCGCCGGCCGCTCCAGCAGCAGCGCGAGGTAGCTTTCGCGGCGCAGCAGGGGCTCCAGCCATTGCAGAAAACGCTTGGCTGCTTCTTCGCCGGACTGGCCGCTTGCCACCCATTGCGCGGTGCGTTCCACCAGCCTGAACAAGCGCGCACGGGCCTCGTCACGCAGGCCGTTGATGCGGGTGTTGCTGCGCCAGTCGGCGACCTGACCGGCCAGTGACGGCGGCAGGGCCTCGATCAGCTCCTCGATGTCGCGGGGCGTGGGCGGACCACCTGCCGCCGCCTTGGCGGCATTGCAATGGCCGTTGCTGCACTGCTGGGAGTCACCGCCCAGCAAGGTGTCGAACTCCTGCGCCACCAGTTCGCGGTGCTCGTCCAACTGGTGCAGAAAGCCGCAGGCATCGGCATAGCCCAGGGTGCGGGCAATCCACAGCAGATCATCGTCGCGCGTGGGCAGCACATGGGTCTGCTGGTCGTCCAGATACTGGATGCGGTGCTCCACCTGGCGCAGGAAGATGTAGGCGCGGCTCAGGGCGTCGGCAATCTCGGCGCTCATCAGGTTGGCCTGCACCAGGCGCTGCAGGGCTTCCAGCGTAGGGCGGCGCCGCAGCTCGGGGAACTGGCCGCCGCGCACCACCTGCAGCAGCTGCACGATGAATTCGATCTCGCGGATGCCGCCGCGCGAGAGCTTGACGTCGTTGGCGCGTTCGGGGTGGCCCGCGCTGCGCTTGGACGCATGGTCGCGGATCTGGCGGTGCAGGCTGCGCAGCGAGTCGAACACCGCATAGTCCAGATAGCGGCGGAATACAAAAGGCAGCACCACGCTGCGCAGGGCCTGGACGTTGGGGGTCTGGATATCGGCCAGCGGCGCCACGATGCGGCTCTTGAGCCAGGCAAAGCGCTCCCACTCGCGGCCATGAATCTGCAGATATTCCTCCAGCGAGGACAGCGAGACGGCGGGGGCGCCTGAATTGCCGTTGGGCCGCAGGGCCAGGTCGACGCGAAAGACAAAGCCGTGTTCGGTGGTGTCGCCAATCAGGCTGAAGATGCCTTTGACGGCACGGCCGAAGTACTCGTGGTTGGAAATCACGCCGCGGCCGTCGGCCTTGCCCTGGGTGTCGCCGTCATGTTCGTAGACGTAGATCAGGTCGATGTCGCTGGAGACATTGAGCTCGCGGGCGCCGAGCTTGCCCATGCCTATGACCCAGAACTGGACTTCCTGGCCGGCAGGGCCTTGAGGCGCACCATGCCGGGTGTCGAGTTCGGCGCGCACCTGGGTGCAGGCACGGTCCAGGGCCAGCTCGGCCAGCTCGGTGACGGCCTTGGTCACCACGGCGAGAGGTGCCTGCTGTTCGCAGTCCAGCACGATGATGCGCTCCATCACCAGCTGGCGCAGCACGCGCAGCGCCGCAGAGAGGTCCAGGCCGCGCGACTGCAGCGTGCCCAGGGCCTGTTCCATCAGGGCCCGGTCGGGGGCTCCCGGCGGCAAGGCGTCAAACCAGTTCTCGTAACGGCGGTGAAGGCGCTGCACAAAGCGCGAGTACTGGGCCGGGGAAGGAACATTGAGGGCGTTTTCTGCCATTGCTTGCTCTGGGGACTGCATGCGGACCGTAAAAAATGGTGTCAGGCAGGCAGGTAATCAGCTCGGCAACGTGTGGTTACCGAAACGCGCACGGGGGCGCCGGTCATAATTCCTGCCATTGCTAGGCCACCGATGATCGAACCGAAACCACTCCCAACTCGCCAAATTCATAGGCTGGCCAGCTTGGCACGGTGGTCTCTGGGACTGGTCCTGAGCCTGTGGCTGTTGCTGGCCACCGTGTGGGGGGTGCTCCATTTCTGGATTGTGCCGCGAATCGAACAGTGGCGCCCCGAGCTGGAATCCCTGGCCTCACGCAGCCTGGGTGTACCGGTTTCCATAGGCCGGCTGCATGCGTACCGATCGGGTCTGGTGCCGACTTTCGAGCTGGGCGACGTAGTCCTGCATGACCCTGCGAACAAGAGTGAGGCCTTGCTGCTGCCCAAGGTGGTGGTGGCGGTCTCTGCCCATTCGCTGATGACCCTGGGCGTGGAGCAGATATACCTTGAAGGGCCGGATCTGACGGTTCGCCGCGATGCCGACGGCCAGATCTTTGTGGCCGGCATTGCCGTGTCATCCGACCCGGGGCAGGGGGGCGACTCCGACTGGATCTTCTCCCAGCCCGAAATCGCCATCCGAGGCGGCAAGCTGCAGTGGGTGGACGAGCTGCGCAATGCCGCGCCCTTGCAACTGCAGGATGTGGATCTGGTGCTGCGCAACAAGCGCTGGCATCACTCCCTGCGGCTGGATGCCACGCCGCCAGAGGGATGGGGCGAGCGCTTCACGGTCATGGGCAACTTCAAGGAGCCTTTGCTGTCGGTGCATGAAGGGCGTCTGGAGCGCTGGAGCGGACAGGCCTATCTGGACTTCACACATATCGACCTGTCGCATCTGGGCCAGTATCTGGGCCCGCAGGACTGGAAGCTGCAGCAGGGCAAGGGCTCGGTCAGGGCCTGGCTGGATGTGGAGCACGGCCAGCCCGTGGGCGCGGTGGCCGATGTCGCGGTACAGGCGCTGCAGCTGCAATGGCGGGACCGACCCGAGCCCCTGGCTCTGCAGGCCTTGAGAGGGCGTTTGCGGGCCAAGAATCAGAATGGTTACCAGTTTTCCGTCCAGGGGCTGCAGTTCACGGCCGACGACGGGCTGAACTGGCCAAGAGGCGACTTCAGCCTGCGCTATGTGCCGACCGGCGCTTCCGAACAAGGTAGCCAGGGCGAACATGGTGATGTTCAGGCCGATGGCATCGACCTGGCCATTGCGGCGCAGATGCTGCAGCGCCTGCCCCTGCCGCCAACCGTTCAGAGCCAGCTCAGGGCGCTGGCGCCGGCAGGACAGCTGAGCGATCTCAAGCTGTCCTGGCGCGGACCTCTGGAGCAACTGGCGCAGTACAAGGCATCGGGGCGGTTCGAGCAGCTGGGCTTGCGTTCCCAGGCCTCTGAGGAGGGCCCCCACAGCATAGGCATTCCCGGTGTGCGGGGCTTGAGCGGCAAGTTCAGCCTGGACCAGGACAGCGGCGAGGCCACGCTGACAAAGACGCCGGGAGCCAATCAGGCCATGCTGAGCTTCCCCGGGGTGTTCGAAGACCCTGACATCCCGTTCGATCAGCTCGACAGCCTGGTGCGCTGGCAGTTGCTGGACAAGGGCCAGACCATCAAGGTGCAGGTGCCCCGGCTGCGCTTTGCCAATGAAGACACGGCCGGCCAGGCCCAGGCCAGCTGGCAGTCCGGTGCGGGGACCAAGGAGCAGCCGCGCTTTCCGGGGCTGCTGGATCTGCAGGGGCAACTCAGCCGCGCCAAGGGTGAGCGCATTTATCGCTATCTGCCCCAGGACCTGGGCAGCGATGCGCTGCGCTATGTGCGCGAGGCCATAACCACGGGCCAGGCCAGTGCGGTGAACTTCCGCGTCAAGGGCGAACTCGAGCATGTGCCGTTTGAAAAGCCGGGCAAGGGCGAGTTCCACATCAGCGCTCAGGTGCAGGACGTGAACTACCAGTTCGTGCCCGGCTATCTGCTCAGTCCAGGCGAAAAGCCCTGGCCGCCGCTGACCAGGCTTTCGGGCGAGCTGGTGTTCGACCGCAACTCCATGCAGGTGCGCAAGGCCAAGGGCTTTCTGGGTCATACCGCCATCGTGGTCGATGAAGCGCAGGCCGGCGTGGCCGACTGGAACCAGACCGAGGTGGAGGTCAACGCCAAGGCCCATGGTGTCCTGGGCGATATGCTGAACCTGGTGCAAGGCTCCGCCCTGTCTGCGCTGACCGCTCATGTGCTGGATAGCAGCCGGGCCACGGGCAATGCCAAGCTCAGCCTCAAGCTGCATCTGCCCACCCTGCACATGGAGCGCAGCAAGGTACAGGGCGAAGTGGCGCTGTCGGGCAATACGCTGCAGCTGATGCCCGAGGTGCCCGCGCTGAGTCAGTTGCGCGGCAATGTGCAGTTCTCGGAAACCGGCTTTCAGCTCTCGGGCGTGCAGGCCAGAGCGCTGGGCGGTGACGTGCGCATCGAGGGCGGCATGAAGCCCGGTGCCGATGCCGCCACGGCCCCGGTTCAGCTGCGTGTAGATGGCGTGGCCACGGCCCAGGGCCTGCGTGACGCCAAGGAGATGAGCGAGCTGGCGGCTCTGGGCAGGCATCTGCAGGGCCAGGCACGCTATGGCCTGCAGATCAAGGTGCTGCACAGCGTGCCGGAAATCAGTCTGCAGTCCGAGCTGCAGGGCATGGCGGTCATGCTGCCGGCGCCCTTGGGAAAGGCGGCCGACAGCTCCCTGGCCTTGCGCGTCAACCGCACTGTGCCCGCGGTGGCCAAGCCGCTGACCGACCAGCTCAGCGTGCAATGGGGCAATCAGGCCGCAGCCCTGCTGGAGCGCGATATCAGCGGGGCACAGGCCCGCATCACGCGCGGCAGCCTGGAGCTGGTGGAGTCGGGCAAGGCGGAAGCCGCGTTGCCGCCTGCGGGTCTGCAGGCCAGGGTGCAGCTGCCGGTGCTGGATCTGGATGCCTGGGGACGGCTGTGGCCCGAGGGCGAAGCGAGCGCTGCCGATGGCCCCGTTGCCGAGGAAGAGAGCTGGCGTCAGTTTGTGCCTCAGCAGCTGGCGCTCAAGGCGCGCGAGGTCAAGCTCCATGGCCGCTCGCTGCACGATGTATCCCTGCAGCTCAGCCATGCCAACAAGGTCTGGACCAACCAGATCCAGGCGCGCGAGCTGGCCGGGCGCATTGAGTATCGCGAGGCCAATGCGCAGGAGCCTGGCGGCCTGGTCATCGCCAAGCTCTCGCGTCTGAGCATTCCCGACGGCCCGGACGAGGGCGTGGAGGCGGCGGCTGCCCAGAGCAGCGATTTGCGCGAGCTGCCGGCCCTGCAGGTCAGCGTGGACGACTTCCAGCTGGGCAAGCGTTCGCTGGGCAAGCTGGATGTGGTGGCGCGCAATCACGGGCTGTCTCTCGGCGTGGGCAAGCGCGAATGGCAGCTGTCGCGCTTCAATATCAGCACACCCGAGGCGACCTTGACGGCACAGGGCTCCTGGGCGCTGCGCTCTGGCGACCAGAAGCACCCGGGCCAGACACAGCTGCAGTTCCAGCTCCATCTGCGCGATGTGGGCAAGCTGCTCAATCGCTTCGACATGCCCGGCGTGG
This sequence comes from Comamonas brasiliensis, assembly GCF_018292285.1. Taxonomy (NCBI): domain Bacteria; kingdom Pseudomonadati; phylum Pseudomonadota; class Betaproteobacteria; order Burkholderiales; family Comamonadaceae; genus Comamonas; species Comamonas brasiliensis. The sequence goes on from NZ_JAANES010000004.1 coordinate 388,386, forward strand.
TCGCCAATGGACAGGGCGAGCTGCAGGGGGAGATCGGCTGGACCGGATCGCCCGTGACGCCGGGGTTCAAGACCATGTCCGGCGCCGTGCACCTGGAGGTGCAAAAAGGCCAGTTTCTCAAGGCCGAGCCGGGCCTGGCCAAGCTGCTGGGCGTGCTCAGCCTGCAGTCCCTGCCCAGGCGCTTGACGCTGGATTTCCGCGACGTGTTCCGCAACGGCTTCTCGTTCGACTTCATGCGAGGCGATGTCACCATAGAGCGCGGCATTGCCAAGACGAATAACATGCAGATGAAGGGCGTGAACGCAGCCGTGCTGATGGAGGGCTCTGCCGATATCGACAAGGAAACCCAGGACCTGCATGTGGTGGTGGTGCCGGAGATCAACGCTCTGTCCGCTTCCCTGGTCGCCACGGCCATCAACCCCGTGGTGGGGCTGAGCAGCTTTCTGGCCCAGATGATTCTGCGTGGCCCGCTGATTGCGGCCACGACCAAGGAGTTCCATATCCACGGCAGCTGGGAAGATCCGCAAGTGACCGAGCTGCCCAGACGCAGCGTGCCCAAGACCGGTTCCGACGATGCCGGCAAGCAGCCCGCTGGCGCCACAGGCTCACAGGAGAAGCCATGAAGATTGCCGCTCTACAAATGGTCTCGGGTCAGGATGTCGCCGCCAATCTGGCGCAGGCGCGCAGCCTGATGCAGCAGGCCGCCGCCCTGGGGGCGGAGCTGGTGGTGCTGCCCGAGTATTTCTGCGCCATGGGCGCCAGGGACACCGACAAGCTGGCCTACCGGGAGGCCTTTGGCCAGGGGCCGATCCAGGACTTCATGGCCGCCGCCGCCAGGCAGCTCCAGCTGTGGGTGGTGGCCGGCACGCTGCCGCTGCAGGCGGCTGACGACAGCCATGTGCTCAACACCAGCCTGGTCTATTCACCCGACGGCGAGTGCGTGGCCCGCTACGACAAGATCCATCTCTTTCAGTTCGACAACGGGCGCGAGAGCTATACCGAGGCCGCCGTGGTGCAGGCGGGCAGCCAGCCCGTGGTCTGCGACATACAGGCCAGAGACGGCGCCCGCTGGCGCCTGGGCCTGAGCGTCTGCTACGACCTTCGCTTTCCCGAGCTGTACCGCGCGCTCAGTGCCCAGGGCGCCGACCTGCTGCTGGTGCCCAGTGCCTTCACCTACACCACGGGTCAGGCGCACTGGGAGGTGCTGCTGCGGGCGCGGGCGATAGAGAACCTGGCCTATGTGCTGGCGCCCGGCCAGGGCGGCGTGCATGAAAACGGTCGCCGCACCTGGGGCCACAGCCTGCTGATCGACCCCTGGGGCGAGGTGCAGGGCCTGCAGGCCAGCGGCACCGGCGTGGTGGCAGGAGAGCTCAACCGTGACCGCTTGCTGCAGGTGCGCCAGCAATTGCCGGCCTTGACCCATCGTGTGCTGTGACTGAACCGCTGAATACTGCTCTTGACGAACTGCCCGAGGACCATCCTGCCCATTGGCCCTGGCGGCGCTGGCGCATGGCCTGGAAGCGCTGGTCTCTGTGGACCTTGCTGGTGGCACTGGTGGTCAGCATGCTGGTCACCATGGTCTGGCTGGCCGGACGCTATGAAGCATCGCAGGTGCAGGAAAAGCTGGAGCGCGATACCGCCAATGCCGTCGGCGATATCCGTGCGGCGCTGGGCCGCAATCTGCAGGATCTGCTGGCGCTGAGCGCCTACAGCGGCAAGCACTCGGCCTGGCGCGAGCACGCGACCGAGCTGCTGCAGCAGCGCCGTGACCTGATGCGCATCGAGTGGCGGGGCGAAAACATGCGCCTCATCGAGCATGCCGAGACGCCTTATCGCACCCTGCTGGTCGAAGACGAAAGCCATTTGCCCGAGCTGCATTCGGGCGAGGCCCTGACCTGTACCCAGGCCAGGCGCGTCAACGGGCCGTCGTATTCGCCCAGCCGCTTCCAGCTGCTGGGCGAAGGCCTGGGCACCGAGACCATGCAGGTCTGCATGCCGCTGACGGAGAACGGCCATGTGGTGGGCTATGTGCTGGGCACCTACAGCCTGCAGGGCATTCTGATGGCCCAGGTGGGAAAGTCCCTGCCGCGCACCCAGGAGGTGTCGTTCACCGAGCCGGACGGCACGCGCCTGGCCATGGTGGGAGCAGCCTGGCGCGGCTCGCGCATGTTCACGGCCCAGCAGCTGCTGGACCTGCCCGGCAACACCCTGGTGCTGCGCATGGACAGCTGGCATCACGCGCCCAGCGTCTTTCCCAATGTGATGACGGCGCTGGTGACCGGCATGTCGATCGCGCTGGTGACCGTGGTGGTGGTGCTGGTGCGTGACAACCGCCGCCGCCTGCGCGCGGAACGCGATCTGGGTGATGCGCTGGCCTTTCGCAAGGCCATGGAAGATTCCCTGGTCACGGGCATGCGTGCCCGCGATCTCCAGGGGCGCATCACCTATGTGAACCCGGCCTTCTGCAACATGGTGGGCTTCAGTGCGCAGGAGCTGCTAGGCCTCAATGTGGCGCCTTACTGGCCGCCCGAGCTGGCCCAGGAATATGTGAGCCGGCGCGATCAGCGCCTTGCCGGCCTGCTGCCCACGCCGCGCCAGGGCCACGAGAGCGTGTTCATGCGCAAGGACGGCTCGCGCTTTCCGGTGCTGATCTTCGAGGCACCGCTGATCACCGCCCAGGGCCAGCACACGGGCTGGATGAGCGCCTTCATCGACATCAGCGAGCAGCGCCGCATGGAGGAGATGTCGCGTGCCTCGCTGGAGCGTCTGCAGGCCACGGCCCGCCTGGCGACGGTGGGCGAAATGGCCTCCATGCTCAGCCATGAGCTGACGCAGCCGCTGGCCGCCATTTCCAGCTATGCCACGGGCTCGCTCAATCTGCTGGCACATGAACCTGATGCCGAGGATCCGCATCTGCAGGATTTGCGCATGGCTCTGGAGCGCATCAGCTTTCAGGCCGACCGCGCGGGCAAGGTCATCAAGAGCGTGCGCGACTTCGTGCGCCGGCGCGACAAGTCCCGGCAGGTGGTGCAGCCCGCGGAGCTGATCGATGCGGTCATGCCCCTGGTCTATCTGCAGGCACACAAGCTCAATGCCACGGTGCAACTGGAGCTGGAGGCCGATCTGCCAGGGGTGCTCTGCGATGTCACCATGGTCGAGCAGGTGCTGCTCAATCTGGCGCGCAACGGCATGCAGGCCATGGACCAGCCCGCGCTCAAGGACAGGGTGCTGACCCTGACGGTCCGGCGCAGTTCTGAGGGTCATGGCGCGCGTTGGGTAGAATTTTCCATCATGGACTGCGGCGCCGGCATTTCTGCGGAAGTCGCCGAGCAGCTGTTCACCCCCTTCTTCACCACGCGCACCGAAGGCATGGGCCTGGGCCTGAGTCTGTGCCGCACGGTGGTGGAGCAACATGGTGGTCATCTTGATTACCGCCCGCACCTCCCGCAGGGCACGGAGTTTGTCTTCACGCTGCCGGCCCACTGGGAACCCAGAGAGAACTAGGCTTCATGGAACCTGTAACCGACGCTACCGTCTACGTGGTGGACGACGATGCCGATGTCCGAGAGGCATTGGCATGGCTGCTGCGTTCGCGCAGATTGCTGAGCGAGTGCTATCGCAACGCCGAAGAATTCGAGCAGGCGGTGCTGCAGACCAGCCCCGTGACGCGCCGCCCCTGCTGCCTGCTGCTCGATATGCGCATGACGGGCATGAGCGGCCTGTCGCTGTTCAATCGCATGCTGGAGCGCGGCCAGATCGAGGCCATGCCCGTGATCTTTCTGACCGGCCATGCCGATGTTCCCACGGCCGTGGATACGGTCAAGCGCGGTGCTTTCGATTTCTGCGAGAAGCCGTTTTCCGACAATGCGCTGGTGGACCGTGTGGAGCAGGCGCTGGCGCTGTCTGCCGAGCATCTGGCCGCCTTGCAGGCGCGCGAAGAGGTGCGCAGCCGCCTCGACGAACTGACCGATCGTGAAAAGGACGTGATGAAGCTGGTCGTCGAGGGCGTGCCGAACAAGCTCATCGCCGATCAGCTCGACATCAGCGTGCGCACCGTGGAAGTGCACCGGGCACGGGTCTTCGACAAGATGCAGGTCAAGTCGGCCGTGGAGCTGGCCAATCTGCTGCGCAACGCCTGAGCCGCGGCCTGCGCACACTGCGCAATCGCCAGTAAAAAGCCCCGCTTTGCGGGGCTTTTTGCTGGCTGGTGCCTGTCTTACTGGGGAGCGCGCTCACCCACGAAGATTTCCACGCGGCGATTGCGCGCACGGCCTTCGTTGGTGGCATTGGAAGCCACGGGCTGGTGCGAGCCCATGCCTTGCACCTGGATGCGGGCGCCGTTGACGCCACGCGAGGTCAGATAGTTGCGGGTGCTCTCGGCACGCTGCAGCGACAGCGGATTGTTGATGGCATCGGAGCCGGTGCTGTCGGTGTGACCGATGATGCGCACTTCTGCATTGGGATTGTTGCGCAGACCTTCGGCAAAGCGGTCGAGGATGGGGGCGAAGTTGCTCTTGATGTCGGCGCGGTTGGTATCAAAGGAGATGTCGCTGGGGATGTCCAGCTTGAGCTGGTTGTCCGCGGTCTGTGTCACGCCCACGCCCGTGCCCTGGGTCGCGGCTTCCATTTCGCGCTTTTGCTTTTCGAGGTTCTGCGACCAGATATAGGAGCCCAGTGCACCGACACCGGCACCGATCAGTGCTCCCTTGCCGGCATGGCCACCGGCGATGGCTCCGATGGCAGCGCCGCCCAGTGCGCCCACGCCTGCGCCGGTGGCGGTGCGGCGCGTGGTGTCCGACATGCCGCCGGTATTGGCACAGCCGGTGATCAACAGAGCAGAGGCCAGAGCGGCCGTCACAGCCAATTGCTTGCGCATAGAAAACTCCTTAGTTTGATGAACGACCCGGAGGGTCCTGCAAACCAGCTTCGCGTAAAAGCTGCAAGGCCTTGAGCGTACTGCCAAGAGAAACCGAAAAAAGTAGGACGCGTGCCAGCGCGCGGTTTCTGATGCAAAAGATTGTCACAATCAGCCCGCGCTGCAATGGCTGCAGCGCCATGGGCTAAGCTCGATCGGGGCCATCCTGGCCGGCGTCGGCCAGCGTTTCCTGGCGCGGCGTTGGCTCGGCCGGGGCCGGCAACTCACCCTTTTTCCGACCCGAGAACATGGTCCACCACACAATAGCGACCAGAATGGCCAATGCCAGCAGTGCTTCAAGCAAAATCAGACCCATGAATTTCCATCTCCTGCGCCGTTTTTCACTGGCGCTGATTGTAGGAACCCTGGTGGCCTGCACCACCACCAAGCAGCAAAACGATCCGGCACCGGTGCCCGAGATGGCGCCGCATGGCGGGCCAGCCTCCACGGCCAAGCCGCCGTTCACCGCCAATGTACCGACAAAAAGCCGCTGGGTGGCGGTGGACTGGGGCGAGCTGCCCGGCGTGCCCCAGGATTCCTTGAACGAGGCCTGGAATGCCTGGATCAAGAACTGCGAGCGTCCCAGTACCGTGTTCGCCAATCTGTGCGGCGAGGTGCGCCGCCTGAGCATTGCCTCGGAAGACGAGCAGCGCAGCTGGATGATGAACACGCTGCAGCCCTATCGCATTGAAGCGACCACGGGCAGCCCCGACGGCATGCTGACCGCCTATTACGAGCCCTTGTACGAGGCGCGCCGGGTGCAGGGCAACGGCTTCAACGTGCCCATCTATCAGGTCCCGCAGGGCTTTGGCAAGCGCAAGCCCTGGTTCACGCGCCAGCAGATCGACACCATCCCCGAGGCGCAGGCCGCCCTGGCCGGCCGCGCCATTGCCTGGCTGCGCGACCCGGTGGACATGCTGGTGCTGCATATCCAGGGTTCGGGCCGGCTGATGCTGACCGAGGCCGATGGCCGTCAGCGCATGATCCGCGTGGCCTATGCCGGCACCAACGATCAGCCCTACAAGAGCGTGGGCCGCTGGCTGCTCGACCAGAACCTGGTGCGCGATGCCACCTGGCCCGGCATCAGCGCCTGGATTGCCGCCAACCCCTCGCGTGTCAACGAGATGCTCTGGAGCAATCCGCGCTATGTGTTCTTCCGCGAGGAGGCGCTCAATGACTTCGATGCCCAGTTCGGTCCCAAGGGCGCGCAGGGCGTGGCACTGACGCCGGGCCGCTCCATTGCCGTGGACCGCAACAGCATTCCCTATGGCACGCCGGTCTGGCTGTCCACGCCCGGACCTACGGTCTCGCTCAACCGCCTGGTGTTCGCGCAGGATACGGGCAGCGCCATTCTGGGCGCCGTGCGCGCCGACTATTTCATGGGCTGGGGGGCCGAGGCCGGTGATGTGGCGGGCCGCATCAAGCAGCCGCTCAAGCTCTGGGCCTTCTGGCCCAAGGCCTTGGCCGGATCGGCGCCGCATCTGCGCTGATACAGAAACAGGAGCTGCCAGCGCTTGTCAGTCAATGAATTTCGATAAATAACTATCTGAAATCATTGCACTGAAAGCGCTAGCAGCTCTTTTTTAAAGAGCGTCGGTGAAGTAACGCTGCACCACGGGCGGCTCCTTGCCCTTGTGAAAGCTCAGCTTGCGGTCGCGCAGCGCCACATCGGCGGTCGTCACGCGCTCGAAGCGGCGCAGATGCTCGGTCCAGGACTCGTCGGTGATCTGCTCCACGAAGCGCTCTGGCTGGCTCATGCTGTGCAGCAGGCTCCAGGACAGCGCGCCCTGGCGCAGGCGGCTGCGCCGGCTCAGCTGCATCAGATCGCGGAAGGCGCCGGCCCTGGCCGGATCGATCAGGTACTCGATGGTCACCACCACGCGGCCGGCTTCGGGCGTCGACGCTGCCGTCGGCGGCGTGAAGGCGCGCGAAGGGCTGAGGTCTTCCTCGATGTCGCGGTCCGGGTTCAGGCGCTGCACGATCAGCAGGGCCGTCAGCCCGCTGACGGCGGCCACGGCCATGCTGATCTGTACCGAGGCCAGGCTGGCGATCTTGCCCCAGATGGCGGCGCCGATGGCCGTGCTGCCCATGATGGACATCTGGTAGATGGACATGCCGCGCGCCCGCACCCAGTTGGGCAGGGCCATCTGCGCAGCCACGCCCAGCGTGTTGGCCGTGGCCAGCAGGGCCAGGCCCGAGAGCATCATGCCCGGCACGGCCACGGCGATATGGGGGGCGAAGGCCACGGTCAGCGTGGCCAGACTTTGCGCGGCCACGCCGGCCAGCACCGTGCGCTCGCCCGACAGCATCTGGCGTATGCGCGGCAGCAGCATGGCGCCCAGGATGGCGCCCGCGCCCATGGACGCCAGCAGCAGCGTGAAGGTGCCGGCACTGCCGCTGCTGGCCGTGCCGTGGTCCAGGCGCTGGGCCGTCAGCGGCAGCAGCGCCATGATGGCGGCGGCCTGCAAAAAGTAGCAGACGGTGCGCAGCAGCACGGCATGCATGCGTGGCGACTCCTGGATGAACTGCAGGCCCACGCGCATGGCCGAGCCCAGGCGCTCGCGGCCCAGCGGGTTGGCGGGCTGCTGACGCTTCCAGCGCAGCAGCACAAAGCCCGAGACGATGGACAGCACGGCATTGAGCACAAATACCCAGGCGCTGCCCAGGCTGGCAATCAGGGCCCCGGCCACCAGCGGACCGATGATGCGCGAGGCATTCATGGCCACGCCGTTGAGCGCCATCGCAAAAGGCAGGTGGTGCTTGGGCACCAGCTCCGGGATCAGCGCCGAGAACACCGGCCAGCGCATGGCCAGGCCGATGCCGTTGGCAAACACCAGGGCCAGCAGCAGATAGGGCGTCAGCTGGCCCGAGAGCACGGCCAGGCACAGCAGCAGCGCCACGGCCGCCACCCAGAACTGGGTGACGATGAAATAGCGGCGCCGGTCCAGGATGTCGGCCAGCGCGCCGCTGGGCAGGGCCAGCAGCATGACCGGCAGGGTGGAGGCCGACTGCACCAGCGCCACCAGCACCGGCGAGGTGGTCAGCGATGTCATCAGCCAGGCGGCCGCCACATCGTTCATCCACATGCAGATATTGGCCGTCATCCAGATCATCCACAGCATGCGGAAGGTGGGCGTGGCCAGCGGTGTCCAGACGCCCGGGGCCGCGGCCGGCGGCGCGCCGCCGTCATGCATGGCCGAGGGATCTTCCAGCAGCTTGCCTGCAGGGACCTGGCCGGAGTCTGAAATTATTGGATTGTGGGAAGCGCGTGCTGCGGAATCATCGTGGGCCATGGTGCACGATTCTGTAGCAGGAAAGTTGTGCTGACAAATACGTAGTTCCTCACAGCGCCAGGCTGCGGCGGCCATCTGTCGCAGCGGTGACGGGTGCTATTGATTAGTGAGCTTGCTGCGTATGTAATTCAATGATTTCAATGCCAATTCAGCAGGTATTTCCCATGGATCAAGCGGTACACGCTTCACTTTTGAAGTGCCCCGGCCGTGCTCAGGCATGCGTCAGCGTGCTGGGCAGCGGCAGCGCGCTGCTGGACTTCACTTCGCCCAGCGAAAAGATCGTGTGCACGTCTTTGACGTTGGGCAGGCGCAGCAGCACATTGCGCACAAAGCCCGAAAAGCTCTCCAGATCCCTGGCCACGACCTGCAGCTCGAAGGTGCCTGCGCCGCTGATGTAGTGGCAGGTGGTGACCTCGGGCAGCAGGCGAATGGCTTCCTCCATGCGCAGCGTGATGTCGGCCGTGTTCTGTGCGGCATCCACGCGCACAAAGGCCAGCACGCCCAGGCCCAGCTTGTGGCGGTCCAGCGTGGCGTGATAGCCGGTGATATAGCCCGACTCCTCCAGCGCACGCACGCGCCGCCAGCAGGGCGCGGCGGACAGGCCCACGCGCTGGGCCAGCTCGGCATTGGTGAGGCGGCCATCCAGCTGCAGCTCATTCAGGATGGCCCAGTCGAAGCGATCAAGTTGATTCATGAGGCGGAATTTACAGAAAGATTCTTTCAAAAACTAGGTTAATCCCGGCAATAAAAAGAAAGCTCTATTCAGGGCGTTTTCCGTAAACTTTGCTCAAACAACTTGCGTTCCGTGCCTCTGGCGCAGGAATGCCCAAAGCAATATGCTGCTCTGGTAGCCAACAGCTGCCACGGGTGGTCACCCACATGGAGACAAGCCATGAATGCCCCTTTGCCCGATGAAGTCCGTCGTGCCCTGGAGTCTGTGACTCTGGACGACAAATATTCCCTGGCCCGCGGCCGCGCCTTTATGAGCGGCGTGCAGGCCCTGGTCCGCCTGCCCATGCTGCAGCGCCTGCGCGATGCGCAGGCCGGGCTCAATACCGCCGGCTTCATCAGCGGCTATCGCGGCTCGCCCCTTGGCACCTACGACCAGTCGCTGTGGGCCGCCAAAAAGCATATGGAGGCGAATCACATCGTCTTTCAGCCCGGCGTGAACGAAGAGCTGGGTGCCACGGCGGTTTGGGGCACGCAGCAGCTCGATCTCTATCCCGAGACCAAGAAGTTCGACGGTGTCTTCGGCATCTGGTATGGCAAGGGGCCGGGCGTGGACCGCTGCTCCGATGTGTTCAAGCACGCCAATATGGCGGGCACGGCCAAGCATGGTGGCGTGATTGCGATCGCGGGTGACGACCACATCAGCAAGTCTTCCACGGCCGCGCACCAGAGCGACCACATCTTCAAGGCCTGCGGCACGCCGGTGTTCTTCCCCAGCAATGTGCAGGACATCCTGGACATGGGCCTGCATGCCTTTGCCATGAGCCGTTTCTCGGGCCTGTGGTCGGGCATGAAGACGATCCAGGAGGTGGTGGAGTCCTCCTCCTCGGTCCTGGTGGACCCGGATCGCGTCAACATCATCCTGCCCGAAGACTTTCAGATGCCGGACGGCGGCCTGCATATCCGCTGGCCCGATCCGCCGCTGGAGCAGGAAGCGCGGTTGATGAACTACAAGTGGTATGCGGCCCTGGCCTATGTGCGCGCCAACAAGCTCAACCACAACGTGATCGAGGGGCCCAACGACCGCTTCGGCATCATCGCCAGCGGCAAGGCCTATAACGACACACGTCAGGCCATGGCCGACCTGGGGCTGGACGAGGACACCTGCCATCAGTTGGGCATCAGGCTGCACAAGGTGAATGTGGTCTGGCCGCTGGAGGCCACGATCACGCGCGATTTCGCGCGCGGCCTGCAGGAAATTCTGGTGGTCGAGGAAAAGCGCCAGGTCATCGAATACCAGATCAAGGAGGAGCTCTACAACTGGCGCGACGATGTGCGCCCCAATGTGGTGGGCAAGTTCAGCGACGAGCATGGCGGCGAATGGTCGCTGCCCAACCCCAGTACCGACTGGCTGCTGCGTCCCACGGCCGACCTGACCCCCGCCATCATTGCGCGCGCCATTGCCCAGCGCCTGAAGAAGCTGGGCGTGCCCGAGCATGTGCAAGCGCGCATGCAGCAGCGTCTGGCCGTGCTCGACGCCCGCGAAGCGGCGATCAAGGCGGCCAAGGAGGTCTCGACCGGTGACCGCACGCCCTGGTTCTGCAGCGGCTGCCCGCACAACACCTCGACACGCGTGCCCGAAGGCTCGCGCGCCGTGGCCGGCATCGGCTGCCACTACATGACCACCTGGATGCCCGACCGCCGCACCAGCACCTTCACGCAGATGGGCGGCGAGGGCGTGACCTGGGTGGGCCAGGCGCCTTTCACCAAGGAAGCCCATGTCTTCGCCAACCTGGGCGACGGCACCTACTTCCACAGCGGGCTGCTGGCGATACGCCAGAGCATTGCGGCCGGCACCAACATCACCTACAAGGTGCTCTACAACGACGCTGTGGCCATGACGGGCGGCCAGCGCGTGGGCGAGCGGCCCGAAGGCCATTCGGTGCTGCAGATCATGAACAGCCTGCTCTCCGAGGGCGTGCGCAAGCTGGTCATCGTCACCGACGAGCCCGAGAAATACGATGGCGTGAAGCTGGGCGAGGGCGTGACCGTGCACCACCGCGACGAACTGGATGCGATCCAGCGCCAGTTCCGAGAGCTTGAGGGCTGCACGGCCATCATCTACGACCAGACCTGCGCCACGGAAAAGCGCCGCCGCCGCAAACGCGGTACCTTGAGCACGCCCGACAAGACCGTGGTCATCAACGAGCTGGTCTGCGAGGGCTGTGGCGATTGCTCGGTGCAGTCCAACTGCCTGTCGGTGGAACCCGTGGAGACCGAGTTCGGCCGCAAGCGCCGCATCAACCAGAACAGCTGCAACAAGGACTATTCCTGCGTCAAGGGCTTCTGCCCCAGCTTCGTCACCGTCGAGGGCGGTCAGCTCAAGAAGCCCAAGCAGGAGAAGAAGGGCAGCCTGGATGCCCTGCCCAACATTCCCGAGCCCATGCTGCCCGTGGCCGAGCAGGCCTGGGGCATCGTGGTGGCCGGTGTCGGCGGCACGGGCGTGATCACCATCGGCTCGCTGCTGGGCATGGCCGCGCACCTGGAAGGCAAGGGTGTGGTCACCCAGGATGCGGCCGGTCTGGCGCAGAAGGGCGGCTCCACCTGGAGCCATATCCAGATCGCCAACCGCGCCGATGCCATCTACACCACCAAGGTGGACATGGCCAAGGCCGATCTGGTCATCGGCTGCGACCCGATCGTGGCGGCCACGCCCACCACCTTGTCGGTGATGCAGCCGGGGCGCACCTATGTTGCGCTCAACAGCCATGCCGCGCCCACGGCCACCTTCGTGGGCAACCCGGACTGGCAGTCGCCGGCCGCACGCTGCGCCACGGCGCTGGCCGAGGCCGTGGGTCATGGCGCCCTGGGCAGCTTCGACGCCGAGAAGGCCTCCACGGCCCTGCTGGGCGACAGCATCTACGCCAATCCCATGATGCTGGGCTACGCCTGGCAAAAGGGCAAGGTGCCGCTGAGCCATGCCTCGCTGATGCGTGCCATGGAGCTCAACGGCGTGCAGGTGGCGCGCAATCAGGAGGCTTTTGAATGGGGCCGCCGCTGCGCCCATGATCTGGAGGCCGTGCGCGCTCTGTATCAGGCATCGCAGGTGATCCAGTTCGTCAAGAAGCCGTCGCTCGAGGAAATGCTGGACAAGCGTGTGGAATTCCTCACGGCCTACCAGAACGCGGCCTATGCCCAGCAATACCGCGAATTTGTGGCCAAGGTGCGCGCGGCGGAAGAGCCGCTGCAGCAAGGCACGCGGCTGTCCCAGGCCGTGGCGCGCTATCTGTTCAAGCTGATGGCGTACAAGGACGAGTACGAGGTGGCGCGTCTGCACACCGAGGCGGCGTTCACCCAGAAGATCAGCGACATGTTCGAGGGCGACTACAAGCTCGTGCATCACCTGGCGCCTCCCGGCTTTGCCAGGAAGGACGAGCAGGGCCATCTGCTCAAAAAATCCTATGGCCCCTGGATGCGCAAGGCCATGGGCTGGCTGGCCGGCATGAAGGGATTGCGCGGCACGGCGCTCGATCCCTTCGGCCGCACCGAGGAGCGCCGCACCGAGCGCGCCCTGATCGTCGAATACCGCCAGTGCATCGACACCCTGCTGACAGGCCTCACGGCCGACAAGCTGGCGCTGGCTGTGGAGATTGCCTCCATCCCCGAGGACATTCGCGGTTACGGCCATGTGAAGGAGCACCATCTGGCGGCGGCGCGCATCAAGTGGCAGGCGCTGATGACGCGCTGGAACGGCGTTGCGGCGCCTGCGGCCGCAGCGGTGCGGCGGATGGCAGTGAACTAATTGCGCCGAAGCGCATCAGAACAAGGCCGGGGCGACCCGGCCTTTGTATTCATGGCCAGAGGCGTGGTGCTGGCGGTGGTTTATCGAAAGTTGATAGCTGCCAGCGCCTGTATTGACTGATATTCAAATATAAAACAGTCAGAAAACAATACAGGTAATGCGCTAATAGCTATGCTTTTTGCAGGATCTGTTGATGTGGGAAGGGAGGTCCTCATCGCATCAGGGAATGCCTGTGCTGCGCGGCTGCCCATGCAAATCTTGGGCGCAAGCCAGCCGAATACAATGTCCCGCTGACCTGGCCAGACGCGCAACCGTGCATCTGCCGGGACCTATTCCTGACAAATTCACTCTTTCGGAGTCTTTTTCGTGTTCATTTCTTCTGCTTTCGCCCAGACCGCTCCTGCCGCCGCTGCTGAAGGCGGCTTCATGGGTTCGCTCACCGGCATGCTGCCTCTGGTGCTGATGTTCGTGGTGCTGTACTTCGTGATGATTCGTCCCCAGATGAAGCGCCAGAAGGAACACCGCTCCATGATCGACGCGCTGGCCAAGGGTGACGAAGTGGCTACCGCCGGCGGCATCATCGGCACCGTGACCCGCATGGCCGAGCAATTCATCTACATCGAAGTGGCTTCCGGCGTGGAAGTCCAGATCCAGCGCTCGGCTGTGGTGCAAGTGCTGCCCAAGGGCACGGCCAAGTAAGCCTGTCCGCTGTGGATTTTGAGGGGTACGGCGCTCGAACAGAGTGTGCGTACCCGTTGTGCGTTGCTGTAAAAAAAAGAGCGCGATCATGAACCGATACCCGGTCTGGAAGTACGCGATCATCGTGATCGCGCTGCTGGTGGGGGTGCTCTACACCCTGCCCAATTTCTTTGGTGAAGCGCCTGCGGTGCAGGTGTCCTCGGCCAAGTCCACCGTGAAGGTGGACAACGCAGTGCTGCAAAAGGTGGAATCCGCCTTGAGCGCGGCCAGCGTCAAAGCCACTTCGCTGTCGCTGGAGGGCACTTCGGTGCGCGCCCGCTTCGATACGCCCGACGAGCAGCTCAAGGCCAAGGACGTCATCCAGAAGGCTCTGGTTGCCGACCCCTCCGATCCCGCCTACATCGTGGCGCTGAACCTGGTGTCGCGCTCGCCCGACTGGCTGACGGCCATCGGTGCCAAGCCCATGTATCTGGGTCTGGACCTGCGCGGCGGCGTGCACTTCATGCTGCAGGTGGACATGGCCGCGGCCCTGACCAAGAAGGCCGAGAGCTATGCGGGCGATCTGCGCTCCACCATGCGCGACAAGAACATCCGCCACGGCGGTGTCAGCCGCGACGGCAACAACGTCACCATCCGCGTGCGCGACGAAGCCACGCTGACGGCGGCGCGCAACCTGATCGCGGACCAGTTTCCCGATCTGACGGCCACTTCCTCGCCTGATGGCACCGGCTTCAAGCTGGTGGCCTCGATCAAGCCCGAGGCCCTGCGCAAGGTGCAGGAGCAGGCGCTCAAGCAGAACATCGTCACGCTGCACAACCGTATCAACGAGCTGGGCGTGGCCGAGCCCGTGATCCAGCAGCAGGGCCTGGACCGCATCGTGGTGCAGCTGCCCGGCGTGCAGGACACCGCCAAGGCCAAGGACATTCTGGGCCGTACCGCCACGCTGGAAGTGCGCATGGTGGACGAGTCCGCCGAAGCGCGTTCGGCCGAGATGGGTTCCGGCCCCGTGCCCTTCGGCTCCGAGAAGTATCTGGACCGCAACGGCCAGAGCATCATCGTGCAAAAGCAGGTGACGCTGACCGGCGAGAATCTGACGGACGCCCAGCCCGGCTTTGACAGCCAGACCCAGGAGCCCACCGTCAACCTGACGCTGGACGCCAAGGGCGCGCGCATCTTCAAGGACGTGACGCGCGAGAACGTGGGCAAGCGCATGGCCATCATCCTGTTCGAAAAGGGCAAGGGCGAGGTGGTGACGGCTCCCGTGATCCGTGGCGAGATCGGCGGCGGCCGCGTGCAGATCTCCGGACGCATGACCACGGCGGAAGCCAACGACACCTCGCTGCTGCTGCGCGCCGGTTCGCTGGCCGCACCCATGGAGATCATCGAGGAATACACCATCGGCCCGAGCCTGGGTGCTGACAACATCAACCGCGGTATCCACTCCGTGGTCTGGGGCATGGTGGCGATTGCGGCCTTCATGTGCATGTACTACATGCTGTTCGGCGTGTTCTCCACGATTGCCCTGTCGGTGAACGTGCTGCTGCTGCTGGCCATTCTGTCCATGCTGCAAGCCACGCTGACCCTGCCCGGCATTGCCGCCATGGCGCTGGCGCTGGGCGTGGCCATCGACTCCAACGTGCTGATCAACGAACGCATCCGCGAAGAGCTGCGTGCCGGTGCCTCGCCCCAGGCGGCCATCCATGCCGGCTACGAGAATGCCTGGCACACGATTCTGGACTCCAACGTGACCACGCTGATCGCCGGCCTGGCCCTGCTGGCCTTCGGTTCGGGCGTGGTGCGCGGCTTTGCCGTGGTGCACTGCATCGGCATTCTGACCAGCATGTTCTCGGCCGTGTTCTTCTCTCGCGGCCTGGTCAACCTCTGGTATGGCGGCAAGAAGAAGCTCAAGAGCGTCTCCATCGGTCAGGTCTGGAAGCCTGAGGGTGAGGGTCTTCGTTCCGTGGCCGGTCGCGGCAGCAACAACTAAGGAGGAAGATCATGGAGTTCTTCCGCATCAAAAAAGACATTCCGTTCATGAGGTACGCGTTGGTCTTCAACGCGATCTCCTTCATCACCTTTGCGCTGGCCGTCTTCTTCCTGTTCTCGCGCGGCCTGCATCTGTCGGTGGAGTTCACGGGCGGTACGGTCATGGAAGTGGCCTATACCCAGCCGGCCGATATCGGCAAGGTGCGTGAAACCGTTTCCAAGCTCGGCTATGCCGATGTGATCGTGCAGAATTTCGGCACATCCAAGGATGTGATGATCCGTCTGCCCGTGCAAAAAGGCGTGACGACTGCCCAGCAAAGCGAGCAGGTGATCACTGCGCTGAAGGCCGAGGATGCCGAGGTCACCCTGCGCCGTACCGAGTTTGTCGGCCCCCAGGTGGGCGACGAGCTGATGCATAACGGCCTGATGGCGCTGGGCATGGTGGTGCTGGGCATCATCATCTATCTGGCCTTCCGCTTCGAGTGGAAGTTCGGTGTGGCCGCCATCATTGCCAACTTGCACGATGTGATCATCATCCTGGGCTTCTTCGCCTTCTTCCAGTGGGAGTTCTCGCTCTCCGTGCTGGCGGGCGTGCTGGCCGTGCTGGGCTACTCGGTCAATGAGTCCGTGGTGATCTTCGACCGTATCCGCGAAGCCTTCCGCAAGTTCCGCAAGCTCAGCACGCACGAGGTGATCGACCACGCCATCACCTCGACCATGAGCCGAACCATCATCACCCACGCCTCGACCGAAGCCATGGTGCTGTCCATGTTCTTCTTCGGTGGCCCCAGCCTGCACTACTTTGCGCTGGCACTGACGATCGGCATCTTGTTCGGTATCTATTCTTCGGTGTTCGTGGCGGCTGCCATTGCCATGTGGCTCGGCGTCAAGCGCGAGGATCTGGTCAAGGCTCCGACCAAGCCCGGCTCGCAAGACCCCAACGATCCCAACGCGGGAGCCGTGGTCTGACGCTTTGACCATTACGGCGGGCGCATAACCGCTCCCGCCGACTTACACTTACGGAATGGCTCCATCGCAGTCTTCCTCCACCGCGCCTGCGGCCCCGCAACAGCTGGGCTGGCAGGCGCGTTTGCGTTGGGTCCATGGCATTTGCCAGGGCCTGTCCAAGGTCGCCCAGCAGCTGGATGAATTTCTTGCCAACCAGACCGGCGTCGTCTCCACGGCCCAGGAGATGCAGGAGTGGCGCGAAGCCTGGGTCGGTTTTCAGCAGCACAAGGACGCCTGGGTACAAGCTTGTTCGCAGGCGCTGCAGCAGGCTGCGCGCAAGCCGCCTTCCCAAGCAGGCGAGAGCAGCGCTTCGGGATCGGCTCCGCTGAACTTCGAGCTGCTCAGCGACGACGTCGTCGAAAACAAGATTCTGGCCTCCCGCATGGCCCTGGCCATGGGAGAGACGCTGCAGCCCGGTTTCGAGGCCATGCGCCTGCGCATGCAGGCACTGGAAGGGCATGAGCTGCCTTCCCGGGACATGTTCCGGGCCGAGACCATTTGCCTGCATCTGGTCGAGCAATGGCTGAGCTGCGGCATGGAGCGCAAGCATTTGCTGCGGGCCGTGGAGCCTTTGCAGAATGCGCTGGCGCCGTTGATGGAGTCCGAATACGGCATTTTGCACAAGCTGCTGGATGCCAAAGGCGTCAGCAAGGCCCAGGATGCCCCGCTGCGGGTGAAGCGCACGGAGGGCGGCCCGTCTACCGGTGCCATTCCTCTGGGCGGCGCCAGCGGCTTTGGCCATGCTGCCGAGACCGGTTGGAGCAGCTCTGCCATGCAGCAGTTCATGCCCGCAGGTATGGCGGCAGGTTTCGGCGCCGAGCCGGGTATTGCCCTACCGCCAGGCGCCAGCGCCGGTCTCGGCATGCTGGCGCGGGCGCGCCATCGCGCGCTGGATGCCATGAATCAGCTGCGCCAGGTGCTGAGCCAGCCGGCGGTCGGCATTCCAGGCCTGATGCCCGGTGCCCCGCTGGTTCCCATGCCTCCGGCCTCTGCCGCCCTGGCGCAGGCGCTGCAGGAGCAGCAACAGCTGATGGTGGCCGAGTTCCAGGCGCAGTATCCGGCTGCGGCCGGTTCGGCCATGGCCATGCCTGCCATGGACTACAGCCCGGCAGCGATCGGCCAGTTGGTCAATCAGGTGCGCGAGCGCTCGGCCGACTGGAAGCAAAAGGCCCAGACAACGGGGGAGAAAGCGACCATCGAGGTGGTGGCGCTGATGTTCCAGAGCATTCTTTCGGAAGACCGGCTGCCGCCGTCCATTCGTGTCTGGTTCGCGCGCCTGCAGGTGCCGGTGTTGCGCGTGGCCCTGGCCGAGCCGCAGTTCTTCAGCGACCTGAATCACCCGGCGCGCAAGTTGATCGACCGCATGGGCTCCTGCGTCATGGGCTTCGATGCCAGCAGCATCAATGGCAATGCGCTGGAGACGGAGATTCGCCGCGTGGTCCAGGTGATAGAGCAGTATCCCGAGACCGGGCAGAAGGTCTTCGCCCTGGTGCTGCGCGAGTTCGAGGCCTTTCTCACCAAGCACTTTGCCCAGAACCGGTCCACGGCCAAGATCACCAGCGTGGCCCAGCAGGTGGAGCAGAAGGAAACGCTGGCCATCCAGTACACCATCGAGCTGCGCAATATGCTCACCGATATGCCGGTGCGCGAAGAGGTGCGCGACTTTCTCTTCAAGTCCTGGGCCGATGTGCTGGCCATGGCCACCGTGCGCTATGGCGCCAAGGATGCGCGGGCCATGCGCTTCAAGCAGGCGGCCAGCGAGCTGGTCTGGTCGGCCAGTGCCAAGCCATCGCGTCAGGAGCGTGCGCGCGTCATCCAGGGTCTGCCGACCTTGCTGCAGACCTTGCGCGAAGGGCTGGAGCTGGTGAGCGTGACGGGCGATGCGCAGTCGACCGCGATCAAGGTATTGACCGATACGCTGGCGCAGGCATTCATGTCCAAGACTGCGGCCATCCCGGCCGAGCGTATCGAGGCCATGGCCAAGCGTCTGTCGGAGCTGGAAAAATACATCAGCGAGGATGGCAAGCTCGACGATATGCCGCTGTCCAGCGAGAGCATAGAGCTGATGCTGGGCGTGGATGCGGGCGACCTGAACGTCATTCCCAACACGGACAGCCCGGTGGAACCGGCGATGCTGGAGTGGGCCCGATCGCTGGAAAGCGGCCGCTGGTTCACGCTGGACCACAACGGCAGCCGCGTACAGGTGCAATATGTCTGGCACAGCCGTCGCCGGCATCTGCATCTGTTCGCCTCGCTGGATGGCCATTGCTATCTGCTGCAGGCGCAGCGCATGGCCACCTATCTGCAGGCCGGCCTGCTGGCCGTGCATGACGCCGAGGCGCTGACGGTGCGCGCCACGCGCGATGCGCTGCAGAAGATTCAGGCGAATCCGGAAAGGCTGGCCTGATCTAAAGGCGCTAGGTGTCCTCCCGGTGTCTCTTTGCGCAGGGGCGCGAGTTCCGGGGCGTTTCAGCCTTGTGTGAGTCGCTGGTACAGGCCGCCCGGCAGGCGCGCGACCAGCCCATCGAGCTCCAGCTCCATCAACTGCGCCTGCAGATGGGCGGCATCCCAGCCCGTGCGATCGCTCAAGGACTCCGGCGTCATGGGATCATGGCCCAGCGCCCGCAGCAGCGGGTGCTCGGATATGGATGTCTTGTTTCCGATGGTTTCTTGCGCCTGTTCAACTTGGATTGGAGCGGGTTCCAGCCCCTGAAGCTCTTCGAGCACGTTGTCGGCAGTTTCCACCAGCTTGGCTCCCTGGCGTATCAGCGCATGGCAGCCCTTGGACTGCGGTGCGTGGATGGAGCCGGGAATGGCAAAGACTTCACGCCCCTGTTCGTTGGCCAGGCGGGCCGTTATCAGCGAGCCCGACTGCAGGGCGGCCTCCACCACCAGTGTGCCTTGCGACAGGCCCGAGATGATGCGGTTGCGCTGCGGAAAATGCTGGGGAAGGGGGCCGCTGCCCAGCGGGTATTCGCTGATGACCATTCCCTGGAGCGCAATTTGCTGCGCCAGTCTGGCGTGAGCGCGCGGATAGACCTGATCCAGTCCGGTGCCGACCACGGCAATCGTGCAGGGGTGTGTGCCTGAACGGGCTTGAAGCGCTCCCTCATGGGCGGCTGCATCGATGCCGCGTGCCAGACCCGAGACGATGCACAGACCTTGTTCGGCCAGTGCCTGTGCCATGCTGCGTGCATTGATGAGGCCCTGGGCCGAGGGATTGCGGCTGCCCACCATGGCCAGGGTGGCAGGATAGGGAAACCAGGGCCGGGCAGATGCCAGCAAGGTCGCCGAGCCCTGGACAAACAGCAGCAGGGGCGGATCTTCGGTCTGCAGCAGGCAGTCAGGATATTGGGGGTGGCCCAGATGGATCACGGTGTGCAGCAGCCCCGACGCGGGGGAGGCCAGCCAACTGGCCAGTACGCTGCAATGCTGTTCCCAGTCGGCGGGAGGCTCGGATCCGGCCTTGATCTGGGCCTGGGTGGCGCATTCCGCCCAGATGGACGGCGGCAGCCGCCAGACCGCCTCGGCACTGCCGGCCCTGGTCAGCAGACGGCGTGCCGTGGTGCGCCCCAGGCCGGGCGTCAAGAGCAGGCGCAGCCAGGCCAGGGTCTCGGCATCGGGCCAGGCATGGTGCGTATCTTGGGAGGCGGTGGGCACCATGCTTTGGCTCCATGTCAGGGCAGAGGCGACTGCAGGCCGTCGCCCACATTCACGCCGCGCTGGGCCGTGGTGATGAGCGCGTAGGAAACCCGGTCAAACACCTTGAAGACCATGGCATAGCCATTGGCCTCGTCGGGCAGCTTCACGCGGTCACGGCTGGGGCTGGTCTTGTCCACAATGACATTGCCCTTGCTGACGAGTTCCAGCACCGCGCCGATGTCCATGCCGTCCCGGGCCCCCTTGTTGATGGCAATGACCTGGTTCTGGGCCGCGTTATAGCCCACCGAGTCGCCGTAGATGGAGACCACGGCGGCGTCCACCGCCTGGCGCGGTGCATGAGGCACATAGCTCAGGTATTGCTGCTCGGGCGAGGGCAGCAGACGGTCGCCGGCGCGGATTTCGTTCTTGGAGCGGATGATGTCCACCGTGCCGGGCGCCGTCTGTGCGGGCTGGCCTGGCTCGGATGCCAGCAAGGTCTCGCCACGCGCCACGGTGGCACTGCCCAGGTACTTGGCTTCGTAGCCCAGGATTTCCCCGGTGACGGGGTCCTTGAGAGGCGTGGCATCGCGGAAGATGCGGTAGCTAGCGGGCTGTCCCTTGCCGGTGGTGATCAGCGCACCGCCGGAGTTGCGCACATAGGCGCGATCGCCATTGGCCATGAGCACGCGCTTGTCCTGGGTGGCGATGATGCGCGGCGCCTGTGCCAGGGCCTGGCTGTCCACGACCAGTGGCTCGGCCAGGAAGGGCTCGATCAGGTGCGGCGGCAGCGTGGGCAGGGCCAGATCGTTCAGTGAGGATTCACGTGTCTGCGGTGACACGCGCACCACTTCGGGATCGCCGTTAGGAGCCGTGGTCGACAGACGGGCATAGCCGTTGCTGCGCACCAGATACAGCACCTGGCCGGGGTAGATCAGATGCGGGTTGGCGATGCTGGAGAGGTTCATGCCCCAGAGTTCGGGCCAGCGCCAGGGCTGGCGCAGATACAGGCCCGAAATGCCCCAGAGCGTGTCGCCGCGCTTGACGGTGTATTGCGCGGGAGCGCTGGGCGCCAGTTCGCTTTCGGGGATGCCTTGCTGAGCGACTTGCTGTGCAGTGGAGCGCTGGGTGGCGGTCACAGGGTAGCTCTGGGCGTGGACCGAAGTCAGGGCTGCAAGCAATGTGGCACCGATGCTCAGGGTGCGTGCAGTGGCAAATGCGGTCATGAAATTCCTTCTGGCGGGATTCGTTTGCTGCAGCGTCCCTCGCGTCGCCGCACTGTGGCCGATCTTGGCATAGCCAGCCTACAAGTCTTACAAATGTGTCGAAATTCTCGATGCAAGGCCTCGATAGATCAATGTTTATTGAGGGCGTGACAAGCGTTTGGCGTCAAATGTTGGGACAATAACGACAGATTTACCGACACACCATGGCCATTCTTCCCATTCTCTGCTATCCCGATCCCCGTCTTCACAAGGTTGCCAAGCCCGTGGCGCAGGTGGATGAGCGCATCCAGACCCTGGTGAAAGACATGCTCGAGACCATGTACGACGCCCAGGGCATCGGCCTGGCCGCGACGCAGATCGATGTGCATGAGCGGGTCATCGTGATCGACGTGTCCGAGGAGCGCAACGAGCCCATGGCGCTGATCAACCCCGAGATCCTCTGGGCCAGTGACGAAACGCAACTGGGCGAAGAAGGCTGCCTGTCCGTGCCCGGCATCTACGACGGGGTGGAGCGCTCCATTGCCGTCAAGGTCAAGGCCCTCGACGAGAACGGCAACAGCCGCGAGATCGACGCAGAAGGCATGCTGGCCATCTGCATCCAGCACGAGATGGATCACCTGCTGGGCAAGGTGTTTGTCGAATACCTCTCGCCGCTGAAACGCAACCGCATCAAGACCAAGCTGGTCAAGGCCCAGAAGCAGGCCCTGCGGGCCTGATCGGAGCTTCCATGTCCCTGTCTCGCCTGCAAACCCTGTTGACTGCAAGTCTGCTGGCAGTGGGGCTGGCGGGTTGCATGGTGCCCCAGTGGCAAAAGCCCGGCATGCCTCAGGCCGAGGTGGAAAGAGGCATGGGCAAGCCCACTCTGGTCGTGGCCTTGCCCGAGGGCGGCCAGCGCCTGGTCTACAGCCAGCAGCCGGCCGGTCAGCAGGTCTATCACATGGATTTCGATGCCCAGCGCAAGCTGGTGCGCGTGGAGCAGGTGCTGGATACAGCGCACTTTTTTGCGCTGCGCAATGGCGTGGATACCCGCGACGATGTCTATCGCATGTTCGGCCCGCCCGCCATAGTCGAGGGGGTCTACAGCTTCAAAGGTGACATCTGGACCTACCGTTTTCTGGACAATACCTTTGGTCGGCGTGCTCATGTGCACATAGACCCGCAAGGTGTGGTGCAGAAGGTCATGTTCACTGATGAGAGCATGTACCTCAGAGAGCCGCACCGTTGAAGACCTGGCAGCCGACGGCTGCCTTTTTAATTTGTGAGTTCCATGAAAGTCATTTTTGCGGGTACGCCCGAATTTGCGCGCGTGGCCCTGGAGAGTCTGCTGGCCGCAGGTTTTGAAGTTCCGCTGGTGCTGACCCAGCCTGATCGCCCCGCCGGGCGCGGCATGAAGCTGCAAGCCTCTCCCGTCAAGCAGTGCGCGCTTGAACAGGGCATTGCCGTGGCCCAGCCGCTGAGCCTGCGTCTGGACGGCAAGTATCCCGAAGACGCTGCTGCCGCCAAGGCCGCGATCGAGGCCGCTCAGGCCGATGTGATGGTGGTGGCGGCCTATGGCCTGATCCTGCCGCAATGGGTGCTCGACACGCCGCGCCTGGGTTGCCTGAACATTCATGCCAGCCTGCTGCCGCGCTGGCGCGGTGCAGCGCCGATTCATCGCGCCATCGAGGCCGGAGACGCCGAGACCGGTGTCACCATCATGCAGATGGATGCCGGTCTGGATACCGGCGATATGTGCGTGATCGAGCGTCTGCCGATTGCTGCGCACGACACCACGGCCAGCCTGCACGACAAGCTGGCCACGCTGGGTGGTCGTCTGATCGTGGAAGCACTGGAAATGGCGGCCTGCGGTGGCCTGTCGCGCACGCCCCAGCCTGCCGCTGGTGTGACCTATGCCCACAAGATCGAGAAGGCGGAGAGCCTGATTGACTGGAGCGAAAACGCCGAAGTCATCGCACGCCGCCTGCGTGCCTTCAACCCCTTCCCAGGCGGCGCCACCAGCCTGGACGGCGAAGCCATCAAGGTTTGGGAGGCCAGGGCCGAGGAAGGCTCTGGTGCGCCCGGCATGGTGCTGTCGGCCGATGCTCAGGGGGTGCGCGTGGCCTGCGGCAGCGGCGTGCTCAATATGACGCTGTTGCAGCGTGCGGGTGGCAAGCGCCTGGCCGCCGGCGATTTTCTGCGCGGTTTCGAGCTCCCGGTTGGTGCGCTGCTGGGAGAGGGCGCTGGCGAGGTATGACGGATATGGCGATCACGCTGGGTCAGCGTGCGAAATCGATAGTCAGGGATCCGTTTTTCTGGGTCGGCTCCAAGGAGATGGGGGGCACGGCCCTGGGCATCGCCGCCTGGGGGCTGGTGACTGGCGTGGCCATGGTCAAGAGCGGTCTTTCCGTGCCTCTGGCGCTGTTCATGGGCCTGAGCGTCTATGCGGGCAGCGCCCAACTGGCCGTGCTGCCGCTGATGGCCGTGGGGGCGCCGCTGTGGGTGGTCTGGTTCACCGCCATCTGCGTGAACCTGCGTTTCGTGATCCTGTCCAGCATGTGGCGCAGCTATTTCGCCCATCTGAGTCTGCGTCATCGCCTGGCGGTCGCCTATTTCAGCGGCGATGTGATTTTCGTGAACTTCATGCGCCGCTACCCCGAGGCCAGGCCGCAGGCCGAGCAGTTGCCCTATTTCTGGGGTGCAGCACTGACCAACTGGCTGGCCTGGCAGATCCCGTCCACGCTGGGCATTTTTCTGGCCGACCAGATTCCCCTGTCCTGGGGCCTGGGCTTTGCCGGTGTGCTGGCACTGCTGGGCGTGCTGCTGTCCATGCTCAAGGATCGCGCGACCTGGGTGGCGTCCATCGTGGCCTGCACGGCCGCCGTGGCGGCTTTTGCGTTGCCGCTCAAGCTCAACATCCTGGTGGCGATTGCCGCCGCCGTGGCTGCAGGCCTGATGGCCGAGCAGTTGCAAAAGCAGGCCGGCCAGCTGTCAGCGGCAAAGAATGAGGAGCCGCGGTCATGATGAGCAGTTTCTGGGTCATCGTCGCCTGTATCGGTCTGGCCCTCATCACGCTGATCACGCGTGCCTTCTTCATGATTCCCGAGCGTGAGCTGCCGCTGCCCACCTGGCTCAAACGCGGGCTCAAATACGCGCCGCTGGCGGCCTTGGCCGCAGTGATTGCGCCCGAGATCGTGATGAGCAATGGTCAGCTGATAGGCAGCCTGGCCGATGCGCGACTGCCTGCGCTGGCCGCTTCTGTGGTGTATTTTTTTTACAAGCGCAGCATTCTTGGAACCATCGCACTGGGAATGGCGATCTACCTGCCGCTGCATATCGGCATGGGCTGGTAGCCCCAAGGCCAGAGAAAACAGGAGCTGCGTGCTCCTGTTTTCATATGGTCTGCCGCTGAAAAGGCCTGAAATCCAGTTACAGCGTGCGCAAGATGCTCCTGTTTTTGAGTCGAGTAAGCCGTTAAAAACGATGGCTGCAAAGGGCGAACGACCTAAAATGCAGACAGATTTTTTGTTTTCCAACCTTTGTATGGGCGACTTTCGGAGTCGCTTTTTTGCTGCATGAACATCATCCGCTTCTCCGATCTGTGCGCTCAGGGCAAGGCCCAGGGTCAACGTGTTTTCATCCGTGCCGACCTGAACGTGCCCCTGAACGAGGCTGGTGAAATCACCGAAGACACGCGTGTGCGCGCTTCCGTGCCGGCCATCGAGATGGCGCTGAAGGCTGGCGCTGCGGTGATGGTCACCAGTCACCTGGGCCGCCCCACCGAAGGTGAATTCAAGCCCCAGGATTCGCTGGCTCCCGTGGCCAAGCGTCTGTCCGAGCTGCTGGGCCGCGATGTGCCTCTGGTGGCCGACTGGGTGGACGGCGTGCAGATTGCTCCCGGCCAGGTCGTGCTGCTGGAGAACTGCCGTGTCAACGTGGGCGAGAAGAAGAACAAGCCCGAGCTGGCCCAGAAGCTGGCCAAGCTCTGCGACATCTTTGTGAACGACGCTTTCGGCACCGCTCACCGCGCCGAAGGCACGACCTACGGCATCGCCGAATACGCCCCCATCGCCTGCGCCGGTCCGCTGCTGTCGGCCGAGATCGACGCGCTGAACAAGGCGTTGGCCGCGCCTGCACGCCCCCTGGCCGCCATCGTCGCCGGCTCCAAGGTGTCCACCAAGCTGACCATCCTCAAGAGCCTAGCCGACAAGGTCGATCAGCTCATCGTGGGCGGCGGCATTGCCAACACCTTCATGCTGGCTGCCGGCCTGAAGATCGGCAAGTCGCTGGCCGAACCCGATCTGGTGGCCGATGCCAAGGCCGTGATCGACGCCATGGCTGCCCGTGGCGCCAATGTGCCGGTGCCCACTGACGTGGTTACCGCCAAGACCTTTGCTGCCGACGCCGTGGCCACCGTCAAGAAAGCCTCCGAAGTGGCGGACGATGACATGATTCTGGACATCGGTCCGGAAACCGCAGCCCTGCTGGCCGAGCAGCTCAAAAAGGCCGGCACCATCGTCTGGAACGGTCCCGTGGGCGTGTTCGAGTTCGACCAGTTTGCCAATGGCACCAAGGTCATCGCCCAGGCGATTGCCGAGTCCCCAGCCTTCAGCATTGCCGGCGGTGGCGACACCCTGGCCGCCATTGCCAAGTACGGCATTGAAAAGGACGTGGGCTACATCTCCACCGGCGGCGGTGCCTTCCTGGAAGTGCTGGAAGGCAAGAAGCTGCCGGCCTTCGAAATCCTGGAAAAGCGCGCCAACGGCTGATTTGATTGAGATAGGGCGCTAACCTATATGGTTAGGCTGATATCAGCTATCAAAAAAGGATCGACTAGTCGATCCTTTTTTTGTTGGAGCAGATCAGAATGCAGACATCTGGAGTGTGCAAAAGTAACTCGGCGGCGCAAGTGATTGGCGGGACTGTCGGAGTCGCTTAGCATTCAGCCTGCGTTGATGGTCAACCATGGCGCGCTATGAATTTCTTTTGCCCTGAGCGGCCGGGATGTGAATCCGGAGTTGTCCACCCGGATGGCATGCGGCGTTCGCGTTCTACTCACTGCTTATGTTCGCTTCCACACCTCAGGATTTGTCGGCGCTGGTCCAGGCGATGACAACTTCGGTTGCCACCGATACCGCCCAAAACGTGCTCAGTGCCGCGCAATGGGAGTTGTTGGCGCCGTATCTGCAGCCGATCAACCTGGCGGCCAGCGAAGTGTTGTTTGCCGAAGGGGCGCTGGATCGCAATCTGTACATGGTGGAATACGGCTCGCTGAGCGTGCATTACCAGGATTCGAAGGAAAGAATCCGCCTGGCCTTGGTGGGGCCGGGGGCGATTGTGGGGGAGGGCGCCTTCTTCGCCCATAGGCCACGCAAGGCCACGGTGCAGGCCGCAGCGCCCAGCCGTCTATGGTGTCTGACAGCGCTGCGTTATTCGGAAATTGCCAATCGCCAGCCTGCGCTGGCCCTGGCGCTGCTGACCATGGCAGGTCAGGTACTGGCACGCCGTGCAGGGGACAGTCGCCGCCGGGTGGCGAGCACCTGAGCGAAGATTTTTTTGTATCTGGCGCGGGTTGGGCGCTTGATCCACGTCGGACAAAGGCTAATATTTCAGCCAATGTCACAAGCTGCTTCAGACCAGGAGGCAGAATGTGTCCTATTGTAAATACAGCCTGATCGAGTGTGCTCATGTCCCTGTTTCGATGGTTTTCTCGCGCGCCTCGCCAAGACGATGGCACGCCAGCATCGCGCCACGAGGATGATCCGGGGGCGCGTCAGTCGCAGCGCCGGGAGCGCTCCGCCAGACGCGAGCAGCTGTACGTCATCGTGCGCGAAGCCATGGTCAGGGTCGGCATTCTCTCTGCCGGCTACAAGTTCAAGGTGCTCTCGCTGGACAACGTCGGCCAGCGCTTTGTCGTGATGGTGGATCTGGCCCCCGCGTATGCGGCAGATGCCTCGCAGCAAAGACGTATCGAGGCCTTGATTGCAGAGCTCGCCAGAACCCGCATGGATGCCGGGGTTCACGCCGTGTACTGGCGCGTGAATGGGCAGCTGCAAGCCGCCGCCACCCCCGATTTTGCGCAGACACAGTTTGACGGCTTTGCCCCAACAATGACCGCGCCGCGCCAGGCGCCGCCTGCCGTGGCGGTGCAAGCGGGCCGCCCCTTCGAGCCCATTGACGCGCAGGAGATGGATGCTTTCAAGCAGGCAGTGGCCATGGCCGCTGCCTCCTCTGCGGCAGGCGCGCGCCACTCCCGCCAGGCACCCTTGCTGGGTCCTGGCTCAGGCCACGAGGAAGGTGGCGAATTTGCCGTCTCCGGCCTGGGCTCTCTGGGTGCGACGCAGTATGGGGAGTTGCGCTGATCAGGGCTGTGAGCAGCTCGGTCAGTGTCCGGCGAAATCCACCAGGGTGAACAGCGGCAGGCCGCTGTCCTTGAGATGCTTGGAGCCGCCCAGTTCCGGCAGGTCCACGATCGCCGCGCCTTCCACCACCGTTGCCCCCAGCTTTTCCAGCAGCTTCTTGCCGGCCATCATGGTGCCGCCGGTGGCGATCAGATCGTCAATCAGCAGTACACGGTCTCCCGATTTGACGGCATCGGTATGCAGTTCCACGGTGGCGCTACCGTATTCGAGCTCATAGGTTTCTTCAACCGTGGTGAAGGGCAGCTTGCCTTTTTTGCGGATGGGCACAAAGCCGATATTGAGCTCGTGTGCGATCACTGCACCCAGAATGAATCCGCGGGCATCCAGACCTGCGACCACGTCGGGACGAAGCTTGGGGTCCATGTAACGGTGCACAAAGGCGTCGGTCATGACGCGAAAGACCTTGGGGTCCTGCAGCAGGGGCGTGATGTCGCGGAACTGCACGCCCGGTGCAGGCCAGTCCGGCACGGTGCGGATATGGTCGCGCAGATAGTCGTTGACGCTGGTGGAGGTTTGCATGGCTAGCCCGAGTTCTTTGAATGCTCGTCAGTGTATGGGCTCAGGCGTGAAATGCGGGCCAAAGGGATGTTGCCCGCTGCCCGGCAGGCAGGGGCTGGCTAAAATCCGGGCATGAATTCTGATGCTGCCAATTCGCGTCTGATCGACGCACCGCGAGCTTTGAACCTGGCCCGCGAGGCCCTGGATATCGAGGCCGCCGCCCTGCGTTCCATGTCCGAGCGCCTCAATGGCGCATTCACGGCCGTGGTGCAGCGCATTTTGCAGCTGCCGGGCCGGGTGGTGGTCATGGGCATGGGCAAAAGCGGGCATGTGGGCCGCAAGGTGGCCGCAACCCTGGCATCCACCGGGACTCCCGCCTTTTTCGTGCACCCGGCTGAAGCCAGCCATGGGGACCTGGGCATGCTGACGCAGGATGATCTGGTGCTGGCCTTGTCCAATAGCGGCGAGACCGACGAGCTGACCGGCGTGTTGCCCGCCATCCAGCGTATGGGCGTTCCGCTGGTGGCCGTGACCGGCGGGCTGAGCTCGACACTGGCCAAGCATGCCGACTGGGTTCTGGATACCCGTGTCGACAAGGAAGCCTGTCCTTTGAATCTGGCACCCACTGCCAGCACGACAGCGCAACTGGCCATGGGAGACGCGCTGGCCGTGGCCTTGCTCGACGCCCGGGGCTTTGGGGCCGAGGATTTTGCGCGCTCGCATCCCGGTGGAGCGCTGGGTCGGCGCCTGCTGACCCATGTGCGCGACGTGATGCGCCGCGGTGCCGATGTGCCCCAGGTGGCCCAGGATGTGAGCAGTGTGGAGCTGATGCGCGAGATGAGCGCCAAGGGCCTGGGCTGCTCTGCCGTGGTCAACGCCGGCGGCGAGCTGGTGGGCATTTTCACCGACGGAGACTTGCGCCGCTGCGTGGAAGCCGGCGTGGATCTGCGCAGCCGTGTGGCCAGCGATGTCATGCACGCCAAGCCTCTGACGATCAAGCCTGACCTGCTGGCGGTGGCCGCGGCCCGCATGATGGAAGAGCATGGCGTTACCGCTGTGCTGGTGACCGATGACAGCCAGCACCTGCAGGGTGTGGTGCATATTCGCGACCTGATGCGCGCCAAGGTGATTTGATGAACCGACCTGCTCTGACACCCAGCCAGCAATGGGATCCGCAGTTGTTGCTCAAGGCCCAGGGAATCCGCGTGGTCTTCTTCGATGTGGATGGCGTTCTGACCGATGGCGGTCTTTACTTCTCGGGCGAGGGCGAGGTCCTCAAGCGTTTCCACACGCTGGACGGCCATGGCCTGAAGATGCTGCAAAAAGCCGGCATCACGCCGGCCGTGGTAACAGGGCGCGACTCCGCTCCGCTGCGTTTGCGCCTGAAGCAGCTGGGCATTGAGCATGCGCGCTTTGGCACCGAGGACAAGGTGCCTGCTGCCGAGTCCATCCTGGCGGAACTGGGGCTGCACTGGGAGCAGGCGGGCGCCATGGGGGACGACTGGCCCGACCTGCCCGTCATGCGTCGCAGCCACTTTGCCTGCGCCCCGGCCAATGCGCATGACGAGGCTCAGCATGTGGCGGACTGGGTCAGTGCCAGGCATGGCGGGGAGGGCGCGGTGCGGCAGTTCTGCGATCTGCTGTTGGCCGCCAATGGCGCTTATGCCGCGCTGCTCGCGGGGTATGGCACATGAGCGGGCAATGGCGCCGTGTCGGCGATAAGGCCTCGATGTACCTGCCGGTGCTCATCATGGGCCTGCTGGCATTGGGAACCTGGTGGCTGGTGCGCAATGCCCCCAAGCCGCTTTCCAGCGGCACGGAGAAGGCCGTACGGCACGATCCGGACTATTTCCTCAAGGACTTTGTCATCAAGAATTTCGAGGCGTCGGGACGTCTCAAAAGCCGTCTGAATGGCACGACGGGTGAACATTTCCCCGATACCGATACGCTGGAAATCCAGGACGCGCGCATGCTGAGCTTCACGCCGGACGGGCGCAAGACTATTGGCAGCTCCAACCGTGCCCTGAGCAATGGCGATGGCTCGGAAATCCAGATGTTCGGGCAAGCCGTCATCACGCGCGAGCCCGTGCCTGCCACTGCGACCCAGAAGGCCTTGCCGGCCATGCAGCTGGAGAGCGAGTTTCTGCAGCTCTGGCCCAATGAGGAGCGCGCCAGCACCAACAAGCCGGTGGTCATGACCCGCGGCAGCGACAAATTTACCGGTGACAGCATGCAGTACGGGCATCTTGATCAGATTCTGCAAATGCAGGGGCGGGTCAAGGGCGTCATTCAGCCCAGCCAGAAGCCATAAGCCATGGCAGGACACGGAGCTGGACTTGTCTACATCACCGGTGCCTCCAGCGGCATAGGCCAGGCCCTGGCCTGGCACTATTACCAGCGGGGCTGGTCAGTTGCCCTGGTGGCAAGACGCACCGAAGTCATGGAGCAATGGGCGCAGTCCAGGCACATGGACGCATCCCGCTACGCCGTCTATGGCGCGGATGTCACGGACATCGACAGCATCTGCAGTGCCGCAAAGGCCTGCCTGGAGCGCCAGGGCCTGCCCGACGTCGTGATCGCCAACGCGGGCATCAGCTGGGGTGTGGACACTTCCTTGCGCGAGGATCTCGAGGTCATGCAGCAGGTGCTGGCCAGCAATGCCATGGGGCTGGCTGCAAGCTTTCAGCCATTTATTGCCCCCATGGTGAAGCGGGGCAGCGGTCGTCTGGTGGGTATTTGCAGTGTGGCCGGTATTCGCGGATTACCGGGCCATGCCGCATATTCAGCGAGTAAGGCGGCTGCTATTGCCTATTGCGAAAGTCTGCGCGTGGAATTGCAGAAAACCGGCGTCTCGGTGACCAGCTTATTGCCGGGCTACGTTGACACCCCGTTGACTCGGCATAACCCGTATTCCATGCCTTTTCTGCTGACGCCCGAAGAATTCGCAAGGCGTGCCGTTCGCGTCATCGACCGCAAAGCCCGATATGCAATTATTCCCTGGCAGATGCGGGTTGTCGGCGGCGTAATGCGGGTATTGCCCGCTTATCTATGGGATAGATTGACCCTGGGGAAAACCAGAAAGCCCAGGCATCTCCAAAAGGATTGAACGAGAAAGTGCAGGGGCATTGAGAAAATGACTATGCATTTGAATATCTTGGCAAATAAATAAAGGCACGATGACGTGCCTTTATTTACAGAGGTGAAAGAGGCTTATTCGCCGTGGTTATTGCCACCACCGTAGCCGCCGCGGCCACCGTGACGCGGTCCAGAGCCATAGGGGCTGCGGAAGCCGCCTTCGCCGCGGCCGCCACCGCCGTAGCCGCCACCGTCGCCGCGGCCATAGCCACCGCCTTCATTACGGCCGCCACCATAACCGCCATCGCGATTACCGCCGCCAAAGCCGCCTTCACTGCGGAAGCCACCGCCATAACCGCCGGTGCGAGGAGGACGGGGTTCCATGGGACGCGCTTCATTCACGACGAGGCTGCGGCCACCCAAGGGTTGGCCATTCATGCCTTGAATGGCAGCCTGTGCTTCCGCTTCACTGGCCATTTCCACAAAACCAAAGCCTTTGGAGCGGCCGGTGTCTCGTTCCATCATGACGCGCGCACTTGCGACGGCTCCAAACTGGCCGAACGCCTGCTCCAGATCGTTGTCGCGCACACCATAGGGAAGGTTGCCGACATACAGCTTATTGCCCATTAATAACTCCTAGCTCCTCAATGCTTCAATGGCGCGATTGAATTCAAGATGGTCGTTGCACTTTTATGGAAAAACGCGCGAAGGACCCCTGAACACCTATTCGCTTGTGAACGGGAAATTCCCCGAGAAAAGAATTATGACGGAGAACAAGGAAAAAAATAAATGCTCGAAAACCGCGTTGCTAACGTTTAGCAACAAAAAAAGGATCCGAAGATCCTTTTTTTGTTATTGGCAATAACTGATTAGTAGCTATTGCGACGGCCGTAGCCGCCATCGCCACGGCCGCCGCCGAAGCCGCCGTCACCACGGCCACCGCCGAAACCGCCACCGCCTTCACGGCCGCCACCGAAGCCGCCGCCAAAACCGCCGGAACGGGGAGGACGGGGTTCCATGGGACGTGCTTCGTTCACGACCAGGTCACGGCCGCCACGGTTTTGGCCGTGCAGGCCCTGGATAGCGGCTTGTGCCTCGGCATCGCTGCCCATTTCCACAAAGCCGAAGCCCTTGGAACGGCCGGTGTCGCGCTCCATCATCACCTTGGCGCTGTTCACAGTGCCGAATTCGCTGAAGCTGTCTTGCAGATCTTGGTCGCGGAAAGAGTAAGGCAGATTGCCTACGTAAAGCTTGTTGCCCATGCTGGACTCCTGAAAAAACTTGAAAACGCGATGGAGCCCTAGGGAGTCAGCCTTGGATGACAACATTAGAGACGCTAACGCACTTGCCCCCACCCAGAAATTGCTTTCCAGACAAAGACTCATGCATTATGAATCACAAGAGAAGCCGTAGTATTTCGAAAAGATCAAATTTCGTGCTTGTAACAACATTGTCCGGATGGGAGTTACCCTGAAATACAAAATTTTGAATATTCAAATAAGCAGTTGTCTTACAGGGTTAAACAGATAGAATGACGGCTTACTTTCTTTGGGGAGTAGGCCGTTCGGCAGCCAGCTGCCGGATGCATGCGTCAACAGACTTGGGTCCTCGTGACCTATGGCGCATGCGGCACAGCGTGCAATGCGCAGTGCGACTGGCCGAGACCATTGATTACGTACCGAGAAAACCTATGAAGAGATAGGCCGGAGTCGGTGCGTGATCAATGCGTTCTGGCAACTCCGGCCGTCTTTCCCCATCATGGAAGCTTTCCTCATATCCACCTCCATCGTCGCCCTGGCCGAGATGGGGGACAAGACCCAACTCCTCTCATTGGTACTGGCGGCCAAGTTCCGCAAACCCCTGCCCATTGTTGCGGGCATTTTTGTGGCGACCCTGGTCAACCATGCCCTGGCCGGCGCCGTGGGCAACTGGATCACCACGGTGCTCGGCCCCGATGTGCTGCGCTGGATACTTGGCGTTTCATTCATCCTCATGGCAGGCTGGATGCTGATCCCCGACAAACTCGACGATGACGACACCGGCAATGGTGCCGGGCGCTGGGGTGTTTTTGGCACCACGCTGCTGCTGTTCTTCCTGGCCGAGATGGGTGACAAGACCCAGCTGGCCACGGTGGGCCTGGCCGCCAAGTACCCGCTGGCCTACTACTGGGTGGTGGCCGGCACCACGCTGGGCATGATGCTGGCCAATGCGCCGGTGGTGTGGTTTGGCGAGAAGATCACCAAGAAGCTGCCCATCAAGACGATTCACCGGGTGTGTGCGGTGATCTTCCTGGTCCTGGGTATTGCCGCTCTCCTGACCAAGGTATGACGCTACAGGAAATGTAGCTTTCTGCATTTGCCTGATAGGGGATGCGGTGTTGTGACATCCGCAGCCCTCGGGCAGGCGCAGCGAATGCAGTACACTGCACTTTTCACGCGCCGATTTGCCAAAGCTTGCGGGCGCTTTATAAATCCAGCTAAAGACCCGTCCGCGAAGTGACAGTACACCGACCCGGCCTCGTTTTTAGCGATGCCGGGTTTTTTCATATGTCCTTCATCGCGACACCTCAGTTCATGCATTTTGATGAACCGCTGCCCTTGCAAAGCGGCGGTTCCATCGCCGATTACGACCTTGCCTTCGAGACCTATGGCCAGCTCAATGCCGACAAGAGCAATGCCATCGTGGTCTGTCATGCGCTCAATGCCTCCCACCATGTAGCCGGCAGCTATGAGGGCCAGCCCAAGAGCGAAGGCTGGTGGGACAACATGATCGGCCCGGGCAAGCCCGTCGATACCGACAAGTTCTTTGTCATCGGCATCAACAATCTGGGCTCCTGCTTCGGCTCTACCGGCCCCATGCACACCAACCCGGCCACGGGCAAGCCCTATGGCGCGGATTTCCCAGTGGTGACGGTGGAAGACTGGGTGGATGCGCAGGCGCGTCTGCTGGACCGGCTGGGAATTCAGACGCTGGCCGCCGTGCTGGGTGGCAGCCTGGGCGGCATGCAGGCCCTGTCCTGGTCGCTGCGCTATCCCGAGCGCATGCGCCATGCCGTGGTGGTGGCCAGCG
The DNA here is from genome assembly GCF_018292285.1 of Comamonas brasiliensis. NCBI lineage: Bacteria > Pseudomonadati > Pseudomonadota > Betaproteobacteria > Burkholderiales > Comamonadaceae > Comamonas > Comamonas brasiliensis. The sequence goes on from NZ_JAANES010000004.1 coordinate 422,663, forward strand.
CGCCCAATCTGAACGCCGAGAACATTGCCTTCAACGAGGTGGCGCGTCGCGCCATCGTCACCGACCCGGATTTCAACGGCGGCCATTTCTACGAGCATGGCGTGGTGCCCGCGCGCGGCCTGCGCATCGCGCGCATGGTCGGTCACATCACCTATCTCAGCGATGACGTGATGAACCAGAAGTTCGGCCGTCAGCTGCGCGACGGCCTGAAGCTCAAGTACAGCACCCAGGATGTGGAGTTCCAGATCGAGAGCTATCTGCGCTACCAGGGCGAGAAGTTCAGCGGCTACTTCGATGCCAACACCTATCTGCTCATCACGCGCGCCCTGGACTATTTCGATCCGGCGCGCTCCCATGACGGCGATCTGACCCGGGCACTGGCCGTGGCCAAGGCCCGCTTCCTGCTGGTGAGCTTCACGACGGACTGGCGCTTTGCGCCGGCACGCAGCCGCGAGATCGTCAAGTCGCTGCTGGAGAACAACCGCGACGTCAGCTATGCCGAGATCGACGCACCCCATGGTCATGATGCGTTTTTGCTCGACGACCCGCGCTATATGAGCGTGATGCGCTCCTATTTCGAGGGCATTGCCAAGGAACTGAAGACCACCGAACGCGCAGGAGACGCCGCATGACCGAGTTGACCACCATGAAAGCCATTGCCCAGTTGGTGCCGCAGGGCGCACGCGTGCTGGACCTGGGTTGTGGCGACGGCGCGCTGCTGGAGCATCTGGTGCGCGAGCGCGGCTGCACGGGTTATGGCGTGGAGCTGGACGACGCCAATGTGCTGGCCTGTACGCGCCGTGGCGTGAACGTGCTGCAGCTCAATCTGGAGGACGGCCTGGCCATCTTCGGCGACAACAGCTTTGACGTGGTGCTGCAGATCGACACGCTGCAGCATCTGCGCAATGCCGAGGTGATGCTGCGGGAGACGGCCCGCATCGGCAAGCAGGGCGTGGTCGCCTTCCCCAACTTCGCACATTGGCAAAACCGTCTGTCCGTGCTGCGCGGGCGCATGCCGGTCACGCGTCGTCTGCCCTATCAGTGGTATGACACGCCGAATATCCGCGTGGGTACGTACAAGGACTTTGAAGTGCTGGCCACCAAGAACCGCTTGCGCATTCGCGACTCCTTCGGCCTGCAGAACGGCCAGGTGGTGCGCAGCCTGCCCAATCTGCTGGCAACGACGGCGGTGTTTCACTTCGAGCATGCCTGATTTGCTATTTAAAAAATAGCTTACAGCGCTTTATCTGTAATGAATTTGATGTCGATTGATATTGAATTTGTTGATTGATAAGCGCAATGAGCTATCAAATGGGAAGTAATAACCTTGCAGGAGTGAATCGGCGCGGGGGCCTTGGCTGTCGGCCAGGCACATGCGCTGGCCGGTGCGCTGATCATCGTCAGCGTGAATGTCCCAGAAACGGCAGAGTGCCGGCCGACCAGGCTGGCAGCCCCAATGGGGGGGCGCCGGCACTGCCATGCCAATGCCTGCGGTGCAGCCACCGGCAATGGCGCACAATCACGGGCATGGCGCGGGCCTGCCATGGCTCGTCGCCCCGTCACAGAAGGAGCCGACCATGAACGCACGTACTCCCGCCAATCTGCTGCAGCCCCAGGATGCGCTGCAGCACATCACCCAGCAGTGGGACCAGAGCATTGTCCCGGAGCTGACGAACTACATCACCATCCCCGCCAAGTCGCCCATGTTTGCGCCCGATTGGGAGCAGCAAGGCCATATCGCCACCGTGCTGCGCAACGCTGCGGCCTGGGTGGAAGCGCAGAAGGTGGCCGGGCTGAAGCTGGAAGTGATTCAACAGCCGGGTCGCACGCCGCTCATCTTCTTCGAGGTGGAAGGCACGGCCGAGAAGGCCTCGACCAGCCCCACGGTGCTGATGTACGGCCACCTCGACAAGCAACCCGAGTTCGAAGGCTGGCGCAACGATCTGGGTCCCTGGACGCCCAAGTACGAAGACGGCAAACTCTATGGCCGTGGTGGAGCCGATGACGGCTATGCGGTCTATGCCAGCGTGGCTGCGATTCAGGAGCTCAAGCGCCAGAACGTGCCCCATCCGCGCATCGTGGCCATCATCGAGACCTGCGAGGAAAGCGGCTCGGCCGATCTGCTGCCCTATGTGGATGCCTTGCGCCCGCGCCTGGGCGATGTGGGCCTGGTGATCTGTCTGGACAGCGGTGCCGGCAACTACGACCAGCTGTGGCTGACCACCAGCCTGCGCGGCATGGCCAGCGGAACGCTCAAGGTGCAGATCCTCACAGAGGGCGTGCACTCGGGCGATGCCTCGGGCGTGGTGCCCTCGTCCTTTCGCATCATGCGCCAGGTGCTGGACCGTCTTGAAGACAGCAAGAACGGCCGCGTGCTGCCACAGAGCTTTCACTGCGAGGTGCCAGACGAACGCATGGCGCAGATCCGTGCCACGGCGGAGATCCTCGGCGAGGATGCCTATGCGCGCTTTCCCTGGGCGCATTACGACTGCGGCGGCTCGGCCCGTGTGTCCCTGCCCACGACCACCGATCCGGTCCAGGCCCTGGTGCGCCGCACCTGGGAGCCCACGCTGAGCGTGACCGGTGTGGAGGGCATGCCCAATCTGCAAAATGCCGGCAATGTGCTGCGTCCCTACACGGCCTTCAAGCTCAGCCTGCGGCTGCCGCCGCTGGTCGATGCCGCAGCCTGCGTGCAGGAGATGAAGGCCCTGCTCGAGGACAATGCGCCCTATGAAGCCAGGGTGACCTGGGAAGGCCTGTCCAGCTCCAGTGGCTGGAATGCCCCGGGCATGGACGGCTGGTTCGAGAATGCGCTCAATGCCGCCAGCCGGGCCCACTTCGGCGCCGGTTGCGGCTATATCGGCCAGGGCGGCACGATTCCGCTGATGAATATGTTGAGCAAGGGCTTCCCCAAGGCGCAGATGATGGTCTGCGGCGTGCTGGGCCCCAAGAGCAATGCTCACGGTCCCAACGAGTTCCTTCATGTGCCCTATGCCAAGAAGCTCACGGCTTCGGTGGCCGAGGTGATTGCCGCCATGGCCCGTCATCAGACCGAGGCTGCGCAGGCCTGATGCAAGTATCGAGAGCACAGCCGCTGGCGATGGTCACCAAAGCTTCCGGCGCTCTCTTCCTTGATAACACCATGACCGGTCGCCATGATCGGACCGGGGACTGCCACGGTTGACGGGCGCTGGCGGCGGCTGCATCCTGCAAGCTCTTGCCAGCCTGATGAGATCGTGCATGACGCCCACCGATTCCAGTACCCATCCGCCCCGGCTGCTGCATATGGCCGCATCGGACGCCACCCAGCTTGCGCTGCGCGACTGGCCGCTGGCGCCGGGCGTCAAGTCCCGTGCCCAGGTGTTGCTGGTGCACGGCCTGGGCGAGCACAGCGGACGCTATGCCGCACTGGCGCAGCGGCTCAACGAGCTTGGCTTTGCGGTGCGGGCCTATGACCAGTACGGCCACGGCCTGTCGGGCGGGCCGCAGGGCGGCCTGACCAGCGATATGCGCTTGCTCGACGATCTGGCGGTGGTGCTGGATGCTACCCGTGCAGCCATGCCCAAGCATCAGCCCCTGGTGCTGCTGGGGCACAGTCTGGGTGGACTGGTGGCGGCGGATTTTGTTGCGTCCGGCCTGCGTCATGTGGATGGACTGGTGCTGTCCTCTCCGGCGCTGGCCCTGCATCTGTCGGGAGTGCAGAAGGCGCTGGTGGCGAGCCTGCCCAGGCTGCTGCCCAATTTGCGCGTGGCCAATGGCGTGCAGTCCGCGCATCTCTCGCATGATCCCGCAGTGGCCCTGGCCTATGACGCCGATGCACTGCAGCACAGACGCATCAGCGCCCGGCTGGCGCGCTATATGGCCGAGGCCGGCCGCCATGTGCTGTCCAAGGCGCCAGCCTGGTGCGTGCCCACGCTGCTGCTGTGGGCGGGCGAGGACAAGCTGGTCAACCCGGCTGGCAGCGCGGCCTTTGCCGCCCAGGCTCCGAGCGATCTGGTGCAGGCCCAGTGCTTCGAGGCGGCCTATCACGAGATCTTCAACGAGAGCCCCGAGCTGGCAGCCCCCGTGTTTGCGCGATTGGAGCAGTGGCTGGAACAGCAGTTTCCAGCCCCCTGATTACCACTGCTGTGGCGGCTGCTTGCGGCCTTTTTCCACGGGGTTGGCACGCAGTTTTTCCGCCGGGTAGGGGCGCAGAAACTCCTTGGCCTTGTTGACCTTGGCATTGAGCCAGGCGTCGTATGCGCCTTCGTTGAGGATGGCCGGCATGGCCTTGTCGTTGCCGGGCTGGCCGTAGCGGTTCATCAGCGCATGGGCATTGGCATTGATGGTGATGAGGGCATAGCTGACGATGACCTCGCCGTCCTCGCCCACCCAGCGTGCCCAGACACCGGCGGCGCCCATGGGCTGGTTGTCCACACGGGTGATGCGTGTGGGCAGGGGCTTGCCGGGGCGCAGGTCGTCGACCTGAAAGGACTGCAGCGGCACGATGCAGCGCTGGCCGGCCAGCCAGGCATCGCGGAATGCCGTTCCCGTGGTCAGATTGTCTATCTTTGCATTCACCAGCTTGAGCGCGCGCAGGCGGCCGTCAGACGCCGACTTCACCCAGTGCGGCACCAGACCGAAGCTGGCGGGCACCAGCACCCGCTCCACAGGCAGTGCAGGCGCTCCTTCTTCGGGAGCTGTAAACGTTCGGCCCAGCAGCGCTGCAGAGGATTCTGCGGCTGCATTGACGATGATGAGACCCATGCGCCTTGGGGTCAGCACGGCCTCGGGCAGAGACTCGGGGGCCTCCACGCGAAAGTTCTGCGTATAAAACTCGGGCTTGGCCAGAGAGAGGTGACAGCTGCTCATTGATTTACTCCAGGGCCAGCAGGGACAGGGCGGCAACAGATGCCGTTTCAGCGCGCAGCACGCGGGAGCCTAGGCTGGCAGGTTTCCAGCCCTGCTCCAGGGCCCAGTCTTCTTCCTGGGCTGTCAGACCCCCTTCGGGGCCATGCAGCACCCAGACTGCCTGGGCATCGCCGGCGGCGGTACGCAGCGGCTGATTGCCTTCGCGCAGCGACAGCACCAGACGCGCCGCATCGGCCGCTGCTGCCTGCTGGCTGCGCAGCCAGTCGGCCAGCGACTGGGGCGCGTGAATCACGGGCACCTGGTTGCGGCCGCATTGCTCGCAGGCCGAGACGGCAATCGACTGCCAGCGCTCGATCTTCTTGTCGGCGCGGTCGCCCTTGAGTTTGAGCACGCTGCGCGCCGCCATTACAGGCTGAATGCTGGCCACGCCCAGCTCGGTGGCTTTTTCCACCAGCCAGTCCATGCGCTCATTGGCAGGCATGCCCACAACGAGGTGTACGGCACGGGCGGCTTCACGCTCGGCCGGACTGTGGCTGTCCACGCGCACGCCGACATCGCTGCGGCCCATATGGGTGATAGTGGCTTGAAACTCGCCACCGGTAAAACCGTTGCCGGTCTGGCCCTCGAACAGGGTGATGACATCGCCGGGCTGGTGGCGCAGCACCTGCACATGGCGGGCAGCACCTGCAGGCAGGTCCAGCTCGTTGCCAAGATGCAAAGGGATAGGGCAGTGATAGCGCGGCATAGGGAAAAATTCGGGGTTCGTGATTCATGGTGCCACGCAGAGTCCGTGGCTCGCAAAACTGGCGCTGAATCACCTCAGGGACGCCAAGCAAGGGCCGCCCCGCAGCGAGGGCGTCGTCCCCCTCCCGCATTGCGAAGCAAGGCGAGAGAGGGGGAAGCCGCAAGCGGCTCAGGGGGTGTGTTCACATCCGCCCGTAGGCGTAACCCACCTGCGTCTGGATGCCCTCGATCTCGTCGATCAATTTGAGGAACGGGCCCAGCGCGCGATAGCGGTTGCAGGTGGAGCGGATGTAGTGGATGAAACGAGGTGCATCGGCCAGATACTTGGGCTTGCCGTCGCGCAGTGTCAGGCGCGCAAAGATACCCGCAACCTTGAGGTGGCGCTGCAGACCCATCCATTCAACCCCACGGTAGAACTCGCCGAAGTCGTCACCCCAGCCGCTGGCGCTGTTGGCGCCCACCAGACCAGCCTTGCGGGCCTTTTCCCAGTAACGGATGGTGATGTCGATGATGAAGTCCTCTTCCCAGCTGATGAAGGCATCGCGCAGCAAGCTGGCGATGTCATAGGTGATGGGGCCATAGACGGCATCCTGAAAGTCCAGCACGCCCAGGGGTGCGCCGCTGACCACAGGCTGCATCAGGTTGCGCATCATGAAGTCACGGTGCACATAGACGCAAGGAGCCTGCAGATTGTGGGCAACGATCTGATCGAAGGTCTTGCCGAGCAGGGCCTGCTGCTTGTCGTCCAGCGTGAACTGACGGTGCTTGGCGATGTACCAGTCGGGAAACAGTTGCAGCTCGCGGCGCAGCAGGGCTTCGTCATAGAGCGGCAAGGCCCCGGCATTGCCGGCCTTGGAGGCCAGTTGCCAGTCCAGCAGGACCTCGACGGCGGAGCGGTACCAGGCTTCGGCATCCTGGGGCTTTTCGGGATCCAGAGCCTCGATGACGGTCTGACCACCCAGGTCGCTCAGCAGCATGAAGCCATGGCCGGCGTCCCAGTCCAGAATCTGCGGCACGCACAGGCCGGCCTGGTTCATCAGGCCCTGAACCTTGGCAAAAGGCGCGCAATCTTCCTTGTCGGGCGGCGCGTCCATGACGATCAGGCTGCTGCCATCGCTGCGATCCAGGCGCAGATAGCGGCGAAAGCTGGCATCGGCCGAAGCGGCGCGCAGGGTTGCGGGAAGCAGCTGGTGCTTTTCAGCCAGCGGTGCCAGCCAGGCGTCGAATGCGGCGTGGCGGGCAGAATCTGCCCAGGCAACGCCAACTGTGGGGGTGATAGGAGCGGTCATGGATAATCGGATTTTACAAACCGATGCCGCCGCATCTGTGGACAGTGGTGCTAGGCTCTCGGTTTCCTGTTGACGTGTGCCCGGGCACGCGCGCTTTTGACGTTCAAGATCATCGTGCAATCCCCATCCCATCCGCGAGATTTCCTACCTGTCCGCTCTGCTCGTCCGATGCGGGCGGGAACCGCCCGGCCGGTGATTCGTCCTCTGGCATGGGCTGTGGCACTGGCATGGGCGGGCGCTGGCATGCAGGTCCATGCCCAGTCTGCCGAAACGAGCGGATCGTCCTCCTCCAGCGTCGCGGGCGAGTTGCCGGCCCTGGAGCTCAAGTCCAGCAGCGCGCTGCAAGAAAGCTACCCGCAGGAGGTGCGCGACCAGCAGCCCACCTATATCAAGGGTGACAGCCTCTCCGGCCAGCCCGATATCAAGGCCTCGGTCCATGGCGAGGCAGAGCTGCGCCGTGGCGACACCATGATCCGTGCGGACAAGCTGGACTACGCGGTTCCGGATGACAGGATCAACGCCGTGGGCTCGGTCCATATCAACCAGGCCGGCAATGTCTACGAGGGCACGGCGCTGGATCTGCAGATGGATGCCTTCAAGGGCCAGTTCGACAATGCCAACTATCGCTTTCTGGCCACCGGCGGCCATGGCGAGTCGTCGCGCGTGGATTTCATCGACAAGAGCCGTTCGGTGGTCCATGACGCCACCTACACCACCTGCCAGCGCGATGACGAGGCCAGCTGGGAGCCGGCCTGGGTGCTGGAAGCAAAGACCATTCACCTGGACATGGCCGAAGAGGTGGGCGTGGCCGAGGGTGCGTCCCTGAAGTTCAAGGGCGTGACCGTCCTGCCCGTGCCGCGCATGAGCTTTCCGCTCTCGGACAAGCGCAAATCGGGCCTGCTGCCGCCCATGATAGGCATGGACAAGCTCGGCGGCATCGAGTATTCGCAGCCTTATTACTGGAATATCGCCCCCAACCGCGATATGACCATCACGCCCACGCTGATGACCAAGCGTGGCGTGAACCTGACGGGACAGTTCCGCTATCTGGAGCCCAGCTACTCGGGCGAGACCTATGCCAGCTACATGCCGGGCGACAATCTGCGCAGCCGGGATCGCTGGGGCTATTCCTGGCAGCATCGCGCAAGCTTTGACACGCCGATTGGCGGTCTGGGGCTGAACCTCAACCTGAACCGCGTCAGTGACGGTGACTACTGGCGTGACTTCCGCCTGGCGCCCGTGACGTTGCGCCAGCGCCTGCTGCCCAGCACGGCCAATCTGAGCTGGGCCAAGGGCGATGGGGTGCTGAGCCTCAATGTGTTGCGCTATCAGGTGCAGCAGGATGTAACTTCGCCGATTGCGCCGCCCTACAGCATGGTGCCGCAGCTGCAGTACCGCTATACGCCGCTGGATCTGCCGCATGGGCTGGATTTCTCCGTGGTGGCCGACACCACGCGTTTCGAGCTGATTCGCCCCATCACGGGCCAGGTGGGCAACAACGGCCAGCGCAGCTATGTGCAGGCGCAGCTGAGCCGGCCATTCCTGTCGCCCGGTGCCTTCATCACGCCCAAGCTGATGCTGCATACGGCCATGTATCAGACCGATCAGCTGATGAGCAACGGCAGCAAGAGCGCCAACCGCACTCTGCCCACCTTCAGCCTGGACAGCGGCCTGATCTTCGAGCGCGACACCTCGTGGTTCGGCAAGAACCTGCTGCAGACCTTCGAGCCCCGGGCCTTCTATACCTATACGCCTTATCGCGACCAGAGCATGCTGCCGCTTTATGACACGGGGCGCAGCGACTTCAACTTCGCGAGTATTTTTTCCGAGAACGACTATGTCGGTCAGGACCGCATTGCCGACAACCATCTGGTGACCCTGGGTGCGACTTCGCGCTTCATCGACCCCGAAAGCGGTGCCGAGAAGCTCAAGTTCGCCGTGGCCCAGCGTGTGCGCCTTTCCGACCAGCGCGTGCTGCTGCCCGGAGAGGTGGCCGCCACCAGCAAGCTTTCCGACATCTTGCTGGGCGCGGCTTTCAACTGGACCGACAAGTGGTCTCTGGAAGGCACGACCCAGTACAACAAGGACTTGAACCGCACGGTTCGTACCACGGCCACGGCGCGTTACAGCCCGGGCAACTATCGCACCTTCAATATCGGCTACCGCACGCAGCTGGATACGGTCACCAAGAAGCCGTCCAGCGAGCTGGTGGATGTGGGCTGGCAATGGCCGATCAACGACCTCTGGGGCGACAAGGGCAAGGATCTGGGCGCCGGTCGCGGTCAGGGCGGCGGTCGTTGGTATGCCGTGGGCCGCCTCAACTACTCCATCAAGGACAACAAGCTGGTGGATACCGTGGTCGGATTCGAATACGACGGTTGCTGCTGGATTGGCCGAGTGGTGCTGGAGCGTCTGCAAAGCTCGGTCATCCAGTCCAATCTGCGTCTGCTGTTCCAGATGGAGTTCGTGGGCTTCTCGCGCCTGAGCTTTGGTGCCGACCCCACCTCCAGTCTCAAGCAGAATGTGCCGCGCTACCAATATTTGCGTGAGGCGGTGACTCCGCCCAGCCGCTTTACCAATTACGATTAATCAAGGCTTTTTTCATGCGTTTTTTCTCCAAGACATCCAATGCATGTGCTGTTGCCGTGGCACTGGCTGTAATGGCTGCCGGTGTGCAGGCCCAGGGTCTGAAGAGCCCCGGCAGCAAGGCCAAGGCCGGCAATGACTCCTCCGTCTCGCGCGCACTGGAGGCCACGGCACAGCCCTCGGGACGCCAGGCTCCGGCAGCCGCGCAGGGAGTTCGCTCGGCCGACTACATCGTGGCCGTGGTCAATTCCGAGCCCATCACCAACAACGAGGTGCGTGCGCGCATGGCGCGCGTGGCGCAGAACGTGACCGAGCAGGGCGGCCAGCTTCCGTCCCAGAGCGAGCTGGCCCGACAGGTGCTGGAGCGCCTGATTGTCGAGCGCGTGCAGTTGCAGGAAGCCAAGGACACGGGCATCAATGTCGACAACCTGGCCGTGGACCAGGCCGTGGCCAATGTGGCTCGCCAGAACAGCACCGACAAGGCCGGCCTGGTGTCGCGCTTGAAGGCAGAAGGCATTTCCGAAGCGCAGTTCCGTGCGGAAATCCGCAGCCAGATGTTGATGCAGCGCGTGCGCGAGCGTGACGTGGACGGCCGCGTCAAGGTCACGGAAGCCGATATCGACCGCTATCTCAAGGAGCAGAAGCGCCCCGGCGAGGCGGCTGCGGGTGCCGCAGCCAATCTCGGCCATATCCTGATCACCGTGCCTGAAAACGCCAGCCCTGCCGTAGTGGCGGAGCGCGAGGCCAAGGCCAAGCAGGCCGCAGAAGCGGCGCGCAAGAACCCCGACTTCATCGCTGCCGTGCGCGAGTTCTCGGATGTGCCCAATGGCCAGGGCGGCGGTGCCATGGGCATGCGCGCCATGAGCGACTACCCCGAGCTGTTCGTCCAGCAGGTGGGCAATGCCGCGGTCGGCACCATCGTCGGCCCGTTCCGCTCGGGCGCTGGTTTCCACGTGCTCAAGGTGCTGGAGAAGTCCCAGTCCGGTGCGCCTGTGTACATCACGCAGAATCACTCCCGCCATATCCTGCTGACCGTGGGCGAGGGCATGACCGAAGCCCAGGCGGCCAAGCGTCTGGAGGACTACAAGCGTCGCGTGGAAGCCGGTCAGGCCACCTTCCAGCAACTGGCGCAGGAGTTCTCCAAGGACGGCAGCGCCCGCAATGGCGGTGATCTGGGCTGGTCCTCGCCAGGCCAGTTCGTGCCCGAGTTCGAGCGCGTGCTCGACAGCCTCCAGCCCGGCCAGATCAGCAACCCCGTGGTGTCGCGTTTCGGCGTGCACCTGATTCAGCTGATCGAGCGTCGCCAGGAAAAGCTCACCGAACGCGAACAGCGCGAAATGGTGCGCAACGTGGTGCGCGAGCGCAAGGCAGAGCAGGACTACGAAACCTGGCTCAAGGAGCTGCGCGGCAAGGCCTTTGTGGAATACCGCGAGCCACCCCAATAAGCCCATTCAATCCGCTTGAGTGCCCGGTAGTGTCATCATTGCGCACCGGGCATCGGAGCTCCCCCCATTCCAAGCGGTGCCCAGGCACCGCTTTCGCATTCATGAAACATATTCCCCGCAAGCGCTTCGGCCAGAACTTCCTGACCGACGGCGCCATCATCGACAACATCGTCCAGGCCATCGATCCCAAGGCGGGCGAACCCATGGTCGAGATCGGCCCCGGCCTGATGGCGCTGTCCCAGCCCCTGGTCGAGCGCCTGGGCAAGCTCACCGTGATCGAGCTGGACCGCGACCTGGCGGCCCGTCTGCGTCTGCGCGACGATCTCGACGTGGTCGAGTCCGACGTGCTCAAGGTGGACTTCCGTGCGCTGGCTGCGCGTCTGGGTGTGGCCAAGCTGCGTGTGGTCGGCAATCTGCCCTACAACATCTCCAGCCCCATTCTTTTTCATCTGCTGGAGCAGGTGGATGTGGTGCAGGACCAGCATTTCATGCTGCAAAAGGAAGTCATCGACCGCATGGTGGCCGACGCCGGCACCTCGGCCTACGGCCGTCTGTCGGTGATGCTGCAATGGCGCTACGCCATGGAGGATGTGCTGTTCGTGCCGCCGGGCAGCTTCAATCCGCCTCCCAAGGTGGACAGTGCCGTGGTGCGCATGATCCCGCGCGAGCAGCCTGCGGATCTCGATCCCAAGCTGCTGGAAGAGCTGGTGCAGGTCGCTTTCAGCCAGCGCCGCAAGATCTTGCGCAACACCCTGGGCAAGTGGCTGGAAGCCAAGGGCTTTGCCGGCGAGTTCGATCTGCAGCGCCGCGCGGAAGAAGTGCCGGTCGCCGAATTCGAGGCCCTGGCGGCACAGCTTCCTGAATTGAGATAAAAAAGGCTTCAATCGCTTTTGTGGTAGGCGATTGAAGCTATTGATTTAATAGTTCAATCGGTGGCCTGCAGCGCATCGCCGAGTGCGTTGATCAGCCGCTCGATCTCGGCCTGCTCGCTGATGAACGGCGGTGCCAGCTGAATCGTGTCGCCGCCGTAGCGCACATAAAAGCCGGCCTTCCAGCATTTCATGGCGATCTCGTAAGGGCGTCTGGCGGGCTCGCCGGGCAGGGGGGCGATCGTGATGCCTGCCGCCAGGCCGATATTGCGGACGTCCAGCACATGCCTGGCGCCCTTGAGACTGTGCACGGCCTGCTCGAAAAAGGGTGCCAGCGCGCGCACGCGGCCCGGGCCGTCTTCCCGCTCCAGCAGATCCAGTGCCGCGATGCCGGCAGCGCAGGCCACGGGATGGGCCGAATAGGTATAGCCGTGCGCAAATTCCAGCATGTACTCCGGCCCTCCGGCTGCCATGAACTGCTCATAGATGGCGGGCGAGACCACGCAGGCTCCCAGCGGCTGGGCGCCATTGCTGACCTGCTTGGCGATATTCATGATGTCCGGCGTTACGCCAAAGGCCTCGGCCGCCGTCATCGCCCCGAGGCGGCCAAAGCCGGTGATGACCTCGTCGAAGATCAGCAGGATGTCGTGCTGGGTGCAGATTTCGCGCAAACGCTGCAGATAGCCGGCGGGAGGAATCACCACCCCGCCCGAGCCCGACATGGGCTCCACGATCACGGCGGCGATATTGCTGGCGTCATGCAGGGCGATCAGATCAAGCAGCCGGTCTGCCAGGGCGCGGCCATCGGTCTGGGGTTGGCCCTTGAAGAACGAACCGGGTGGCGGCTGGGTGTGAGGCAGATGGTCGGCTTCAATCCCTTGGCCGAACATCTTGCGGTTGCCCCCCATGCCGCCTACCGAGATGCCGCCAAAGTTCACGCCGTGATAGCCCTTCTCGCGCCCGATCAGTCGGGTCTTGCTGCCCAGGCCCCTGGCACGCCAGTAGGCCCGCACCATCTTCAGCGAGGTGTCGGCGGCTTCCGAGCCTGAGCCAGTGAAGAACACATGCTCAAGCCCCTGGGGCATCAGTGCCACGATGCGGTTGGCCAGCGCGAACGAAGCCGGGTGGCCGAACTGGAAGGCGGGAGCGTAGTCGAGCTGCAGCGCGGCCTTGCCAATGGCCTCGGCGATCTCGCGGCGGCCATGGCCCAGCCCCGAGCACCACAGGCCCGAGAGGCCGTCGAAAATGCGCCGGCCGTCGGCATCGCTGTAGTAGGCGCCCTGTGCGCCGGTGATGAGGCGGGGCCTGGCCTTGAAGTTGCGGTTGCCGGTGAACGGCATCCAGTGGGCGCTCAGCCATTGTTCGTCATGGCGGGAGAGGTCTGCGGATGTCTGGGGGTCTGCAAGCTGCATGGGAACTCCTTGGATTCCCGGCCATTGTTGGCCTTGGCCCCGGTTTGGCAAATAGCCTTAAACCCATGGGCGCAAGGCCGAAGTGGCATGTTCTGCATGACTTATCCACAGAAGCCGCTGGTGTTGTAGAGCTGAGCCTGGATGGCTTCCAGTCATGAATGATCAAAAAATCAGAAAAGCCTGGGATGTTCAATATTTATCCATGGCTTATAAAGAAGCTTGTAAACAGGATTTCTACAGATCATCGAGCTGGCCGTTGCAGTCGCCCAGCGTGGCCAGGGAGCGCAGCAGCCATTGCGCAAAAGTGGCGGGGTGGTCGGCGTTCATCGGCGGCTCTCAGGTGCTCAGTGCCTGTCCGGCAAGCGCTTGCTGCTCGCGTTTCTTCAGGCGGCGCTCCCAGACTTTTTCATGGAAGAAGAAGGCAAAGGCCTGGACCGTGGGCTCCAGCAGGCTCAGCGTCAGCGAGGCAATCAGATTGCCGGTCACGGCATAGGCAACGCAGGCGGCCACGGTGATGTGGATCACGTAATAGCTGGCGGTCTTGGTCAGCGTGAGCTGGTTCTGGCGCAATGTCTTGATCAAGCGTGTCATCTGTTTCTCCCTGAGCGATGAATGAATGGTAGGGAGGATGGCGCTGAGTTTCCAATTGAGAATCATTACCGTTGCGATAGCGCCTACAGGCTGCTGCGGGATGAACCGCTTGCTAAGCTATGTACTGGATTTTGATTGAAATTGGCAACCAGCCCTTTTCTGATAAGCGTTGGTAGCTATTGATTTGAGAGTTTCTTGATGCCGGAGTTGATGCCAATTCAGCTGCGCGCGCTGGGTGCGGACGATGTGGATGCCCTGCTGCGCATACAGGAGCATTGCTATGGCGCGGACTTTGCCGAGCCGCGCGAGGTGTTTGTGCGCCGTTTGCGGACGGCCGGGCATTGCTCCTGGGCGGCCGAGCAAGGAGGCGAGCTGGTGGCCTATCTGGCGGCCTACTGGTCGCGTCCCGGGGCCATCACGCCGCTCAACGGCGACTTTGCCGAATATGACGACGCCAGCGTGCTCTATCTGCACGATATGGCCGTGTCCGAGGCTGCAGCCGGCCAGGGCCTGGCGCGGCGGATGGTGCAGGCCCTGAAGGCGCAGGCCAGAGCACGCGGCGTGCAGCGCACGGCACTGGTTTCGGTGCAGGGCTCACGGCTTTACTGGGAGCGTCAAGGCTATGTGGTCGAATCCGTGACAAATGCTGCGCAGCAACAACATTTGGACAGTTACGGCGAAGGAGCGCTGTATATGGTGGGATTTATCTGACACATCGTCGGGTTGGGACAAGGATAATGCCCGCCATGCCCAATCGCTGGAAACCCAATGTGACTGTCTCGGCCATCATCGAACGCGATGGCCGTTTTTTGCTGGTGGAAGAACAAACGGCGGATGGACTGCGTCTGAACACGCCGGCCGGTCATCTCGACCCTTCCGAAAGCCCTGTCGATGCCTGTGTGCGCGAAGTCATGGAAGAGACGGCCTACAGCTTCACGCCCACGGCCCTGGTCGGCATCTACATGAACCGTTTTGTGCGCACGCGCACGGGATCGGACATCACCTATCTGCGCTTTGCCTTCACGGGCGATCTGGGCATGCACCATGCCCAGCGCCATCTGGACGACGGCATCGTGCGCAGTGTCTGGCTCTCGCTCGACGAACTGCGGGCTACCGAGCATCTGCACCGCAGCCCCATCGTGCTGGAGTCGGTGGGCGATTATCTGGCCGGCCAGCGCTATGACATAGGCCTGATCCATGCCGATGCCAGCATCTACAAGGTGCCGCAGCTGACGCGCCCGGTACCCGAAGAAGCCGGTGCCACACTGGACGATGTGCTGGTGCAGATTCACTGATCCTTGCATTCGGCAGTTGTGACAGGCGTGAAGGCCGGGGCTGTGCACAATGCCCTGTATGTCTGTAGCCAGCCTGATCCGACTCATGACACTGGCCGCTCTCTGGGGCGGCAGTTTTTTATTCATGCGCGTGGCCGTGCCCCATCTGGGGGCCGTGCCCACGGCCGTGGGGCGCGGCCTGTTTTCGGCGCTGGGCCTTGGCGCGGCGCTGTTTGCCATGGGCTACCGGCCCAGGATAGGGCGCTATCTGTGGCCCTTGCTGGGGCTGGGCGTCATCAATTCCGGCATCCCCTTTCTTATGTACGCCCTGGCGGCCCAGGTGCTGCCGTCGGGCTATAGCGCCATCTTCAATGCCACCACGCCGCTGGTGGCCACCGTGGTGGGGGCGCTGGTGTTTGCCGAGGCGATCACGCCCGCGCGCGTGGCTGCGGTGCTGCTGGGGATTGGCGGCGTGGCGGTGCTGGCCCAGGCCGGGCCGCTGGATCTCAGCACAGCCGTGCTGGGCGGGATGGCGGCCTGTTTTGTGGCCACGGTCTGCTATGCGTTTTCCAGCTATCTGACGCTCAGGCTTGCGGGTGCCAATGCGTGCGTGGACACGCGCGCTGCCGTTTTCATCAGCCAGCTAGGTGCGCTGATGGTGCTGACACCGGCGCTGCTCATCGACATGGCGCTGGAGCCCGGCATGCTGGCCAGGCTGCAGGCCGCGCCGCTGCTGGCATGGGGCAATGTGGCGCTGCTGGGCCTGTTGAGCACGGCTCTGGCCTATGTGCTGTACTTCCGGCTGATTGCCGACGAGGGGCCGCAGAAGGCGCTGACCGTGACCTTCATCGTGCCCGTGTTTGCCGTGCTCTGGGGCTGGGCCCTGCTTGATGAGTCCTTGACCGCAGCACATGCCATGGGGGGCGGGCTGATTGCGCTGTCGCTATGGCTGGTGCTGCGCCCCAAGGCGGATTGAGTCGGCGCGAGCGGTTGCCGTATCACCAGGCTGCGGGCAGGCGCAGCTGCAAAAGCTCCAGAAAGGACTGCGCCGCATGCGGCAGCGTGCGGCCGGCCAGGGTCTGCACCTCGATATCGCGCAGATCCATGCCGCGGTCGCTGAGCGGCACGGCCACGAGCGCTCCTGTGGCCACCATGTCGCGGGCGGCGATTTCGCTGGCCACGGCAACCGCCGTGCCCTGGGCCGCAAAGTTCAGCAGCGTCTTGCCGTGATTGCTCTCCAGGGCCGGTGCCAGCATCAGTCCCTGGCGGCTGCAGGCTGCGTCCAGCAGCTGGCGCACGGCCGTGCTGGGCGGCGTCAGTGCCAGCGGATAGCGCACCAGCCTGGCCAGTGCCACGCTGCGCTCCTGTGCCAGTTCATGGCCGGATGCCACCAGCGCCAGCACGGGCGCGGCCACGCGGCAGGCAACCGCAATGCCGGGCTCGGGGGCCCGGCTGAAACACAGGCCTATGTCGGCCATGCCGGTGCGCACGGCACCGGAAACCTCGTGCGTGGGCAGCACCGTCACCTCGAAGACGATGCCGCTGTGCTCGCGCTGGAAGGTCGCGCACAGGCGCGGCAGGAATTCGCTGGCGAAGGCGTCGGAGCTGGCGATGCGCACCTTGCCGCTGCGCAGGCCCTGCAAGGCCTTGATCTCGTCCAGTGCGCGCTCCGCGTCCAGTCCTGCACGGCGCGCATGATCGGCCAGGATTTCGCCGGCAGCGTTGAGCACCATGCCACGCGGGTGGCGCTCGAACAGCGGCGTGCCCAGGCGCGCCTCCAATGCCGCAATCTGGCGGCTGATGGCCGAGGCCGCCACATGCAGCCTTGCCGAAGCCTCGGTCAGCGAGCCGCATTGCGCGACTTCGTGAAAGTAGCGCAGCGCGGTGTCTTGGAGCAGCAAATGGCGGGACTCGGGCATGGCTGTCGGTGCAAGCAAACCGCCATTGTGCTCGGTTTGCTGTTTTGGCAATGATGACTTGCAAATTTGCCGATAGCGGCAAATGCCTTGGCTTTCTAAGATGTCCCGTTCGAGGGTTGCCGGGCAGCGGCGCCGCCTTTTGAACAAGCTGCCATTTCACCGGGAGTTGCCATGCGGGCACGGTTTACTGTTTCAACGACGCGCCGCCAGTGGCTCCATGCCGCAGCGGCGGTGGCCGGTGGCCTGCTGGCCTTGCCGGCCCTGGCCCAGGGCGAGGCCGCCTGGCCCACCCGACCGGTGCGGGTGATCGTGCCGTTTCCGGCCAGCGGCGCCACCGATCTGGTGGCACGCGTGATCGCGCAGCGCGTATCGCAGGAGCTGGGCCAGCAACTGGTCATCGACAACCGGCCCGGTGCCGGCGGCACCATAGGCACGGCCGAGGCCGCCAAGGCGACGGCCGACGGCTACACGCTGCTGTTCACCACCAGCAGCACGCATGCGATTTCGCCGCATCTGATGCCCAGGCTGGCCTACAAGGCGGACAAGGACTTCAGTCCCATCGCGCATACGGCGGACGCGGCCAGCGTGCTGCTGGTCACGCCCTCGCTGCCGGTCAAGAGCGTGCAGGAGCTGATTGCCTATGCCAGGGCCAATCCCGGCAAGCTCAACTACGCCACCAGCGGCAACGGCACCATCGTGCACCTGAACACCGCCGCCTTTGCCGCGCAGGCTGGCATACAGCTCGCCCATGTGCCCTACAAGGGCACGGCGCAATCGATCACCGATCTGGCGGCAGGCCAGGTGCATCTGCTGTTCGACTCCATTCCCACGGGCATGCCCCATGTGGCCAGCGGCCGCCTGCGTGCCCTGGCCGTGACCGGCGACAGGCGCAGCACGCTGGCTCCGAATCTGCCCACGGTGGCCGAATCGGGCCTGCCAGGCTATTCCTCGGTCACCTGGTTCGGTGTCTACGGCCCGGCCGGCATGAAGCCCGAGCTGGTCGGCAGGATCAACCAGGCCTTCAACCGCGCCATCCAGAATCCCGAGGTGATCGCCAGTCTGGGCAAGCAGGGCGTGGAGCCCGCCAAGCCGCAGACGCCAGGACAGTTCTCCGCCATGGTGCAGGCCGACAGCGCGCGCTGGGCCAAGGTCATCAGGGACAACCACATTACTTTGGAATAAAAACACCCCCTGAGTCGCTTCGCCTGGGCGGCCCCGCGCCTTCCCCCTGGCCGGGCGTCCTCTCTCGCTGCGCGGGAGGAGGACGACGCCCTCGCTGCAGGGCGGCCCTTGCTCGGCGTGCGCCGTTGGAGGTGCCCGTCTTGTGCGCGGCGCCCATGAATCACTGATCGGACTTAGATATGACCAACCTCGTCAAGGACTGGACGCTTCCCTATGCCTCGAACCGCTCGCCGGTGCTGGGGCGCAATGTGGTCAGCACTTCGCAGCCGCTGGCCGCGCAGGCCGGCCTTTCCATGCTGCTGGCCGGCGGCAACGCCGTGGACGCAGCGCTGGCCGCGGCGATGACACTGACCGTGGTCGAGCCCACGGGCTGCGGCCTCGGCAGCGACGGCTTTGCCATCGTCTGGGACGGCAAGGAGCTGCACGGCCTCAACGCCTCGGGCCGCTCGCCTGCGGGCTGGACGCCCGACTACTTTGCCCAGCTGGGCGGCATACCGGAGAAGGGCTGGAATGCCGTGACCGTGCCCGGCGCCGTGTCGGCCTGGGTGGCGCTGTCCAAGCGCTTCGGCAAGCTGCCCTTCGCGCAGGTGGCCCGGCCCGCCATCGACTATGCACGCAACGGTTTCGCGGTCTCGCCCACCATTGCCACGCTGTGGGAGCTGGGCGGCAAGAAGCTGGGCGACCAGCCCGGCTTTGCCGAGTGCTTTCTGCCTGGCGGCCGCGCGCCCCGGGCCGGAGAAGTGTTCAGGAGCGAAGCCCATGCGCGCACGCTCGAGGAGATCGCCGAGACCATGGGCGAGTCCTTCTATCGCGGCGCGCTGGCCAGAAAGATGGTCGAGCATTCGCGGGCCTGCGGTGGCGTGATGAGCGAGGAAGACCTGGCCGCGCACCAGGCCGACTGGGTGGGCACGGTGTCGCAGAAGTTCGGCGACTCGGTGATCCACGAGATTCCGCCCAACGGCCAGGGCATTGCGGCGCTGATGGCGCTGGGCATGCTGGACGAGCTGGGCGTGGGCAAGCAAGACCTCGACGGCGTGGACAGCGTGCACCTGCAGATCGAGGCCATGAAGCTGGCCTTTGCCGACCTGCACCAGTACAACGCCGACCTGGACCATATGCGCGTCACCCCCGCGCAGCTGCTGGACCGCGACTATCTGCGCGAACGCGCCCGTCTCATAGACCGCGAGCAGGCCAGCGCACCCACCTACGGTGCGCCCCGGCCCGGCGGCACGGTCTACCTGGCGGCGGCCGATGCCAGCGGCATGATGGTCTCCTTCATCCAGTCCAACTACATGGGCTTCGGCTCGGGCGTGGTCGTGCCGGGCACGGGCATCAGCCTGCAGAACCGCGGCCACGGCTTTACCACCGAGGCCGGACATGCCAACCAGGTCGGTCCGCGCAAGCGTCCCTCGCACACCATCATTCCGGCCTTTGCCATGCATGCCGACGGTACGCCGCAAATGGCGTTCGGCGTCATGGGCGGCCCCATGCAGAGTCAGGGCCATCTGCAGATGGCCCTGCGCGTGCTGCGCTACGGCCAGAACCCGCAGGCTGCGGCCGATGCGCCGCGCTGGCGCGTGACCGGCGGCAAGGGCGTGGCCGTGGAGCCGTCCTTCGATGCCGCCGTGGTTGAGCAGCTGCGCGCACGCGGCCATGAGGTCAGCGTCGAGGCCGGCCACGGCGTGTTCGCCTTTGGCGGCGCCCAGCTGGTGCTGCGCGACGGCGGGCATTACATCGCGGGCTCCGATCCGCGCAAGGACGGGTGCGCGGTGGCTTATTGATCCCCTTGTTGGGGACGACGGTCTTGCTGCGGGGCCTCGCCTTGGGCAGTGCCATTTTTTTGGCGCTGTGCATGCTGCGAAAAGAAAAATGGCGCTTCAGCGCCTTTTTTCTTGTGCCTCCCTCGTCTTTTGCGGCAACGGGTTAGTCCGCATTCCAGCCTGCCTAAGCGCGGGTTTCCGAATGGCGAAGCGGCTCTCCTGTCAAACCCTGGTGCCCCGGCGCGCGGGGCTCTCTATCGTTGCGGGCAGTGAACCGGAGACTGCCCATGACCGTCCGCCGCAGCTTGCTGGCCCTGCTGACCGCCCTGACTTTTGTCCCTTGTGCCGCGCAGGCGGCTGCCTGGCCTGAGCGGCCGATCACCATCATCGTGCCGGCCGCTGCGGGCGGCACCACGGACATCGCGGCGCGCGTGCTGGCCGAGAAGATGGGCAAGGATCTCGGCACGCCGGTGGTGGTGGAGAACAAGGGTGGGGGCGGTGGCTCCATCGGCACGGCCCAGGTGGCGCGCGCCAGGCCCGATGGCTACACGCTGCTGATGGGCAACATCGGTCCGGTGGCCATCAATTTCAGCCTCTACAAGCAGCTCAGCTACAAGGAGAGCGACCTGCGCGGCATCACCAACGTGATCTCCGTGCCCAACATCCTCGTGGTCCATGCGGACTCACCCGTGCGCAGCGTGGGCGAGCTGGTGGCGCAGGCCAGGACGCGGCGCCTGAATGTCTCCACCTCGGGCGTGGGCCAGTCGCCCCACATGTCTTCGGAGATGTTCCGCCAGAAGGCCGACATCGAGGTCACGCTCGTGCCTTTTCCGGGCGCTGCACCCGCCGTCACGGCCCTGCTGGGCCAGCAGGTCGACTACATGATCGACAACCTGCCCAGCTCCATGCCGCACATCAAGGCCGGCAAGTTCCGCGCCCTGGCCATCACCAGCGCCACGCGCTCGGCACAGTTGCCCGAGGTGCCCACCATGGCCGAGGCCGGCGTGCCCATGCAGGTCACGGCCTGGTTCGGCCTGCTGGCACCGGCCGGCACGCCCGATCCCGTGGTCGGCCGCATCCAGGAATCCGCAAAGCGCGCCATGCAGACGGCCGAGGTGCGCCAGCGCTTCGCCGACCTCGGCGGCATGCCCGGCGGCGAGACACCGGCCGAGTACGACGCCTTCATCGCCCAGGAGCGCAAGAGCTGGGCCCAGATCGTCAAGGCCGCAGGCCTGTCGCTCGAATAGTTTCCGTCCCCGTCTCCATCTCCATGCAAGAAGACATCGCCTCCCTGCTGCGCCAGCCCTTTGGCTCGCTGCCCGAACTCGTCGCGCTGCAGGCCCGCCAGCGCCCCCGCCACACCGCCCTGGCCATGGATGGCCGCAGCCTCGACTACGCCGCACTGCGCCTGGGCATGGACCGCGTGGCCCTGAGCCTGCAGCGCCAGGGCCTGGGCCCCGGCGACGTCGTGGCCATCTGCGCGAGCAGTTCGCCCGAGTACGTGCTGGCCTTCCTGGGTGCGCTGCGCGCGGGTGTGGCCGTGGCGCCGCTGGCCCCCTCGGCCACGGCCGGGCACCTGAGCGCCATGTTGGCCAACTGCGGCGCGCGCCTGGTGCTGCGTGACCGAGAGACGGCCTTGCAATGGCCGCTGCAGGCAGGCATCGAGCTGCAATGCGTGGCGCTGGACGATGCACCCGAAGCCGGCGCGCCCTGGTCGCAGTGGCTGGCGGAACCAGGCACGCCCGCCGCCATCGATCCCCGACCGGACTGGGCGTTCAACGTCATCTATTCCTCGGGCACGACCGGCGTGCCCAAGGGCATCGTCCAGTCCTGGGCCATGCGCTGGGCCCATGTGCAGCGCGCCATCAGCAACGGCTACGGGCCCGATGCCGTCTCGCTGTGCGCCACGCCGCTGTACTCCAACACCACCCTGGTCGCGGCTCTGCCCACGCTGGGCCTGGGCGGCACCCTGGTGCTGATGCGCAAGTTCGACGCCGCACACTACCTGGAGCTGGCCGAGCGCCACCGCGCCACGCACACCATGCTGGTGCCCGTGCAGTACCAACGCCTGATGCAGTGCCCGGCCTTCGACGATGCCGACCTCTCCGGCCTGCAGCACAAGTTCTGCACCAGTGCACCTTTCCACTCCGCGCTCAAGGCCGAGGTGCTGCGCCGCTGGCCCGGGGCCCTTATCGAGTACTACGGCATGACCGAAGGCGGCGTGCGCTGCGAGCTGCACTGCCATGAACATCCCGGCAAGCTGCACACCGTGGGCCGGCCCGGACCCGGCGCGGATATCCGCTTCATCGATGAGCTCGGCCGCGAGCTGCCGGCCGGCGGACAGGGTGAGATCGTGGGCCGCTCGGCCGGGATGATGAGCGGCTACCACGGCCTGCCCGACAAGACGCGCGAGGCCGAATGGTTCGACGCCGAAGGCCGGCGCTTCATCCGCAGCGGCGACGTGGGCCGGCTCGACGAGGACGGCTTCATCGTGCTGGGCGACCGCATGAAGGACATGATTATCACGGGGGGCTTCAACGTCTACCCCAGCGACATCGAGTCCGTGCTGTTGCAGCACCCGCAGGTGGCCGAATGCGCGGTGATCGGCGTGCCCTCCGAGCAATGGGGCGAAACCCCCGTGGCCTATGCCGTGGCACGGCCCGGCACGGAGCCATTGGCTGCGCATCTGCGGGACTGGCTCAACGCCCGCGTGGGCAAGACCCAGCGCGTGGCCGAACTGCGGCTGGCGGCCAGCCTTCCGCGCAGCGAGATCGGCAAGGTGCTCAAGCGCGCGCTGCGCGAGCAGTACCAGCCCGATGCCCTTTCCTCTTCATGAACCGCGAGCACGCCATGTCCCTGTCCACACGCCGCCGCATGCTGGCCTGCCTGGCACTCGCCGCCAGCGCCCTTTGCGCCACAGCCCTGTCCGCCGCACGGGCTGCCGATGCCTGGCCCGCCAAGCCCATCCAGCTGGTCATCCCCTACCCGCCCGGCGGCAGCGCCGACCTGCTGAGCCGCCCGCTGGCCGTGCAACTGCAGCAGCAGCTGGGCCAGCCCGTGGTGCTGGAGTACAAGCCGGGTGCGGGCGGCACGCTGGCCTCGCAGTACGTGGCACGTGCCAAACCGGATGGCTACACCGTGCTCATGGTGCTGGCTGCCCACGCCATCAACGACAGCCTCTACCCCAAGCTGCCCTACGACACCCGCCGCGACTTCGCGCCCGTGTCCCTGGTGGCCAACCTGCCCATGGTGGTTGCGGCGAGTAGCAAGCTGCCGGTGAAGAACATCCAGGAACTCATCCAGGCCGCCAGGGCCAACCCCGGCAAGCTCACCTTCGGCTCGGCGGGCAACGGCAACACGGGGCATCTCGCGGCCGAGTACTTCGGCTCCATGGCAGGCGTGCGCATGACCCATGTGCCCTACAAGGGCAGCGCGGGCGTGGTCAATGCCATGCTGGCCGGCGACATCGACCTGACCTTCGACAGCATCTCCACCTCCATGCCCCACATCCGCAGTGGGCGCATGCAGGCGCTGGCCGTCACCAGTCCCCAGCGCTCGGCACTGGCGCCCGAGGTGGCCACCATCCAGGAGCAGGGCATCGCAGGCTTCGACGTGACCGGCTGGTACGCGCTGATCGCGCCGGCAGGCACGCCGCCCGAAGTCACCCGGCACCTGAGCCGCGAGATCGCCACCGCCCTGCGCCAGCCCGCGCTGCAGGCCCAGCTGGCCGGCGGCGGCTACGAGCCCGTGGGCTCCACGCCCGAGGCGCTGCAGGCCCACATCGACCACGAGATCACGCGCTGGGCCGCCGTCGTCAAGGCGACGGGAGCCCGCGTGGATTAAAAATCACCCCCCTGAGCGACTGCGCCGCTTCCCCCTGAGGGGGACGACGCCTTCGCCGCGAGGCGGCTCTTGCTCGGCGTCCCTGACTCGAAGTGCGCCCGTTTTGGCTGCGTTGTCACAAAAGCTGTGCGTTCTGCGTCTAAGGCTTGGTGCCTGTCACACTGGGTGGCTGGCCCGGCCTATTTGCAGGAGACATCACGTGAGCCCCACTTCCCACGCTGCGCCGCCCGCCGATGCGGGACTGCAGGATTTCGAGCGCCATCGCCCGCGCCTGTTCGGGCTGGCCTATCGCATGCTGGGCCAGCGTGCCGAAGCCGAGGATCTGGTGCAGGATGTCTGGCTGCGCTGGCAGGACAGCGAGCGCGCCGCCATTGCCCAGCCCGAGGCCTGGCTGGTGACCACCGCCACGCGGCTGGCCATAGACCGGCTGCGGCGCCTGCGCGTGGAGCGCGAGCACTATGCGGGTTTCTGGCTGCCCGAGCCGCTGGTTCAGCCCTGGACCGAGGCCGCTCCCTCGGCCGAAGAGCTGCTGGAGCAGGCCCACGATGTTTCCATGGCGCTGCTGTTCGTGCTGGAGCAACTGACGCCCGAGGAGCGCGCGGCCTTTTTGCTGCGTGAGGTCTTCGATGCCGACTATGCCGAAGTGGCCCAGGCGCTGGGCCGCAGCGAGGCCGCCTGCCGCCAGCTGGTGCACCGTGCGCGTGCCCATGTGAAGGCCGGACGGCCGCGCTTCGAGGCGCCCGCACAAGCCCATGCCGAGCTGTTGCGCCGCTTTGCCCAGGCTGCGCGGGGCGGCGATCTGGCGCAGATCCAAGCGCTCTTCGCGCCCGACGCCGCGCTGATCAGCGATGGCGGCGGCAAGGTGGCATCCTTTGGCCGCGTGCTGGAGACCGGGCGCCGCCTTGCGCTGCTGTACTTCGCCACGGCCCGGCGTCTGCGCCGCGACGGGCAGGAGCAGACCCTGCATCTGGCGCGGGTCAACGGCCTGCCGGGTCTGGTGCGCTGTGTGGACGGCCGGGTGGAGTCGGTGCAGACGCTGCTGGTCGAGGACGGACTGATCCGGCGCATCTACACGCTGCGCAATCCGGACAAGCTGACCCGCGTGCTGGTGCCGGCTGCCTGATTGCCTGATGGGCGAGGCCCGTCGCAGAAGGTGAAAAAACAATAGCTGCTAGCGCCATTCAATCAACAAATTCAGATAGTTTTGTTGCTGAGTTTGTTTCATGCATAGCGATAGCAGCTATTTTTATTGATGGCTCGGCGATGGATGACGAGGCTTGTCACAAACCGCACCGCTGCCGCGTCTAAGAGGTATGGGCCGGCCGCAGGGGCGGGCCTGCAATGCTTCAAGGAGTATTCACATGGCCGACATCGCCAACCCCACCGTCAACCCCATTGCCATCCCCACGCCGCGCCTGGACTTCCGTGCGCTGGCTCCCGAGCTCTACAAGGCGCAGGCCGGCCTCAACGCCCAGATCGCGCGCTCCAGCCTCGGTGTGCAGCTACTGGAGCTGGTCTATCTGCGCGTCTCGCAGATCAACGGCTGCGCCTTCTGCGTGGACATGCATGTGCGCGAGCTGCTGTCGCGCGGCGAGGATCTGCAGCGCATCAACAGCGTGGTGGTCTGGCGCGAGGTGGACTTGTTCGAGATGCGCGAGCGCGCTGCGCTGAACTGGGCCGAGCGCTGCACCCAACTGAGCCTGGCCCACCCCGGGCAGCAGGACTTCGAGGTCCTGCGCCCCTACTTCAGCGAGCGCGAAATCGTCGAGCTCAGCTACGCCATCGGCTGCATCAATGTCTGGAACCGTCTGTGCGTGGGCTTTGCGGCTCCCGTGGAAAAAAAACCTATCACCCCCTGAGCCGCTGCGCGGCTTCCCCCGTTGCACGGCGCCCTCTCTCGCTGCACGGGAGGGGGACGACGGCCTCGCTGCGGGAGCGGCGCGGCCGGCGAGGCCCTTGCTCGCCGTCCTGACCTGGATTGCGCCCAATTCATGCCTTATGCATCGGCACGAGCGGGGTTGTGCTCTCAGTTCTGGGTGATCTTGCGTTCCCTGACCACCTTGCCCCATTGCTCGTATTCCTTCTTCATGAAGGCCGCGAACTCGGTACGGGTCGTGGGTTGGGGCGTCAGGCCGTGGACCTTGAGCGCCTCGGCCACGCCAGGGTCCTTGAGCACCTTGACGATCTCCAGGTTCCAGCGGTCCAGCACGGGCGTGGGGGTCTTGCCGGGGGCGACGAAGGCATACCAGTTCAGCGCCTCGAAGCCCGGATAGCCGGCTTCGGCCACGGTGGGAATATTGGGCATGTAGGCCGGGCGGGTGAGGCCGGTAGTGGCCAGCGGAATCAGCTTGCCGGTCTCGACATGCGGCAGGGCCGTCGGGGGTGCGGCAAAGTAGGAGGTGACGCGCTCGCCCAGCAGGTCCTGCAGGGCTGGTGCGCCGCCCTTGTAGGGCACGTGAACCATCTCCACGCCGGCGCGTTGGTTGAACAGCTCGCCTGCCAGGTGCGAGGCCGAGCCCGCGCCGGTCGATGCATAGTCCACGCTGCCGGGGCTCTTCTTGGCCTTGGCCACGAACTCGGCCAGATTCTTCACGCCGGCGCCCTTGTGGACCACCAGCACATTGGGGAAGTTCACGCCGCCCGAGATGGGCGCGAGATCGCTGAAGGGGTTGTAGCCCACCTTCATGATGTGGGGCGCAATCGTCAGCGGGCCGATGGAGCCGAACAGCAGCACCGAGCCGTCGATCGGTGCCTTGGCCACGAACTGGTGGGCGATATTGCCGCCCGCGCCGCCCTTGTTGTCCACCACCACGGTCTGGCCGATGTTCTCGCCCAGCTTCTTGGCAATCATGCGCGCCGCCGCGTCGGCGGCTCCGCCAGCGGCAAAGCCCACGACCAGGGTCACGGGCTTGTTGGGCAGCCAGTCGGGTGCGGCCTGTGCCGCCGAGCCCAGGCTCAGCAGGGAGGCGGCCACGGCCGTGGCGCGCAGGAAATGGCGTTTGTTCATCATGGGATGTCTCCTTGGTCGGGGAAAGGAATGCCGGTAATCCGGCTGATTTTTTTGAAGTGACCGGCATGAGAGGCCATGCCGGCCCGTGGTTTTTTCAGACCTTCAGTCGGCGCCCAGGCCGATGGGACTGGGCTCGCGCTTTTCGGTGTTGTGGCGCAGCAGCGCAGCCGTGCGGAACACGCCGTGGGCAAACTTGCCATAGGGCAGGGTGGCAAACAGCGCAATCACGGCGCCCAGATGCAGACACAGCAGCAGAGCCAGCGCCGGTGTGGCGCGGCCCAGCCATAGAGCCAGACCGCTTGCGGCGACCAGGAACAGCAGGGCGATAAAGCCAAGGTCCATGGGCTTTTGCCTGGCATCGCCATGCAGCGGGTGACGGGCGCGGTTCAGCATCCAGAGGCCGGCCGTGCCGATCATCAGGCTCACGCCGCCCAGGGCGCCCAGAATCTTGGGCAGGCTGGGCAGCTCGTAGGGGGCAGGCAGATCGAAGACATAGTGATAGACCGTCGCCAGGCCGGTGGCCGCAAAGCACAGCATGAAGCCGTAGAAGGTCAGGTGGTGGAAGCGGCGGCGCTTCAGGGTGTACTCGTCGTCCTCGTTGTGGCAGCCGTCGCCATGGCCGCCGTCCAGGTATTTCAGGCGCAGCACGTCATGCGTGGCTTCGGCAGCGGCGGGGCCGCTGACATCCACATTGCTGGTGGCGGGCTTGACGTCCTGCCAGAAGCGGCGCACGCCCATGAACAACGCGAACACCACGAACAGGAAGACCGGCGCAAAAATGCCGACCAGCAGGTTGTGCGGGAACAGGTTGTAGAAGTTGTTGCCCAGATTGCCATTCCACAGCTGGCTCGGGCCACCTTGCGCGGCAACAGCCAGCGCCAGGAACAGGAAGAGTCCGGCGACCAGTGCCAGGGACAGGGTCAGGCCGTTCTTCTGGTACAGCTTGCCCATGGCGGGCGGCCAGGCATAGTCGGCATAGGTCTGGCCGCGCACTTCGGCCATGGCCTTGGGGATGTTGATGCCGAATTCATGCGGCGGTGCGTACTGGCAGGCGTGCAGGCAGGCGCCGCAGTTGTGGCAGAGATTGGCCAGGTAATGCACATCGGCCTTGCCGAACTCCAGACGGCGCGTCATGGCCGGGAACACGGCGCAGAAGCCTTCGCAGTAGCGGCAGGCATTGCAGATCTGCATCACGCGCGCCACTTCGCTTTCGGCAGCGGTTTCCGTTGGGGCGGGGAGGATGGGAATCACCTTGCCGGTGGCCAGGGTCTGGGCTTCCTTGCCCAGTTCTTGCAGGGATTGGATGCTCATGATTCAGACCTCGTCCTTTACGGCGCCATGGATAGCGGATTTGCCGGCAGCCGCGAGAGCCGCATTGCGTCCGGCAATGCGGCCAAAGGCCGTGCCTATCGACATGCCCACGCCAGCCGTGTAGCCCTTGCCCAGCACATTGCCGGCCATCATTTCGCCGGCCACGAACAGGTTCTGGCTGGGTTGATCCTTGAAGCGCACGGCGGAGGTGTCGTCCACCTTCAGGCCCAGGTAGGTGAAGGTCACGCCAGGGCGCAGCGCATAGCCGTAGTAGGGGCCGGTATCGAGCGGGCGCGCCCAGTGCGTCTTGGCCGGAGCCAGGCCTTCGGTGTGGCAGTCGTCCAGCGCGGTATGGTCGAAATGGCCGACCTTGCAGCTGCTGTTGTAGGCGTCGAGGGTGGCCATGAAGGTGTCCACGTCCAGACCCAGCTTCTGCGCCAGCTCGGGCAGGGAGTCGGCCTTCACGCCGGGGAACACCGGCGGCATGAAGCGGCCTATGGCCTTGCTGTCGATGATGGAGTAGGCGATCTGGCCGGGCTGCTGGGCCACCAGACGGCCCCAGATCGCATAGCGCTTGGGCCAGAAGTCCTCGCCCTCGTCATAAAAGCGCTGGGCATCGCGGTTCACAACCACGCCCAGCGATACGCAGTCGATACGCGTGCAGATGCCGCCGTCGTACAGCGGGGCGCGGGCATCGATGGCCACCATGTGCGCCTGCGTGGGATCGCCCAGACCGTCGGCCTGCTGCTCTTCCAGCATATGCTTGAGCAGCACGCCCTGGTTGAAGGCCGTGCCGCGGATGATGAAGTTGTCGGCCGGCCATTCGCCACGCTCGTTCTGGCCCCAGGCCTCGCGCAGCCATTCGCGGTTGGACTCGAAGCCGCCCGCCGCCAGCACGCAGCTCTTGGCCGTGATGCGCTGGCTCCCATCCTTGGTCTTGACCCAGGCAGCATGGAACCGGCCGTTCTCGATTTCGAGCTTGTCCACGGGCGACTCGTAGCGGATTTCCACGCCCAGCTTTTCGGCGCTGCGGAAATAGGCATTCACCAGGGCCTTGCCGCCGCCCATGAAGAAGGCATTGGTGCGCGCCACATGCAGCGCGCCCGACAGCGGCGGCTGGAAGTGCACGCCGTGCCTGCGCATCCAGTTGCGGCAGGTCGAGGAGGCCCGGATCACCATGCGCGCCAGATGCTCGTTGGTGATGCCGCCCGTGACCTTGAGCAAGTCCTGCCAGTACTCTTCTTCGGGATAGGCCTCGACCAGCACGTCCTGGGGAGCGTCGTGCATGCAGCGCAGATTGCGGGTGTGGCCGGAGTTGCCGCCGCGCCAGGCGCGCGGAGCGGATTCAAGCAGCAGCACGCGGCTGCCGGCTTCGCGCGCCATCAGCGCGGCGCACAGGGCGGCATTGCCACCACCGATGACGAGTACATCGGTGTCAAAGGCTTCAGTTTTCATGATGGGCTGCCACGGGGCGATGCCTGCAGCGGTTCAACGTGGGTGGATGTCCTCTGTCATTTCCGCCGCCGGAGCGCGGTTGACAGGGTCAGATTGGAGTTGAACGCCACTGTAGTGAGCACCGCCTCACCCGTGCAGCGGGGCTAGGGGATGGGGGTATCACCAATCGTGATGGATTGGTTGTGTCGCGGCGGAAGCAGGTGCGATGTGGCTATGCGCCACAGGCTGCGGCCCGGCGGCAGGCACCGGGGCCGCTGCGCTGCAGCACCCGGTGTGGCCTGGACGGCCAGCCTCAATGCACGGTGATGAGCGCGTTGAAGAGCAGCACCATGATCAGGCCCACCACGGCCACGATGGACTGCACGACCGAGATGGTCTTGGTGGCTTCGCCCATGGTCATGCCGAAGGACTCCTTGACCATCCAGAAACCGGCGTGGTTGGCATAGTTGAAGAACAGCGAGCCGCAGCCGATGGACAGGGCCAGCAGGGGCAGGTTCAGGCTGGGGTCGGCCCCCGCCAGCGGCGCCAGCAGGCCGGCAGCGCCCACGATGCCCACGGTGGCCGAGCCGGTGGAGACGGACAGCAGCATGGCGATCAGCCAGCCCAGGATCAGCGGCGGGAAGGCGAACTGCTGGGTCAGATGGACGATGGCATCACCGACCTTGGCGCTGGTCAGCATCTGCTGGAAGGCGCCGCCGCCGGCAATGATCATGATGATGGAGGCAATCGGCTTGAGGCTCTTGCCCAGCGCGTCGCGCAGCTTTTCGGTATCGCCGCCACGGGCCATCACCAGGGCCACGATGGCGAACAGCACGCCCAGCAGCATGGCGATCAGGGGATTGCCCAGGAAGCTGGCCACATGCATGGCTGCCGCATCCTTGGGCAGCAGCATCTCGGCGACGGCGTGGATCAGCATCAGAATGGCGGGCAGCAGGGCCGCCAGCACACCCAGGGCGATGCTGGGCTGCTGGCCGGCAGTGGCTTTCTCGGTGATGGTGAACTGGTCCAGCAAGGCCTGGTCGGGCTTGGTGCTCATGCGCGGGGCGATGAAGGCGCCATACAGCGGGCCGCCGAGAACCATGGCCGGAATGGCGGCCAGAAAGCCGTACAGCATGGTCGGGCCGACCGTGGTCTTGAGGGTGGCGATGGCGGTCAGTGGGCCGGGATGGGGCGGAACCATGCCGTGCATGGCCGCCAGTGCCGAGATCACGGGCACGCCGACGTAGACATAGGCCGAGCCCTTGAATCGGGCCTGGCCTTCCAGCTTGCGCGCCACGCTGAAGATCAGCGGCAGCATGACCACCAAGCCGACCTCGAAGAACATGGGGATGCCGACGATGAAGGCCACCAGGGTCATGGCCCAGGGGATCATGCGATCGGAGGAGTGCCTGAGAATGGCTTCGGCGATCTGCTCGGTGATGCCAGCATCGGCCAGGATCTTGCCCAGCATGGCGCCCAGCGCGATCACGACGCCTACGGCGCCCAGCGTTTTGCCCGCGCCATTGGTCAGCTGCTTGACGATGGTTTCCGGATCCATGCCGGTGGCAAAGCCGACGCCTACCGAGACGATGAGCAGGGCCAGCAGCGGGTGCAGCTTGATGCGTGAAACGATCAATGCGACCAGCACCAGCACGCTGACCAGGGCGGTCAGCAGCAACTGAATATCGAGAGATGTCATAAATGAACCTTGGTTTTGGCTGGCTGTCCTGAAGCGCACTTCACATCCAGCACGAGGCAAGGCTCATATTAAAAAAGCGCACTCGCACCCGCTGTAGGCTGGCGCCGTCGGCGTGATGCAAGATGGATGTCGAGATGCGGCCCAGGGGGCGCAACAGCAATGTTGTAATGAAGATCTAGGTTTGCCACCAGGTATGAGCTTCACAGGGCAACAAAGTTGCTGTGGAAATTACGTAAGCCCGTGCCCAGCTTTTTCCTGGTGCCACCATCGGCAGGCCGGCCTATCGCTTCGCGGACTCAGTCAGTCAGCGACGCGCCGCGCCAGACCCCGGAATGCACCAGCTGGCGGGCGCAGTCCGTCAGCACCACACGTGCCGCCAGGGCTGCGGGTGACAGCTCATCGTCGGACAGGCTGCACAGCGCGGCCTTGCGCCGCACCGAGTCATCGGCGATCTGCGACCACTGAAAACGCTCGGCCGCATCGCGGTACATGCCCATGGCCGACCAGGGCTGGACCGTGGCCCCCATGCCGGCCGCGACCGCTTCCATCAGCAGGGACAGCGAGTCGATTTCCATGGCCATCTGCGACTGGAAACCGGCGCTGGTGAACGAGGCCATGATGGAGCTGCGCAGGCCGTGGCTGCCCGAGGGCAGGATCAGCGGCACCTGCTGCAGCAGCTCCAGGCTGATGGGCGCGGCATGCTGGATTTGCGGCGCCACAGGCTGCTGGCGCGACTGGATCAGAAACAGCTGCTCCTCGAGCAGCGGCATCACGCTCCAGCGCCGGGCATTCTGTGTATCAAAAAGAATGGCAAGGTCCAGCTGCCTGGCGTTGAGAAGACTGGTCAGATGCCCTGACAGCGCGGACACGATGTGCAGACGCACCTCGGGGTAGCGCTCGCGCATGGCGCGCATCAGCGGCAGACCCAGCACATTCGCAATCGTGGGCGACAGGCCCATGCTGACGGCGCCCGACAGCCGCGCCTGCTGCGCCGCGTGAATGGCCTGCTGGGCATGGCGCAGGGTGAGCTGGGCCTGGTGGAAAAAGGCCTGGCCGGCCTCGGTAGGAATCACGCCGCGCGGTGTGCGCTGCAGCAGCCGGGTCGAGAGTTCTGACTCCAGGCGGCTGATCTGCTGGCTCAGCGCCGACTGCACCATGTCCAGATCCAGCGCTGCCCGGCTCATGGAGCCCAGTTCAACAATTCGTACAAAGTAGCGCAGCTGGCGCAGTTCCATGGCAAATCCTCACGCCCGCAGCAGTTGACGGGCGCTGGGATAATCGCATACCTATGAGCAACAAGCAGCGTGTCGTGGTGGGTTTGTCGGGTGGTGTGGATTCCGCCGTCACCGCCTATCTTCTCAAACAGCAGGGCCATGAGGTCGTCGGCATCTTCATGAAGAACTGGGAAGATGACGACGACAGCGAATACTGCTCGTCGAATATCGATTTTGTCGATGCGGCGGCCGTGGCCGACGTGATCGGCATCGAGATCGAGCACGTGAACTTCGCCGCCGACTACAAGGATCGCGTGTTTGCCGAGTTCCTGCGCGAGTACCAGGCAGGTCGCACGCCCAATCCGGACGTGCTGTGCAATGCG
Organism: Comamonas brasiliensis; assembly: GCF_018292285.1. NCBI lineage: Bacteria > Pseudomonadati > Pseudomonadota > Betaproteobacteria > Burkholderiales > Comamonadaceae > Comamonas > Comamonas brasiliensis. The sequence goes on from NZ_JAANES010000004.1 coordinate 455,479, forward strand.
GAGATCAAGTTCAAGGCCTTCCTCGACCACGCCATGCGCCTGGGCGCCGAGAAGATTGCCACCGGCCACTACGCACGTGTGCGCCAGAATCCGTCCACCCAGCTGTTCGAGCTGCTCAAAGGTCTGGATAACAGCAAGGATCAGAGCTATTTTCTGCATCGGCTGAACCAGGCCCAGTTGTCCAAGGCCATGTTTCCCGTGGGCGAGCTGCACAAGACCGAGGTGCGCCGCATTGCCGAGGAGATCGGCCTGCCCAACGCCAGGAAGAAGGACTCGACGGGCATCTGCTTCATCGGCGAGCGCCCGTTCCGCGACTTCCTGAACCGCTACATCAGCAAGGAGCCGGGACCGATCCTGGACGACCGCAACCGCAAGCTGGGCAAGCATGTGGGCCTGTCCTTCTACACGCTGGGGCAGCGTTCAGGTCTGGGCATTGGCGGCGTCAAGGAAAAGGGTGCTGCCCGTGGTGCGGGCGACCATGCGCCCTGGTTTGTGGCGCGCAAGGAAATGGACAAGAACATTCTGCGCGTGGTGCAGGGCCATGACCATCCGCTGCTGCTGTCGCATGCGCTGCTGGCCGATCAGGTCAGCTGGGTGGCCGGCCATGCCCCGGCAGAGGGCAAGGCCTACGGTTCCAAGACCCGCTACCGCCAGCCGGATTCCCCGGCGCTGATTTCCCAGGCTTCCGAGGCGGGCTTCCGCCTGGACTTCCCCGAAGCGCAATGGGCTGTCACCCCTGGTCAGTCCGCCGTGCTCTATGACGGCGATGTCTGCCTGGGCGGCGGCATCATTGCGCAGGTCGATCCCGCAGCCGCTCAGTAATCGCGGTTCTCGTCAAACCATTGCCCGGCCTGCTCATGCGTCAGCTTCAGAGCCAGCGCCGCAGGCAGTTGTGCCAGCTGCTGCACGGCCAGTCCCAGGTCTTCGCGTTCGCTGGTCTCAATGCCTTTGACCGTGTTGAAGCGGGCGGTAAAGGTCGTCAGTGCAGCTTGTACATGGTCAAGGCTGCTGGCCGTGCCGATCTCCTGTTCGGCCAGGTCGTAAGCCGCATGCGCGATCCTGGCGCGGGCTGCGGGCCAGCCTGCAAATGGCCGCCCATATTCCTTGGTCCACCATTCGGGCTTGCGTAGCTGGCTGACGGATATGTAGCCGGCCCAGGGTCGTGCCCTGGTGCGCTCCTTGAGCTGCTGGCGCAGGCGTTTTCCAGCAGCTTCTTCCACGTTGTAGGCGATGAAGGAGTCCAGTTGCGGCCAGGCCTGCAGCGCAGGAAGCTCCGACAGATGGCGCATAAAACGCAGTGATAGCGCCCTGAGCTGCGTGCATGAAGAAAGCTGGGCCAAGTCGCTGTGATTTCCCCACAGGGAAAGCGAATCCAGCTTCGAAAATTGCAGCAGATTCTGCAGCGAAACAGCTTGTCTACCCGCACCGTTGCGCAGCTCCAGCGTACCGACCTGTTTCAGGCAGCCCATGTCGGGCAGCTGGAAGGCCTTGTCGGCCGGGTTCTTGCTGGTGGCCGGGCTCAGACTCAGGCTTTCAGGCAGGCCTGCTGTGACGGTGATTTGCTCCAGATTGCCCTGCAGATGAAGGTGCATGCCCTGCTGCGGCAGCTTCAGGTGGATATGGCCTTGATGGCCGGCCTGCAGATGAATGCTCAGCTCGCGAATCTGTGACTGGCTGGCGTCGATATGCACGTCTTGCTGCAGCTGCGGGTACCAGCTGAAGTTTTCGATAGGGCGCAACTGCGACCATGTGAAAAAACCGTGGTCATTGCCCGTGTAGTAAAAGCTGCGCGGCCAGGGCGAGCCGGCAGGCGTGGCAAAGGGGTCAAAGCAGTGCCAGAGCACGCAGGCGTCTACTGGCAGCCGCAGGTCGGCGGTTTTCAGCAGCTTCTCGGGGCCCAGGCTCAGACTGCCCTGACCGAGGCTGGTTTTGAGTCTGTGCGGTGCACCTGACGTCAGTTGAAGGGTGAAGATGCCGTCTTCATGCGGTGTTCCGTCGATAAGCAGGGGCATGCAGAAAGCTTAGCGCAGTTACAGCACGCTCTGTGCCGACGGCATGGCACTCTGTACCTCGGTGTGGCGTTGCACCTTGCCGAGCAGCGGCAGGCTGGCGCGCAGCTCGGTGCGGCCGGGGCGGGACTGTATGACCAGAGTGCCCTGCAGGCGCTCCAGACGCGCCAGCATGCTGCGCATACCTACGCCCATGCTGTTGATCTGGGTGCTGTCGAGGTCAAAGCCTGTGCCGTTGTCCTCGATCTGCAACTGCAACTCCCTGGAATCAGGAATCTCCAGCCGAACTTCTACCTGGCTGGCGCGGCTGTGCTTGACGACATTGGTCAAAGCCTCTTCCAGCACGCGGGTCAGCGTCAGACACTGGATGGGGCTGGGTGCGTGAGTCCAGTAGGCGGGCAGGCTCCATTTCACCTGAATGTCCAGCTCCTCGAACAGCCTTGCAAAGCGGTGGCGCAGCGGTGCCAGCCATTGCACGGGTGTCTCTGGAACCTGGATGGCGGCGCTGGTGCCGGTATCAATCATCTGGCGCAGGTCGTCACGCATCAGCTTGAGCATGGACAGCACCTGGGCATTGGGCAAGGGAGTGCTGCTTTGCTCGACCAGCGCAATGGAGCGCACCAGAGAGCCTCCCAGCCCATCGTGCAGATCCTGGGAAATGCGCAGCCGCTCCTGCAGGCGGGAGTGGCTCAGAGCCAGGTGGTGCTCTCTCTCCAGAGTCTGGCTCAGGTCATCGCAGGCCTGGGTGACCGTGAGGCTGAGCTCGTGATTGAAGCGCTCGATGTGGCGCATGTTCTTGACGATCTGTCGCCCCAGCAACCAGGCGATCACCAGCATGCTCATCAAGGTGGTGTAGGGAATCAGCGTCAGATTGTGATCCAGGGCCTTGGTCAGCAGCAGCAGGTCGTGCACGCCGATGGCCAGGTAGAGCACGAAGCAGAGACTGAAAATGATGTGGGCCGGCGTGCGCGTCTGCAGCGCACGCAGCGGAAACAGCAGGCAGACCAGAGCGCAAAGACAGAACATCAGCAGCCAGATGGCCTGGCTCAGCGCCATCTGTGCCTCGGGCAAGGTCAGGGCGAGCACGGCGCACAGGCTGCACATGCCGGTCAGCATGCGCTCCAGTTTCTTCAGGCTCAACTCTGCAAAACGCAGCGCAAAAATGCAGAACGTGTAGGTAAAGGCGATGAAAATCAGCAAATTGCCTCGGGCGAAGGCCTGCGTGCTGGCAAAAGGCCAGGGATCCGTCATGACGATGAAGCACAGCATCAGTGCCCAGCACAGCAGATTGAGTGCGTACCAGCCATAGAGTTTCTGGTGGCGATGGTGGAGCCAGGCAAATGCAAACAGCAGGCACAGCACCAGGCTGACCGTGATGCAGACCACATAGATGGTGCGCAGGCTCCAGGTAGCCTGTGCTGTCCATTGCTCCAGCTCGGCGGGGTCTCCCAGGCGCAGCCGTCCCAGGCCCGGCGTCTGGCTGCTGATTCCATGGATGCGCACCCAGATGCTATTGCCTTGCTCCTTGAGCAGTGCCTTGGGCAGCAGCCAGTAGCGCGGCATGTTCCAGCTGCGGCTCAGGGGCTCCACCAGCGACTGGTCGCGCCAGATCAGCTCCGAATTCACGAACACCTCGCCCGCCATCACCATATTGATGACGGCCAGAGCCACGGGTTGGTCGTGCCCGCAACGGCTTTCCCAGTCGATGCGGTACCAGGCGGCACCGTCATAGCCGGGCCAGCGCTGGCTCCAGTCGTCCAGCGGCGGCACGTCCACCCACTGCAGCAGGGCTGCATCGGGCGGAGGCCCTTCGGGAAAGGCCTTGGCCGATTGGCGGGCCACGATGCGGGGCTCGCAGCGCAGGTCTTGAGGCTTGGTCTCCTGTGCCCAGGCCATGCTGCAGCTCCATCCCAGGATGAGCGCAAATATCAGGCGGAGCATGAGAGCCGTCCGCTCGGGCATTCAGATCAGCAAACCGCGCGCACGGGCCTCGCTGACCGCCTTGGTGCGAGAAGGCACGGCCAGCTTGCGGTAGATGTTTTTCACATGGCATTCCACCGTGTAGCGCGAGAGAAAGAGCGACTCTGCGATCTCCCTGTTGGTCATGCCATCGGCCACCAGCTTGAGGATCTGGATTTCGCGGGCGCTGAGTGCGGCCTCGGGCGGCATCGCCTTGTGCGCTTCCGTGGGCTGGGCCGGCTGCAGCTCGGCAATGATGCGCCGTGCAATGAACGGGTCGATGGGGGCGCCGCCGCGCAGCACGCTGCGGATGGACAGCGTGACTTCCAGGTCGTCGCGCTCCTTGAGCACATAGCCGTTGGCCCCGGCGCGCAGCGCCGAAAGAATGGCGTCCTCGGTGCTCCAGGCCGAGATGACCAGAATGCCCATTCCGGGGTCTGCGGCACGCAGCTGGCTGATCAGGTCGATTCCGCTGCCGTCGGGAAGTCCCAGGTCCACCAGCGCCATGGCCACCGGATGCTCCGCCAGCTGCGCTCGTGCCTGTTTCAGGGTTCCGCAAAAAATGAGAGCATCATCCGCATACCCGAGGCCGCGCAAAATGCTTTCCAGCCTGTTGCGGATCAGCGGCTCATCCTCCACCACGAGCAAGGGGCTGGGGAGGATGGACTCGGTGGGTAGGGAGAATGTCTCTGCCATATTGTGTGGGGTACCGCTGGTATTGTGGCGTACTGTCACCGAGATCCAGTGGCTTGCCTATCACTGAAAACTGGTAATTTGAGGCGCTTGCAGTGCCTTGCACGGTCCGCAATTCCCATGACGCCAGAAGCAATACGCCGGCAGCGGCCGCCAGAGCCAGTTGGCTAAACTTTCCTGCATGGATAGCTCCCGGCGGTGCAGCCCGGGGCGTTCGTCCGTTCAAGTGGCAACGGACCAAGAACTCAGGAAACTCTTCCCATGGATGTCATGCTCGGTGCCGATTTCTGGATCGGCTTGTTCAAGATTGTCTGGATCAACATCATCCTCTCGGGCGACAACGCGGTGGTCATCGCCCTGGCCGCACGCGGGCTGCCGCCCGAGCAGCAGAAAAAGGCGGTCATGCTCGGCTCCGGCGCTGCCGTGGTGCTGCGTATTGCCCTGACGGTAGTGGCGGCCAAGCTGATGCAGCTGCCGTTTGTGGAAGTCATCGGCGGCCTGCTGCTGCTGTGGATAGGCGTGGGCCTGCTCAAGGGCGAAGATGAAGCGGAGGATTCCGGCAGCGTGGCCAGGCAGGGCATGATGGCTGCTGTTCGCACCATCTTGCTCGCCGATCTGGTCATGAGCCTGGACAATGTGATTGCCGTGGCGGCGGCGGCAGGCGGCGACATGCTGCTGCTGGTCCTGGGCCTGGCCATCAGCATTCCGCTGGTCATCTTCGGCTCCACGCTGATGATCAAGCTGATGGAGCGCTTCCCGGTGATCGTCACTCTGGGGGCTGCACTGATCGGCTGGGTGGCCGGCGAAACCATCACCAGCGACCATCTGCTCGAAGGCTTTGTAGAGGTCAATCCCTGGGCGCATTACGCGGCGGCGGCCTGTGGCGCCGTGCTGGTGATTGCGATGGGCAAGTGGATGCAGCAGAAGGCTGCAGCCCAGGGCAGAACGGCCTGAGCCTCTGGCGCTGAAAGCAAAAACGCCCGTATTCAAGACGGGCGCTTTGTGCAGGGGGCAAGCCGCCAGGGCTTACAGGAAGGAGTAGAAGCAGCGGAAGGAGATCTTGCGTTCTGCCCAGAAGTCTGCGGTGTCGCGGAACACGTCCAGCAGCTGCTCGCGCACTTCCTTGTCGAATTTGGGAGTGGTCGGGATCTGGTCGAGCACCACCACAAAACCGGGCTGGGGGCCCGATTTGTTGATCGGCTCGGTCATGCAGTCATACAGTGCATCCCAGTTCTTGCCAAAGTGCGCCGGCAGGTAGAACTGGGTGGACAGCAGCTCGAACACATCGGCCTTGGTCTGGGCATGGGCCAGATTGGCATACAGGAAATGGGAGCCCAGCGCCTCGGCTGCGGCCTGAAGATCAGGTATGCGGAAGGCACGAATGGATTGCACGATGTTCGGGCGAACATTGCGCAACGGTGTTTCCGAGGGCTTACGAAGTGGCGTGTCCATCTCCGTGATTCTTTCTAAAAACATCAAAACTGGTGGCAGAGGCGGTACTGACAGCGCTGTAGGCTATCTGCGCAAACCGCCGCTGCGGAATTTAAGAGGTCAAGAGCCGCTGTATGGCGGGCCTGCAGAGCGTCTTTGAATGTCATTGAACGATCTGCTGAAAGCTGTTGTAGTGGTCGCCCGTGTAGAAGCAGGCATCGGGCACCTGGGGCTGCAAGCCGCCGCAGACGATGCGCCGCGCACCCCGGTTTCTCGCGCCCGGCGTGCGCACCGTGTATTCACGGTAGTAGCCTCTGGCCTGGCGCGGAAGTATGCGCTCACGGTTGCCGAATACCGAGCCGTCCTTGTCGTTCGAGAACGGCCCGCCTTGCAGGATGCGACCATAGGTGGTGCGGCCTTCGCGGGGCAGGTCGGCCAGGCTCACGGTCTCAAAACCGGAAACGGCGACACCGACTTCGGGCGCTTTGCGCGCCAAAGCCGCAGGGGATGCCAGCGCAAAAGCGGCACCCAGCATCAACGCTAAACCCGTCTGATATACCTTGGCTGCAGCGGCCTTGAGCATTCACTAAACCTTTCAGAATCTCAGGTAATGCCTGAAATTTCGACCCGTAAGTGTGACGGATAGGCCCTGAAAATGCAAGTTGCGCCTATTTTTTGTGCAGTTACCGGGGCGGCTGCCTGGGCTCTTTCGGCTTCCTCGTCCCGGCAGTTTCGGCAACAAAAAGGCCCTGCCGGCATGGCCGGGCAGGGCCTTGGCGCAGCAGTCCAAGCTGCTTATTCGCCGTGGGCGGCGATTTCGGCTTCCACCTCGCGGTGCTTGGCTGCAATCGTGGCCGAAGGCGCTTTGTCCAGCAGGCTGACTACTACGATAGCAATAGCAGACAACGCAAACCCGGGAACGATTTCATAGAGCTTGAACCACTGGTAATGCTGCCAGACCAGCACCGTGACCGCGCCCACGACCATGCCGGCCAGGGCGCCGTTGCGTGTCATGCGGGCCCAGAGCAGCGAGATCAGCACCAGCGGGCCGAAGGCGGCGCCGAAGCCGGCCCAGGCATTGCTGACCATGCCTAGCACCTTGGCCTTGGGGTCCTGCGCGATGAGGATGGCAATCACGGCAATCGCGAACACCATGGCGCGGCCAAACCAGACCAGCTGCTTCTGGCTGGCGTTCCTGTGCAGAAAGGTCTTGTAGATATCCTGGGTGAGGGCGCTGGAGCAGACCAGCAGCTGGCAGGACAGGGTGCTCATCACGGCGGCCAGCACGGCGGCCAGCAGCACGCCGCTGATCCAGGGGTTGAACAGCAGCTTGGCGACTTCCAGGAACACCAGCTCGTGGTTGCCATTGACGTTCACCGCGATATCGGGGCGGCTGGCAAAGAATGCAATGCCGAAGAAGCCCACGGCCACGGCGCCGCCCAGGCACAGCACCATCCAGGTCATGCCGATGCGGCGTGCGTTGGGAATGGTCCTGATCGACTCGGCCGCCATGAAGCGCACCAGAATGTGGGGCTGGCCGAAGTAGCCGAGACCCCAGGCCAGCAAGGAGATGATGGCAATCGCCCCCTGGCCCTTGAACATGTCGAAGGCGCCGGTGCGGGCGGTTTCTATGATGGCCGCGCTGGCACCCACGCCGCCGTCGGCATAGATCACCATCAGCGGCGCGAGGATCAGTGCGGTGATCATCAGCGAGGCCTGGATGGTGTCGGTCCAGCTCACGGCCAGAAAGCCGCCGATGAAAACATAGGCCATGGTGGCCACGGCACCCACCCACAGGGCGGTCTGGTAGTCCATGCCGAACATGGATTCGAACAAGCGGGCGCCGGCGACCACGCCGGAGGCGCAGTAGACGGTGAAGAACACAAGAATCACCAGCGCAGTGACGATGCGCAGCAGGCTGCTGCCGTCCTCGAAGCGATTGGTGAAGTAGTCGGGCAGGGTCAGCGCATTGCCCACCTTCTCTGTATAGACGCGCAGGCGTGCCGCGACAAAGCGCCAGTTGAGCCAGGCACCGATGCACAGGCCGATGGCGATCCACGAGGCCGACAGGCCGGTGGCAAACACCGCCCCGGGCAGGCCCATCAGCAGCCAGCCGCTCATGTCCGATGCCCCGGCCGACAGGGCCGTGACCACCGAGCCCAGACTGCGCCCGCCCAGAATGTAGTCGGACAGGTTGGACGTGGCTTTGTACCCCGCCCAGCCTATGAGCAGCATGCCCAGCAGGTAGATGGCAAAGGTGACGATGGTTGGCGTATTGGCGGTCATGTCGGCTCCGGGTCGGCGCAGCGCTTTCGGCATGTGGGTTTCATGCCCGGCGAAAACAAATCCGCCAGCGGCCTCCTGGTGGGAGACCTGCTGGCGGGTATCGGTCTGCAATTGGACCAGTTATTCGACAGCCCAGTAGGGCATGTGGCTGAAAACCGCGCTATTGGTTGTCCTGCGGCGCATTCAGTGGCGCCGCTGGCGGCAGCGGTGTACCTATATCGCTCCAGCTTGAAGGCGCGGGGGTTCTGGCCGGCGCCGGCATCATTTCGCCTGGCGCCAGCCCGGGGCTGCTGTCCAGATCAGGCGGCTGGGCGCTGCTGTCGGCAGGCGCCGGCTGGACGGCGGTCGAGGGCGGCGCTGCGGGTGTGCTCTCGATGATGTCGACCTCGCTGCCATTGCTCCTGTTGGGTGCTGGATGTGCGGGAGTCGTCGGCGCTGAATGGTCCTCGTCTGCCGGCCCGCTCCATTCCTGCAGCCTGTCGCGCAGACGGCCCACCAGATCGCTCCACCAGTGGCTGGTGTTGGGTTCAGTGAATCTTGCCTTGGCATTGAGCAAGGGGGAGCGCAGGGCGCGCGACATGAAGTCGCCCACCATGGGCAGGGCGCTGCGCGAACCCTGGCCCCACTGGTCGCTCTTGAGCGTGATGCGCGCATCGTTGAAGCCGGCCCAGGCACCGGCCACGATCTGCGGGTGCATGAGGATGAACCAGCCGTCCGCATTGCCCTGGGTGGTGCCGGTCTTGCCGGCCACATCGGCGCGAATGCCGTATTGCTTGCGAATCGCGCGGCCCGTGCCCTTGTCGATCACGGCGCGCATCATCTCCAGCAGACCGTAGTTCTCCTCCTCGTCCCAGACCTGATCGGGCTTGGGAGGGGTGAATTCGGCCAGCAGCTCGCCGTCGGCATTCTCGATACGGGTGACCAACTGGGGCGGAGTGTAGTGGCCGGAGTTGGCAATGCTGCCGTAGGCGTTGACCATTTCCAGCAGCGTGACGGGGCTGGAGCCCAGCGCCAGCGAAGGTACTGGCTCCAGGGGGCTCTGGCGCACGCCCAGAGCGCGGGCCAGCTTGATGACGCGGTCCATGCCCACTTCCTGGCCCAGCTCGGCCGTGATGGTGTTCTTGGAATAGGCCAGCGCATCGCTGAGTTTCATGGGCACGCCGGTGGGCTCGACGGCATCGCTGGGCCGCCATACCTCGCCGCCGGGCAACTGGATTTCCACGGCTTCGTCCTTGCGCGTGTCGTCGGGCCTGGCGCCGCGCTGCAGGGCCGCACCATAGACAAAGGGCTTGAAGGTGGAGCCGGGCTGGCGACGCGCCTGGGCCACATGGTCGAATGCATCCTGGGCATAGTCGCGGCTGCCCACCCAGGCCAGCACGGCCGAGGTGCGCGGGTCTATGGCCAGAAAGCCGGCCTGCACGCGGGTCTTGTCCTCGCGCAGCTGCCTCATGAAGGTCTTGTCGGCCAGCAGCTTCTTGAGCGCTTCTTCTTCGCTGATATCGGAAGGCTTGCCGCTTCTGGCGAGCTTGCGGAAGGCCTCCGTCTCGCGCACCAGCTGCAGTACCAGGGCGTTCTCGGCGCTCCAGCCGTCGCGGTGGCTCCAGTTGTTGTTGGCAATGCCCTGCAGCGTTTGCATCTGGCGGTTCACGGCCTGCTGCGCCCAGTTCTGCAGGCGTGAGTCCAGGGTGGTGCGCACCACCAGACCGTCGGTGTAGATGTTGTAGTCGTTCTTGTCGGCCCAGGCGATCAGCCATTTGCGCAGTTGCTGGGAAAAATGCGGCGCCATGCCCGTGGGTTCCTCCTGGCGCTCGAAGTCCAGACGCATGGGGCGCTTCTTGAGGCGCTCGAACTCATCGTCCTTGAGCTCGCCGCGCTTGACCATCTGGCTCAGCACGGTGTTGCGCCGGGCAATCGCGCGGTCGGGATTGATCACCGGGTTGTAATAGGCATTGCCCTTGAGCATGCCCACCAGCGTGGCGCTTTCCAGCACCGTGAGCCTGGCCGCCGGCTTGTCGAAATAGGTGCGCGCCGCCATCTCTATGCCATAGGCGTTGTAGAGAAAGGGAACGGTGTTCAGATAGGTCTCGAGAATCTCGTCCTTGGTGTAGAGCGCTTCGATCTTGAAGGCCGTGATCGCCTCCTTGAGCTTGCGGTTCACATTGCGGGCGCGGCCGATTTCCGTGGGGTAGAGATTGCGCGCCAGCTGCTGGGTGATGGTGGAGCCGCCCTGGGGATTGCCGCCCAGCGTATGGATGACCGACCCCACGGTGCGCGTGAAGTCCATGCCGTGGTGCTCGTAGAAGCGGTGGTCTTCGGTGGCCACGAGTGCCTTGACCACGGCGGGCGAAATCTGCTCCAGCGGCACCCACTGGCGGTTGCTGCGCTTGAACTCGCCGATCAGCTTGCCGTCGGCGCTCAGAATCTGCGCAGGCTGCTCTAGCTTGGCCTTGCGGATGTCGCTGATGCTGGGCGTGAACGGAATCAGCAGCAGCACATAGACGACAAACAGCACCGGCAAGGCGGCGGCAAACCACAGCCATTCACGCTGCGTCGGCCAGCGACGCCACCAGGGCAGGGCCGCAATGCGCTGGCCCAGAGTGCTGGCGCGAGCGCGCATCCACAGAGCTGTGGCCTGAGCTACCCATTTTTCTTTCAATTCGTTCAAGGACAAACGCACGTGACAAGGCAGCCCGCCAAGGGCCGCAAGAAGGCAAGACTGCGAAGAATGCCCAAAAAACAGGCGCTCTGCTTGCGGGGATCGGTTTTTCTATGGTCGCAGCCCCGGTATTGTCTCCGTGGCGCGGTTATGCAGGGTTGTTTCTAGCTGTGAGACAAGTTGCCGACTGCCTTAAGCTTGCGGCTTCGCATTGGCGGGAGAGCAGCATGGCAAACAGCGTTTATGACTTTGAAGCCACCGACATCCAGGGGCGCAGCGTCCCTCTGTCGCAGTACCAGGGCAAGGTGTTGCTGATCGTGAATACCGCCAGCGCCTGCGGCTTCACACCCCAGTACAAGGGATTGCAGGCACTGCACGAGCAATATGCGGACCGGGGCCTGGTGGTGCTGGGCTTTCCCTGCAACCAGTTCGGTGCCCAGGAGAAAGGTTCGGACGACGAGATCGCGAGCTTTTGCGAGCTGAACTTCGGCGTCAGCTTCCCGCTCATGCACAAGATCGAGGTCAACGGCGACGGTGCGCATCCGTTGTACCGCTGGCTGACGTCCGAAGCGCCGGGCGTGCTGGGCACCAAGTCCATCAAATGGAATTTCACCAAATTCCTTGTGGGCCGCGACGGACAGGTGATACGCCGCTACGCTCCCCAGGACAAGCCCGAGAAGCTGGCAGACGATATCCAAGCGGCTCTGGGCTGATGCTTTCGTTATCGTTTCGATAGCTGAAAGCGCTTCCCCAGTAAGTGCTGGAGGTGGTTTTGATGCTCAGTCTTCCGACAAGGTCCTGAAGGATTGGGTCAGATGGTCAAGCAGGGCGCGCACGGCAGGCAGCTGCCCGCGGCGCGAGGCATAGACGGCGTGGATGATCTCGGGCCGCGGCTGCCAGCCCGGCAACACCTGCACCAGTGTGCCGCTGCGCAGTTCCTCGCGCACAAACATATTGGGCAGTTGCACCACGCCAGCACCCAGCACGGCCGCGTCGCGCAGGGCCAGCATGGACTGCGTCACCAGCCTTGGCTGGTGCCTGACCTCGGCACGCACGGCGTCGGGGCCGTGCAGCACCCAGCGGTGGGTTTCCTGCACGCCGCCCATGTCCAGGCTGGGCCAGGCTGGCAGATCCATGGGCCCGCCGGGCTGGCCCAGGCGCTGCAGCAGCTCGGGTGCGGCCACCAGGCATTGCCGGCGCTCGGCCAGCGTGCGCAGCACCAGATCGCTGTCCTGCAGCGGCGGCGGGCGTACGCGCAGGGCCAGATCGAGCCCCTCGCCGATCACGTCAACGCGCCGGTTGGTCTCATCCACTTGGAGCTCCACGCGTGGGTACTGGCGCATGAATTCGCCCAGCATCCGGCCCACGCGTGAGGCCAGCAGGGCCACGGGACAGCTCATGCGCACCTTGCCGCAGGGCTCGGAATGCACCAGCGCCACCGACTCTTCGGCGGCCTCGGCCTCGGTCAGCATGGCGCGGCAGTGCTGGTAGTAGCGCTTGCCCACCTCGGTCACGGCAAAGCTGCGCGTGGAGCGCAGCAGCAACTGCGCGCCCAGGCGTTCCTCCAGCAGCGCCACACGGCGGCTGAGCTTGGACTTGGGCAGCCCCAGGGCGCGGCCTGCAGGTGCGAATCCACCATGCTCGACCACCTGGGCGAAGTAGTAGAGCTCGTTGAGGTCTGGCAGCTTCATCGTTTTAAAAATAGAACTCTGAGGCTGAATATTGTGGACTACTCAAGTCATCGTTCCAAATTCATACTTCTCCCATGTTCAACGCCTGCAGAGACCACCGGGACTGCAGGCCTGCCGCAAGGAGAAATGTCATGCTCAAGAAAATTCTGGGTGTCTACGAAGCCCCCCGTCCCCACTGGGTGGGCAATGGCTTTCCCGTGCGTTCGCTGTTCAGCTATGGCGACCACGGCAAGGCACTGAGCCCATTCCTGCTGCTCGATCACGCCGGTCCCCAGAGCTTCACGCCCACCACGGCGCGGCGCGGCGTGGGCACGCATCCGCACCGCGGCTTCGAGACCGTGACCATCGTCTATGAGGGCGAGGTGGCCCACCGCGACTCCACGGGTGCCGGCGGCACCATTGGCCCCGGCGATGTGCAGTGGATGACGGCGGCCTCGGGCATCCTGCACGAGGAGTACCACTCCGAAGCCTTTGCCAAGAGCGGCGGTCCGCTGGAGATGGTGCAGCTGTGGGTCAACCTTCCGGCCAGGGACAAGATGTCTGCCCCCGGCTACCAGACCCTGTTGAATGCCGACATCCCGCAGGTCGCGCTGCCGGACGGTGCGGGTCATTTGCGTGTCATCGCCGGTGACTACCTTGACAGCAAAGGGGCCGCCTATCGCGGCCCGGCAAGAACCTTCACACCCATTGATGTCTGGGATGTGAGGCTGAACGCCGGTGCCTCCACCGAGTTGCAGGCCCGGGCCGGCCACACGCTGGCGCTGGTGGTGTTGCACGGCACGCTGATGGTCAACGGCCAGGAGATTGCACGCGCCGGACAACTGGTGCACATGGACCGCGCTGCGGACAGCGTGCATCTGGAAGCCAATAGTGACGTCACGTTGCTGTGGCTGTCGGGCGAGCCGATTGACGAACCCGTGGTCGGCTACGGCCCCTTCGTCATGAACAGCGACGAGGAAATCCAGCAGGCGCTGGAGGACTTCCGCAGCGGTCAGTTCGGCCGCATTCCGGCGGCTGAGCGCCTTGGCGCAACCGCCTGAGCGGGTTGCCTAGTATCGAGTTTTCCCACCGGCGGGCAAGCCCGCCGGCTTTCACCCCCTCCACTCTTGAAGGAGATTCCCATGAGCCAAAAGCCTTACGTTCGCCTCGACAAAGACAATGCCGCCGTGCTGCTGGTGGATCACCAGACCGGCCTGCTGTCCCTGGTGCGCGATATCGACCCCGACAAGTTCAAGAACAATGTGCTGGCCCTGGCCGACATGGCCGAGTACTTCAAGCTGCCCACGATTCTGACCACCAGCTTCGAGACCGGCCCCAACGGACCTCTGGTGCCCGAACTCAAGGAAAAATTCCCCACCGCCCCCTATATCGCCCGTCCCGGCCAGATCAATGCCTGGGACAACGAGGACTTCGTCAAGGCCGTCAAGGCAACGGGCAAGAAGCAGCTCATCGTGGCCGGCGTGGTGACAGAGGTCTGCGTGGCTTTCCCCGTGCTCTCGGCGCTGGCGGAAGGCTTCGAGGTGTTCGTGATTGCCGATGCCTCGGGCACCTTCAACAGCATGACCCAGCAGGCCGCCTGGAGCCGCATGGAGCAAGCCGGCGCCCAGCTCATGACCTGGTTCGGCGCGGCCTGTGAGCTGCACCGCGACTGGCGCAACGACATCGAGGGGCTGGGGACTCTGTTCTCCAACCATATCCCCGACTATCGCAATCTGATCAACAGCTACACCACGCTGACCGCCGGCAAGTAAGCGCGGCGGTTTCAGAGCCAAGCCCGCAGGCTTTTTCTGCCTGTGGGCTTTCTGTTGTTGAATTATTGAAATTGATAGCTGCTTACGCTTGATGGGTAAGCGTTCAAGCCTGTTTTTGCTTCAATTCCGGCAAGCAGCTTGCGCCGTTCTGATCCGCGTCATGCATGGGCTCGGCCTGAGCAAAGTTCTGGCTGTAGGCGATGCCCCAGTTGCGCATGGCGATCAGCACCGGCTGCAGGCTGCGGCCCAACTCGGTCAGCGCATAGTCCACGCGCGGCGGCACCTCGGCATACACCGTGCGCTCGACGATGCCGGCTTCTTCCAGCTCGCGCAGCTGCAGTGTCAGCATGCGCTGGGTGATGCCGGGGATGGCACGGCTCAGCTCGCCAAAGCGCTTTTTGCCATGCAGCAGCTGGAACAGGATGATGGGCTTCCAGGTGCCGCCCATGACCGACAGCGTCACCTCCACGGCGCAGCCACTCTTGCTGTTCAATCGTTTCATGGGCACCTCGCTGCAGTTCTGGACGCCAAGATCGTAGCGCCGACCCGCATTCATGCATTGCTTACATTTTTAATACTACCCAACAAATATGTTGGTACTGGTGGATGCTGCGCATTGACGGCACCATGCGCAGCATCTGTTTCACCTCTTGAGGAGCACCCCATGAAAGTCATGCAACTGGCCGCGCCTGGCGGTTTCGAAAACCTGAAGCTTGTCGAGCTGCCCGCACCTGCGGCGCCTGCTGCAGGCGAGATCCAGGTGCGCATTCACGCCAGCTCGCTCAACTACCACGACCTGGGCGTGGTGCGCCGTCCCGGCGCGGCGGCCGACGGCCGCATTCCCATGGCTGATGGGGCAGGCCTGGTCACGGCCGTGGGCGCAGGCGTGACGGAATTTGCTGTGGGCGATGCCGTGGTCTCCACCTTCTTCCCGCAATGGCTGTCGGGCCGCCATGTGCCCTCCGACTTCCAGCTCGTGCCCGGCGACGGCGTAGACGGCTTTGCACGCGAGCTCGTGAACCTGCCCGCCACCAGCTTTACCCACGCCCCCGAGGGGTGGAGCCATGCCGAGGCCGCCACGCTGACCACGGCTGGCCTCACGGCCTGGCGCGCCCTGGTGGTGGACGGCCATCTCAAGGCCGGCGACACCGTGCTGGTACTGGGCACGGGCGGCGTCTCCATTTTTGCGCTGCAGATGGCCAAGAGCATGGGTGCTACCGTCATCGCCACCACCTCCAGCGCGGCCAAGGCCGAGCAGCTCAAGGCATTGGGGGCCGATCTGGTGATCAACTACCAGGAAACCCCCGAATGGGGCGATGCCGTGCTGGCCGCCACCGGCGGTCGCGGTGCCGACATCGTGGTCGAGGTCGGCGGCCCCGGCACCTTGCCCCAGTCCATTCGCGCCTGCGCCGTGGGCGGACATATCGCACTGATTGGCGTGCTGACCGGTTTTGCGGGCGCCGTGCCCACGGTGGAGATGATGCGCAAGCAGCAAACCCTCAAGGGCCTGATCGTCGGCAGCCGCGAGCAGCAGCAGGACATGGTGCGCGCGCTGGAGAACTTCGGCTGGAAGCCCGTGATCGACAGCCGCTATCCGCTGGAGCAGATGGTGGCGGCCTTTGAGCACCAGGCCGCAGGCCGGCATTTTGGCAAGATCTGCCTCGAATATTGATAGCTGATGGCGCTTTGTGCGCCTGGGTTTGAGGCTGATTGGGCTTGAGTTTTTTTCCAGGGACATGCCTTGTCGGCGGACAGAAGGCGGGTCTCGCCCCGCCAGCCGACCTACTTTCTTCTGCAAGAAAGTAGGCAAAGAGCCGGCCCCTGCTGCCCACGTCCCCTTCGCTGCGCTACGGGGCAACCTGCGCCGTCAACCTCTTGCTGCTTGCGGCAAAACTCACTGCGCGCTTTCAGCGCTCCGTTCAAACAGGTTGCCGCAGAAGTGATGACGATGCAGTTGCACTCTGCGGTGCAACTGCCCGCACCAAGCGCTTGCCGTCGCAGGCGTGGGTAAAAGGGGCAATACCGAATGCGGGTACCGGATAGCTTCTTTGTGTTTTTGATAGCGGCTACCGCCAGTGGGATAAGTGCTAGAGGCTGATTTCGCCACAACTCTCGCAGGCCGTCCGTATCCGCCCCTCCCGTGTGTCTGCGCCTGCGGCACGCGGTTCGGGCTGCGGGCATTGGCACCGCAGAGTGCCAATGCTTTGTCTTCAAATTTGCGGCAACCTGTCTGAGCGGCGCGCGTAGCGCAAAGCGAGTTTTGCCGCACCGCAGCCTGAAATGCGTGGCGCAGTTTTGCCCGGAGGCGAAGCCGCAGGGACGCGGACAGTCGGGTTGTGCTCTTTGCTTACTTTCTGGCGACAGAAAGTGAGTCGCCCGCCGGGGCGAAATCCCGGCCTCTGTCGCAGGCGACGCAGCAAACGGTGAATTCAGGGCAGTAGGAAATTGATAACTGCTAGCGTTTGCTGCATAAGCACTACAGCCCAAAAACTCAATCCTCAGCCCCCAACACCACCCGCGCCGTCAACGCCGTCTTCCCCGGCGAGGACTCAATTCCCAGCAGTCCGCCGACCCGCGCAATGCGCACTGCCATGGAGCGCATGCCAACGCCCAGGCCCGATGCCTCCACGGCCTGCACATCAAAGCCTACGCCGTCGTCCTCGATCTCCAGCAGCAGCTCCTGCGCCTGGGGTTGCACCAGGGACAGGCGCACATGGCGCGCCTGGCTGTGCTTGATGACATTGGTCAGCGCCTCTTCGATCAGTCGGGTCAGCGCCAGGTATTGCAGCGCGTTGGGCGGCTGGCTCCAGCTTTGCGGAAACTGCCAGTCGCAGCGCACACCCAGGGCCTCGAACAAATCGTTGAAGCGGCGGCGCAAGGGTGCCAGCCATTCCTGCGGAGTGGCGGGCACGCGCACCTGGGCCGAGGCGTTGTTGTCTATGCTCTGGCGCAGGTCGTTGCGGATGAGCTTGAGCATGGACAACACCTGGGGCCGGGTCAGGGCTTCGCTGCCTTGCTCGACCGAGGCAATCATGTGGACCAGCTCGCCGCCCAGGCCGTCGTGCAGATCGTGGGTCAGGCGCAGGCGCTCCTGCAGGCGCGCGTTGGAGAGCTTCTGGGCTTCCAGCTCGGCGCGCAGATGCTCGGATTTCTTCTGCTCGGTGATGTCGAAGGTGAAGCCGATCAGGGCCGTGGTCTGGCCTTGCTCGTCGCAGAGCACATGCACCACTTCCCTGACCCAGACAAAGCGGTTGTCGCTGGTCAGCGCGCGGTACTCGGCTTCGTGGTCCACGCCGGCCAGGCACAGCTCCACGCAGCGCGAGACGGTTTGCTCGCGTTCGTCGGGGTGGATGCGTTCGGCCCAGTCGTTCACGGTCTCCCAGCTCTCGGGACTCCAGCCCAGCAAGTCCGCGATCTGCGGACCGATATAGCTGTATTTCTGGCTGGCCCAGTCGATCTTGAAGGGGATCGCCAGGGTGGACTCCAGCAGCGTCTGGTAGAGGCGGTTGCCGGTGTCGGGTTCGAGTGTGCGCAGGCGGGGGCGGACTTCAAGCATGGAGCGCTCCTGTCATGTCCAGAAGGGGGTGGGTGGTGGGCAGCTCGTTCCAGAACCAGTAGAAATAGCCGCCTTCGGTCTGCAGCAGGGTCTGGGTTTTGACGCTGGAGCGCGCTATCCCGCGCCAGCAGGCTAGGGCCGAGTTGCGGTTGCCGTGCAGATCCAGGCAGGTCTGCCCGGGCAGGCTGGGCCGGGGCGGCACATACAAGGCCTTGCCGCGCGGCAGCCAGAGGTCGGCAAGACAGATTTTCTGCTGCTGTGGCCAGTACTTTCCCACCGAAATCACCAGCGGCAGATGCGGATCGATGGAGGTGAAGACATGCGGGAAATCGTGATGCTCGAGATCGGTGCAGACCTTGCCCAGCAGACGGTAGCCCGTTCCCTCGTAGGGCGAGCGGTGCCCGGCAAACATGCCGTATTCATAGTCGACCAGCTGAAGATGCGGCTGCGGGCTGGTGATGCGGATGCCCTGTCCCGATTCGATCAGCGTCATGCCGAAAGCCGCTGCGGTTTCAGGGGTGGCGGCCAGGGCCTGGTACTCGATCCGGTCGGCCTGGAAAACCAGCTGGGTCTGGCTGCCGTATTCGGGCTGCGGATGCGTGGTGGTTGCCGAAAGGACGCGGTATGCGTTGCCGATGGCGACCTCGGGATTGCTGACGGCCGGCTCCAGCACCGTCAAGCCTGCGGGCGGCTCTGCGCAGTAGTGCGGGTAGCCGTGGAGATTGCAGAAGAACGGTGTCTGCGACAGATCGACCGCAGTCGGCGCATCTTCCTTGATGAACAGCACGGGATCGAAAAACTCTTGCGCCATGGCCTGTCACTTTGCGGTGATTGATAGCAGAGATCGCTGCCCTGTGCGCTGCTACTGCACCGGCAGCCCAGGGTGATTGATAGCTCAGTCAGTGCTGCAGTCTAAATCAAGGGGCTGACAAAGGTCCGGGCGCACACGTACTGCGGGCCGGACGCCTTGCCTCTTGCGGATTTTTGCTTTGCTTTCGATAGCTGAAAGCGATTGCTGCATCAGCGCTTCGAAGCTGAAAACCTTATTTCACCAGCACCGATTCGCCGATCGCAAAGAACTGCCCGCCGGCCACATAGTGCAGGGTGCGCAGCTCGGCGGGGGCGGAGCCGAACTCCCAGTGTCCGTTGCGGAACACGCGCTCGTCGGCCCAGGCGGCCACGACTTCGGCGATGAACAGGTCATAGCTCTGCTGGTTGTGCGGCTCGGGGATCAGCCTGCAGACCAGCCAGGCGGCGCAGCCAGCCACAAGCGGTACATCGAAGCCCGGTGCGTCGAACAGCTGCACGCCATGTTTGGCGAGCTTGTGGGGTTCGGTGACGGCGCTGTCCGTGCCGATGCCCACCGTCAGCGCGGCCTGGGGCACGGTGGGCAGTTGCAGGGCAAAGAGGCCGCAGCCTTCGACCAGGGCACGCGTGCGCGTGGCCTTGTCGAGCACCACGCTGATCTTGGGCGGCGCGAAATCGAGCGCGCAGGCCCAGGCCGCGCTCATGGCATTGCGCTCGCCTGCATGCTGGGCCGAGACGATGACCGTGGGGCCGTGATTGAGCAGGCGGTAGGACTTGTCCAGGGGAACCGGGGTGAAATGGTCTGGCAGCATGGTGGGCTGAAAATGGGTGACAGAAGAGGGCGGCAAGCTCCCGTTACGATGGCTTGCCGATTTCCCATCTTCGCCCGAAACAGGGCTTTTCCAGGAGACAACCATGTTTAGCCACATCATGCTGGGTGTAAATGATCTGGAGTCCAGCAAGCGCTTTTATGACGCGCTGCTGGGTCAGTTGGGCATTGCGCCCGGCGTTGCCAACAAGAACCGTTTCTTCTACCGCAGCCCCACGGGCGTGTTTGCCATCTCCACGCCCATCAACGGCGAAACGGCAAGCTCGGGCAATGGCGCGACCACGGGCTTTCTGGCCCAGTCCACCGATCAGGTGAACGCGGCCCATGCGGCGGGCCTGGCCGCAGGCGGTGTGTCGATCGAGGACGCGCCGGGCTGGCGTGGCGATTCCATGTATCTGGCCTATCTGCGCGACCCCGACGGCAACAAGATCTGTCTGGCCTATCGCCCCGCGAAGGCATGATCGAGGCTGACTGAACCAGGGCCGCGCAAGCGGCCTTTTTTGTCTTCAGCGGTGGGGATCAAAAACAGGAGCTGTCTGCGCTTGCCGGGCAGGGCCTTGAGCCCCGAGTGGCAACAGAGAACGCGGTCATGCCCGACCTGCAAGCGGTGATGCTGCCAGCGCCGCAGGTGCAAAACCGGGGCAGGCGGCACAATGGCTGCTTTGCAGCGCGGGCGGATGTCCGGGGCCTGCACCACATTCAGTAGTTTTTTCATGACCAACACCACCACTCCTGCCGAAGACCATCTGTGCGACGCCTGTGCCGGCATTCAGCGCAATTGGCGCAAAGCCCCCGGCCATGCCGAACTGATGCAGCGCGGCAACCGCAAGGAGGAGCGCGGCTCGACCACGGCGACGGTGACCCGCTATGTCTGCGAGCGCTGCGGCACGGTATGGGACTACGAGAACAACAAGCAGGACCAGCGCAAGGGCTGGTCCGTGGTCGGCAGAATTTAACTCCCTGAGGCGCTGCGCGCCTTGCCCCGGCGGGGCCGCCCAGGCTCTTGCTGGCTGTCTCTTTCCTGAGTCAGCGTCGGTTTTGTGAAGTTTCGGCGTCTTCGGGCGCCGTTTGTTTTTGAAGGAAGCTGCGTGCAATCAGCAAGCGACGAGTGGTTTGACGAGGCGTATTACCAGCGCTTTTACTTTGACAAAAAGACCAGCGTGATCGATCCCGAGCACGCGCGTCGGCTGGGTGCGTTTGTCTGCTCGTATCTTGCGTATCTGCGCGTGCCCGTGCAGCGGGTGCTTGACGTGGGCTGCGGCATAGGCCTGTGGTGCGAGGCGGTGCAAAAGCACTTTCCGGGCGTGCAGTATCAGGGCGTGGAGTTCAGTCCCTATCTCTGCGAGCGCTATGGCTGGGAGCAGGGCTCGGTGGTGGATTGGCAACCCAAAGATAGCCAGCCTTTCGATCTGGTGATCTGCCAGGGCGTGTTGCCCTATCTGAGCCCGGCCGACCTGAAAAAGGCGCTGGCCAATCTGGGCCGGCTGTCGCGCGGCGGGCTCTACATCGAGGCCGTGGCACGCGAGGATTACGAGCGCGACATCATCGACGAGGAACTGACCGACCCGCGCCTGTATCGCCACCGTGCCGAGCTGTACCGGCGCGGCCTGCAGCCACACTTCAAGGAACTAGGTGGCGGTGTCTGGCTCAGCCGGAGCGCCGATATGCCGCTGTTCGAGCTGGAGTGCGTGGGAGGCTGAAACTCTGGTTCTTGGCGATTTCGGGGCCTGCACCTATATTGCGGGGCTTGCGAACTCACAAGGATATGGAGATGCCTCATCGCTGGATCAAACGCTGCGGAGTCTGGACGGGCACTGTGGCGGCAGCGGCACTGCTGCTGGCCTGCTCGGATTCCAAGACCGAGGGTGCCGCACCCCCGGCACAGGCACAGGCCCCCGCAACTGCGCCAGCCCCTGCGCCCGCAGCGCCTGCCGCAGAATCCAGGCGCGTGATCGACCAGCTGTTCAGCACCGAGACCATAGGCATGAATCTGGCCTATGCGCAGAAGATCGCCGGCCCGGCCATGCGTTCGGAATTCCACCGCCACCAGTTCCGCACCGATGGCTGCGATATCACCCTGGTCAGCGACGAGGCCGACAAGGTGATCGAGTCGGTCGAGATCGATATCGCGCCCAGCTGTAATCTCTCGCTCAAGAGCGTGCTGAACGTGTCCGAGGGGCAGCCCGATATCAAGCTCGGCGACCTGACTTTCGGCAGCTTCGAGCCCTTGCTGGACAGCCGTTACTACGCCGACTGCCTGACGCTGTGCGGCAATGCCGCCGACCCCGTGGTGTATCTGGAGGCCAAGGGTTCGCGCCTGACCAACTTCATCAATTACTCGGTGCAGGCCCCCATGGTTGACGGCAAGGTGCTGGATGCGACGGCCGCCTGGCGCGACGCCATGGTCAAGGCCGAGTCCGACGACTATGTGCTGGACACACGTTTCAACTGCGAGCCGAACCGCTTCAGGAATGTGATTTCCGCCGGACTCAAGAATGCCAGGCCCACGGTGTTCAGCTTTGGCCGTGGTCCGACCTTCGAGCAGGGGGGCTGCGAGTAAGCGGCGCTCCTGCAGCACCAGCACTGGATTTGGCAAAGGCAGGACAATCCGGGCATCTGTCCGAACCCGCTGGTGTCCGTCTTGCCCGCTTCCACGCCTTTGTCCCCTGCCGCTCTGACTCCGCAGAAAACCGTTGCCTCCACGCTGCCCCCGCATGCCGTCTCGCTCTTGCGCCAGGCACGGCTGGCGCGCAGCACGCGTCCGTTTCTGGCGCGTGGCGGCCCCAAGGGCGAGCGCTGCGAAGGCTGCCGCTTGCGTCCCTCGCACTGCATGTGCGCGCTTCGCCCCGAGCTGGCCACGCGCGCGGCCTTCTGCCTGCTGATGCATGATGCCGAGCCGCTCAAGCCCAGCAACACGGGCTGGCTGATTGCCGATGTGGTGAAGGACACCCATGCTTTCGGCTGGTCGCGCACCGAGCTGGATCCGCAGCTGGAGGCCTTGCTGGCCGATCCGCAATGGCAGCCTTATGTAGTGTTTCCTGGCGAATATACCGAGCCTGCCGAGCGTGTGCTGGAGACGCTGGACGGCGGCGACAGCCGCGCGCTGCAGCCGGGCAGACGCCCGCTGTTCATACTGCTGGACGCGACCTGGTCTGAGGCGCGCAAGATGTTCCGCAAAAGCCCGTATCTCGATGGCTTTCCCGTGCTCAGCCTGCACCCGGACCTGATCTCCCGCTACCAGCTGCGCAGATCCAAGCGCGACGACCATTTCTGTACCAGCGAGGTGGCGGCCCTGTGTCTGGAGCTGGTGGGCGATGCCGGCGATGTGCAGGCCGGCCAGGTGCTGGAGAGCTATCTGGGCGTGTTCACCGAGCGCTATCTGCGGGCCAAGCACCAGCAGCCGGTCGATGAAGCCAGCAGCGTCCATCAGCGCCTGCGTGAACTGACGGGGGCTGCCCCCGCGAAACGCGACGCGTGAGGCGACGCGCAGGCATAAGCATTCCACTCAAAGCGATAAGCGAGCAACGACAATCGGGCCAGGGCCTCATGAGTGCATGGGGTGCGTGCCGGATCGGGTGGGTGATGAGCGCCGATGACCAGGGGTCTCGGCGCTTTTGTTTTTCGGGAGTGGATGATGGGCAAGTCGTTGAAATGGGCAGGGTTGGCAGCAGCGCTGGTATGTGCGGGTTCTGCCATGGCCGCGGGCAAGACCGAAGCGGCGAGCTCCAATATCGGTGCCAATATCGACACGGCGGTGGATCTGTCCGCATCGCCCACTTTGCAGCGCTGGCAGGCAGGCGGCGCCGTGGTGCTGGGGGTGCGGGAGGCTGCGGTTCCCATGTCCTACGCGATCGGTGCGAACGAGAAGTTCGTCGGCTATCACATGGACCTCTGCGAGCGCGTGGTGCATGCGATCGCGCCCAAGGCCCAGATCAAGTACATGGTGCTGACGCCGCAGAACACCATGCCGCTGATCAACAACGGCACGGCCGATTTCAACTGCGCCAGCATGACCAACAACCTCACGCGCCAGAAGCAGGTTGCGTTCGGCCTGACCACCTATGTCAGCGAGGTGCGCATGGCCGTGCGTGCCGACTCGGGCATCACCTCGTTCAAGCAGCTGCAGGGGCGCAATGTGGGCGCCATCACGGGCACGACGGCGGTGCAGATTCTGCGCAAATACGCCAGCGACAACGAGCTGAACTTCAAGACGCTGATGAGCAAGGACCAGTTCGAGAGCTTTCTGATGCTGGAGTCGGGTCGCGTCGATGCCTTTGTGCTGGACGACAACATGCTGGCCGGCGTGATCGGTCAGAGCAAGAACCCCAAGGGCTACAAGATCGTGGGCGAGGTGATCGGTGCCGAGCCGATTGCCATCCAGTTCAGCAAGAACGACCCGCAGATCAAGAAGGCCGTGGACGGCGCTATTTTGCAGATGATCCGCTCGGGCGAGTTGCACAAGCTCTACAGCAAATGGTTCATGCAGCCCATTGCGCCCAAGAACGTGAACCTGAACCTGCCCATGGGCGAGGTGCTCAAGAAGCAGCTGGCCGCACCCAACGACACGCCGCTGGAGCAGTTCGTATTGCCCCAATAAAGCGGCAGGCCCACATCAGCCGATAGACTGCAAGGCAAACCTCAAGGGGAATGATTGCCGTGCTGGAGTACCTGGTCTATCCGCTGATTGCGCTGCTGTTCGTGGCGGTCTTCACGCGCGAGGTGATTGCGCCCGCCTCGCGCAATCTCTGTGACCGGCGCTGGCTGATCTACAGCAGCGCCCTGGGCGCGCTGACGCTGGTCTGCACGCTGGCGCTGGGCTGGTTGCTGGAAGACCGGATTCGCCAGCATGCGCTGCTGGATGTGGGCGCACGCTGGAACCCGCTGCTGGTGGGCTTGTTGAGCTTTTTCATCACCAGCTTTGTCTTTTACTGGTGGCACCGCGCCACCCATGCCTCGGATCTGCTGTGGCGCGTGTTCCACCAGCTGCATCACAGTGCGCGGCGCATCGAGGTGCTGACCTCGTTCTACGCCCACCCACTGGACTCCTGCGCCGCCATGCTGCTGAGCGTGATCTCCAGCTACTGGGTGCTGGGTGCCAGCCCGGCGGCGGCAGCCGTGGCCCTGGGGCTGACGGCAGCCTTTGATCTGTTCACTCATGCCGATCTGCGCACGCCGCGCTGGCTCGGCTATGTGCTGCAGCGCCCGGAAATGCATACCGTGCACCATCAGCATGGTCACCATGCGCAGAACTACGGCCTGCCGCTATGGGACATCTTGTTCGGCACCTGGACCAACCCCGCCGAGCGTGCGCAGCAGCTGGGCTTTGATGACGACAAGTCCGAACGCGTGGCCGAGATGCTGCTGTGGCGCGATGTGCACCAGAGTGCGCCCGCTTGCGGCCGCCACAAGTCATCCTGAAGCTTCGAAATTGATAGCTGATGGTGCTGATGGGTGGAGCGCGGCCTGCTGTTTTTGTTCTTAATTGTTAACACGGCTTGCCAAGACCCTGCCAGAGCTCGGCAAGCTCCGCCCCCTGCTTGGGTCGGTGGCAAAAATCTGTTCAAATTGCCCCGGTCTGTTCACCTGTCAACAGACGCCAAGCCGTCTGGCTGCGGGCATTCATAACATTCTGTGGCCTCACCACCGGTGAGATGCAACAGACAAATCGCCTGCCAGGTTCCGGCACCCCCGAGCGTGTTTCCATGCGCTTTGCGACCCCCGGGTCGCTGCAAAGAGCTGTTACTGCCTCTTTGCTCAAATTCTGAATACTGCTTCAGCCATGTCTCATGCGTGGCTGTGATCGTTTGTCTGCAAGCCCGGCCCGTGCCTGGGCGAAAGGAAAGGTGTCCGGTTTTGGTGGAGTCGGCGTTCAAGCTGCGCTACAACCCAGCGCTCGATGGATTGAGAGGCATAGCCATTGTGCTGGTGCTGCTCTCGCACGCACATGCCCCGATGTTCGACGGCGCCTTCTTCGGCGTCGATCTGTTCTTCGTGCTCAGCGGCTTTTTGATCACCTCCTTGCTGCTGATGGAATATCGGCAGCATGGCAAGCTCGATTACTGGCGTTTTTACCGCCGCCGCTTCTTCCGGCTCATGCCTGCACTGGCGCTGTTTCTGCTCGCGTACTGCGTGTTCGCGCCCTTTATCTGGCCAGACCTCACGGATATCTATTCGGACGCCCTGGTCTCCATCCTCTACCTGGCTGATTACGGCATTGCCTTCTTCGACAGTCCGGACACGCTGCTGCATATGTGGTCGCTGTCGGTGGAGGAGCATTTCTATCTGATCTGGCCGCCGCTGCTGGTCCTGCTGCTACGCAAGGCCACGCCGGGCCGGGTCTGGGCGCCGCTTGCGGCGCTGTGGCTGCTGAGCACGCTGTGGCGCATCTTCTGGGTGGTGCAGGGCCAGCAGTTCTACGAAATCTTCTTCCGCTTCGATACACGGGCCTCGGGTCTGCTGGCCGGTGCCTTGCTGGCGGCACTGATGATGGAGCGCCCCCAATGGATAGAGCGTCTGCAGTCGCTGCGCGCCTACACCATGTGGTTTGTGCTGGCCGTGCCCTTGATCATGGAGCTGGAATGGGACAACCAGCACGCCATGGTCTGGGGTGTCACGGTGGTGGAGTGCGCCGCCCTGGTCGTGCTGCTGGCCGTGCAAAAGCCCACGGGTCTGGTCTATGAAATGCTGACGGCGCCAATGCTCATCAAGCTGGGCCAGCTGTCCTACGGCATCTACCTCTGGCATTACCCGGTGGTGCGCTATCTGCGTGCCGATTACTCCTGGCCCGTGACCGTGGTCGCGGGCCTGCTGATCTCGACTGCACTGTCGGCCCTGTCGTTCTACACGGTAGAGCGTTGGGCCATGCGCCACCGCGACCTGGGGGCGGGCAAAAAGCCCGTGCGCCAGCCCCTGGCGCGCCAGGAGCCTGCGCTGCGCGAGGCTACGCGCGGCTCGTGATTGCCCTAGAAGCCTGAGCCGGGCTGGGCCAGGTACTCAGCCTCTTCGGCGGTACTGGCGCGACCCAGAATGTGGTTGCGGTGCGGGAAGCGGCAAAAACGCTCTATCACCACCTGATGGCGATGGGCGTAGTCCAGCGTTCCGGCCAGATATTCGCGCAGTTCGGCGTCCGTGGCGCTCTCCTGCAAGTCCTTGAAGGCGGCCACACTGCGTTGCTGCATGGCCGGGTCTTCGGCATGTTCCAGTGGCAAGTACATGAAGACGCGGGCCACCTCGGGCAGTAGCCGGTCGCTGCCGCAGTCCATTGCCTGCAGCGCAAGTGCCAGGGCCTGCGCATCGCCGGCAAAGCTCTTTGGGGTGTTGCGGTGGATATTGCGCGTGAACTGGTCCAGCAGGATCACCAGTGCCAGCTGCTGCCATGGACCCTGGGTTGCCCAGTGTTGCAGCGCACCGCCCAGAGCGGCCTCCACCGCAGGGCCAAAGCGCTGGCGCAGCTCGTCGTCGAAGGCCGCAGATTTGGTGAACCACTGCGCCTTGTGCTTGAGGGCATCGGCATTGCCGGGCCTGACGCTGCCGAACCACAGGGTCAGGATCTGGTCGGGCAGGCTGGTGTCCTGGGCGGCGGCTGTCAGTGCCTCATGGCTGAGGGAAGAGGGATATGCAGTCATGCAAATCATTGTGCATGCACTGCTGCTGTGTGCCGACGGTCAACCCCTGGTGGCGTCGGACGTTAGATAACAGTCTTTTACCTGCAGATTGCATCAGATAGGGAACTGCCAACATCCATCGAGACTCTGTGGAATAGCAGGCTCGGAGACAATGGAGTACTCAAAAACCATAGCTGATAGCGTTGGTTTATCAAGCGTTTGCACGGGTTTTGAATCAGGTTTTACGGAGTTCGGTGGTCGTGATGAATCGGCGCTCATGGTTGGCGGTGACAGTATTGGGATTGGGAATGGCTGCCACAGGCTGCTCGGGCAAGTCCGTGCCCAGCAGCGTGAGCGTGAGCCAGCAGAAGCTGCAGGAGATGCTGGCCAGGCGTTTCCCCAGGCAGTTCCCTGTGGCGGGTTTGCTGCAGCTGGATCTGAAGGCGCCGCAGCTGAGCATGGTGCCCGAGCGCAATATGCTCAACGCCGTGATTCCGGCCGAGCTCAGCGGCAAGGTGCTCAAGGAGCAGTACAGCGGCCTGCTCAATGTCGATTTCGCGCTGCGCTATGAACCCACCGACCGCACCTTGCGCGCCTACCAGATCAAGGTCAACCAGCTCAGCATGGACGGGCTGTCGCCCGCGCTCAGCGATATGCTGGGCACCTACGCCACGGCCTTGGCCGAGCAGGCCATGGGCCAGGTGGTGCTCTATCAGCTGCAGGACCAGGATCTGGCCCTGGTCGATGCGCTGGCGATGGAGCCTGGCGCCATTACCGTCACCGCCCAGGGGCTGACCGTGGCCCTGGTGCAGAAAGCCGGCCCGGGTAGCAAGCGCTGAGCTGCCAGGCGACAAAAAAAGCCCGCAGGCTTTGCCTGGCGGGCTTTTTTTGCGGGTCCGCGCGGCGCTCAGCGGGACTTGGCAATGGGCTCCAGGCCGGTGTCACGAATCGTCTTGGCGGCGGCGGGCGAGGTGTAGTACTTGAGCAGCTGCTCCAGCCCTTGGGGGTTGGTGGAAGTGCTGGCCGTGCCGGCCGAGAAGATGGTGTAGTGCTGCACCGAATCGGGCAGGGTGCCGACATAGCTGATGCCCTCGATGGGCAACAGTTCGCTGACCTGCTGCAGGCCGATTTCGGCCTCTCCCCGCGCCACGATGGTGCCCACGCGCTCGGTCACGATCTTCCTGCTCTTGGGCATGACCTGATCGTGAATGCCCAGCTTCTTGAGCATCTGGGTTTCGTAGTAGGTACCGCTGGCGCTGGCCGAGTAGGCAATGCTCTTGGCATTGAGCAGCACCTGGCGCAGCTTGTCCTCGCTGCTGATGTCGGGGATGGGAGCACCCTTCTTCACGGCCACGCCCACGGCAGAGCGCACCAGGTCGATCTGGGTGCCGTTGCGCACCAGGCCCTTGGCGGCCAGATCGTCGAGCGCGCCACGCGCCAGAATCACCACGTCGGCCTTTTCACCCTTGCTCAGGCGGTTGGGAATGGAGGTGGGCGAGGCACCCATGGACGAGCCATAGGCCGACTCCACTGCCAGGCCGGTCTGGGCTGTGAACTGCGGTGCCAGCAGCTTGTGTGCTGCAGTGAAGCCGCCCGAAGTCATGAGGCGCACGGGCTCCTTGGGCGTGCTGCCCGGTTGCTGGGCACAGCCTGCAGCCAGGGCCACAGCGCTGATCAGAAGGGCTCGGCGGACGGTGAAAAGGGGAAACGGCTTCATCAATGTCTCTCTGTATTGGGCTGGTCTGGATAGGCCTTGAACCCTTATTGAATCGACGCAGACAGCTGCGGTTGTCATAGCTTCTGCGGCTGAGCGGATTGTGAAAAGTTGCGGCCTTTGCGTCCAATACCGTTTGCGTCTGGACTTGATACGAAAATCGTCCTATGGATTTGCGCCGTCTGACCTGTTTTCTGGCCGTGGCCGAGGAGCTGAATTTCAGCCGTGCGGCCCAGCGTTTGCATATGAGCCAGCCCCCGCTGAGCCAGCAGATCCGTCTGCTGGAGCAGGAGATGGGGGCGCAATTGTTCGAACGCTCGCGCCGAGCCGTTGCGCTGACGCCGGCAGGCCTGCTGCTGCAGGACAAGGCGCGGCAGATCGTGGAGCTGCATCAGCAGGCGGGCGAGCTGGTGCGCATGGCAGCCCATGGCCTGGCGGGGCGGTTGCGCATCGCCTTCACGGCATCGGTGCCGCTGTTTGACGAGTTCTCGGCCATGCTGCGCGAGTTTCGCAGCCGCCACCCGCAGGTGGAGCTGGATCTGCAGCATATGACGACGGGCGAGCAGATCGCGGCATTGACTGCCGGGCAGATCGACATCGGCTTTATGCGGCCTTCGCCGACCTTCCGCATTCCGGTGCCGATACGCGAGCAGACACTGTGGCGCGACGAGCTGAGGCTGGCACTGCCCTTGGCGCATGCCGCCTCGGCGGCGAACGAGCCACTGGCACTGAGCAGCCTGGCCGATCAGCCTTTTGTGCTGCATCCGGCCGTGCTGGGTGGTGGCCTGCACGAACATATTCTGGCGCTGTGCAGCGAGGCTGGCTTTGTGCCGCGCATCGCCCAGCCGGCGCGTGAGACCTCGACCATGCTGGCACTGGTGGCCGCCGGCCTGGGGCTGTCCATCGTGCCCAGCGTCTATGAGCGCATCTGCCCGCCCGGCGTGGTGCTGCAGCCGCTGGCCGACGCCGCGCGCCATTCGCGCATCGCGCTGGTCAGCATGCAGCAGGCGCCGTCACCCTGCGTGCAGATGTTCTGGCAGTTGCTGCGCTAGGGCGGCCTTCGCCGGCATCAGTCCGCGCGAATATCGGCGGCTCGGATGACGTCGCCGAGTTCCCGGGTTTCGGCCTGGATGAAGCTGCCGAACTGAGCCGGTGTTCCCCCCAGGGGCGTGGCACCCATATCGGCCAGCGTCTGGGTGACCGCAGGCGTGGTCAGCGCCTTGTTGAGTGCAGCGTTCAGCGTCTGGATCACGGCCTCGGGCGTTCCCTTGGGTGCTACCAGGCCCCACCA
Organism: Comamonas brasiliensis; assembly: GCF_018292285.1. NCBI lineage: Bacteria > Pseudomonadati > Pseudomonadota > Betaproteobacteria > Burkholderiales > Comamonadaceae > Comamonas > Comamonas brasiliensis. The sequence continues at coordinate 485,756 of NZ_JAANES010000004.1, forward strand.
CACGGTGGCTTGCACATCCACGCCCAGGGAGCGCGCGGTAGGCACCTGGGGCAGCAGGCGCGAGCCATTCTTGTTGAGCACCGCCAGTGCGCGCAGGTTGCCGCTGTTCACATGGCCCGCGACTTCCAGCGGGTTGATCGCCATGAAGTCCAGACGCCCGCCCAGCAGATCCGTCACGGCGGTGGAGCCGCCCTTGTAGGGAATATGGACGCCCTTGAACTGCCCGGCTTTTTCCAGCAAGGCACTCGCCATATGGCCCGAACTGCCCACGCCTGCCGTGCCATAGGACAGGGCGCCGGGCTTGGCCTTGCCCGCTGCAATCAGTTCGGCCAGGCTTTTGTACGGTGACTTGGCGTTGACCACGACCACCAGTGGCGCCTCGCCGATGCGCCCCACCGGAATCAGGTCGGTCGCGGGGTCGAAGCTGAGCTTGGAGTACAGCGCCTTGTTGGTGGTCAGCGTGTTCGAGGCCGTCAGCAGCGTATAGCCATTGGGCGCGGAGCGTGCCACTGTCGCCATGCCGATATTCGTGCCGCCTCCGGGCTTGTTTTCCACCACGATGGACTGACCCAGAAACTCCGCCATGGGCGTGGTGACCAGCCTGGTCACGATGTCCACGCCTCCGGCCGGCGAATACGGCACGACGACCGTCACGGCGCGCTCCGGAAAGCCTGCGGCAGCGGTCGCACCACTGGCCAGCATCAGCCCTGCAGCCAGCGCGGTAGCGCCTAGGCCCAGCACTTGTCGCCGGCTCAGCAAAGCGCAGGCAGGCGTCTTTGCGCCGCTGAAAAAAGAATCGGGCCTGCCAGGAAGCTGATGCATGTCATATCTCCGTGTTCACTTCTTGTAAGCACCCAATATCACCCGCTGAAGCGCCGTCTTCGATGAGGGAATCTGCGTACCCGCATCTGGCCATCCCAGCCATCGGCAGCGCTGCCTGCAAGGCCGCATGACAACCGTTAGGATGCTCGGGAGCTCTGTGTCGTGGCTTGCCAGGCCACGCCGCCACCCCCTTGCGGGGCTGCAGAGATTGCCAACACGCTCCGAAGGAAACCCATGACGCAACCCCAAGTCCTCGCCGATTTTTCCGTGACCCGCAAATGGCCCGCGCAGCACCCCGAGCGCATCCAGCTGTACTCGCTGCCCACCCCCAACGGCGTGAAGGTATCGATTGCGCTGGAGGAAATGCAGCTGCCCTACGAGGCGCACCTGGTCAGCTTCCAGACCAATGACCAGCTCACACCAGAGTTTGTCGGCACTTTCCCCAACAACAAGATTCCCGCCATCATCGACCCGCAAGGCCCGGGCGGAAAGCCGCTGGCCTTGTTCGAGTCGGCGGCCATCCTGATCTATCTGGCCGAGAAGAGCGGCAGCCCGCTGCTGCCCGCAGACCCTGCAGCGCGCTACGAGACGCTGCAGTGGCTGATGTTCCAGATGGGCGGCGTGGGGCCCATGTTCGGTCAGGTCGGCTTCTTCCACAAGTTCGCGGGCAAGGACTTCGAGGACAAGCGCCCGCGTGACCGCTATGTCAATGAATCGAAGCGCCTGCTGGGCGTGCTGGAGCAGCGCATGCAGGGCCGCGAGTGGATCATGGGCGAGCAGATCACCATCGCCGACATCGCCATCTGGCCCTGGGTGCGCAATATGGTCGACGAAAACGGCTACAACGCCTCCGAGCTGGTGGGCTGGAGCGGGTTTCCCGAGCTGCAGCGTGTGCTCAAGGCCTTCGTGGCCCGCCCGGCGACGCAAAAAGGCCTGAACGTTCCGCCGCGCGGCTGAGTGCCGGCTCGGGCAGACAGGCTTGCCGTTGTTGCAAAAGCGGCAAGTACTGTCCCAGCGGTGATGTCTTTCAAACCCGTGGGCTGGCCTTATCTTCGAGACTTCAGGCCCTGCAGCTGGCAGCGGCCTCTCAAGAGGAGAATTCAATGACCACGAATCGCCCCCCCATTCTGGAAAGCGCCCCGCTGGGGCCGCGCTGGCCCTGCCTGGATCCGTTTCTGTTCTGCGCTCACCACGATGACAGCTATCCGGCCAGCAACGGCAAGATGGGCGTGCAGGCCGTGGAGTTCGAGGGCCGCGAGATGGGCAGCGATTTCAGCGCGCGGAATGGCTTTTCGATGTACCACGGCGAGCCGATTCCGGGCTTCCCGGGCCACCCGCATCGCGGCTTCGAGACCGTGACACTGGTGCGCAAGGGCCGCATCGATCATGCGGACTCGCTGGGTGCTGCAGCGCGTTTCGGCGGCGGCGATGTGCAGTGGCTCACGGCCGGCAAGGGCATCCAGCACTCGGAGATGTTTCCGCTGCTGAGCAGCGACCAGCCCAATCCGCTGGAGCTGTTCCAGATCTGGCTGAACCTGCCTGCGAGGAACAAGATGGTGGAGCCCCACTTCACCATGTTCTGGAACGAGCAGATTCCGCGCCTGAGCTTCAGCGATGCGGCGGGCCGCAACACCACCGTCACGGTGGTGGCAGGAGCCCTGGACGGCGCGGATCCGGCCCTGCCGCCACCGCCCGAGTCCTGGGCCTCCCAGGCCGACAGCGACGTGGCCATCTGGACGCTGGAGCTGGAGCCCGGCGCCCGCTGGACCATGCCGAAGGCCACAGGCCCTGAAACCCATCGCATGCTCTACTTCTTTGTGGGCAAGAGCATGACCGTGGCTGGCGAAGCCGTGAACGGGCATCTGGCCATGCATGTCGATGCGCAGAGCGATCTGGAGCTGGTCAACACCGGCGATGTCAGCGCAGAGGTGGTGCTGCTGCAGGGCAAGCCGATTGGCGAGAAGGTGGCGCAGTACGGCCCCTTCGTGATGAACACGCAGGAGGAGATTATGCAGGCCATGCAGGACTACCGCCGCACCCAGTTCGGCGGCTGGCCCTGGAAGGACAACGACCCGGTGCATGGCGTCGAGAACCGCCGCTTTGCGCGCTACCCGGGCTCGGACATCGACGAGCAGCCGCCTCTGGCCCGCTAAGACCAGGCTCAGGGGGCGAAGCTCGCGGCCTCAGGCATGCGCCCCAGCTCCCCGAGCACCTTGAGCGTGACCGCCATGCCGGTGTTGCCCGCAGGCACGCCGGCATAGACGGCGGTCTGCAACAGCACCTCGCGGATGGTGTCCAGGTCCAGCGGCGCGGCCTCGCTGTCGGCCGGGTCGGCCTGCAGTCCCGTGCGTATGTGCAGCTCGAACTCCTCCCAGCGCCCCATGGCCGCCGTGATGGCCAGCACCATGATGCGGCGCGTTCGGCGCTCCAGGCCCGGGCGGCTCCAGATGCCGTCCCAGGCATAGGCGGTGATCATGCGCTGGAACTCCACATTGAGCACATTCGCGTTCTCCACGGACCGGTCCACCCAGGCATTGCCCAGCACGCGGCGGCGATTGACCAGGCCGCGCTGCAGGCTGTCGGCGGCTTCAGAGGCAGGGTTGGGCTTGTTCTGCATGGGCAGGGCTTTCTTCCATTGGGGTTGGCGAACGGCTGGCCAGGAGGGCCAGGCATTCACGTTGCGAAGCCTGTACGGCCTGCTGCGGGTCGCAGGCCTGGGATAGCGCGCGGCACAGCGCCGGCAGTTGTTCGGTGGTGAGTTCGGGTGCCGTGCGGCTGGCAACCCATTCCATGAGCAGCTCCTGCAGCTCGCGCTGCTGCTCCAGCGCCAGGGGGGCGAGCTGCTCCACGGCGGCCAGGGCTTCATGTTTGCCGATGAAGGGCGCCAGGGCATGCACGCAGGCTTCCGAAAACACCAGGCCCCGCAGACCGGCCACATGAGCCAGCATGCGCTGCGGGTGGACCTGCAGCGTCTGCGCGGCCTGGCGCAGTGCGGCGGCCGCGCCATGAGCGTGGCGCCACAGCTCGGGCCAGTGGGCGACTTCCGCCTGCCATTCACCCAGCGCGCGCTCATGGGCCTGGGCCATGCAGCCCAGCAGCAGGGCGGCCAGCGGCGGCACGGCCTGGGTCTGGGCCACGGCCTGCATGCAGTGCACGGGATTGCGCTTGTGCGGCATGGCGCTGGAAGTGCTGCCGCGCGCGGCCTCGCTGATCTCTGCGACCTCGTACTGCGACATCAGCGACCAGTCGCGCGCGAGCTTGGACAGGCTGCCGCAGCACACGGCCACTTCCATGGCCAGGCGCATCCAGCTGTCGCGCTGCGTATGCCAGCTGTGGCCGCAGGCCTTGAGGCCCAGGTGCTGCGCCAGCGCCTGCTCCACCGCCAGCCTGTGCGTGCCCAGGGTCGCGCCATTGCCCACGGCACCGCCCAGCTGCACGCACAAGGCCTGGGGCGCCAGCTGCGAAAGCTGGTCGATGCTGCGTTGCAGGGCCGCGGCCGACTGTGCGCATTTGAGGCCGAAGCTCGTGATCTGCGCGGGCTGCAGCAGGCTGCGCGCCAGCATGGGCGTGGCCGCATGCCGCGCGGCCAGATCCAGCAATGCGTCGACCAGGGCCTGCAACTCGGCCAGCAGGGCCAGCAGCGCCTGCTGGGTGAGCAGGGCGCTGGCTGTGTCCACGGCATCCTGCGTGGTCGCGCCCCAGTGCAGCCAGGGCAGGCCCTGGGGGGCATGGGCCTGCAGCCACTGCTGCAGCGGCTTGACCAGGGCCAGGCCCAGCGCACCGCTGGCGCGTGCCTGTTCTGCAATGCGGTCGCGGTCCAGGGGCGCCTGCGCGCAGGCGCTGGCAATGGCCTGAGCCGCAGACTCCGGAATCAGTCCGCAATCGGCTTGTGCCCGGGCCAGGCCGGACTCGAAGCGCAGCAGTGCCTGCAGCCACTGCGCATCGGAAAACCAGGCGCCTCCGCCGGCCGGGCCCAGATAGTCGTTCACCAGAGTCATGATGTTTGCGCCGGCCTCAGGCCGTGGCTCCCGATGCCTTGATCACCGCCGCCCACTTGCTGCTTTCCTGGCGGATGCGGGCTGCGTACTGCCTGCTGTCGCCCAGCAGCGGCACAGCCCCTTCCACCTCCAGGCGGGACTGGAAGCTGCCGGAAGCCGCCACCTTGAGGATGTCGCGTCCCAGCGTGGCGACGGTCTCCTGCGTCGTGCCCTTGGGGGCCAGCACGCCATAGGTCAGCGAGCTCTCGAAATCCGCCAGGGCCGGCACGCCGGACTCGGCCACCGTGGGTACGTCGGGCAGCTGGGGCTGGCGCTTGGCGCCGGTCACGGCCAGGGCGCGCAGCTTGCCGGCCTTGACCAGGGCCATGGCCGCCGGGATCACGCCGAAGCTGAAGTCCACATTGCCGCCGACCAGATCGGTCAGCGATGGTGCGGTGCCCTTGTACGGCACGTGGATGGCCTTGGCGCCCAGGGCATGGGCGAACATCTCGCCCGTGAGGTGGCCGCCCGTGCCCGAGCCGCTGGACGCGTAGTTGAGCTCGCCGCTGCGGCGGCGCAGCAGCTCGGCCAGCTGGGCCACGTTCCGGGCGGGAGACGCGGCCGGAACCACCAGCAGCAAGGCCGAGGAGGCGAACATGGCCACCGGCTGCAGATCGGTGGAGGCATTGAACTTGAGGCCCGGGTAGAGCGAGGGGTTGATGGACACCGTGCCCGTATGGCCGAGCAGGAAGATGCTGCCGTCGGCGGGAGCGCGAACCACCATTTCCGTACCCAGATTGCCGCCCGCGCCGGCCTTGTTCTCCACGATCATGCCGTAGCCCAGGGAGTCGTTGAGGCCGTACGCCATCTGCCGTGCCAGCACATCGTTGCCGCCGCCGGGCGCAAAAGGCACGACGATGCGCGTGCTGCGACGCTGGGCGAAGGCGGGCAGGGCGGCAGCGCCCAGACTGGCCGCTGCGGTGGACAGCCACCGGCGGCGGCTGAGGAAATCGGGCTCACGCATTTTTTGTCTCCTTGTCAGTTCGTTGTCCGCAGTGTGGTCCAGGCACGCTCTCGAAAACAGGGCTTGCGGCTGGCATTTGTTTGAAGAAAATGTGTGAGATGGACGTCAAGTACATACACAATTTCTTGCGCGTCGTGCAGACCGGCTCCATGTCCGAAGCCGCGCGCCAGCTCGACCTCAGTCCCTCGGCCATCGCCCAGCAGATGCGCGTGCTTGAAGCCGCGCTCGGCGCACCCTTGCTGGTGCGCCATGGCCGCAGCGTGCGCGCCACTGCGGCCGGCGAGCGCCTGTTCGAGCGCGGGCAACGGCTGCTGCAGGACTTCGACGGCCTGCGCGAATGGGTGCTGGGCGACGCCGACGGCGGCGAGCTGCGCCTGGGCACGGTGAACACGGCCCTGCACGGCTTTCTGCCTGCCGTCCTGCAGGCCTTTGTGGCCCGCCATGAGCAGGTGCGCATCAGCGTGCGTGCCGGGCTCACGCCGGAGCTGTACACCGCCCTGGTGCAGTCCGAGCTCGACGTGCTGATCTGCCTCAAGCCCTCCTTCGACCTGCCCAAGACCGTCTGCTGGGCCGAACTGCGCGAGGAACCCCTGGTCGTGCTGTGCCGCCGCGAGGACGCGCGTCAGGACCCGCTGGAGTTGCTGCGCAGCCGTCCCCTGGTGCGCTATGACCGTGCGCTGGCCGGCGGGCGCCTGGCCGACCGCTACCTCAAGGCCCAGGGCATAGTCCCCGTGGAGCGCATGGAACTCAACTCGGTGCTGGCCGTGGCCATGATGGTCGACCAGGGCCTGGGCGTAGGCCTGGTGCCCGACATTGGCAGCGTGCTTGCCCAGGGGCGCGAGGTGTGCGCGCTGGCGCTGCCGGGAGCGGGCAACGGGTCTGGCGGCACCGGCGACCACGCCCCGGACGCACGCAAGGTCGGCCTGCTGTGGCTCAATACCTCGGCCCGCGCGCGCTGGGCGCGCAGCCTGCTCGACTGTGCGCGCCAATGCCTGGCGTGAAACCCGCTCAGCCAAACTCTCCCGCGAGGAAATCCACCACGGCGCGCACGCGCGGCGCCAGGGATCTGCCGCGCGGATACAGCAGGTAGAAGCGGTCGTCCTCGCTGCGTTCCTGGAACTGCGGCAGCAGCGGCAGCAGGGTTCCGCGCTCCAGGTCGGCGGCGATATGGAAGTGCGCCAGCCGCACCACGCCGTGGCCCAGCAACGCCAGGCTGCGCAACAGCTCGCCCTGGTTGGCGCCGATGTGGCTGGGAATGTCTATGGTCTTGAGCCCGCCTTCCTCATGGAAGGTCCAGCGGTTCCACTGCGTGCGTATGGTGAAGTTCAGGCAGCGGTGCTGCAGCAGATCCTCGGGTTGCTCGGGATGGCCGAAACGCTGGAGGTACTGCGGCGACGCGGCTATCACCCAGGGCCTGAGCATCAGCGGGCGGCCGATCAGCGTCTGCTCCGTAGGCCTGCCGCTGTGGATGGCGACGTCTATGCCCTGACGCACGAAGTCGCCGCGCTCCGTGCCGAGGACGAAGTCCAGGTGCAGGCGCGGGTGCCGGTCCAGTAGCAGGTGCAGGCGCGGCGCCACCAGGTATTTGGCCGTGGTCAGCGCCGTATGGATGCGCACCGTGCCCGAAATTTCGGCATCGGCCACGCGCACACAGGCCTCTGCCTGCTCCATGGCCTGCACCACGCGCTGGCTGGCGATGCGAAAGCGCTCGCCTTCCTGGGTCAGGCGTATGGCTCCGGCAATCCGCTCGAACAGCCGCACGCCAAGGCGTGCCTCCATGCGCGCGATGAGCTTGCTCACCGCCGAAGGCGATAGCTCGAGCCTTCTGCCGGCACCGGAAAAACTACCTTCCTCGATCACGCGCAGGAATACCGTCATCTCGCCGAACTGGTCCATCTAAGGTCTTCGCCCCCTGTGAAATTGATTCACATGCGCTGTGCGCGCGCATGCGTTGTCTCTTGAAAAACGACTGTACAGAATGGTCTCAGACCCCGGGTCTGGGGGAACAACGGAGACAAGCGCAATGAATGACAGCAAGATCCTGCGCATAGGCGCGGGAGCCGCATGGTGGGGCGACCGGATCGAGCCCGCCGCCCTCAATGCCGAGCGTGGTCGGCTCGACTACCTGTGCTTCGAGACCATGGCCGAGGCCACGGTCTCCGCCGCGCAGGTCAGGGCCCGACGGGACCCGTCCTTCCCGGGCTACGACACCTATCTCGACGACCGCATGCGAGCCGTGCTGCCTGCCTGTATGCGCCAGGGCACGCGCATCATCTCCAACCAGGGGTGGATCAACCCGCAGGGTGCGGCACGGCGCATCGTCGAGCTGCTGCGCGAGCTGGGCATCACCGGCGTCAAGGTGGCGGCCGTGGGCGGCAGCCTGATCACCGACCGCGTGCTGTCGCTGGCCCCCACCATCCTGGAGACCGGTGCCCCCACGCAGAGCATTGCCCACTCGCTGATCTCGGCCGAAGCCTATCTCGGGGCCGCTCCCATCGTTGACGCCCTGGCGGAAGGTGCGCAGATCGTGGTCACGGGCCGCGTCGCCGACCCTTCGCTGTTCCTGGCTCCAATGGTGCATGAGTTCGGCTGGGACCTGCTGGACCACGAGCGCGTAGGTGCTGGCAGCGCGATAGGCCATCTGATGGAGTGCGGGGCCCAGGTCACCGGGGGATATTTTGCGGACCCGGGCCTCAAGGACGTGCCCGAACCCTGGAACCTGGCCTTTCCCATCGCCGAGGTCGATGCCGAAGGCGGCGTGACCCTGTCCAAGGTGGAAGGCACGGGCGGCATGATCAGCCTGCAGACTGTCAAGGAGCAGATGCTCTATGAGGTGCACGACCCGGCGAACTACATCACGCCCGATGTGGTGGTCGACTTCACGCAGGCCCGCATCGAGCAGCTGGCGCCGGACCGCGTGCGCGTGACGGGTCTTACGGGCAAGCCGCGCACACCCACGCTCAAGGTTTCCATGGGGTGCACCGAGGGCTTCATCGGCGAGGACATGTTCTTCTACGCCGGCCCCGGCGCGCTGCGCCGCGCCCAGCTGGCCAAGCGCATCCTCGAGGAGCGCCTGCGCATCGTGAAGCTCGATGCCGAGGAGGTACGCATCGACTTCCTGGGCCTGAATGCCGTGCATGGCGCTGCCACGCCGGCGAATGCGCCCGAGCCCTATGAAGTGGCCGTTCGGGTGGCGGCACGCACCCGGTCGCGCGAGGAGGCGGTCAAGGTGGGGCGCGAAGTGGACGGCATGGCGGTCTCGGGGATTGCCCACACCGGCAAGCGCGTGCCGCACCAGGAGCGCACGCGCGAGGTGATAGGCGTGTGGTCCTCGCTGGTGCCGCGCGAGCAGGTGACAGCGCATATCGACTACTTCACGAGCTGAGCAGGGAGCAAAGCATGCAGGACATGAACCAGGACATCCGGGTGCCGCTGGAGCAGGTGGCGCATACGCGCTCGGGCGACAAGGGCAATACCTCCAACATCGCCGTGTTTGCCTACGAGCCCGAGCTCTATGCGCTGCTCAAGCAGCAGCTGAGCGCCGAACGCTTCAAGGCCTTTCATGGCCCGGCCATCACCGGCGAGGTGCTGCGCTACGAGGCCGATAACCTGCACGCGCTGAACTTCGTTGCGCACGGTGCACTGGGCGGCGGCGTCTCGCGCAGCCTGTCGGTGGACAACTACGGCAAGGCATTGTCGGCGGCCATCCTGGGCTTCGAGCTGTTCGTCCCCGCTGCGCTGGCGCCGCTGCTGCACCGCCGTGCACCGGGCTGAACTGGCGCCGACATCCAGTACGGGCATCCGCCGCATATTCCATAAAACACCACCAGGAGACACCGCAATGACCTCGCATCTGTTTCGCGCCGTGGCTGCCGCGCTGGCCATGGCGGCCTGCACGGCCGTGGCCTTCGCGCAGGCCCCCGCCTATCCCGCCAAGCCCGTGCGCATTGTCGTGCCCTATCCGGCAGGAGGCACCACGGACATCATCGCGCGGCTGGCGGCGGCCCAGCTGTCCGAGCGGCTGCGCCAGCCCTTCGTCGTCGAGAACCGGGCCGGCGCCAGCGGTGCCATAGGCTCGGTGGCCGTGGCCCAGGCCGCCGCCGACGGCTACACCCTGGTCATGGGAACGGCCAGCTCGCACGGCATCAACTCGGCGCTGCAGAAGAACCTGCCCTATGACGCCGTCAAGGACTTCGCGCCCGTCACCGTGGTGGCGAGCACGCCCAACATCATCGTGGTCCATCCCAGCGTCCCCGCGCGCACCCTGGGCGAGTTGCTGGCGCTGGCCAAGGCCAGGCCCGGGCAGATCAACTTCGGCTCGACCAGTCCAGGCGGCTCTCCGCACATGAGCGCCGAGCTGCTCAAGATGATGGCCGGCGTGGACATGACCCATGTGCCTTACAAGGGCGCATCGCCCATGCTCACCGATCTCATGGGCGGGCAGATACAGGCCGGCTTCGACAACCTGCCGTCCACCATCGCCTTCGTGCGCAGCGGCAAGCTGCGGGCGCTGGCCGTGACCACGGCACAGCGCTGGCCCGGGGCGGCAGACATCCCCACCGTCGCCGAAAGCGTGCCCGGCTACGAGGTCTCGGGCTGGTTCGGCCTGCTGGCGCCTGCGGGAACGCCCAAGGCGGTGCTGGACACGCTGCAGACCGCAGTCGCCCAGGCCGTGCGCGACCCCGAGGTGACCCGGCAACTGCGCAACCTGGGCGCCGAGCCCGTGGCCAGCAGGCCCGAGGTCTTTGCGCAGCAGATCCGCGCTGATGTGGACAAATGGCGCGGCGTGGTTAAGGCCACGGGCGTGACACTGGAATAGCCCGAGTCGTCGACAATGGCAGCTTTGCGCGATGCCTGACTCGGGTTCAGGCTCCGCCCTACTCGAAATCCATTGTCATGAACATCACCAAAGACACTGCCGTCACCATCAACTACAAGATTCACGAGCTGCTCGCGGGCGGCGTGGCCGTCAAACTGCTGGACAAGGGCGATGTGGCCTATCTGCACGGCGGCTATGACAACATCTTCGCCAAGGTCGAAGCCGCTCTGGACGGCAAGCAAAAAGGCGATACCGTGACCGTGGACCTGGCCGTGGCAGACGCCTTCGGCGAGCGCGACGAAAGCCTCAAGCGCACCATTCCCAAGGGCGAATTCCCTGCGGGCGTGAAGGTGGGCGGCCAGCTGCGCGGCACCAATGACCAGGGCCTGCCCCAGATCTACAACGTGGTGAAGATCAAGGGCCCCGTGGTGCTGCTGGACGGCAACCACCCTCTGGCCGGCCTCGCGCTGCGCTTCAGCGCGGTGGTCAACGAGGTGCGTGAGGCCTCCGAAGAAGAAATTGCCCACAAGCACGTGCACGGCGGTAACGGTCACCACCACTAAAAACATAGCTGCCAGCGTATGTAAATAAAGGATTTCAGCATTATTTCTAGCTGAAATCCTTTATCTGAAAGCGCAAGCAGCTATCAAAACAAAAAGGCCCCCGGATTTCGGTTCCGGGGGCCTTTTGTTTGCTCGGGGCTGATCGCTCAGGCGGTCAGGCGATCCAGCGCTTCGCGGTACTTGGCCGCCGTCCTGTCGATCACTTCCTTGGGCAGGCGGGGCGCGGGAGCCTTCTTGTCCCAGGCCTTGCCGTTGACCTGCGCCTGCTCCAGCCAGTCGCGCACGAACTGCTTGTCGTAGCTGGGAGGATTCTCGCCCTTGGCCAGCGCGTCCTCGTAGCCTTCCACAGGCCAGTAGCGCGAGCTGTCGGGGGTCAGCACCTCGTCCATCAGCACCAGAGTGCCGTCTTCGGTCAGGCCGAACTCGAACTTGGTGTCGGCAATGATCATGCCCTTGGTCAGCGCGATCTCGGCCGCTTCCTTGTAGATGCGGATGGCGGTGTCGCGGATCTGGGCAGCGAGCTGCTCGCCCACCATTTCCACGGTGCGCTCGTAGGTGATGTTTTCGTCGTGATCACCCATTTCGGCCTTGGCCGCAGGGGTGTAGATGGGCTCGGGCAGCTTGGCTGCGTTGGTCAGGCCGGCGGGCAGCTTCACGCCGCAGACCGATTGCGATTCCTGGTATTCCTTCCAGCCGCTGCCGGCCAGATAGCCGCGCACCACGGCTTCGATCAGCACGGGCTTGAGGCGCTTGACCAGCATGGAGCGGCCCTCGACCTGCTTGACTTCCTCGGGCTTGACCACGGACTCGGGAGCTTCGCCGGTCAGGTGGTTGGGGCAGATATGGCCCAGCTTGTCGAACCAGAACAGCGCCATCTGCGTCAGCAGCACGCCCTTGCCGGGAATGGGCTCGCCCATGATCACGTCAAAGGCAGACAGGCGGTCCGAGGCCACCATCAGGATGCGGTCATCGCCCACGGCGTAGTTGTCGCGGACCTTGCCGCGCGCGAGCAGGGGCAGCGAAGCAATGTTGGAGGTATGCAGGGCGGAGGGCTGGGTGGTCATGGTCGAGATAGGGGCTGTCAGGCAATTCAGGCGTGCAGTCGGTCAGCAGGCGCCTGAAAGCCCAAGGGGCTGCCAGCGTCGCAGGCCCGAGAGGCGGCTGCGTAAAAACGCGATTTTAATGGCGCAGGCAGGGGTTTGGACGGTCACGGTCTTTGCCAGCGCGCGCCTGCCGCGATCGAGGCCCTGGGGCATGCAGGCGTATCCCTTGCATGCGGGCCAAAGCCACTCATTGTGGCGTCAAAACCGGCTGTCATCAAACCGTCAAACAAGGCCCCTGGCGAGCCTGCGCTATCCCGGTCATTTCGTTGCCTTTGGCCTGGGGCGGGCGCATAGTGGATTCACAGCAAAGACGAATGCGCATTCCGAACTGCCAGGCTGCGGCACAGCCATCAGGCGCTGTGAAACCGCAGTGATTTCACCGAGAGCTAAGGAGTGTTTTGTTATGAATTTGACGATTAGCGGGCATCACCTGGAGGTCACTCCCTCGCTGCGCAGCTATGTCATGGCCAAGCTGGAACGCATTCTCAGGCACTTCGATCAGGTCGTGGACGTGAAGGTGCTGCTCACAGTCCACAAGCAAAAGGAAAAAGACAAACGACAGCGCGCCGGTTGCACAGTGCGCGTGAAAGGGCAAGACTTGTTCGTGGAGACGCAGCATTTCGACCTCTATGCCGCCGTGGACGCCCTGGCCGACAAACTCGACCGTGTGGTGATGCGCTACAAGACTCGTCAACAAGGCCCGCGTGCCACAGCCAAGCGACTGGATTCCGGCGGCTCGCAGTTGGTGCAGGTGTCAGGTTGATGAAAGCGAGGCGCAAGCCCAGCGTTTGCGCCGGTTTGTTGCAGGGCTGTCGCCTTGTTACAACGCTAAAAGTGCCGCCCTACGGGGCGGTTTTTGATGGTGATCAGGGTTTCCCCACGGTTTTCAGCGCTGCGGTGCATAATTGTTGATCACACCATGAATCGCCTAGCTTCTATCCTTCCCGCCGCTCAAGTGCTTGTGAGCGTTGATGTCACCAGCAAGAAACGCGCTTTCGAGGAAGCGGGTTTGCTCTTTGAGAGCTTGCATGGTCTGTCTCGTGCCCTGATCACCGATAGCCTGTTCGCACGCGAACGTCTGGGCTCTACCGGTCTGGGGCATGGAGTTGCCATTCCCCATGGCCGCATCAAGGGCCTGACGGCCCCCATGGCGGCGGTGTTCCAGCTTGCCAGCCCGATCGGCTTCGACGCGCCTGACGAGCAGCCGGTCGGCCTGCTGATCTTCCTGCTGGTGCCCGAAGCGGCGACGCAAAAGCATCTGGAAATCCTGTCCGAGATCGCCGAGCTGCTCAGCGACAGCCAGTTGCGCGAGCGCCTGAAGTCGTCCACCGATGCGCAGCAGCTGCACGGCATGATCGACAGCTGGCAGTCGTCCATCACCTCCCAGGCCTGAGTTCTGGCTTCTTTTTGACTGACAGGGCCTTGCCATGAGACCCAGCGCCATCAGTGCCGACGTATTGTTCGAGGCATTTCGCAATTCCAGCCTGCGCTGGCAGTGGATAGCGGGGCTGGGTGCTTCCGAGCGCCGCTTCGACGAGATGGCCGTGCGATCGGCCCGCTCGGGCGCCGATCTGGTGGGCTACCTCAACTACATCCACCCCTACCGGTTGCAGGTGCTGGGCGAGCGTGAAATCGCCTACCTGACCAACGCCACTTCGCAGGACTGCCTGCGCCGCATTGCCCGCATCGTCACGCTGGAGCCGCCGGTGCTGGTCCTGGCCGATGGCCAGGACGCGCCCGACGAACTGATCTCCATGTGCGAGCGCGCGCACATCCCGCTGTTCTCTACCAAGGAGCAGTCGGCCTTCGTCATCGACGTGCTGCGTGCCTATCTGTCCAAGCATTTCGCCGATCGCATCACCATGCACGGCGTGTTCATGGATATTTTGGGCATGGGCGTGCTGATCACGGGCGAATCGGGCCTGGGCAAGAGCGAGCTGGGGTTGGAGCTGGTCACGCGCGGCAATGGCCTGGTGGCCGACGATGCGGTGGATCTGTACCGCATCAACCAGACCACGGTCGAAGGCAAATGCCCCGAGCTGCTGCAGAACCTGCTCGAGGTGCGCGGCATCGGCCTGCTCGATATTCGCGCCATCTTTGGCGAGACGGCGGTGCGCCGCAAGATGCGGCTCAAGCTCATCGTGCATCTGGTGCGCAAGGAAACCATGGAGCGCGAATACGAGCGCCTGCCCGCCGAGCCGCTGACCCAGGACGTGCTGGGCGTGCCCGTGCGCAAGGTGGTGATTCAGGTGGTGGCAGGCCGAAATATCGCCGTGCTGGTAGAAGCCGCGGTGCGCAATGCCATCCTGCAGCTGCGCGGTATCGACACCTACCAGGAATTCGTGATGCGCCACCGCCGCGCCATGGAGAGCGGCGAGTCGTTCTAGACCAGCTGCAGCCTGCCGGGCTGCGAGGCCGGGAAGATCTGCTGCAGCTGCGCTGCGTTCAGGCCGTACATGCGCGCGAACAGGTCGCCGAGCAGGGTGCGGTATTCGTTGAGCACGGGGTAGTCGCGGTTCTGGAACAGCGCTTTTTCGGTCACTTCGATCTGCTCGCCAAGCACCTTGCCGCCGGCCTGGGCCGACAGGCCGCCGCCGAGAAACCAGTAAGCCGTGCCATGGCCGTGGTCCGTGCCCTTGTTGCCGTTTTCGCGGAAAGTGCGGCCGAACTCGCTGATCACCGCCACCACGGTATGGCGCCAGGCCTCGGCTCCCATGGATTCGGCGAACGTCGCCAGGCCCTGGCTCAGATCGCTGAGCCGGTTGGCCAGATTGCCACTGGCGGCTCCCTGGTTGACATGGGTGTCCCAGCCTCCGATATCGACAAAGCCGAGGTCGAACTGCTCGCGCATCAGGTGGGCCATGCGCTGGGCTACCAGGCTGAAACCCTTGGCGCTAATGGCATTGCGCCCGGCCTGGTCCATTTCCTCCTGCATGCTGCGCTGCACGGCACGCTGTACCGCAAAGCCTTCGCGCACCGGGACTTCCAGGCTCGAGCCCTGGTACATGGAGGCAATGATCTGGCTGCGCTGCTCGTCGACGGCCGTCTTGCGTACGGAGGCCAGCGCCATATTCGCCACCTGGGCGCTGCCGCGCAGACATAGCGGCAACTGGGCGGTAAACGCCATGGGGCTGAGGCTTGTCCGGCTCTGGCTGTCGGCTTGCAGCACCCGGGTCAGCCGGTTCAGAAAGCCGCTCTGAAAGCTCTTGCCGCCTTCTTGCGGCTGTCCCAGCTCGATCGAGTCCTGGGTTTCGAAATGGCTGCGGGAGAGGTCGTTGCTGCCCGCAAATGGTACAAAGCAGGCCTGGCCCTGCTCATACAAAGGCAGCAGACTGGTTTGCAATGCAGGGTGCAGCCCCCATTGAGGGGTCAGGGCCAGGGCGCCGTCGGCCGATCCCGGGCGCGCGATGGCGATGCTGGGCCTGGCCCGATAGTAGAAGTCGCTATGAGTAGGCACCAGCAGGCTGTTGCAATCGTAGGCGCCGCGCAGGAAGACCAGCAGAAAGCGGGGCGAGCTGCTTTGCAAGGGTGTGGCAAGGCCCTGGCCCAGATGACAGACCAGCGGCAGGGCTGCGCCGAGGCTGAGAAATTGACGTCTTTGCATGGCTGCCATCCTTAGCGGTACATCATTTCGGGGGCGGAGAGGAAAAAGCTGTTCCAGTCCGCCGGATTCCTGGTCTGGGCCAGTGCGGTGCGTGTGGCTGCGCCAAGCGCCGGCACGCGAGCCTGGACGCTGCTGCGTTTGCCGAGTTCGGGGTAAGGCGGCTTTTCCAGGGGCTGCTGGGGGCCGCTGCGAAACAGCAGGGCACCCCGGCTACCGATCTGTCTGGCCACATCGAAGCGGGCATTCATCTGGCCGGAACTGGACCAGTCCGACTGGGCCAGGGGGTAGCCGTCCGGCGTTTCGTGGCCGTACAGAGGCTGCCCCAGCTGGTTGAGCCAGTTCTGTACCGGGGACACATCGCTGGCCACGCGCTGGTCATAGGCCAAGCGTGTGGCACCCAGCACATAGTGGACCGGGTCCTTGAAGCGTTGGCCGAATTGCTGAGCCTGCGGGTCGCTCAGCAAGGTCGCCAGCGTGACGGCAATATCACCGTGGCTGCGCTCGAAGGCCTGTGCCGCATGGTCGATTACGGCAGGGGCCGGGTTGTCTCCCAGAAAATAGACCGACAGCTTGCGCGCTATGAACTTTGCGGTGACTGGCGAAGCCACTATGCGGTCTATCGCCTCGTTGACCTGGGCCAGGCCGCTTTTCTCAAGCGGCCTGGCCAGCAATACCTGGGGTGTGTAGTCGTGGCGGTTTGGGTTGAATTCGAAGAAGCCATGGCGCACATAGTCACCCTGGCGTTCGGGGCGCAGCTTGGGCGGCGGAGCATCGGCCTCCCGGGTGCTGAAGCCCACACCAGTCAGCACATGGGCCATGGCCTGCACATCGGCCTGGGTGTAGCCGCTGCCCACGCCCATGGTGTGCAGCTCCAGCAGTTCGCGCGCGTAGTTCTCGTTGATGCGGCCGGCGGCATTGCTGGCGTTGTCCAGATACAGCAGCATGGCCGGATGACGCATGCTGGCGGCCAGCAGCTCGCGGAACTTGCCCAGCGCATGGGGGCGAATGGCCTGTTCCTCATAGTCGCCCACCCACATGCGTACATCGCCCTTGCGGGTACTGACATTGAAGTGATTCATCCAGAACCAGGTCATTTGCTCCTGCAACTGGTGGGGCGAGTAGAGCGCGCGCCAGATCTGGCGCTTCTGGGCTTCGGCACCCAGCTGATTGAGCTGGCGTTGCAACTCGCTGCGCAGTTTGGTGGCTTCCTCAGGATCCTGGCTATTGCGAATGGCCAGACGCTGGTCGGCAATCTCGCGCTGGATCTGCGCCATGGGCTTCTGACTGATGCTCAAGGCATCGATGTGCTGCTGCACCTCGGCCGGCATGGGCGCGGTGGAGGGGCTGAGCTGAGCGGCCAGCCAGCGCTTGAGGCCTTGCTGCTGCAGCTGGGCGGCATCATGGTCGGTTGCACCCCAGGTGACCCGGTCCAGCCATTGCTGGCTTTGCAGCGCGCTGGTCCTGCCGGGCAAGGAGCTGCTGCTCAGCACCTCCAGTACCTCAGGACTGGCGCGGCCTGACGTCGTGGACAGCGGCGCGCAGGCGGTCAGGGCGACGGCAGCCAGACAGAGCAGGGTCTTGGTGGGTGAAAAGTGCAGCAGCCGCATGGACCAAGCCTCCTCAAGAGCGGGAATGACTGCAGCATAAGCAGTCCGGCTCGATATTGGTTTGAGGCCTGGTGCAGCTATGTAAAGAAGTCCTCTCCAAATGTAAAAAGGGCAAGACATCTGCATGTCTTGCCCCGGAGTTCACGCTCGCGCCCTTACTTGGCGGCGCGTGTGGCGCACTCGGCGCACTGGCCATAGAGCGCCATGGAGTGATCCTGAATCACCCAGCCCTTTTCCTTGGCGATCAGGTTCTGGCGTTTCTCGATCTCGGCGTCATAGAACTCCTCGACCTTGCCGCAGCTGGTGCAGACGAAGTGGTCGTGGTGCTGGCCTTCGTTGAGCTCATAGACGGCCTTGCCGCTTTCGAAGTTGCTGCGGATCAGGATGCCGGCCTGCTCGAACTGGGTCAGCACGCGGTAAACGGTGGCCAGGCCAATATCCGAGCGCTCGTCCAGCAGCACGCGGAACACGTCTTCGGCCGTCATGTGGCGTTGGGCGCCCTTCTGGAAGATTTCCAGGATCTTAAGACGCGGCAAAGTGGCTTTGAGGCCCGTGCTTTTGAGTTCATCAATATTTTTCATGTCGGCATCTCTTGGTGGACTACGGGCACATGGAAGGCTGGAATCACTTGTTGGAAGAAGCTTTACACGGGGATAAAGGGAATCTCCAAGTGCCTCCGGGGCCTGCCGCTACAATGAACCCGATCATATCCCTATGCCATTACCCATGCATGTTCAAGCCCGTAGCCGCGCAGGTCTGGCCCTGACGTTGGCAATCGCAGCGGCACTGGCCGGCTGCAACAGTATCGACGGCGCCGCGCACCGTGTCGCAAATGCCGTCACTCCCTACAAGGTCGATGTCGTGCAGGGCAACTTCGTGTCCAAGGAGCAGGTCGAGGCCTTGCAGCCCGGCATGAGCCGTCAGCAGATTCGCGACATTCTGGGCACACCCCTCGTGACTAGCGTGTTCCACGGCGATCGCTGGGAATACGTGTTCACCATCAATCGCCCCGGCGTGGAGTCGCAGATTCGCAAGCTCACCGTCTTCTTCAATGGCGATGCCTTTGCGCGCGCCGAAGGGGACGAGATGCCTTCCGAGTCCGACTTCGTGGCCAGCCTCAAGGGCATGAAGGGCACGCCCAAGGTTCCGCAGCTGGAAGCCAGCGAAGCCCAACTGGCCAAATACCCTGCCCGCAACAACAGCGAAGCCGAGCAGGCTGCGGCCAATCTGCCGCCTGCTGCCACCAGCTATCCACCGCTGGAATCGCGTTAAGCACAAAACAGGCTGTTCCCCGCTTGTAGAAAGCGGTGGATGCTCTCTTTTTATGACGGCCCGGACGCACTCCTGCCGTCTATTCATTTGACCGAGTGATAGCGCCATGACCGCATCCACCACCCATTCCTCCACTCCCCAGCGCGTTGCCGTGGCGGGAGCATCCGGCCGCATGGGCCATATGCTGATCGAAGCGATTCTGAACAGCAGCGACTGCGTGCTGGCTGCGGCGCTGGATCGTGCGGACAGCCCTGCCATCGGGACCGATCCCTCGGCCTTTCTGGGCAAGCCCAGCGGCCTGAAGATCGAAAGCGATGTGCGCGAGGCCCTGTCCAAGGCCGATTGCCTGATCGACTTCACACGGCCCGAAGGCACGCTGGAGCATCTGGCCGTGGCGGCCGATCTGGGCGTGGGCGTGGTCATCGGCACCACCGGCTTCAGCGATGAACAGAAGGCGCAGATCGCCGAGTTTGCCAAGCAGACCTCCGTCGTGCTGTCGGCCAATATGAGCGCTGGTGTGAACGTCACCTTCAAGCTGCTGGAAATGGCCGCCAAGGCGCTGAAGGAAGGTGGCTACGACATCGAAATCGTCGAAGCCCACCACAAGCACAAGGTCGATGCCCCCTCGGGCACGGCCCTGAAGATGGGCGAGGTGATTGCCGAAGCCCAGGGCACCAAGCTGGCAGACCGCGCCGTGTATGAGCGCTTCGGCCACACCGGTGAACGCAAGGCCGACAGCATTGGCTTTGCCACCGTGCGCGGCGGCGATATCGTGGGCGATCACACCGTGCTGTTTGCCGGTACTGGCGAGCGCATCGAGATCTCGCACAAATCCAGCAGCCGTGCCGGCTATGCCACTGGCAGCCTGCGTGCCGTGGCCTATCTGGCCGACAAGAAGACCGGCCAGTACGATATGTACGATGTGCTGAAGCTGCGCTGATCGCGCAATTTGCAAAGGGGCCGTGATGGCCCCTTGCTGTTTCTGGGAGCGAGGTGAGAGATGTCTGCAGGAATGTGGCAATGGCTGGCAGAGGGCGATGCGGTCACATGGGCCACGGCGGCCCTGATGCTGCTGATGTCCGTGCTCAGCTGGGTGGTCATTCTCTACAAGCTCTGGTTCATGGCGGCAGCCCGCCGCAGCGTGCCGCAGGCCGTGGCCGCGTTCTGGCAGATGCCTGATCTGACCCAGGCACTGGCGCAGGTCAGGGCGCGCGACAGGCAAGGTCTGGTGCAGTCCATGGCTGCGGCCGTGGAGCAGGGCAGCGGTGCCGATCAAGGCTCTCTGGAGCAGCGCGCTGCTCCGGGCCAGCGCCTGATGCGCAGGCTGCGCGAGGCCCTGGGCCAGGCATCGACCCAGTTGCAATGGGGACAGACCTTGCTGGCCACCATCGGCGCGACAGCGCCGTTCGTGGGCCTGCTGGGTACGGTATGGGGCATTCATCATGCGCTGGGCACGCTGGCTGGCAGTGGTCAGGTCGACATCGCCCAGCTCGCGGGGCCCGTGGGTGAAGCCCTGGTCATGACGGCTGCCGGTCTTGCCGTCGCCTTGCCGGCCGTGCTGGCCTATAACCTGCTGGGCCGCTCGGCCAGCCAGCTGGAGGCTGTCCTGGAAGGGTTTGCCCATGACCTGCATGCCCAGTTCGGGGCGCAGGCTTCCTGAGGGACAGCGCCATGGCATTCGGTCGCATGAGCCACCGTGAGGGGGCACAAACCCCGATCAACACCATCAACGTCACGCCACTGGTCGATGTGATGCTGGTGCTGGTCGTGATCTTCATTCTGGCCGCTCCCATGCTGGCTGCCAGCTTGCGCGTGCAACTGCCCAAGGCGCAGGCAGCAGTGAAGCCGCTCGCAGTGAGCAAGAGCGATGCCTTGATGGTCGAGGTCAGCCCTGCCGGCGAAATCTGGATTCGGGGTGTCGTGACGGATGATGCTGCAGTGCAGCAGCAACTCGAGGAGCAGGGACGCCGCAATCCTCAGGCCGAGGTGCAACTGCGCGCAGACACCAGCGTGCCTTATGGCCGCGTGGTGCAGGTCATGGGCTGGGCCCACGCGGCAGGTCTGACGCGGATCGGCTTTGTGGCCGAGCCTGAATCGAAGGCTGGCAGTAACTGACGACCCAAGGCGTAAAAACGCCTACTTTTTGCAAGTCACGGGCCAGAATTTTTTTGCTCTGGCGCAAGGGCAAAGCTCGCCGAACATACCCTTGTTGCTATCTCTTTCAAATCGCTGCGAAGCAGCCTCCACAATGGTCAAAGCCCCTGTCCATGGCTGGCGTAAAAAGCCCTGATGGGCAGAACAAGGTTCTGGCGTTACGATGTTTTCGCCTGCCTTTAGGGCACCCCTACAGATTTCGCCGCAGCGGTTGCGGCATTTGGTGACTAGGAGGATTTGCATGCAAGTACAGGTTCATGCCGACGATTCCATCCAGGGTGGAGAGTCTCTGGCTCAATGGGCGCAGGAGGAGATCAATGCCAAGCTGGCCCGCCTGAAGGAGTATGTGGTGCGTGTGGAGGTCTTTCTCACGGGCGTTGATGCCCTGAAGACCACGGGCGGCCCAGGCAAACGCTGTGTGCTCGAGACCCGGGCCACAGGTCGCCCTCCCATTGCAGTGAACGCGGAAGCCGAAAAGGTCAAGGAAGCCTTCAGCGCCGCGATTGAAAAGCTCAAACGTGCGGTGGAAACCGATCTGGGCAAGCTCAAGGACAAGAATCTGCGGGAAAGCGTGCGCGGCGTGGATGACCCCAGTGACGAAAATGCCGCCGTGGCTTGAATGAGGTGTTTTGGGCTTGGTGCGTCTTGAATGCAGGCGCCCCAAGCATGTGAAACCCTGCCAATCAAAAAGGGCATGTTCATGACGAACATGCCCTTTTTTGCTGCTCGGTCGCCTGCTTATGCGGCAGTCAAGGCGCCAGCCCGGGTCAGCTTGTCGGCGACCAGCAGTTTGTTCATGTCGAGCTGGCTCATGATGCCCAGCTCCTCCGCCACCACGGCAATCCGTTTGCCGTTGGCGATGGCGGTCTTGGCAATCCTGGCGGCCTTTTCATAGCCGATCAGCGGGTTCAGCGCCGTCACCAGCGTCACCGATTCGGCAATGCGGGCATCCAGCAGCGCCTCGTTGGCCGCAATGCCTTCCACACAGTTGGTCTGCAGCGTCTTGCAGGCGCTGTTCAGGTGGCTGAGGCTCTTGTGCAGGGCCCAGGCCATCAGCGGCTCGAAAGCGTTGAGCTGCAACTGACCGGCCTCCACGGCCATGGTGATGGCGGCATCGTTGCCGATCACCTCAAAGCAGACCTGGTTCATCACCTCGGGGATTACGGGGTTCACCTTGCCGGGCATGATGGACGAGCCAGCCTGGCGCGCTGGCAGTTTGATGTCTGCCACACCCGCTTGAGGGCCCGAAGAGAGCAGACGCAGGTCGTTGCTGATCTTGGACAGTTTGACGGCAATACGCTTCAAGATGCCGGAAATGTCGGCAAAGGCGCCGGTGTCGCCGGTGGCGGCGATCAGGTCTGCTGCCTTGATCACGGGCACGCCCGAGATTTCCGCCAGCGCCTTGATCACGGCGTCGGTGTAGCCCACGGGGGCGTTGATGCCGGTGCCGATGGCCGTGCCGCCCATGTTGACCTCGGTCATCAGATAGGCGGATTCGCGCAAACGCTTTTCATCGTCGGCGATCATGGCTGCAAAAGCCGAGAATTCCTGGCCCAAAGTCATGGGCACGGCATCTTGTAATTGTGTGCGGCCGATTTTCAGGATATGGGCGAATTCGCCGGCTTTGGCTTCGAAAGCAGAGCGCAACTCGGCCAGGGCGATCAGCAGCTTCTGGATGCCAGCATAGGTGGCGAGCTTGACGGCCGTGGGATAGGAGTCGTTGGTGGACTGCGATGCATTGACATGATCGTTGGGGTGGATCACGTCGTAGCTGCCTTTGGGCAATCCCAGGTGCTCGAGTGCACGGTTGGCGATCACCTCATTGGCGTTCATATTCGTGGAGGTGCCGGCGCCGCCCTGGATCACATCGACCACAAACTGCTCGTGCAGCTGGCCGGAAATCAGATCATCACAGGCTTGGGAGATGGCGGTGGCTTGTTTGAGATTGATGGCGCCAAACTGCAGATTGGCCTGGGCCGCTGCCTTTTTGACAAAGGCAAACGCGCGGATCAGCTCGGGCATGTGCGCGACCGAGTGACCGGTGATGGGGAAGTTCTCCACTGCGCGTGCGGAATGAACACCCCAGTACGCGTCGGGAGGGATGGTTTTGATGCCAATGAAGTCATGTTCTTGACGCATCGATCTGCTTTCTTTGCAAAGTTGAATTGGCCACCGACCCAAGGACAGGACGTGGCAACGCCCTGGATGAAAAAGCGGCGGTCGCAATCTCGTGGCCAGGGCGTTGGCTGGATTATGAAAGCTAGGTGTGCATGAGTCCAAACGTTTCATGCATAACGTCAGGGCTGTGATCTCTTGCAGAAGATGTGTTGCGCCTAAATGCTTTCAAAAGCCATCAAAATTCGCAAAGATGGTTCTATTCATCTGCTCGGAAAATTCAATCCGCACCAATTTGGTGCGAATTGAAACAGGGTCAGATGCCTATCTGGAGGCGCGCAGGCTGACGCCAGCCAGCGACGGAGAGTGCAGGGACTTCAGTGCCGAGGCCACGGGCCTGCCGAAACGGCGTGGCTGGCCGTTGACGAGTTCTGCATCCGTGGCGGCCTCTGCCTCCCACTGCTTCTGGGCCTGTTGCATCTCTTCGGTGGTGCGGGCCACAAAGTTCCACCACAGCAAGATGGCCTCATCCATGGGTTCGCCGCCGATGATGATGAGGCGGCTGCCAGGCGTGCACTCCAGCTGCACCTCCCGGGTGCCGACGGGCAGATAGATCAGTTCCTGGGAGGGCAGCACCTGGCCTTCCACCTTGACTTCGCCTGACAGGCTCATCACCGCATGTTCAAAGTCGGCGCGCAGGGGCATGGTCGCGAGCGACTGGTTGGCCGTGCCGCAGGCCAGCAGGTCCACGCCCATTAGCGGGGAATGGACTTCTGCGGGGGCCGTCAGGCCAAGGGCTTCTCCGGCCAGCACGGTCACGGCAAAGTCGCCGATCTCGGTCCTGGGCAGGTCGGGGTAGTGCTGGAAGCGGGGCGCTATATCGCGATGGCTGTCGGGCAGGGCAATCCACAACTGGGCCGCATGCACGCCCAGTGTCTGAGCTTCTTCGGAATGGGCAATGCCGTGGCCGGCCGTCATCAGATTGACCTGGCCGGGCCGGATGATCTGCTCGCTGCCCAGGCTGTCGCGGTGCAATACCTCGCCCTCGATCATCCAGGTGAAAGTCTGCAGCCCGATATGGGGATGGGGGCCGACCTGCATGCCGGGAGGAGGTGGGAGGGCCGGGCCGGCGTGGTCGAGGAAGCACCAGGCCCCTACCTTGCGCAATGCCGCCTGCGGAATGGCACGGTGGATGGAGATGCCGCCGACATCGGCTATACGGGTGGGAAGGCGTTGTAAGTTCTTTGATTCACTCATGACAAATCCTGACGGCGAGGGGATTCGAGTGTCAGGGATATGCAGTATTCGCGCAATCCGACGGCAGAATGCAGCAGCGCCTTGCACGCAGTTACATCACTGTGAGGATTCAGCCAATCGGCTGACAAGGACTCCGCCCGGAGTCGGCTAACTTAAAGGCGTAGGCCGCTAGCAGTGGCTTTCACGCGGCGCTTTCGTGCGCAGCGACCTAACAACTGCAGGAGGAATCAACATGAACGAACACAGCACTCAAGGCAACCAGATCTCGGCAGTCGAGATCCAGCTGTATCCCGAACACTTTGCCGCCCGTGTCACCGGCAAGGTGGAGCACCGTGTCGGAGATGGCCCGTCCGAGCAGATTCCCATGGGCATAGAGATGAAGGTCGATACCGCCATCGCCAGCTACGTGCTGTCCTGGGTCGATCCTGAGGACCAGCAGCCCGAAACCGCATCGCTGGCCAAACGCGAGTTCGAGCACTATGTGGAAGTGGGCGCGCTGGAAGTATCGGTGTAATCAAGTTACACGCGCCAGCGACCAAGGCCCTGCAGGTGACTGCAGGGCTTTTTTCATGCCTGCGCGGCTTCGGTCAAGGCGGTGGGAATGGAAACCTTGCCTTCCAGCAGCTTGTGCACGGGGCAGGCATTGGCAATCTGCAGCAGGCGCTGGCGCTGCTCGTCGTCCAGCTCGCCATGCAGGGTGATGCTGCGCGTGATCTGGTTGGCATCCGCGGGCTTGCCATCGGGGTTGAGCTGCAGGTCCACATCGACATGGCTTAGCGGCCACTGCTTGCGACCCGCGTACATATGCAGGGTGATGGCCGTGCAGGCTCCCAGGGCCGAGAGCATCAGCTGCATGGGGTTGGGGGCGGAGTCGGCGCCGCCATCATTCACGGGTTCATCGGCATGCCAGACATGGCCTTGGGCATCGGTCAGGGTGATGCGGTACGGGGTGGGGCTGCTTTGTGCGTGTGCGCTGTGAATCATTCGCTGCTTCTCCATAAAACCTGTACCACTTTAAGCGCTGCCTGCAATTCTTGCAGTCGTATCCGTTATCGGTTCAAGGCGGTTTGGCAGGTCGGCTTGGCTGCAAAAGCATTTACGGGGTTTCTGGCAAGAGAAAAAAACAATATGCCGGTGGTTTATCGGTATTTGAATTCAGGGCGAATTTCTACCGCAGAATTCCGCAATGATCCGATTTCAAAGAAAAATCGGGCAATACCAGAGCGGATTCGGTCATTGCAAGCAGGCTTGCAAATGACTCATCAAACCGAGAGTGGGAGAACAGGCATTGAATTCGATACGTGGTGTTCACCAAAAAGGTGATTCTTCCGAGTGGAAAATCCCTCCGTTCTGGCAAAAGCTCAATAGCTTCTTCTTGTTTCCCCTGCAGACAGAGCCTTTGCTCTATGCATTGCTGCTGTCGGCATGCAGTTATGGGCTGATGTTCGGGTGGATGGGGGCTGTGTTCGTGGGTCTGGGCTTGATGCTGGCCGTCAGCCGCTATGCATTCAAGGTTTCGGCACTCGCCTCGCGTGGAATTACCCATAGTTCCGATTTTCGGTCCAGTCAGGTCGATGAAGACTGGAAATGGCTACCCTGGAAGTTTTTCGGGGTACTCGTCGTTTTCGGAATCTTTGTGGGCTTTATGGCAACCCGCAGCCTGACCTTGGGAGTGATTGCCAATCTGCTGGTGGCCTTCCTGATTCCTGCCACCTGGATGGTGCTGATCAATACCAATAGCCTGAGCTCGGCCGTTAATCCCTTCGAGCTGCTGGCGACGATTTTTGGTATCGGCAAGTCCTATCTGCTGCTGTGCTTTTTTCTGTTTCTGCTGCAGCAGGGCTCGCCCATGGTCCTGGCGATGCTGCTCAAGGTTGCGGCGCCCGGACTGGTGCTGCCCCTGGTGAGCTTCGTGATGATTTATTTCAGCTGGGTGATGGCGGCCATGATCGGCTATGTCATGTACCAGCACCATGCGGCTTTGGATATCGATCCCGTGCAAGCGCCCGAGGGGCCTGCGACCGTGCAGATCGACCCTGCGGCCCTGGAGGCCAAGCGCCGCGATGCGCTGGTGGCCAGACTGGTGCAGGACAACAAGATGGACGAGGCTGTTAACCAGGCCCGCGAATGGCAGCGGGAGGACTATGAGAGCCTGCCCGATTGCCGCCGCTACTTCCGGGTACTCAAGCTGACCGAACGCGCGGATGCCCTGGCGGAGCTGGGCCAGCGTTTCATTCCCATGCTGCTCGCCCAGCAGCGCGCCAGCGAGGCCCTGGAGGCCTGGGTGAGCTGCGTCAAGCGCAAGCCGGACTTCAAGCCCGACTCGGCCCAGCTCAGTTACGAACTGGCACAGCAGGCCTGGAAGGCCGGCAAGCCCAGGTATGTGCTGATACTGGCCAAGGATTTTGAAAAGCGCTTTGCCGGCAGTACTTTGATTCCGCCCATGCTGGAGCTGGTGGTGCGCGCTTACAAGCAGGGTTTGGAGCAGCCCATGCAGGGGGTGTCGGTGTACATGCGCATGAAGCAGCACTTTCCCGAGCACGCGAGCACCCAGGAAGCGCAGTGGGTGTTGCGTGATGAGCTGCAGGAGCTGGAGGCCAAGACCTGAGAGCGGCAAGGCGTTGGCTAGTGCTGCTGTGCCAGCCAGCGCGTGAGAGCTTCCTCGGGGGCCGATTGCTGCAGTACGGGCAGCCAGGCTTTGGCATCCTGAATGCGTCCGGCCTGGGCCATGCCGTTGACCAGCAGCAGCAAGCTTGCCGGCCATTGGGGATGGTCTGCCAGCTTGTGCAGCGAGCGGCATAGTTTTTCGGCCTCGGGCAGGGCTCCCAGGCGCACGAAACTGCGCACCAGGCCATGCATGGTGTCCGCGCTCATGCGCATGCCGGGCTGGGCGCGCTGCTGATAGCTGCGATAGCTGGCCAGCTGCAGCTGGCGTTCGGCGTCCGTGGTGGCCGGCAGCTTGAAGATGCGTCGCGCTGCAGCATGAAAGTCCTCGCTGGCGGGCTGATGGCGCGAGCTTTCAAACCAGGCCCGCAGAATGGCCGGGTCCGAGGGGGCCAGACGTGCCGCTTCGCGCCAGGCCGGAGCGGCGCGGCCAAATTCCAGCGCATCGGTATGGCGCTGGGCCCGGGCCACGGCCTCGGCCAGCGGCCGGGCGGCGGCCTGGGCCTGCTCTTCTTCGTTGACCGGCGCAGCAACGGTCTGCAGTCGCATATAGCTCCACATCAGCAGGCTGCCCGCCAGCAGGCCGCCAAAGTGGGCCATATAGGCCACCTGCTTGCCGCCCAGCAGATGCTGCAGCAACTCCACCCCCATCCAGACCGGCAGCATGATCAGGGCCGGCCAGCTTGCATAGTTGAAGTAGAACAGCAGCATGTAGAAGAAGCGGATGCGCCGCATGCGGTACATCACCGCATACATGGCCATGAGGGCCGAAATCGCACCCGATGCCCCCAGGCCGTAACCGCCCATGCCGGCATAGAACATCAGCGCGAACAGCGAGGCGCCGATGCCGCCGATCACGTAGAAGGCCAGATAGGTGAAGGCCCCCAAAGCCAGCTCCAGGGTGAAGCCGAACAGGAACAGAAACACCATATTGCCCAGCAGATGACTGGTGCTGCCATGCAGAAAGATGGAGGTGAAGGCCTGCAGGGGCTGCCAGCCGGCACCATTCTCATAGCTCATGGACCAGCGCTCGGTAAAGCTGCCGCGCGGCTCGTGGGGCGCGAAGGTGGCACGTGCAGCCTGCCACTGCGCATGGCGCGGGTGGCTGGCGGTGATGACCTGGCCGTACAGCAGGCGCTGACGGAATTTCTTCTCCTGCCACAGCAGCGCATAGAGCTGGGCATAGGCCTTGTGCTGATAGAGCTTTCGCACGGTCTGCAGCGTGTGCTGGTCGAAGCGCTTGCTGCCCTGGGCGACTTGTTCCTCCAGATAGTTCAGGAACGGTGGCAGCTCCAGCGTCGGCAAGGCGGTCTGGGCATATTGCTGGGCCGCCTTTTCCACGGCATGTTCCTCGGGCGCCTGCCAGCCCCAGAAGATCACGCAGTTGATGATGATGAGCAGCACCGTCATCCAGGGCGGCGAGCGCCAGGAAGGCTTGTTCTCAAGAGGAATCGCAATAAACATGGCGGCCTTGTCCGAGGAAGTGGCAGCGCTTCAGCTCTTGGGCGCCGGTGGCAGCTGCGTGTTACAAATGTATCCGAGACATGCTCCGGCCGGCTCCAGTCTTGCGGAATGAAAAAAAGCCAGCATGGCGTCCCATGCTGGCTTTTTGATAGCTGTCATCGCTTATCTGGTAAGCGATTGGGCCTTTTTCGGCAGGTAATCCTTGAGGATTACTTGGCCACCACGCGTACCATTTCCAGGCACTTGTTGGAATAGCCCCACTCGTTGTCGTACCAGGACACGACCTTTACAAAGGTCTTGTCCAGGGCGATACCGGCTTCGGCATCGAACACGGAGGTGCAGGTTTCGCCGCGGAAGTCGGTTGCGACGACCTTGTCTTCGGTGTAACCCAGCACGCCCTTCAGAGCGCCTTGGGACTGGGCCTTCATTTCGGCGCAGATTTCTTCGTAGGTGGCTTCGCTGTTCAGCTCCACGGTCAGGTCAACCACGGACACGTCGGAAGTGGGCACGCGGAAGGACATGCCGGTCAGCTTCTTGTTCAGCTCGGGGATCACCACGCCCACGGCCTTGGCAGCGCCAGTGCTGGAGGGAATGATGTTTTCCAGAATGCCGCGGCCGCCGCGCCAGTCCTTGTTGGAAGGGCCGTCCACGGTCTTTTGCGTGGCGGTCGCTGCGTGCACGGTGGTCATCAGGCCGCGCTTGATGCCCCACTTGTCGTTCAGCACCTTGGCCACGGGAGCCAGGCAGTTGGTGGTGCACGAAGCATTGGAGATGATGGCCTCGCCCTTGTAGGTGGCGTGGTTCACGCCGAACACGAACATGGGGGTGTCGTCCTTGGAGGGAGCGGACAGGATGACCTTCTTGGCGCCTGCGTCTATGTGCTTCTGGGCGGTTTCCTTGGTCAGGAACAGGCCGGTGGACTCGATCACGATGTCGGCGCCGACTTCATTCCACTTCAGGTTGGCGGGATCGCGCTCTTGGGTCAGGCGGATCTTCTTGCCGTTGACGACCAGGGTGTTGCCTTCGACAGAAACTTCACCGTCGAAACGACCGTGCACGCTGTCGTACTTCAGCATGTAAGCCAGGTAGTCGGGCTCCAGCAGGTCGTTGATGCCGACGATTTCGATGTCGGAGAAGTTTTGCACTGCGGAACGCAGCACGTTGCGGCCAATGCGGCCGAAGCCGTTGATACCAACCTTGATCGTCATAGTTGCCTCGTAGATAGTGAGTAATGAAAAACCGGAGCGGATTGTGCCCGGACTCGGCACCCTGGGCCTGGTCCGGATGGCTGAGGACTGCGGGTGAGCAAACTTCAGCCGGAAAAAAGGGGCACGAGGCCCCTTTTGCGCTTACTTGCCAGCGTTCTGCAGGGCGACCTGCACGGTGTCGGCCACATTCTCGGCGGTGAAGCCGAAGTGCTTGAACAGCACGCCTGCGGGGGCGGACTCACCGTAGGTGTCGATACCGACCACGGCGGCGCAGCCGTACTTCCACCAGAAGTCGGTCACGCCCATTTCCACGGCGATGCGGGGCAGGCCGGCGGGCAGCACGGCCTTCTTGTACTTCACATCCTGCTTGTCGAAGGTCGTGGTGCTGGGCATGGAGACCACGCGCACGGCGATCTTGCGTTCGGCCAGCTGCTTCTGGGCAGCCAGAGCCAGCTGCACTTCGGAGCCGGTGGCGATGATCACGGCCTGAGCCTTCTTGCCCTTCAGGCCCACATCCTTGGGCTCGGAGAGCACATAGGCGCCGCAGGCGATGTCGTCCAGCGCGTCTTCGCTCTTGGGCGAGTAAGCCAGGTTCTGGCGGCTCAGCAGCATGGCTGTGGGCTTGTTCTTCTGGCTCAGGGCCACGGTCCAGGCCACGGCGGTTTCCGTGGTGTCGGCGGGGCGCCACACGTCCAGACCGGGGATCAGGCGCAGGGAAGCGGCGTGCTCGATGGACTGGTGGGTGGGGCCGTCTTCGCCCAGGCCGATGGAGTCGTGCGTGAAGACATGGATCACGCGCTGCTTCATCAGAGCCGCCATGCGGATGGCGTTGCGGCTGTAGTCGGAGAAGGTCAGGAAGGTGCCGCCGTAGGGGATGAAGCCGCCGTGCAGCGCCACACCGTTCATGATGGCTGCCATGCCGAACTCGCGCACACCGTAGTTGATGTGGCGGCCGATCTGGCCTTCTTCGGTCTTGACCACGGCACCCTTGTCGTCCACGCGGAAAGAGGGTGTGGACTTGGTGTTGGTCAGGTTGGAGCCGGTCAGGTCGGCAGAGCCGCCCAGCAGTTCGGGCAGAGCGGCTGTCAAGCCTTCCAGGGCCAGCTGGCTGGCCTTGCGGCTGGCCACGGTGGCGCCGGCGTCATGGGCGTCGGAGGCGATCTTGGCGGCGATTTCACCGAAGTTGGCGGGCAGATCGCCAGCCATGCGGCGCGTGAACTCGGCGGCTTGCTCGGGGAAGGCGGCCGTGTAGGCAGCGAACTTCTCGTTCCAGGCGGCTTCGGCCTTGGTGCCCAGATCCTTGGCGTTCCAGTCGGTGTAGACGTCGGCAGGGATCTCGAAGGGGCCGTAAGTCCAGCCCAGAGCCGCGCGGGTCAGTGCAATTTCTTCGGCACCCAGAGGTTCGCCGTGGGCCTTGGCCGTGTCCTGGCGGTTGGGCGAGCCCTTGCCGATATGGGTCTTGCAGCAGATCAGCGTGGGCTTGTCGGCGCTCTTCTTGGCAGCGGCGATGGCCTTGTCCAGGGCGTCCACATTGTGGCCGTCCACGGCGCGGATCACGTTCCAGCCGTAGGCTTCGAAGCGCTCGGGCGTGTTGTCGATGAACCAGGGGGTCACCTTGCCGTCGATGGAGATGCCGTTGTCGTCGTACAGGGCGATCAGCTTGTTCAGCTTCCAGGCACCGGCCAGGGCGGCGGCTTCATGCGAGATGCCTTCCATCAGGCAGCCATCGCCCAGGAACACATAGGTGTGGTGGTCGACGATCTCGTGCTTGTCCTTGTTGAACTCGGCAGCCAGCAGCTTTTCAGCCAGTGCAAAGCCCACGGCATTGGTGATGCCCTGGCCCAGAGGGCCGGTGGTGGTTTCCACGCCGGGAGTGATGCCCACTTCGGGGTGGCCGGCAGTCTTGCTGTGCAGCTGACGGAAGTTCTTCAGCTCTTCGATGGGCAGGTCGTAGCCGCTCAGGTGCAGCAGCGCATAGATCAGCATGGAGCCGTGACCGTTCGACAGAATGAAGCGGTCGCGATTGGCCCAGTGAGGGTTCACGGGGTTGTGCTGGAGGTGGCGGCTCCACAGCGCTACGGCCATGTCGGCCATGCCCATGGGGGCACCGGGGTGGCCGGAATTGGCTTGTTGAACGGCATCCATTGCGAGTGCACGGATTGCATTCGCCATATTTTGAGTGTTGGCCATCAGGGCGCTCCGAAAAGGAGGGGTAATTCTGCTAAGCCCGTCATTTTAATGGAGGCCCAATTTTCGCAGGCGGGATGCGGGTCAATGCTCTACAGTGCAACCCCAGAAACAGGTGTCTTGCGCACCTCAAACCGTGTTGAAAAGCTGATTGCAATGACTGTAGAAAACGCTGTTTCCCTCCTGGTGCAACCCCCTGCAATGCTGCTGGCCGCAGGCCGGGGCGAGCGCATGCGGCCGCTGACCGATGTCACGCCCAAGCCGTTGCTCAAGGTGCAGGGCGTGCCGCTGCTGCAGTTGCACATGCAGGCGCTGCTGGCTGCCGGCGTGCCGCGAGCCGTCATCAATACCGGCTGGCTGGGGGCGCAGATTCCCGCGTATTTCGGCGATGAATTTGTGCCGCAGCCCGATGGGTGCGCGAGCGCGAAGCTATTGCTTTCCTATTCGGAGGAGCCCGAGAAAGCCTTTGAAACCGCTGGCGGAATCAGCCGCGCCCTGCCGCAGCTGGACCGGATTTTCTGGCTGGCCGCAGGTGATGTTTATGCGCCGGATTTCAGCTTTGCGGTGCAGGATGCCCAGGCGTTTGCCCAAAGCGATGAACTCGCTCACCTGTGGCTGGTGCCCAATCCTGCGCACAATCCGCGCGGCGACTTTGGCCTGGGCGAGGACGGCAAGGCACTGGATCTGCCTGCCGACGACGGGCGACCAAGCTACACCTACAGCACGATTGCGCTTTTGAAAGCCGAGCTGTTTGCATCACCGTGGTTCGATGTGCAGCCCGGAAACCCCGAAGGCCTGCGCGCACCGCTGGCACCGCTGCTGCGCCGCGCCATGCAGCAAGGCCGGGTGGGGGCCTCGCTATACACCGGCCGCTGGGTCGATGTCGGAACGCCCGAGCGACTGGCCCAGCTCAATCAATGAGCCCCTGGGCCGGGCCAGGTTCTCAAATCTGCCTCATGGGCAGCACGGTTTGGGAGGGCATAGCCGTGGCTTCGGTGGGTGTGAGGGCACTGCCTGCCAAAGCAGGTGCTGTCTGCGCCAGTGCGCTGCTGTCCGGCGTGGAGAGCATGCCGGCCAGGCTGTGAGCCATGCCCGTGATGCCTTCGTTGGACAGGCCTGCGTCCTTCATTACTGCATCCACGATCGGTTTTGCGATTTGGTATTGCAGTGCCGAGTTCATGACCTGCTCAGGAAACGTGCCCTGTGACGCGCTGGAATGAGATTGGCCGGAGCCTCCGGTGCCGGGCATGCCGCCCACCTGCACGAGGCGGATGGACTCGATCTTTTCCATCGGGCGTACGGCCTCGGCCAGGATCTGGGGCAACTGATGC
This sequence comes from Comamonas brasiliensis, assembly GCF_018292285.1. Lineage (NCBI taxonomy): Bacteria > Pseudomonadati > Pseudomonadota > Betaproteobacteria > Burkholderiales > Comamonadaceae > Comamonas > Comamonas brasiliensis. The sequence goes on from NZ_JAANES010000004.1 coordinate 518,927, forward strand.
AGCAGCTGGGTTCGCACCTGCAGATCGATCTGGGCTGCCGACAAGGTGTTGAGGGCCTCGTTGATCGCGCGTTTGCCTTCCGCTTCGGCCAAAGCGGCCGCTTGGCGCGCCCGGGCTTCGATGGTCAGAGCCTCGGCACGGTCCATGGCCGCCTCTTTTTCGGCGGCTGCCGAAACCTTGACGGCAATTGCGTTCTGTTCGGCCTCTTTGGAGGCCTCGATCAGCTGAATGTCTTTTTCGCGTTCGGCGACGGCCACCTGGCGAGCCGTGTTGACGGCTTCCTCGGCCTTGACCGCGTCGGCTCGGGCCAGGTTGGCTGCGGCATCGGCATCGGATTGTTCGCGTGATTTGGTCGAGATGGCAATTTGCGTGTCCTGGCGTGCGATCTCGACTTGTTTGCGCTGCTCGGCACGTTTGGTTTCCGTGTGACGTTCCAGCTCGATTTCACGGGTCTGGATGACCAGGTTCTTCTCGATTTCGGCAGCCCGGATTTCGCGTTCAGCCTCGATGCGCTGCTGACTGACCTGGCGCTCGGCCTCGATGCGTTGCTGGCTGACTAGTCGTTCGGCATCGATCTTGGCGCCTTCGGCATCGCGATTGCGTTCGGCTTGCTGCGTGGCGATCAGGGCCGACTGTTCTGCACGCGTGTTTTCGATCTCGCGCTGTTGGGACAGCGTGGCAAATTCCTGATCTTTCTCGATCGTGAGCTTCTGGCGCGTGGCATCAAGATTCTTGGTGCGCACCTGCACTTCTGTGTCCTGCTCGACGTCGTTGCGCTGTTTGCGGCGCGCCTCGGTTTGCTCCGTCAGGCGTGTCAGACCTTCTGCATCGAATGCGTTGTTGGGATTGAAGAATTGCTTGTCGGTTTGATCCAGGCTTGTCAGGGATACCGATTCCAGTTCCAGGCCGTTCTTCTCCAGGTCTTCGGCCACTGCGTTCTGCACAGCCTGCACGAAGTCCCTGCGCATGTCCTGCAGTTCCTGAATGGTCATGGTGGCGGCAGTAGCGCGAAGCGAGTCGACAAACTTGTCTTCGACCAGGGTCTTGAGCTCGTCGGGGCTCATGGTGCGTGTCCCCAGCGTTTGCGCTGCAATGCTCACCGCCTCTTCGGTCTGCTTGACGCGTACGAAGAAAGCCGCGGTCACGTCCACACGCATGCGGTCCTTGGTGATCAGACTTTCCCGCTCACGACGTTGTACTTCGAGCTTGAGCGTGTTCATGTTGACCAGCACGCGCTCATGGAATACGGGCAGCACGATGGCGCCGCCATCCATGATGACTTTCTGCCCACCCAGGCCTGTGCGCACGAAGGCTATTTCCTTGGTCGAACGCTTGTACAGCCGAGAGAAGATGATGCCGATGGCCAGCAGCGCCACTAAGACAACGGCAGTCATGATGCCCAGGTCTATCAGGTTGTTCATTTGCTAACTCCCCCGAGATGGTTGTGAATATTCTTGGTTGCTTGTCGACAGGGTCACAGAATCGATGGATGCGGGTTGACGATGCAGCGATAGATGGCGCCGATCTTGCGCACCACCAGGATCTGCACACCTTCTTCAAATACATCGCCGTCGATGTCTGGCTCTACCATCAGATAGTGCGTTCGGCCATGGGCATCCAGCACGCGCGCCTGAGCGGCCATGCCGCGCCTGGCCCTGCCGCCGGAGACCACTCCGGCACGGCCCACCAGCGATCGCTCGCTGATGATGCTGGTTTCGTCCTGCGGAATGATGTGAGCGACCAGAGCACCCAGGCCGCGTACCGTGGCCAGCCCCGAGGGCACTGCCAGCAAGCTTGCTGCCCAGGTGGGCAGATAGGAGCCCATGAGCCCGTGGGCGACCATCTGCAGGCCATAGCCGAACAGTGCATAACCGGCCAGGAAAAGGATCAGCAGCACCAGAGACGGAACGCGGCCCAGATGCAGCCAGCCAAGCATCTGGTCGAGCCCGCCATCCCCGTGAATCTCCGGCAGCACGTTATCGATCAGGTTGCTGGGGCTCATGGCGATCAGCATGCCCAGGCCTTCGATCAGCGCGATTGCCACGATGAGGGCAAAGGCAACCCCGAAGGGCAGGGTTTCAGGGGCAGTGAACAGATTCACGATGAGCGGGTGCGCAGTTGTGCCAGGCGTTCGTTGATCTGGTTCGTTCGCACCAGCTCCTCAAGTTCACGCAATTGGGCGGCTTGCTCCAGCGCAGAACCTGTCGCAGCGGGAGTCAAGCCTGTATGGCGTTGATAGAGGCGGTTGAAAGAGCCGGTTGCGGACTCCAGCCTTTGCTGTGTGGGTACGGCCGGCGTTGCCGTGGTGCCGGAGGTCGTTGCGGCGCGGCTGCGTATGAACTCCTCGATGGCCTCGCTCATTTCGCGCTTTTTGGCCAGCAAGGCGGCTGCATAGCCTTTGAGCTCTTCCTCCTTGTGGGCATGTTCGGCCAATGTCGTCTCCAGCACCGGGATCTGCGCTTCGATGTCCAGCTGGCGCGCGATGGCCGCGCGAGCCAGGTCATCGCGATCCAGGGACAGCGCCTGCTGCACCTGGTCCACCAGTTCAGCGTGGTGGCCGTTGAGTTTGGAGTGCTGCTGCTGGGCCAGATGGCGGTTGGCGCTGACGATTCCCAACTCGTGGCGAACGTCGGCGATGATGGTGTCCACCTCACGCACGGTCTGTTCCATCGTCGCCTGCGGCGCCTGATTTTCCAGATGATCAACCAGTGCATGGGCGCTGCCCGCGATGATGCGGCCAACACGGGTCTTCAGAGAATCAACCATCTCACGCTCCTTTAAGGGGGTTGGGAATATTGTTGGCCAGCTCGATGGTGGTGCCCATATGCCGACGCACGACTGCCGGGTCATAGGCCTGAGCCTGCTCGGTGGCGGCCTGGCGCAGCAGGCTGGAGCTCAGGCCGAAGAGGCGACGCACCAGCAGCTCTTCAAGCTCTGCTGCCTCGGTTTCGTTACCAGGGGTGTGGCTCACGATCATGGCCAGGCTGGCGGTGACGTGATCGAGCAGCAAGTTGAGAACTTCCGAGGTCTTGCCGGTCTTGTCTTCAAGGCTTACCAGCGCATCGCGCAGCGGCGCGGCAATATCGCGCGCCCAGCTATGGGCTGTGGGATAGTCCATTGCTCCGTCGTGCTGGCGTTTGATTCGGCTCAGCAAAACCCGCAATTTGTCGCTATTGGTCGTGGCCCCCTCGACCGGCAGTTGTGCGAGCCATAGATAAAGGTCGCTTGGGATGCGGGCCGATAGCGGTTCCATGGTGGTTGGCGGTGCTGGCATGAGACGTTTCCCGATGTGTTGAATTGATTGTATTCAAACGAATTCAAACGTCAACATTGTGATTGAGAGAGGGCTGAAATGGGGCTTTGCGCAGGGTGTCGATGAGCGCAGAGCTAGCACCATGGCGTTTTGCAGTGCATAGCAGGGAGCGGGTGCAGCACGAGGTGGTCTGCCTTGTTGGATGAGCCAGCCCATGGCTGCAAACTGCCCCCACACAGACCGGGCAGCAATCTTTGTCTCGAATTGGTGTCGTCGGCCATCTCACTGCTTGATTCGTTGTACTTGTCATCGCAAGTTCATCGCCAGCGTCTGCTAAGCTCCTTCGCTCTTCAGACAGGCACTACCGGATGCATCTTTGCGCATTCTCCTGGGGCCGTCATCGGGTGAGTGCATGCAAATCGTTTTCTTCATGGCTCTGGTAGGGCTGGCCGCTTTCTGTCAGAACCTCACGGGCTTCGCGTTCGGGCTGATCTTTGTGGGCGTCGCAGGCGCCACGGGCCTGATGAATATTGCCGATGCGGCCAATGTGGCCTGTCTGCTGTCCATCATCAACGGCGTCAGCTATATGCGCGCCTACCGCTTCGAGCCTGACTGGGCCATGCTCAAGCCCATGCTCATCAGCAGCGTGCTGGGCGTGGTCGGCGGGGTGCTGCTGCTGCACTGGCTCAGCGGCAATACGCTCAATGGCCTGCGCATGCTGCTGGGACTGGTGATCGTGCTTTGCGCCATGCTGCTGCTGATGCAGAAGAAGGCGCTGGACAGGCCTTCGGGCCCGGTCTCCCTCTGGCTGGCCGGCGTGTCGTCGGGTCTGCTCGGTGGTCTATTTGCCACGCCCGGCCCGCCCATGGTCTATCACCTCTACCGCCAGCCGCTGGATCGCCTGCTGGTGCGCCACTGCCTGTTTGCCATGTTTGTCTCCTGCTCCTTGCTGCGCGCTGCCATGGTGGCGGTGGAGGGCCAGCTGAACTGGGCCGTCATGGGCTGGACGGCGCTGGCTTTTCCTGTCGTCACGGGTGTGACCTGGTGGAGTGCCAGACATCCGCCTGCCTGGCCCAGAAGACTGGTGGAGTGGCTGGTCTGCGGTCTGCTGATCCTGTCGGGCGCAAGCCTGCTCTGGTCGGGTTGGCGCGCGAGCCAGCCCGAGGCCCTGGTGCCCGACGATGCGACGGCGCTGCTGACGGCCCCGCTTTTGGGCGGCGCGGAAACAGGGCTGTGTCGAAATAGCTGACATCTGCAGATGTAAGCTGATGTACAGATGTCCGGCCAGCATTACGATATGCCCATGACTTCTGTATATGCCCAACGCCGCGCACGCTTGGCCGCCCAGTTGGGCGACGGCGGTGTCGCCATCATTCCCACGGCTCCCGAGCTGCATCGCAACCGCGATACCGAGTATCTGTATCGCCACGACAGCTACTTCTACTACCTCACGGGCTTTTCCGAGCCCAATGCCTGCCTGGTGCTGACCAGCGATGGCAAGAGCGTGCTGTTCTGCCAGCCCAAGGATCTGGAGCGCGAGGTCTGGACTGGCTATCGCCTCGGCCCCGAGGCGGCCAAGGCCAAGCTGGGCGTGGCCCAGGCCTTCTCTAGCGACGAGATCGACTCCCGCCTGCCGCGCCTGCTGGAAAACCGCGAGCGTGTCTGGTTCCCCTTCGCCACGCACAAGGGCCTGGCTGAACAGGTCGAAGGCTGGCTGGGTCAGGTGCGCGCGCGCTCGCGCTTTGGCGTGATCTGCCCCACGCAGCAGGGCGATGCCTGTGCGCTGCTGGACGAGATGCGTCTGGTCAAGGACGCGCACGAGCAGGACATCATGCGCCGTGCCGCGCAGATCAGTGCCCAGGCCCATGTGCGCGCCATGCAGCGCTCGGCACGCATGCTGCGCAATGGCGAGGAGGTGCGCGAATACCACCTGGACGCCGAGTTGTTGCACGAGTTCCGCCAGCATGGCTCGCAGTACGTGGCCTACGGCTCCATCGTGGCTGCCGGCGCCAATGCCTGCGTGCTGCACTATCAGGCCGACAAGGCTCCGGTACGCGCGGGCGAACTGGTGCTCATCGATGCAGGCTGCGAGCTGGATGGCTATGCCAGCGACATCACGCGCACCTTCCCGGCCGACGGCAAGTTCAGCGGGGCGCAGCGCGCGCTGTACGAACTGGTGCTGGCCAGCCAGGAGGCTGCGGTCGCCGTCACCAGGGCCGGCAAGCGTTTCAACGACCCGCATGACGCCACCGTGGCCGTGCTGGCCCAGGGCATGCTGGACCTCGGGCTGCTGGACCGTACCAAGTACGGCACGGCCGAGGATGTGATCGAGTCGCGCGCCTACTTCCAGTTCTACATGCACCGCACCGGCCACTGGCTGGGCATGGATGTGCATGACTGCGGCAGCTATGTGGAGCCCAGCGAGCTGGGCGTGGTCAGCGAGCGCAAGGACCCGATCTCGGGCGAAACCATTGCCAATCGCCCCAGCCGCATCCTGCGCCCCGGCATGGTCACGACGATAGAGCCGGGCATCTATGTGCGACCGGCCCCCGGCGTGCCCGAGAAGTTCCACAACATCGGCATCCGCATCGAGGACGATGCCATCGTCACCGAGACCGGCTGCGAGCTCATCACCCGCGGCGTGCCCGTCAAGCCGGACGAGATCGAAGCTCTGATGCGTGATTGAGCGACGGGCGCCAGAGTTCAGCATGCCGCAGACCTTCAACCACCTGTCCCATGGCGCTGCAGTCAGGCCTCTGCCTGCCGCGCGCATGGGCTTGCTGCTGTGGCTGCTGGGTCTGCCCGGGGTGGTGGCACTGGCCTGGACGGTGCCGCCGGCCTGGCTGGGCTTTCTGACCGGAGACGGTCTGGAGATCGCGGGCAGCTGGGCGGTGACGGCGGGGCTGAGCGCCTTGCTGGCGCTGAGCGTGGGCCTCGGGGTCCGGCTGGGCCCGAAGCTGGGCCTGAGTGCGCCCTTGATTCATGCCCTGGCCGAGGGGCGCGTGCCCTGGCGCGGCATTCGTGTGCTGAGCCTGCCCGGCGTGGCAGGCGGCGTGATCGGCGCGGCCTGGCTGGTGACGCTGGCCGTGGTCTGGCCCGAAAGCATGCCTTTTGTGGACCCGGTCTACGGCCTGCCGCTATGGCCCAAGCTGCTCTATGGTGCGATCACCGAAGAGCTGCTGCTGAGACTGGGCATGCTGACGGGCGTGATGTGGCTGCTGTGGACGCTCTTCGGCAGTTCCAGGCAGCGCCCGGACTGGCGGCTGGGCTGGTCGGCCATCGCGCTGGCTGCCCTGCTGTCGGGTTGCATTCCTGTGTTTCTGAATTGGGGCGTGGTCGGCGATCTGTCGGCGCCTGTCGTGCTGCAACTGCTGATGTGCGAAAGCGTCTATGGGCTGCTGGCCGGCATCATGTTCTGGCGCTACGGGCTTGAGGCCGCCATGCTCACGCATGTGGTGACCTATCTGCTCTCGCACGGCCTGATCTGAGGCCAGCACGCCAGCACATTTGAACCTGCCGGGCAAAACTGTTTCGACGCGCTCATTGATGCGCTGCACAAGGCCTGTCGGTTCCGGCGCAAGTTTCCCTCTTATGCTTCCGAATCAGTAGCTGCAAGCGCTTGAAATATAGACATTTCAAGCATTAATTACCCTGATATTGAGAATGGGTAGGTGCAAGCAGCTACTGTTTTTTCTGTTCTACGGCTCGCTTGCCCGGTGCTGCAGCACTGTGCAAGATGCAGTCATGTAACCGCATTCGTGCCAGAATTGAAACCCGATTACATTCCATCGCGAGAGAGACATTTCATGCAAGTGAGTCGTGCTACCAAGATCGTCGCCACACTGGGCCCCGCTTCCAGCGATCCGCAACTGCTTGAACAAATGGTGCGCGAAGGCGTGAACGTCGTGCGCCTGAACTTCAGCCATGGCAAGGCGCAGGACCATATCGACCGTGCCACCATGGTGCGCGAAGCCGCCCAGCGTGCGGGCCGCGAAGTGGCCATCATGGCCGACCTGCAGGGTCCCAAGATCCGCGTCGGCAAGTTTGCCGAGGGCAAGGTCATGCTCGAGCCCGGCGAGCGTTTCGTGCTGGATGCATCGCGCACCGAACTGGGCGACATCAACGGCGTGGGCCTCGATTACAAGGAACTGCCCCGTGATGTGAAGGCCGGCGACGTGCTGCTGCTCAACGACGGCCTGATCGTGCTGACCGTGGACGCCGTGCGCGGCGAAGAGGTGCACACCATCGTCAAGCTGGGTGGCGAGCTGTCCAACAACAAGGGCATCAACAAGCAGGGCGGCGGCCTGACGGCTCCCGCACTGACCGCCAAGGACATGGAAGACATCAAGACCGCGATGTCCTTCCAGGCCGACTACGTGGCCGTGAGCTTCCCCAAGAACGCCACCGACATGGAAATGGCACGCCAGTTGTGCAATGTTGCCGCTGCGCAGTACGGCCACAAGCCCGGTCTGATCGCCAAGATCGAGCGTGCTGAAGCCATTCCGCGTCTGGAAGAGATTCTCAAGGTCTCCGACGGCATCATGGTCGCCCGTGGCGACCTGGCCGTGGAAGTGGGCAATGCCGCCGTGCCCGCACTGCAAAAGAAGATGATCCGCATGGCGCGCGACATGGACAAGGTGGTGATCACCGCGACCCAGATGATGGAGTCCATGATCACCAACCCCGTGCCCACCCGTGCCGAAGTGAGCGACGTGGCCAATGCCGTGCTGGACGGCACCGATGCCGTGATGCTGAGCGCCGAAACCGCTGCCGGCAAGTACCCGCTGGAGACCGTGCGTGAAATGGCCGCCATCTGCGCCGCTGCGGAAGCGGCCGAGGATCGCGTCAAGGACGCCGACTTCAGCAACAGCCAGTTCAAGCGTACCGACCAGGCCATCGCCATCGGCGCGCTGTTCACCGCGCATCACCTGGGTGCCAAGGCCATCGTGGCGCTGACGGACTCCGGCTCGACCGCGCTGTGGATGAGCCGTCATCGCATCCACATCCCCATCTACGCGCTGACGCCCAAGCTGGCCACGCAGCGCAAGATGGCGCTGTACCGCAACGTGCGTCCTCTGCTGATGGACACCAGCGCCGAGCGCGACATGGCACTGGACCAGGCCAAGGGGCATTTGCTGGCCCGCGGCATCGTGCAGTCCGGCGATGTCTACGCCATCACCTGCGGCGAGCCCATGGGCCAGCCCGGTGGTACCAATATGCTCAAGATCTGCAGGGTGGAGTGAGCCCCCTGAGCGGCCATGCCGCTTCCCCCCGAGGGGGACGGCATCTTCGCTGCGAGGCGGCTCTTGCTCGATGCCTCTGACTTGAAGCATGCCTCATCAAAAAGCTGCCAGTGCTTATGAATAAAGCGCTGGCAGCTTTTGTTTTGGTAGCGTTCTTCAGGCGATCTGGGGTTGCAGGCGGCGCTTGAGCTGTTTGCGGCGCCGGGCTTGCCGGATCTGCAGGGCGCTGCGCCAGACCAGTACGGCGCTGGCGGTACCGACCAGCATGCCGGCCAGAACGTCCGAAGGGAAATGCACGCCCAGCACCACGCGGCTGAGTGCCACGCTGGTGGCGAGAAACCATGCGACAACGACCAGCCAGCGCTGGTGTCTGCCCACGCCCAGATTGATGCCCTGCGCCAGGGCAAAGGCGCCGGCGGCATGCATGCTGGGAAAGCTGGAGCTGGCCCCATGCGCGATCCACTGCATGCCCATGCTCAGCTGCGCCGGCCTGGGCATGGGCAGGCCCCAGCGAATCAGACGGCAGGCCACCCAGGCACAGGCCATGGACAGCAGGGCCAGCTGCAGGCTGCGCCGCCAGCCTTTGCCAAGCGCCAGCATGGCGGCGATCACGGGCAGGGCACAGAGTCCGGGCAGCCAGGTGGAGGCAAAGCGCGAGGCCTGAATCCACCATAGCGGGCTCTGGGTGTTGGCATTCAGAAATTGAAAAACAGGGGCATCGAAGAACAGCATGAATGGCCTTTGCGTGTGCGCAGCGTTCAGTCCGAGGCAAGCAGCTCGTCGGGAGACATGGCGGCATCCGCCGGTGCCTGGCGCGCCAGGCGGCGGGTGGTCAGCAGATCGCAAAACCAGCTGGCCGTCCAGCAAAGCCAGGCGGTCCACAGCGTGTGGCTCATGAAGTGGGCGCCGCGCATCTGCTGCGCCAGGCCCAGGGCAAAACCGGCCACCAGAGCCGCGGGCAGCCACAGGCGTGCTGCGCGCGGCAGATCGTGGCGCAGCGCAAAGTAGCCGCTGATGAAGGCAAAACCCGCAGAGGCGTGGCCGGCCGGAAAGCAGTGGCCGCTGCCGCCATCCGTGACGCCCCAGGCCCAGTGCGAGACATAGTGGCCCACGCCGCCGAAGTCGGCGATGTCCCAGGGGCAACTGGTGGCGCTGATGCGCTTCATGACGGCCATGATGACCAGCGACAGCAGTGCACCGACTACCAGCTGTATGCGCCGTGCATAGGGAAGCTGGCGCATCCAGCCGGCGGGCCACCAGATCATCAGGCTCAGCCCCATCACGATGATCCAGGCCAGCTTGCGCGCGCCTTCATGGGCAATATTGACCATGAACCAGTCGTTTTGCAGTGCAAAGCCCTGGCTGTTGCCGAACCAGTGCGCCATGGCCATGTCCAGGCCGCTCATGTCCCAGGCCAGTACGCAGGCCAGGGCGACGACGGTCCAGCTCAGCAGGGCCGGAGCGGAGGCTTGGCGAAGAAAAGGGCGAGGGAGCGAGGGGGCGGACGACTTCATGGCCGCCACGATAGAAAGCGCTTCTTAACAAGCGCTTAAGGTCTTGCTCAGCCCTGGGCCGTCCATGCGCTGCGCAGGCGTTTGAGATGCGGCACGACGCGCAGATGGCGGCGGCGGCGCAGCCGCGAGGCGATATTCCAGACGATGAGGGCGCCGCTGATGCCGACCAGCGCGCCGGCCAGCAGGTCGGAGGCAAAGTGCACGCCCAGATGGACGCGGCTCCAGGCAATGCCGATGGCGGCCAGCCAGGCCAGCCAGACCAGCGGCTTGCGATGGCGGGTCGTTCCCAGGCTGATGGCCATGGCCAGGGCAAAGGCACCGCTGGCATGCAGGCTGGGAAAGCCCGCACGTCCGCCATGCTGAATCCATAGCGTGCCCAGATTGAGCTGGAACGGGCGCGGCGCCGGAAAGCCCCAGCGTATGAGTCTGGCGATCAGCCAGGCCGTCGCCATGGACAGCAGCAGCATCAGCATGGTGCGGCGTGTTGCCGGTGAGCCGAACACCAGGGCCAGCAGGACCAGAACGCCGCTCAGATTGGGCAACCAGGCCGAAAGCGAACGTGCCAGCTGGATGCTGAACCAGTGCGTCTGGGCATCGGCATTGAACAGCGCAAACAGAAACGGATCGAAGAAGAACATGAAGGCGCTGCGGCGGATTGCGGCAATGAAAGGTGGCCGATGTTAAGGCGAAATCCCGGCTTGCGGATGTCAAGTCCATGCGGGAGCAGGGGAAGCGGGCTCCGGCGTTGACCGGCCAGTTGAGCGGATTCGGCATTGGCCCGCACAATGCGGTCATGCGAATTCTGGTGGTCGAAGACAACGAAGGCATTGCAGCAGGGCTGCGAGCCAATCTCATGCAGCGCAGCTATGCGGTGGATGTGTGCGCCAGCGTGGCCGAGGCCTGGAATGCCCTGAGCACCGAGCGCTTCGATGCCGTGCTGCTGGACCTGGGGCTGTCCGATGGCGATGGCAGCGAGGTGGTGCGTCGCCTGCGCCTGCAGAGCAGCCGGCCCGGTGTGCCGCAGCTGCCCGATCCGGCCACACCGGTGCTGATTCTCACGGCACGCGATCAGGTGCAGGATAGGGTGGCGGGGCTCAATCTGGGGGCCGATGACTACCTCGTCAAGCCATTTGACATGGACGAGCTGGAGGCCCGCTTGCGCGCCATGATGCGCCGCGCCGCCGGTCAGGCCTCGCCGGTGATCCGCCATGCGGATCTGGAGGTGGACCCGGCAGCGCGCACCATCAGACAGGCAGGGCAGAAGGTGGAGGTTTCACCGCGCGAGTTCGCCGTGCTCTGGGCCTTGCTGCTGGCACGCGGGCGCGTGCTGTCGCGCCCGCAGATCGAAGAGCACCTCTACAGCTGGGGCGATACGGTGGAGAGCAATGCCGTGGAGGTCTATGTCCACCATCTGCGCAAGAAGCTGGGTCAGAAGATCATTGTGACCATGCGGGGCGTGGGCTACTTTATGCCGCAGGAGCAGGAATGAAGACCATAGCACCGACCGGCAAGCGCCGCAGCTCGCTGCAGCTGAATTTGCTGGCCTGGATGCTGGGGGGACTGGTGCTGGTCTGGTGCAGCTTCGTCATCTGGGGCTATCAGACCGGAGTCCACGAGGCCGACGAGCTGACCGACGGGCATCTGGCCGGGGTGGCCGCGCTGACCTTGAACTGGCATGTGCAGGACGATGTGCCGGCCGGGGAGGCCACAGCGGTCCAGCCGCCTGCAGGCCTGCACGCCCACGACTATCAGGAGTCGCTGAGCGTGGTGCTCTGGAATGCGCAAGGTCTGCTGATCTCGCGCACCGGTCAGGCACCCTTGCCGGACTTCGACATCGAACAGGGCTTTGCCACGATTGGGGTGCATGAACGGCAGGCCTGGCGCAGCTACACGCAGTGGAGCCATGACAGGACAGCCAAGGTCACGGTGATGATTGACCTGGCTGAACGCGACAGTCTGGCCGACGACATCGCCATGCAGATGATAGAGCCGGGCTTCTGGCTGCTGCCCGTGATCGTGATTGCGCTGGGCGTGGCCATGCGCCGCGGCATGCGCCCGCTCAATCAGCTCACGCAGCGCGTGGAAGCGCTGGATCTGAGCCGCGACCAGCGGCTCTCCGACGCCCATGTGCCGCGCGAGCTCGCGCCCATGGTCAGCTCCATCAACACCTTGCTTGACCGCCAGCAGGAGGCGCTGGAGCGCGAGCGCAATCTGGCCAACGAAGTGGCCCATGAGCTGCGCACGCCGCTGGCGTCCATCGCGCTCCAGGCCCAGGCGCTGAAGTCGCCGGCGCAGACCGACAGCGCAACCCTGCAGGCCGCGCTGCAGCGCATAGGCCGGGACGCCCTGCATGCCGGCCATGTGCTCGATCAGCTGCTGACCCTGGCCAGGGCCGGGCGCGGCATGCTGGATGCGCCTTTGCAGACCGTGAACTGGGCCGATGTGGCGCGCAATGTGGCGGCGGCGCAGGCTCAGCATGCCTGGCAGCGCGAAGACATGATTTCCGTGGACGCCCCGCAGGAGCTGCCTGTGCGTGGCAATGCGCTGCTGCTCGATTCGGCGCTTCGCAATCTGGTCGAGAATGCCGTGCGCCATACGCCGGAGGGCACGCAGATCGAGGTGCAGGCCGGCCTTGATTCGACCCGGGCGCTGGCCTGGGTACAGGTCTGCGACGATGGCAGGCGCGATGCGGCGCCGGCCCATGTGCCGCCCGCGGACAGTCTGCACCTGGGCCATGAAATCGTCAGCCGCGTCATGCAGGCCCATGGCGGCAGCTTCACGGTGGCCGAGGCACCACAAGGCTTCACCACCTGCTATCGCATGGAAATACCGCTAGCCGGTTAAAATACCCGGTTACTAAGCGGTTACCGAAGCGTGACCGCTGGTCTTTCCCCGGGCCACAGCTGTCGTGCGGCGCACTGCAGTGATTCATCGCCGGGGGCGTTGCCTCTCAAAACTTTGAACGGAACCCACCATGCCTTTGATCTCGATGCGCGAAATGCTGGACCATGCTGCTGAAAACGGCTATGGCATCCCCGCCTTCAACGTGAACAACCTGGAACAGGTCCAGGCCGTGATGTCGGCGGCTGACGAAGTCGGCGCGCCCGTGATCCTGCAGGCCAGCGCTGGCGCCCGCAAGTACGCCGGTGAGCCCTTCATCAAGCACCTGATCCAGGCGGCCGCCGAGATGTATCCCCACATCCCCCTGGTGATGCACCAGGACCACGGCACCACGCCTGAAGTCTGCCAGGGCGCGCTGAATCTGGGCTTCGGCTCGGTGATGATGGACGGCTCGCTGATGAGCGACGGCAAGACGCCTTCGTCCTTCGACTACAACGTGGACGTGACCCAGAAGGTGGTGGCCATGGCCCACCAGATCGGTGCTACCGTGGAAGGCGAGCTGGGCTGCCTGGGCAACCTGGAAACCGGCGAAGCCGGCGAAGAAGACGGCATCGGCGCCGAAGGCAAGCTGGACCACAGCCAGATGCTGACCGACCCCGAAGAAGCTGCCGTGTTCGTCAAGGCCACCCAGCTGGACGCACTGGCGATCGCCATCGGCACCAGCCACGGCGCCTACAAGTTCAGCCGCAAGCCCACAGGCGACATCCTGGCCATCTCCCGCGTCAAGGAAATCCACGCCCGCATCCCCAACACCCACCTGGTGATGCATGGCTCCTCCTCCGTGCCTCAGGAACTGCTGGCCATCATCAACCAGTACGGCGGCAAGATGAAGGAAACCTACGGCGTGCCCGTGGAAGAAATCCAGGAAGCCATCAAGTACGGCGTGCGCAAGATCAATATCGACACCGACATCCGTCTGGCGATGACCGGCGCGGTGCGCAAGTTCCTGGCCGAGAACCCCGACAAGTTCGACGCCCGCGAATGGCTCAAGCCTGCCCGCGAAGCGGCCAAGCAAGTCTGCAAGGCCCGCTACATCGAGTTCGGTTGCGAAGGCCAGGGCGGCAAGATCAAGGGCTACAGCCTGGAGCAAATGGCCAAGAAGTACGCCGCCGGCGATCTGGCCCAGCTGGTCAAGTAAACTCAAGTTTGATAGCTTTCAGCGCTTTACCAGTAAGCACTGAGGGCTGAAAACACTCAAAGCCCGCAGGCTGTTGCCTGCGGGCTTTTTTCATGGGTTTTGACTTCTGTTACCAAGGTGACCCGGCTTGTTTCCTAGGGTTACTACAGTATCGAACGACCGTGCTTTTTATCACAATGGCCGGATCAGACGATAAGACACGGAGACAGAAGAATGAGTGACCGTCCTTGGCTGAATGCATATCCAGAGGGAGTTCCTGCGGACATTGACGCGTCCCAGTATCCATCGCTGGTGGCCCTGATGGAGGAGGCATTTGCCAAGCATGCCGACAAGGTGGCCTATTCCTTCATGGGCAAGGAGCTGACTTTCGCCCAGGTCGATGCCCAGAGCAAGGTCTTTGCCGCCTATCTGCAAAGCCTGGGGCTGCAGCGCGGCGACCGCGTGGCGCTGATGATGCCCAATATTCCTCAGTACCCGGTGGCGGTGGCCGGGGTGCTGCGTGCCGGCTATGTGCTGGTAAACGTCAACCCGCTCTACACCGCACGCGAGCTCGAGCATCAGCTCAAGGACTCGGGCGCCAAGGCCATCGTCATCATCGAGAACTTCGCCAAGACGCTGCAGGACGGCATGCATGGCAGCGCCGTGCAGCACATCGTGCTCTGCGCCATGGGCGACGAGCTGGGCCTTTTGAAAGGCATGCTGGTCAATTACGTGGTGCGCTCGGTCAAGAAGCTGGTGCCGGCTTTCAGCCTGCCCGGTGCCGTGCGCTTCAACGATGCGCTGGCCAAGGGGCGTGGCGCCAGCCTGAAGGCGCCGGTGCTCAAGGCCGATGACATGGCGCTGCTGCAATACACGGGCGGCACCACGGGCGTGAGCAAGGGTGCCGTGCTGCTGCACAGGAACATCATCGCCAACGTGCTGCAGTCAGAAGCCTGGAACGAGCCCGCCATGAAGAAGGTGCCGGCAGGCGAGCAGCCCACCAGCATCTGCGCGCTGCCGCTCTATCACATCTTCGCGTTCACGGTGAACATGATGCTGGCCATGCGTACCGGCGGCAAGACCGTGCTGATCCCCAATCCGCGCGATCTCAAGGCCACGCTCAAGGAGCTGTCCAGGCACCGTTTCCACAGCTTTCCGGCCGTGAACACCTTGTTCAACGGACTGGCCAATCACCCCGACTTCGATACCGTGGACTGGAGTCATCTCAAGGTGTCGGTGGGCGGCGGCATGGCCGTGCAGAGCGCAGTGGCCGAGCTGTGGCTCAAGAAGACCGGCTGCCCCATCTGCGAGGGCTATGGCCTCTCGGAAACCAGCCCCTCGGTGACCTGCAACCCGGTCACGGCCACGGCTTACTCGGGCACCATAGGCGTGCCCCTGCCCAGCACCTATGTGAAGCTGGTCGACAGCGATGGCCGGGATGTGAACGAACTCGGCCAGCCCGGCGAAGTCGCCGTGCTGGGCCCGCAGGTCATGGCCGGCTACTGGCAGCGTCCCGACGAAACCGCCAAGGTCATGACGCCCGACGGCTACTTCCTGACCGGTGACATCGGCACCATGGACGAGCGCGGCTTTGTGAAGATCGTGGATCGCAAAAAGGACATGGTCATCGTCAGCGGCTTCAACGTCTATCCCAACGAGGTGGAGGACGTGGTCTCCAACTGCCCTGGCGTGCTCGAGTGCGCGGTGGTCGGTGTGCCCGACGAGAAGTCCGGCGAGGCCATCAAGCTCATCGTCGTCAAGAAAGACCCGGCATTGACCGAGCAGGTCATCCGCGACTACTGCCATGCCTATCTGACCGGCTACAAGCGTCCGCGCCACATCGTCTTTCGCAGCGATCTGCCCAAGACCCCAGTGGGCAAGATCCTGCGCAGGGAGCTGCGCGACGCCTGAGAGTTTTCATCTTGTCCTTCAAGGCGAGTTCACAGGAGCGCTTGGCGCTCCTTTTTTTGCGTCTGAAATCAGGCATTTGCCTCGGTGAAAAGGCGACAAGACCTCGCTGGCAAAGAAATGTGCTTGTTGCGATCAGGCAAGTCTTCTTATAATTGTTTCGCCAAATGAACCTAGTTTTATTAGTAAAACAAAAAGCAGATCGCTTTTTGTGTTCACCAACGGTTTCAGGAGAGACATATGAGCGATATCGCACAGGACAACAATGCCCGCACTTGGGATCGCCCCGAGGGCTCCAGCTTTGAAGACTGGATGAACACACGCATTGCGCGTTTTGCCACGCGCAAGTACGACTTCGATGCCCTGAAGTTCCAGGCCGATTTCGACCCCAAGTACCGTCGCGGCCAGATGCGCTACATCGGCACCGGTGGCACGGGTGTGGCCTCGGACAGCAACACCATTCCGTCGGAGAACTTCACCTTCTCCACCATGGTGATTCCTGCCGGCCATGAAGGCCCTTCGCATCTGCACACCGATGTCGAAGAGGTGTTCTTCGTGATGCGCGGCAAGCTCAAGCTGGTGCTGGAAAAGGACGGCGAGCGTTTCGAGACCATCCTGACCGATCGCGATGTGGTTTCGGTGCCGCCCGGCGTCTACCGCGAAGAGATCAACGTCGGTGACGAAGATGCGCTGATGTGCGTGATGCTGGGCGCCAAGAAGCCCGTCACGCCGACCTATCCGCCCGAGCATCCTCTGGCCAAGATCAAGCGCTGAGCTTCGTCATGCACGAGGATTTGCTGTCGCCGAAGCTGCAGCTGCTGCAGACCGGATTTCCCGAGCGACTGGTAAAGCTCCCGCAGAACGCTCAGGTCGCCTGGCGCGAAGCTGGCGATGCCAGCTCCGATTTTGCGGTGGTGCTGCTGCATGGCATCAGCTCCGGGGCTGCCTCCTGGCTGGATGTGGCGCTGCAGCTGGGTGACAAGGCGCGCGTTCTGGCCTGGGATGCACCCGGCTATGGCGTGTCGACGCCGCTGGCGTCAGCCGCGCCTGCCGATGCCGACTATGCGCAGGCGCTGGCCCAGTCGCTGCTTGCGCTGGGCGTGCGGCGCTGCCTGCTGGTCGGCCATTCCCTGGGAGCCCTGATGGCTGCCAGGCTGGCAGTCACGGCGGCCCCCGGACTGGTCGAGCAACTGGTGCTCATCAGCCCGGCCGGCGGTTACGGCGCAGCGGCCAAGGCCGAGCAGCAAGCCAAGGTGCGCGAGGGACGGCTGGCGGCTCTGGCCGCGAAGGGTGTCGCCGGCCTGGCGGCCGTCATCGACCAGCGTCTGGTGTCTTCCGAAGCCCCTGAAGCCGTGCGTGCATGGGTGCGCTGGAATACGGCGCGCATGCAGCCGCAGGGCTATGCGCAGGCGGTCGAGCTGCTCTGCGGCAGCGATCTGGCGCAGGCACAGGGCAGGCTGGGCGTGCCGGTTCAGGTCTGGGTCGGCGAGCACGACGTGGTGACTCCGCCTGCAGCTTGCAAAGCCTGGTCCGAGTTGCTGGGCGCGCACTACGGTACGCTTGCGGCTGCCGGTCATGCTTCACCCGTGGAACAACCTGTGGAGGTTGCGCATAGGCTGGCATCTTTGTTGAACCAGAGCTATTTGCCCAACACCAGCTGATTGCCATGAGCGAAACCCCAGAGATTTCAACCAACGACCAAGACCGTTACACCGTGCCTGCCCTCGAGCGAGGACTGCGCCTGCTGGCCTGCTTTGGCCCGGAGCAACCTGTCTGGAGCGCGCCCGAGCTGGCGCGCAACCTCGAGCTGCCGCGTTCCACGGTGTTTCGGATGTTGACCACGCTTGAAAACTCGGGGTATCTGCAGCGCAGCGGTACCGAATACCGACTCGGTCTGGCCGTGCTGCGTCTGGGCTACGACTACCTGTCCACCCAGCCGCTGGCGCAACTGGCCGAGCCTGCTCTGCAGGCCTTGTGCGATGAGCTGGGCATGACCAGCAATCTTGCATTGCGTGACGGCACCTCCGTGGTCTATGTGGCACGCGTCACTCCGGCCGGAGCGTTCCAGGGGGCTGTGCGTGTGGGCTCGCGCTTGCCTGCACATGCGACGGTGCTGGGGCGAGCCCTGCTGCATGACATGGATGCCGCGCAACTGCGCTCGGTGTTTGGCGGCGAGGAATTGCCCCAGTTCTCCGAGAGCACGCCGCGCAACATCGACGAGCTGCTGGGCCTGCTGGTCCAGGACCGTGAGCGTGGCTACGCCATGGGCGAGGGCTTTTACGAGCCAGGTGTTTCCAGTATTGCAGCGCCGGTGCGCGCCGCAGACGGGCGGGTGGTTGCGGGACTGGCCATGGCCATTCCGTTTACCGAGCTGGTGCCCGAGAAAACCCAGCTCTGGGTGCAGAAGGTGCAAGAGGCGGCAGAAGCCCTGTCCGCTCATTTGCGCCAGCAGCACCCGGACCATTTGCGCTGACCCCCGATCACGCCGGGCCAGCGCATTTTTCAGGAAGCTAGAGATGAAAAATATTGCTTTGATTGGCTGCGGCGCGATTGGCTCCAGTGTTCTGGAGCTTTTGAGCGGAGATACCCGGCTGCAGGTGGGGTGGATACTGGTTCCCGAGATCACGCCAGCGGTGCGCGAGACGGCTGCCCGCCTGGCATCACAGGCGCAGCTGCTGCAGGCCTTGCCCGGCGATGCGGTGCCGGATCTGCTGGTGGAATGCGCGGGTCATGCCGCCATTGAAGAGCATGTGCTGCCGGCTCTGACGCGCGGCATTCCGGCGGTCATCGCATCCATAGGCGCCCTGAGTGCCCCGGGCATGGCCGAACGCGTACAGGCCGCAGCCGAGGCCGGCAAGACGCAGGCCCAGCTGTTGTCGGGCGCCATCGGCGGCATAGATGCGCTGGCGGCGGCGCGTGTCGGCGGCCTGGAGACGGTGGTCTACACGGGGCGCAAGCCGCCCAAGGCCTGGAGCGGCACTCCGGCCGAGCAGGTCTGTGATCTGGACGGCCTGACCGAGGCCTTCTGCATTTTCGAGGGCTCGGCGCGCGAGGCCGCACAGCTCTATCCCAAGAATGCGAATGTGGCGGCCACCTTGTCGCTGGCCGGACTGGGGCTGGACAAGACCATGGTGCGTCTGTTTGCCGATCCTGGCGTCCACGAGAACGTGCACCAGGTCGAGGCGCGGGGTGCTTTCGGCGCCATGGAGCTGACCATGCGCGGCAAGCCGCTGGCGGCCAACCCCAAGACATCGGCGCTGACGGTGTACAGCGTTGTGCGCTCGGTGCTCAACAACGTGGCGCCGCTGGCCATCTGATCCGGCGCCAGGTCTGCGGCGTCATGCGCGCCATGGGCTTGGCACCTCTCTTGCTTGTTGCTGAAACCTGCAAGCAGATCTCCCCACTTCAGCATGGTGTCACGCCTGTGCGAATATTTCCTTGCGCGTCATCAAACAGGGCGCGCATCGAACCTCGGCCGGCTTGACATCTCCACCCTCTGGAACCCTCATGCAACGCTCCGAATTTCTCAAATCCTGCCTGGCACTGGCCAGCGTCCTGGCCCTGCCCGTCGCTCATGCAGCGACCGCCACCGAGCAGCTTTCCGCTGCGCAGTTCACCGTCATCGCGCCTTTCCCCGCTGGCGGTCCTGTCGACATCCTGGCGCGCATTCTGGCGACCGGCCTGACCGAGCACTACAAGCAGGCCGCCATCGTCGATAACCGCCCCGGAGCCAGCGGCAATATCGGCATCGATATGGTCAAGCGCGCCAAGCCCGACGGCCATACGCTGCTGGTCGTGCCGCAGGGCAATCTGACCATCAACCCGACGCTGATGCCCAAGCTGCCCTACAGCGTGTTCGGCGACTTCGTGCCCGTGGCTTCCATGGGGCGCACGGCCAATGTCATTGCGGTCAATCCGCAGGTGCCGGCCAAGTCGGTGCAGGAGCTGGTGGCGCTGTCCAAAGCCAAGCCCAACTCCATCAGCTATGCCTCGCCCGGCGTGGGCTCCAGCCTGCATCTGGCCGGCGAGTTGTTCAAGGACAAGTCGGGCGCGGACATCATGCATGTGGCCTACAAGGGCTCGACTCAGGGCGTGACCGATGTGCTGGGCGGCACCATTCCCATGATCGTGGCCAATCTGCCCACCGTGCTGCCCCATGTGCAGTCGGGCAAGCTGCGCGCGCTGGCCGTGACCGACGGCGCGCGCTCGGGCTTCTTGCCCAATGTGCCGACCCTGGCCGAAGCCGGCGTGCCGGGGATTGCCATTTCCTCCTGGTATGGCGTGCTGGCTCCGAAGAACACGCCGCCAGAGGTGGTCAAGCAGTTGGGCGAGGATATCGACAAGATTCTGAAGACCCCGGCGGCGCTCAATCAGCTCAAGGCACAGGGCATGACGCCCTGGGTGGTCAAGGGCGAGGCCTTCGGCGAGCTGATCCGCAAGGAAACCGGGCTCTGGGCGCCCATCATCAAAAGTCATGACATCGAGGCGCAATAAGCCCTCGTGCTCTAATCGCGCCTCTTGCGCATCCCACAAAAGCGGCCTGGTGCCGCTTTTGTGCTTTCTTTCGTGCTTTCACCAGGGCCGCCTGGCCCATGTTCCGGAGTACCCTCATCCATGACGCTCGCCATTCTCAGCGCTCTTGCCGAAGAACAACACGGCCTGGTCGACGCCATGCAGGACATGCAATGCCTGCGCCATGCCGGACGCGACTTCTGGCTGGGCCGGCTGCACGGGCATGAGGTGGTGTGTGCGCTGTCGGGCATAGGCAAGGTAGCCGCCGCCACCACCACTGCCGCGCTGATCGAGCGCTTTGGCGTGCGCGGCATTCTGTTCACCGGCGTGGCGGGCGGCATCGGCGCGGATGTGAATGTGGGCGATGTGGTGATCGCGCGGACTTTCCTGCAGCATGACATGGATGCCTCGCCGATCTTTCCGCGCTGGCAGTTGCCCGGCTACGGTCGCAGCACCCTGGCCTGCGACGAGGCGGCGACGGACCGACTGGTGCAGGCCGCCGACTCGGCACTGCGATCGGGCATCGTGGCTTCGTATGCTTCGGCCCGCGTCCATGAAGGCCTGATTGCCAGCGGCGATCAGTTTGTCAGCTCGCGCCAGGCCAGCGCGCAGCTCAGGGCCGATCTGGAGGCCGCCGGCCACGCCGTGCTGGCGGTGGAGATGGAGGGTGCTGCCGTGGCCCAGACCTGCCTGGATTACGAAACGCCTTTTGCCGCGATGCGCACCATCTCGGACCGGGCGGACGACAGCGCCCATGTGGACTTCTCGGATTTCGTGCGCACTGTGGCAAGCCGCTACGCGCAACGCGTGGTGCTGGATTTTCTACG
Organism: Comamonas brasiliensis; assembly: GCF_018292285.1. NCBI lineage: Bacteria > Pseudomonadati > Pseudomonadota > Betaproteobacteria > Burkholderiales > Comamonadaceae > Comamonas > Comamonas brasiliensis. The sequence goes on from NZ_JAANES010000004.1 coordinate 540,202, forward strand.
TCTGACGCCTGCGAAGGGTCAGAGGGTTTGCTAGCGATTTTGTAGCTTGTATCGCTTGATGCACGGTATTTTCATGCCGTTATTAGCCTGTATTCATTTATTGACAGGCGCTAAAAGCTATCAATATTGATCAGCTTCGATCTGGCCTGCACACAGCGGCAGGCCGGATACCTTTTGTTGCCCCGTTTTCCTTTCAACCGCGCTTGTCGCGGTTTTTTTACGCCCGTGTGTCGCTATGGGGCGGGAACTACGGGTTTCTCCGGGTATTGACTCAAAAGAAGGCTCACTAAACTGCAGGCTTGTTTCAAGAAAAAAGTGTCATTTCATATTTGAAACAAACAAGGTTTAAGATGACCCTCAACACCATGCCTTCCACCGGTCAGCTCGCTGGGCGCCGGATCCTTGTGACCGGCGCTGCGCGCGGCCTGGGTTTTGCTTTTGCGCAGACGCTGTGCCAGCAGGGGGCGCAGCTTGTGATGGCCGATCTGCGCGCTGAACTGCTGAACGAAGCCGTTGCCAGGCTGCGCGCCATGGGCTTCGAGGCTCACGGCGTCGCCTTTGATGCCAGCAACCCGGCTTCCATAGAACAGTGCGCACAGCAGGCCGTGCAGACCCTCGGCGGTCTGGATGGCCTGGTCAACAACGCGGCCGTGACGGACTCCGGCGGCAAGGGCATGGACGACATTGCCCTGGACAAATGGGACCAGGTGATGAACGTCAATGTGCGCGGCGTCTGGCTGATGACCCGTGCCTGCCGCGCGGCTCTCAAGGACAGCGGTCGCGGTGCCATCGTCAATCTGGCTTCCGACACTGCCATGTGGGGCGCTCCCAACCTGATGGCCTATGTGGCCAGCAAGGGCGCCGTGATGGCCATGACGCGGTCCATGGCGCGCGAGCTGGGCGCGGATGCCATCACCATCAATGCCGTGGCTCCTGGCCTGGTGCTGGTCGAGGCCACCGAGTACGTGCCCGAGCATCGCCATCGCCTCTACATCGACCAGCGCGCGCTGCAGCGCGAGCAGGGGCCCGAGGACGTCTCGGGTGCCGTGTCCTATCTGCTGTCCGACGGTGCGCGCTTTGTGACGGGCCAGGTGCTGCCCGTCAACGGCGGCTTCGTCATGAACTGAAAAATGAAGAGTCCCCTGAGTCGCTTCGCGCCTTCCCGTTGCACGGCGCCCCCGCAAGAGGGACGACACCCTCGGTGCGCAGCGGCACTTCCTCGGTGTCCCCGGCTTCTGGCCACGCCTGCAACGAATTGAGGAGTTGGAGATGTCAGGTTCTTCCCCATCCGAAAACGCGATCGACAGCGTCGTCGACGGCGGCTCCGAAAAGTACATGGTGCCCGCGCTGGAGCGCGGTCTGCGCCTGTTGCAGGAGTTCGGTCGCGACAACGCCGCGCTGGGTGCGCCCGAGCTGGCGCGTCGCCTGCAGCTGCCGCGTGCCACGGTGTTCCGCATGCTCAACACGCTGGAGAGCATGGGCTTTCTGCAGCGCGCCGAGGGCGGCAACGACTACCGGCTGGGCCTGTCCGTGCTGCGTCTGGGCTTCGAGTTCCTGTCCTCCATGGACCTGACCGAGCTGGGCCAGCCCGTGATCGCGCGGCTGTGCGAGGAAATCCGCTTCCCCTGCAACATCGTGGTGCGCGACGGTCGCTCTATCGTCTATGTGGCCAAGGTCACGCCGCCGACGCCGCTGACCAGCTCGGTGCGCGTGGGTACGCGGCTGCCTGCCCATGCCACGCTGCTGGGTCGCATCCTGCTGGCCGACCTCTCGCTGCCCGAGCTGCGTGCCCTCTATCCCGAGGAGCATCTGGAAGGCCATTCGCCCAATACGCCCAGGACCGTGATCGAGCTCTTCGATCTGGTTCAGTCCGATCGCGAGCGCGGCCATGTGGCCGGTGCCGGCTTCTACGAAAGCTCGATCTCCACCATCGCCGCGCCCGTGCGCGACCACAGCGGCCGCGTCATCGCGGCCCTGGGCGTGACCCTGGCCTCGGCCCAGATCGATCCCGAGCGCCAGACGGAGCTGGTGCCGCGTGTCTGCGCGGCGGCCGACGAACTGTCGGAGCTGCTCAACTACCGGCCGCAGTCCAGCGCGCAGGTTCTGTCCATTACTTCAAGGCGCGCAGGAGGCGGCCATGCATGATTTCAAACTCGACGCCACGGCCGTCGTCACCGGCGGCTCTTCGGGCATAGGCCTGGCCACCGTGGAGCTGCTGCTGGCCCAGGGAGCCCGCGTGGCCCTGTGCGGCCGCAACCCCGAGCGTCTGGAGCAGGCGGTCAAGCAACTGCTCGAGCGCCACCCCGAGGCCCGCGAGCGCCTGTTCGCCCAGGCCTGCGACGTGCTCGATGCCGAGCAGGTGCAGCAGTTCGCTCGCGCCAGCGAAGCGGCGCTGGGACCGGCTTCCATTCTTATCAACAACGCCGGTCAGGGCCGTGTCTCGACCTTCGAGAACACCAGCGACGAAGCCTGGACCGAGGAGCTGCACCTGAAGTTCTTCTCGGTGCTGCATCCCACGCGCGCCTTTCTGCCCCAGCTCGAGCGCGGCAGCGAGTCGGCGATTGTCTGCGTGAACTCGCTCCTGGCCTCCCAGCCCGAGCCCCACATGGTCGCGACCTCGGCGGCGCGCGCCGGCCTCAAGAACCTGGTGCGCTCCATGGCCACCGAGTTCGCGCCCAAGGGCGTGCGCGTCAACGGCATCCTGGTAGGCCTGATCGAGTCCGGCCAGTGGCGCCGCCGCTTCGATGCCCGAGAGGACCGCAGCCAGACCTGGGAGCAGTGGAGCGCCGAGCTGGCCCGCAAGAAGTCCATTCCACTGGGCCGCCTGGGCTCACCCGCCGAAGCCGCGCGAGCCATCTTCTACCTTGCCACGCCCCTGTCTTCATACACGACCGGCAGCCATATCGATGTTTCCGGAGGCCTTTCGAGATATGCGTAGCACCCCCTGCGCGGCCCCCTCTCTTGCTTCGCGGATGGGGGACTGGCGGGGTCGCCTGGGCCCTTGCTTGGCATCCCGTGCATGAGGCGCGCCGGCTTCGACCACTAACGAAATTCAGACCAGAACATGACATCCACCGCAAACCAAATCACCGTCGGCGCCGTCGTTGCCGAATTCCTCGAGCATTGCGACGTGAAGGCCGCCTTCGGGGTGATCTCCATCCACAATATGCCCATCCTCGACGCGATGTTTGCTCGCGGCAAGGTGCGCTTCGTGATGGCACGCGGCGAGGCCGGCGCAGGCAATATGGCCGACGCCTGCGCGCGCTCCACCTCCAGCCTGGGCGTGTGCATCACCAGCACCGGCCCGGCTTCGGGCAATATCGCCGGCAGCCTGGTGGAAGCCTATACGGCCGGCACGCCGCTGCTGCACATCACGGGTCAGATCGAGACCCAGTATCTGGACAAGAAGCTGTCCTATATCCATGAGGCGCCGGACCAGCTGACCATGCTGAAGTCCGTCTCCAAGGCTGCCTTCCGCGTGCTGAGCGCAGAGACCTGCCTGTCCACGCTCAAGGCCGCAGTGCAGACCGCGATGACCGCCCCCACGGGCCCGGTCAGCGTGGAGATCCCGATCGACATCCAGCAGGCGCTGATAGACATGCCGGCCGATCTGTCCCCCCTGCCGGTGGCGGTGCTGGCTCCCAGCGAGGCCGCGCTCGATGCACTGGCCGAGCAACTGGCCAAGGCCAGGCGCCCGCTGCTGTGGCTGGGCGGCGGCGCCCGCCATGCCGGCGCTGCGGTGCAGCGTCTGAAGGCCCTGGGCTTCGGCATCGTGAGCACCGGCCAGGGCCGCGGCATCGTGCCCGAGGACGACCCCGCATCCCTGGGCGCCTACAACATCCAGAAGCCCGTCGAGGCCTTCTACCAGCGCTGCGACGCCATGCTGGCCGTGGGCACGCGCCTGCGCAGCAACGAAACCCTGAAGTACGAACTCAAGCTGCCGCGCCCGCTGCTGCGCATCGATGTGGACGCCGCCCAGCAAGGCCGCTGCTATATGGATGACGGCTTTGTCTGCGGCGACTCGGCCCTGGCCCTGAACGGTCTGGCCGACCGCCTGGAAGCGCGCGGTTACAAGGCTGATCCCGAGCTGCTGGCCGACCTGCGCCAGGTGCACGACGAAGTCGTGGCCACCATGCGCGACGGCCTGGGCCCGTACAGCGCCCTGGTGCAGCAGCTGCAGCAGGCCGTGGGCCGCAACTTCAACTGGGTGCGTGACGTGACTGTCTCCAACAGCACCTGGGGCAACCGCGAGCTGCGCTTCTTCGAGTCCAACGCGGGTGTGCACGCCACGGGCGGCGGCATCGGCATGGGCATGCCCATGGCCATCGGTGCGGCCATTGGCGCGGCCGAAAGCGGCTCGGGCCGCAAGACCCTGGGCCTGGCCGGCGACGGCGGCTTCATCCTGAACCTGGGCGAGCTCGCCACCCTGGTGCAGGAGGAGTGCGACACCATGATCGTGCTGATGAACGACCAGCGCTATGGCGTGATCCAGAACATCCAGGATGCGTCCTACGGCGGCCGCCGCTGCTATGTGGAGCTGCACACCCCCGACTACGCCCAGCTGTGCGCGTCCATCAAGCTGCCCCATGCCCGTATCAGCGATCTCGAGGAGCTGCCTGCGGTGCTGGAAGGCGCCTGGGGCAAGAAGGGCCCCTTCCTGCTCGAGATCGACATGCGCGCCATCGGCAGCTTCAAGACCACGTTCTCGGGCCCTCCGGTGAACAAGCTGGACCAGATCCCGGCCACCACCAAGGGCCAGTGAGCCAGCACGACCAGCAAGAACGAAAGAGCTTCACGATGTCGAACCTAGAACTGCTCCCCATCAATATCGGCGGCGAATGGCGTCTTGGCGGCGGCGACGAGTCCGCCACGCTCTACCCCGCGACCGGCGAGGTGGTGGGCCGCCTGCGTGCCCCCAGCCTGGCCGATGTGCAGGAGGCCATAGAGAAGGCTGACCATGCCTTCCGCACCAGCGGCTGGGCCCAGAAAAAGCCCCATGAGCGCGCCGCCGTGCTCTACCGCATCGCGCTGCTGATCCGCGAGCGTGCCGAGCCGCTGGCCCAGCTGCAGCGCCTGGACAACGGCAAGCCCATCAGCGAGACGCGCGCCCTGGTGGCCAGCGCCGCCAGCACCTTCCAGTTCTTCGCGGCGGCCTGCGAGACCATGGAGGAGACCATCACGCCCTCGCGTGGCGACTTCATGACCATGAGCGTCTACGAGCCCATGGGCGTGGTCGCGGCCATCACGCCGTGGAACTCGCCCATCGCCAGCGAGGCGCAGAAGCTCGCCCCGGCGCTGGCGGCCGGCAATGCCGTGGTCGTCAAGCCCGCCGAAGCCACGCCGCTGCTGGCGCTGGAGCTGGCCAGGATCTGCGAAGAAGCCGGCGTGCCCAAGGGCATCGTCAGCGTGCTGCCCGGCCGCGGCTCGGTGATCGGCGACGCCATCACCAAGCACCCGCTGGTCAAGCGCGTGTCCTTCACGGGCGGCACTTCCACCGGCAAGCACATCGCCCGCATCGCGGCCGACAAGATGATGCCCGTCTCGCTGGAGCTGGGCGGCAAGTCGGCCACCATGGTGCTGGAGGATGCCGACCTCGACCACGCCGTCAACGGCGTGCTCTACGGCATCTTCAGCTCCTCGGGCGAGTCCTGCATCGCCGGTTCGCGCCTGTTCGTGGCGAGGAAGCTCTACGGCGACTTCATGGAACGCCTCACAGCGAAGGCCGCCGCCTTGCGCGTGGGCGATCCGGCAGACGAGCGCACCCAGATGGGCCCGCTGATCACCGCCAAGCACCGCGAATCCATCGAGAGCTATGTGCAGCTGGGCCTGTCCGAAGGCGGTCAGCTGCGCACCGGAGGTCACCGCCCCGAGGGCGCGCTGTACGAGCGCGGCTACTACTACCGCCCGACCATCCTTGAAGGTGTGACCAACAACGACCAGATCTGCCAGCAGGAGATCTTTGGCCCCGTGCTCGTGGCCATGCCCTTCGACGACGAAGAGGCGCTGCTGGAGCAGGCCAACGACAGCGTCTACGCACTGGCCGCCGGCATCTGGACGCGCGACTACAAGGCCGCCTGGCGCATCGGCCGCGCGGTCCAGGCCGGCACCGTGTGGATCAACACCTACAAGCAGTTCTCCATCTCCACGCCCTTCGGTGGTTGGCGCGACAGCGGCCTGGGCCGCGAGAAGGGGCGGCTGGGAATACAGCAGTACATGGAGCAGAAAAGCATGTACTGGGGTTTGAACGCATCGCCCCTGGCCTGGGCCAACTAAGGAAAAATCATGAGCGTACTGGGCATTGACGAAATCAGCTACGGCGCCGACGACCTGGCGGCCTGCCGTCAGTTCTTCCTCGACTGGGGCCTGAGCCTGGCCGAGGAGCAGGCCGAGCGGCTGGTGTTCGAGACACTCAACGGCTGCCGCGTGATCGTGGCCGCCACCAATCACCCCGATCTGCCGCCCGCCATCGAAGCCGGCCCCACGCTGCGCGAAGTGGTCTGGGGAATGGAAAGCGAAGCCGACCTGGCTTTGTATGCAGATCGCATCCGCGCGCTTCCAGGCTTCGTCCAGGGCAATGGCCGTATCGGCTGCACCGACCCCAACGGCCTGGCCGTGCGCCTGCAGCTCACGCAAAAGCGCGATGTGCAGATGCAAAGCGCCGAGTACAACACCTGGGACCGCAAGGGCCGTATCAATCAGGCCAGCCCGGCCTACGAGCGCGCCCAGCCCATCGAGGTCGGTCATGTGGTGTTCTTCGTCAAGGATGTGCAGGCCTGCGAGCGCTTCTATGTGGAGAACTTCGGCTTCGCGGCCTCAGACCGCTACCCCGAGCGCGGCGCTTTCCTGCGCACCGCGCCCGACGGCGGCCACCACGACATCTTTTTGCTGCAGCGCCCCGACAAGCACGCCGGCCTGAACCACGTGGCCTTCACCGTGCGCGACATCCACGAGGTCTTCGGCGGCGGCATGCATATCTCGCGCTGCGGCTGGGATACCCAGCTCGGCCCGGGCCGTCACCCCGTGTCCTCGGCCTATTTCTGGTACTTCAAGAACCCGGCCGGTGCCCTGGTCGAGTACTACGCCGACGAGGACCAGCTCACGGCCGACTGGCAGCCGCGCGAGTTCGAGCCCGGCCCGACGGTGTTCGCCGAGTGGGCCATCGACGGCGGCCTGGACGGCAATACGCGGCGCCAAAAGGGCGTGGGCGCCGCCGACGGCAAGTTCCTGACAGACAAGAAATGAAACACCCTCTGAGTCGCTTTGCGCCTTCCCCCTCTCTCGCTTCGCGGGAGGGGGACAACACCCTCGCTGCGGGGCGGCCCTTGCTCGGTGTCTCTGATGTGAGCGAATTCTCCAGATCCTCTGGCTGGCTAGAGGCTTAACCACAACCCCACGGGCTATTTCATGAAAAACATTCGTCGCCAGGTAGTTATCGCTGCTGCATTGCTGGCTGCAGCCCAGATGTCCGGTTCCGCGCTGGCGCAAGCCTATCCGAGCAAGCCCATCACCATCGTCGTGGCCTATCCGGCCGGCGGCGATACCGATGCCATGGCGCGCCTGTATGCCGAGAAGCTGGGCCAGCGACTGGGTCAGCCCGTGGTGGTGGACAACCGGCCCGGTGCCAGCGGCACCATCGGCACCGTGCATGTGGCCAAGGCCGCACCCGACGGCTACACCTTGCTGCTGGCGCCCAATACCTTTGCCATCGCCCAGTTCGTGCTCAAGACCAACGCGGGTTCGAGCTACGACGTGCTCGGCGGCTTCACGCCCATCGTGCAGACCAGCGTGCAGCCCATGTTCGTGGCCGCCAGCCAGGGCTCGGGCATCAAGGACATCAAGACCCTGGCGAGCCAGGGCAAGCGCGACGGCCTGACTTATGCCAGCCCCGGCAGCGGCTCGCCCATGCATATCCTGGGCGAGATGTTCAACAAGGCCGCAGGTACCAAGCTGTCCCACATTCCCTACAAGGGCGTGGCGCCCGCAGTCAACGATCTGATCGGCGGACATGTACCCACGACCTTCATGACCTGGGGCCCCATCGCGCCCTACGCAGGCGGCAAGGTCAATGTGCTGGCCGTGGCCGATGCCCAGCGCAGCCCGCTGGCCCCGAATGTGCCCACGCTGGCCGAGCAGGGCGTCAAGGATGTGGAAGTGTCGGCCTGGCAAGGCCTGTTCGGTCCCAAGGGCATGAAGCCCGAGACCGTCAAGCTGCTGAACACCCATCTCAATGAAATTCTGAGGATGCCGGACGTGGTCGCCAAGATGGCGGCCTTCGGCGCCCTGCCTGCGGGCGGCGAGCCGGCACGTCTGGAAAAGACCAATGCTGCCGACTACAACCGCTTCGGCAAGCTCATCAAGGACCTGGATATCCGGGCCGACTAAATGACCAACCCCCTGAGTCGCTTCGCGCCTTCCCGTTGCACGGCGCCCCCAAGGAGGGCGACACCCTCGGTGTGGGGCGGCGCTCAGGGCGATGAAGCAGAACCACGATTCAAGACAGTTTTCGAAGGAGAGAACCATGGCCGCTGATCGATATCTCGAGCCGCATCAGGCGCGCGAGCGCGCCTCCACCCTGTTTGAGGACCTGCTGGGCGACTCCATTGAGCGTGCCTTTGGCGAGGGCGTGCAGACGCTGCCCGAGCTGGTGGCCTACATCAACCGCAGCGGCCCCGCCGGCGAGAACGGCGAACCCTGGACGGAAGACAGCTTTCAGGCGCTGATGGCCCGTCTGGGCTATTGAGACAGAACAGGACAGGAGCACCCCATGAACGTACAAACCATCACCATCGATCCGGTGGACCGTCTGCTCAATACGGGTCTGAAGAACCTCTGGTATGCGGTCTGCCCTTCGGATTTCGTCAAGACCGAGCCCGTCTCGCTGCGCCGCTTCGGCCGCAAGATCGCGCTGTGGCGCGATGCTGCCGGTCAGGTCCATGCGCTGGAAGACCATTGCCCGCATCGCGGCGCGCCGCTGTCCCAGGGCGTGATCCTGGGCGACCGCCTGGCCTGTCCCTACCACGGCGTGGAAGTGCGCTGCGACGGCACGGTGACCAAGGTGCCCGGCAGCCCCGGCTGCAAGCTCGAAGGCTCGCGTGCTGCGCTGGCCTTCCATGTGCGCGAGATGCACGGCGCGATCTTCCTCTACAACAGCGACAAGCATGTGGACGAGGCTCCCGATTTCAGCCTGCCCGAGGAACTGAGCTCGCCCGAGTACTCGAACTTCCTGTGCTATGCCGAGTGGCGCAGCGACTACCGCTATGCGCTGGACAACGTCATGGACCCCATGCACGGCACCTTCCTGCACAAGCAGTCGCACTCCATGGCCGAGGGCGACAGCAAGGCCAGCTTCCAGGTGCGTGACACCGATCACGGCTTTGTGTTCGAGAAGGTCGGCCAGCGCGGCGTGAACTTCGACTGGACCGAATACGGCGAAACCGGCGCGCAGTGGATGCGCCTGGAGATTCCCTATCCCAAGACCGGCGGCCCCGGCGGCAACTTTGCCATCGTCGCCTGCGTCACGCCCATCAGCGCCGACCTGTGTGCCGTGTTCTTCTGGCGTGCGCGCAAGGTGCAGGGCTGGATGCGCGACACCTGGCGCTTCCTCTACCGCAACCGCCTCGAGGCACGCCACTGGGCCGTGCTGGAGCAGGACCGCATCATGATGGAGCAGATGGAAGCCGACGCCAACGAGCGCGAGAACCTCTACCAGCATGACATCGGCCTGGTGCGCCTGCGCCGCCATCTGCGTCGCCAGGCCCAGGAACAGATCGACGAAGGCATCGCATCATGAGCAACAGCTTGCAGGCCTTTGTGCACACGCTGCGCTTCGAGGCCCAGGACACCATCAGCGTGGAACTGCGCCCGGTCGATGGCGGCGAGTTCCCTGCCTTCACGGCCGGCTCGCATATCGACCTGCACCTGCCCAACGGGCTGGTGCGCAGCTATTCCCTGTCCAACGACAGCAGCGAGCGCCACCGCTACGTGGTCGGCGTGCTGCGCGACCGCGCCAGCCGCGGCGGCTCGCGCTGCGTGCACGAGTCGCTGCGCGTGGGCATGCCCATCACCATCTCCGAGCCGCGCAACCACTTCGCGCTCGACGAGGCGGCGACGCATTCGGTGCTGGTGGCCGGCGGCATCGGCATCACGCCCATGCTGTGCATGGCACGCCGGCTCAAGGCCCTGGGGCATTCGTTCGAGATGTTGTACTTTGCGCGCGAGCGCAAGAGCGCGGCCTTTCTGGCCGAGCTGCAGGCCCTGGGCATGCCGCTGCATCTGCACTTCGATGCGGAAGCGGGCGGCCCGCCCGACCTGCGGGCATTGCTGGCGCAGCGCGCCCCCGACGCGGGCCTGCACCACTATTCCTGCGGCCCGACGCCCATGCTCGACGCCTTCGAGAAGTTCTGCTCCGAGCTCGGCCATGCCAACGCCCATATCGAGCGCTTCACGCCGGTGGAAGTCAAGGCGTCGTCCGATGCGCGCAGCAACTACACGGTAGAGCTCAAGCGCAGCGGTCGCTTCATCGAGATCACACCCGACAAGTCCTTGCTGGACACGCTGCTGGACGCCGGTGTCGATGTGGACCACAGCTGCTGCGAAGGCGTCTGCGGCTCCTGCGAGACCCGCGTGCTGGAAGGTGTGCCCGACCACCGCGACTCGGTGCTCAGCCCGAAGGAGCGCGCCGCCAACAAGGTCATGATGGTCTGCGTCTCCGGCTGCAAGAGCGAGCGCCTGGTCCTCGATATATGACACCTCCTGAGTCGCTTCGCGCCTTCCCCCGCTCTATATCCGCTTTGCGGGAGAGGGGGGCGACACCCTCGGTGCGGGGCTGCGCAGCCGGCCCGGGCCCTTCCTCGGCGTCCCTTGGCTGGACCATGCTGAATTGACGAGTGAGGCCCTGGGCTAGCAACTGAAGACAACCCCCCACCCCTAGAGGAGACCAACCATGAAATCCATCCATACGCCGGCTCTCGGCGTGGCGCTAGCCTGCCTGGCGTCTTTGCCCGGCGCGGCTTTTGCGCAGTCCAAGGTCGAGCTTTTCGGCGTCGTCGACGTCGGCGTGGCCCATCTGGGCGGCTCGGGAGCCTCCAAGACCGGCATTTCCACAGGCGGCGCCAACATCAGCCGTCTGGGCTTTCGCGGCACCGAGGATCTGGGCGGCGGCCTGAAGGCGGGCTTCTGGCTCGAGGCCGGCCTGGACGTGGACAGCGGCGCGGGCAAGGCCACGGGCGGCGGCCTGAACTTCAACCGCCGCTCCACCGTCAGCCTGATGGGCAACTGGGGCGAGGTGCGCCTTGGGCGCGACGATTCGGCGACCTTTCTGAACACGCTGATCTTCGATCCCTTCCTGACCAACGGCGTGGGCGGCACCGGTGCCTTCACCATGCTGGGCATTCCGGGCGTTCCCTCGACCGGCGGCGCTCCCATACAGATCAGCAATGCCGTGAGCTATTTCCTGCCCCAGAACCTGGGCGGCTTCTACGGCCAGGCCCAGCTGGCATTCGGCGAGCAGCCCAGCGGCGCACCCAACAAGCGCGAGGGCGACTATCGCGGCCTGCGCCTGGGTTACCGCCAGGGGGCGTTCAACGGCGCGCTGGCCACGGGCCGGCTCTACGGCAACACCAGCGCCACCAATCTGACGGCGAACAATGTCGGCCTGTCCTACGACTTCGGGGTCGCCAAGCCTATGCTGCTGTGGGCCTCGGAAAAGCGCGGCGGCACCAAGATCACGGCCGTGCAGCTGGGCGTGACCGCTCCCCTGGGCAATGGCGAGGCCCGTGCCTCCTTCGGCCACTACAACCTGTCCGGCAGCAATGCCGACTGGAACAAGATCAGCGTGGGCTATGGCTACAACCTCTCCAAGCGCACCCAGGTCTACGGCACTTATGCCTTCCTGAAGAACAAGGGCTCGGCGGCGAAGTCCATCGGCGTGCAGGGGCTGAGCGCTCCCGGCACCACGCCGGGCGGCAACTCCAACGGCCTGGAACTGGGCATCCGCCACTTCTTCTGATCCTGCCCCGTCGGGCCGGCATGGGCCGGCCCCGGGGTTTCGGCGGCAGCACGGCTGCCCCACCGCGCGCCCGCCAGGACGTGCGCCCTGGCGGGGCCGGCGGGTGCCGGTCCCGGCTTTTCTCTCTCTCAACGCTAGCCGGACTCCTATCATGAAAGACTCACGCTCGTTGCGCTGGTGGGGCGTGGTCACGCTGTTCGTGATCGTCGCCATTTCCTACGTGGACCGGATCAATATCTCGGTCCTCATCACCGATCACGACTTTCTGTCGCACATCGGCCTCACCCCTGACGACCGAACGCGCCAGGGCCTGCTGGCCACGGCCTTCATGGTCGGCTACGGTGTTTCGTCCTTTGTGCTCACGCCATTCTGCGCGGCGCTGTTCGGCGTGCGCCGCAGCCTGTTTGCCGGTTTGCTGCTGTGGGGTGTGGTGACCTTTCTGTCGCCGGCCATGAACAGCTACGGGCTGCTGCTGGCATCGCGCATTCTGCTGGGCGTCTCCGAGGGGCCGCTGTTCTCGCTGGCAGGCAGCTACATCAAGGCGCATTTCGAGAGCCGCGAGAACGGCAAGCCCAACTCCCTGGTCAATATGGGCACCGGGCTGGGCCTGGCGGTGGGCTACCCCTTCGTCGGCTACCTGGTCGTGGGCCACAACTGGGAGACCTCGTTCCATGTGCTGGGCCTGATCAACGTGCTTCTGGGCGTTCCGCTGGTCTGGGCCTTTGTGCGCATGCCCAAGGTGGAGACCGGCATGCCCAAGCCCCAGTCGGTGGGCGAGGCCGTGGGCCAGGTCGGCCAGATCGTGCGCGGTGCCATGCACACGCGCTATCTGTGGCTGATCACCATTCTCACGGCGGCCTTTCTGTCCTATCTCTGGGGCAGCAGCAACTGGCTGCCCGCCTATCTCAAGGAGTCGCGCGGCTTTTCCATGCGCGAGATGGGTTGGCTGGCTTCGCTGCCGCAATACGCGAGCGTGGCTGCGGTCTTCGTGGGCGGCATGATCATCGATCGCATCGCACGCCGCCAGGTGCCGCTGATCTTTGTCTTCGGCAGCCTCGGCGTGGCGATCGCCGTGTGGCTGGCCATCCATATGGAAGACCGCTATGCGGCGGCCTACTGCCTGATTGCCGCCAACTTCTGCTGGGGACTGATGAGCCCGGCCATTCCGAGCACCGTGCAGCATTGCGCGCGGCCCGAGCATGTGGCCAGCGCCTATGGCGTGGTCAACGGTGCGGGCAGTCTGGTCGCGGGCTTCATGCCGGCCATCATGGGTGCGGTGATAGGTGCGCTGTCGACACGCGGCGGCGTGGCTGCTGGATTCTTCGCGGGCTTTTCAGCGCTGATCGGCACGCAGGTGATCGTGATGCTCTGCGGCATCGTGCTCTGGGTGCGCGAGCGCGGTGCCCAAGCGCAGTCATCGTGATGCACATGCAAAAAAAGGAGCGCCTGGTGCTCCTTTTTTATGGGTTTCAGCATCTTTTGAGTCTGAAATGACCATTGATCAGGCGTTAGCAGCTCCCTTTTTTGATCAGTAATGCCTTGGACCTGGTGCAGCGTATCTGAGCAGGCACGGAGCAAGGGCTGTCCCCGCAAAGGGCTGCCCCAGCAAAGCTGTCGTTCCCCTCGGGGGAAGGCGCACAGCGCCACAGGGGCTATTTCAGCCAGCCGCGCTTGCGGAAATACAGCATGGGGCCGACGGCGCTCAGAATCATCAGCAGCACCACATAGCCGTAGCCGAATTCCCAGTCCAGCTCGGGCATGAACTTGAAGTTCATGCCGTAGACGCTGGCAATCAGCGTGGGCGGCAGCAGGGCCACGCTGGCCACCGAGAAGATCTTGATGATCTTGTTCTGGTTGATGTTGATGAAACCGACCGTGGCATCCATCAGGAAGTTGATCTTGTCGAACAGAAAGGCCGTGTGGCTGTCCAGCGACTCGATGTCGCGCAGGATCTGGCGCGCTTCCTCGAACTGCTCGGCGTTGAGCATCTTGGAGCGCATCAGAAAGCTCACGGCGCGGCGCGTATCCATGACGTTGCGGCGGATGCGGCCGTTCAAGTCTTCCTGGCGGGCGATCGCGCCCAGCACTTCCTTGGCCATCTCGTCGGTCACATCGCCGGACAGCACCATCTTGCTGGCTTTTTCCAGGTCGTCGTAAATGCGCTCCAGCGTATCGGCCGAGTATTCGGCATCGGCGTCAAACAGCTTGAGCAGCACGTCCTCGGCTGCGTCGATCAGGCCTGGTGCGCGACGCGCGCGCATGCGCAGCAGGCGAAAGACCGGCACATCCTCGTCGTGAATCGAAAACAGCACGCCGTGGCTGCGCAGCGCGGCATTGTGCTGGTTGAGGATGAAGGCCACGCGCACCGAGCGGGGGTCTTCGTCATCGTCGATCAGAAAGTCGCTGCGAATATGCAGCTCGCCGTTGTCTTCCTCGTAGAAGCGGGCCGACTCCTCGATGTCCTCGTCCATCGCGTCTTCGGGGATGGACAGTTCGTAGTGCTGCTTGATCCAGCGCTTTTCTTCGAGGGTGGGCGACTCCAGGTCGACCCAGATGGGGCGAAAGCGTTCGAGGTCTGCCAGGGACTCGATTTCTTCCTGAACGAGTCGACCATTGGCCAGCGTAAAGATGTTGAGCATCAGCTCACTCCCGGTTGTTCTTGAGGTTCTGCAGGGATCAGGGCGCTTTCAACCCCCACAGTCTTCACCGGGAGCTGAAAGCTACCAACTAGGGTAGGTTTCCACGGATGTCTTTCAATAATTCGAAGCCAGTGATTATGCTACGTTGCACTGCAGCATGTCGCCTGCGTCATAGTTGGGAGAGTGGGTAAGCGGGGCTTGTCGCCCGCCTGTCACAGCCCCTTGGTAAAGGCGTCGGCCTGCACCAGGTCGGCCCAGGCTCCGGCCTTGGCCTGCGGCGCACGCAGCAGATAGTTGGGGTCGTAGGTCACCACCGTGGGCACGCCCGCAATATGGTGCGGTTCGGCCCGTAGCCGGCCCAGCGCATCATGGCGGCCCAGCACAGCGCGTGCACTGGCCAGGCCCAGAACCAGCACGCAGTCAGGGCGCAGCTCGCGCAGCAGCGTTTCCAGCGCGGGTTGCAGTGCCTGGGCATGGCTGAGATCGGCATCGGGCGGCGCGCGGTGCAGTGCAGCGCTGAAGACGCGCGGCTTTTCCTGCAATCCGAGGGCGCGCAGCATATTGTCCAGCAGCTTGGCGGCATCGCCCTGCAGCGCCGTCTGGGCGCAGTCGGCCGCAGGCCTTTGCGCCGGGCTCAGCAGGGGCGGGTTGGCGGCAGGCTCCAGCAGGATCAGCCAGCCGCCTTGCTCGGCGCTTTGCACATGCTGAGGCGCATGGGGGTAGACCAGCTGGGCCGGGCTTATGGTCCAGCCCAGGCCAGGCTCGCCGGCCGGGCCGGCGGCGGGTTGCTGCACGAACTGACGCGGTTCGTGCGCCCGGTGGCCGGACAGATTCTGAGGCGGTGGACTGGCGGGTCTGGTCGGCTGGGCGGGCGGCTGAACCGGTGCCGGCGCTGCCTCGGCTACGGGCGCGGCGGCCTGCGCCACGGGTGGGCTTACGGGCGGGCTTACGGGGGCCGGCGGCGCCACGCGCATTGCCGGTGCCGCGACGGGCAGGGGCTCGGCGACCGGCGACGGTGCGGCGGCGACTGCAGTGACTGCAGCCACTGCCACGGGTTCCACGGGCTCGGGCAACCAGACGGTGATGCCCATGGCTTCCAGCATGGCCCGCTGGCGGGCGTCCAGGTTCAGGGCCATAGTTTCAGACTCATGAGCACCGCATGTTCGCGCGGGCCGTTGGGGTTGGGGTAGTAGTTCTTGCGCAGACCGACTTCGGCAAAGCCGTGCCTGAAATAGACCTCGCGGGCGCGGGCATTGCTTTCGCGCACTTCCAGCCAGATCCATTGGGCATTCTGCTGCCGCGACCAAAGTGCCAGCGCGTCGAGCAGCACGCGCGCCCAGCCCTGGCGCTGGCAGGCCGGATTGACCGTGATATTGAGCAAATGCACCTCGTCCAGCGCCTGCATGGCGACAAAGTAGCCCAGCAACTGGTGATCGGCATCGACCAGCAGCTGTATCTGGTAGCCGGCCACCATGGCATCCTGGAAGTTGCCGCGCGTCCATGGGTGGGCATAGGCCTGCTCCTCGATCGGGAGCAAGGTGTCCAGCCAGAGTGCGGACAGCGGCTCGAAATGCACCAGGGATGCCGCATCCTGGGTGCTGGCGTCGGTGGCGAGTGTGGAGCTGCTGGGCAAGGTCATGAGGTGCTTATCGGGAGGCGGCGTCGGAGACAGCGGCAGCGGCGGCCTTCTCGGCTTCGCGTTCGGCCGTGGTTTTTGCCACTTTATCGCGGATATAGCGTGGCAGCGCCTCTTCGGCCGGCACCGCGCAGCCTTTTGCCAACAGTGCCGGAGCCAGACGCAGCATGGCGGTGGCCGTGGGCATGGCGTGCACATGGCGAGCGGCGGGTGCCAGCAGCTCGGGGTAGACGGGCTGGGCATTGCCCGCCACGGCATGGCCGGCTGCAGCCTGCAAAGCCTCAGGGGCGCACAGACCGAAGTCCTCGGGCTCGATCCACTGGCCGTCCACATAGCGGAACGCGGCGTGATAGACCTCGTGCATGCGCGCGTCGAGCACGGCCTCCACCTCGGTGCAGCCATGCAGATGACGTGCCTCTTCGGCCACGGTGAGCAGCGAGTCCACGGGCAGCACGGGAACCTTGGCGGCAAACGCCAGACCCTGGGTGATGGCGCAGGCCGTGCGCAGGCCCGTGAAGGAGCCAGGACCGCGCCCGAAGGCAATCGCGTCCAGCTGCGCAAAGCTCAGCCCGGCCTCCTTCATGAGCTGGCGGATGGCCGGCAGCAACTGGGCCGACGACTGCTGAGCGCCCGGACCGCTGTGCTGCCAGATGGCATCGCCACGCTGGACGGCAACAAACAAGGTATCGGTACTGGTGTCGATGGCGAGAAGATTCATGTTCGGCGGGGCGTCAGCCGCAGGCGGGCTGGAGCGCAATAAGGGCTGCACTGGGCTGCACTGGGCTGCAGGAGAGGGCAGCGTAGCCCTGCATTATCGGACGCCCGCCGCCAGCTTGCCGCGGGCGCTGCCAATGCCCGGCATGGGCGTAGCCCGGCGTAGACTCTGGCCCCATGCTGCAGACCCCCTTCTTTCTTCGCAAGACCCTGAGCGCGCTGGGCGCATCGCTGCTGGCGCTGCTGACCCAGCCCGCGCTGGCGCAGTCCCTGCCTGCCGACACCCGCATTCCCGCCGCCGTGGACGCGGCGCTGCAACGCGCCAAGATTCCGCGCGATGCCGTATCGCTGCTGGTGATGAATGTGGATGGCAGATCGCCACCGAACCTGGCCTGGCGCACGCACCAGGCCATGAATCCGGCCTCGGTCATGAAGCTGGTCACCACTTATGCGGCACTCGACCAGCTGGGCCCGGCCTATGTCTGGCGCACGCCCGTCTACCTGGGCGGCCCGGTGGTCGACGGCGCCTTGCGCGGCAACCTCTACATCCAGGGCCAGGGCGACCCCAAGCTGGTGCTGGAGCGTCTGTGGCTGATGCTGCGCCGCCTGCAAGGCATGGGCGTCAAGGTCATCGTGGGCGATATCGTGCTGGACCGCAGCGCCTTTCAGCTGCCCGCGCATGATGCGGCGGTCTTCGACAACGAGCCCTGGCGGCCCTACAACGCCTCGCCCGATGCGCTGCTGATCAACTACAAGGCCGTGGCGCTGAATATTGCTCCCGATACAGGAGCTGGTATCGCCCGTATTCAATACGATCCACCAATGTTTGGTATGGAAAACCAGCAGACAGTTGAGCTGGCTGCTCCTAATTCTGATTGCGGCGACTGGCGCAGCAAGATGCAGCTGGACATGAACAATCCGCAGCGCATCGCCTTCAACGGCAGCTATCCGGCAAGTTGCGGCGACAAGAGCTGGTCCATCGCACCGGCGCAGCCCGAGCGCTTTGCGGCCAAGGCCATAGAAGGCATGTGGCGCGAGCTGGGCGGCAAGCTCACCGGCGCCGTGCGCGACGGCAGCGTGCCCCAGGGCCTGCAGCCGGCGTTCCAGCTGGAGTCTCCGGCACTGTCCGAAGTGGTGCGCGACATCAACAAGTACAGCAACAACATCATGGCCCAGCATGTGCTGCTCACCCTGGGCATGCAGCGCACCGGCGTGGCCAGCTTCGACTCCGCACGGCAGTCGCTGGCCCAGTGGTGGGCCGCGCGCTGGGGCAATGCCGAGCAGCCTGTGGTGGACAACGGCGCAGGCCTGAGCCGCAATGCCAGCATCACGGCCAGCGGACTGGGGCAGATGCTGCAGAACGCCTGGGTCTCTCCCGTGATGCCCGAGTTCGTCTCCTCCATGCCCATCGTCGGCGTGGACGGCACGCTGCGCCGCAGCAAGAGCCGGTTTGCGGGCGCGGCCCACCTCAAGACCGGCAGCCTGCGCGACTCGGCGGCACTGGCCGGCTATGTCGACGGTGCCAGCGGCCAGCGCTATGTGCTGGTGGCCATGGCCAACCATGCCAATGCCGCCGCGGCGCGCACGGCCTGGGATGCACTGGTGGACTGGACGGCGGCCCAGTAGCGGGCCGGTGGCGGCCGCTCGCCGCCCTTTGCCAGCCTCGACAAACCGGACCAAGGTCCGGTTTTTTTTGTTGCGTGACAGCCTGATGACCCGCTTATTGGGCGTTGGATTTTTGTCCGACCATCGGTAATTGCCCGATAACAACGCGGGGATGAGTGTCGCTAGGATGACGCTGAGGAAAAAAGCACGACCGTGCGATTCACAACACCTCAGGAGAACATCATCTTGGCAAGCAAACTCAAACTCTTGGCGGCTGCAATGGCAACGGTGGGCCTGCTGGCGGCCTGCGGCGGCGGAGGCGGTGCCGACACCACCCCCAAGGCCAAGGTCACCTCGGTCAAGGTCATGGGCGACAGCCTCTCGGACAGCGGCACCTTCGGCTACAAGTTCACCGTGCAGGGCAACGATCCGACGACCGGCAAGCCCTATCTGGTCTGGCCCGAGCGCATTGCCGATCTCTACAGCACGTCGCTGTGCGCGCATTACAAGCCCACCAGCCAGACCACGTTTGTGACCGCCAATGCGGGCTGCACCAACTACGCCATCGGCGGCGCGCAGATCAACTATGTCGATGCCTCCGGCCAGGTGGTGAACTCGCCCATCTCCGTGCTGCAGCAGATCAAGGATGCGGGCGCGGCCGGTGTTTCCTCCAACGACCTGATCCTCATCGATGGCGGCGCCAATGACGCAGCCGCGCTGATCACGGCCGTGCTGACCTATCAGTCGGCTGCCGGAACCTATGCCGTGACGGGTTCGCCTGCCGATGGCGCCAAGGCGCAGGCGGCGCAGAAGTACCTGCAGGCCTTCCTGGCTTCCAAGATCGATACGGCAACGCTGACGGCCCTGCTGTCCCAGGGCTCGGACGGTATCGTCAAGGCCGGCGGCCTGTACATGCAGACGCTGGCCCAGAACCTGGCGACCAGCATGCAGACGGATCTGCTGGCCAAGGGCGCCACGCGCATCGCCGTGCTGAACATCCCGGCCATCCAGATGACCCCCAAGTTCACCACCGTGCTGGCCCAGATCGCCCAGGCCCAGGGCACGGCCGCCTCCAAGCAGGCCGAAGCCCTGCTGGACGGCTGGGTGAGCGCGTTCAACGCCACCCTGAAGACCGCTGCAGGCAATGACAGCCGCATTGCCGTGGTCGACTTCTACACCGAGTTCAAGAGCCAGATCTCCAACCCTGCGGCCTACAACTTCACCAATGCCACGGTGGCGGCCTGCTCCAAGATCGGTACCGACGAGCTGTCCGCCTGCAGTGCCGACAAGCTGGCCGCCAACATTCCTCAGGGCGAAACCAGCCCCGACTGGTGGAAGAGCTATGTCTTCGCCAACAGCTTCCACCCCACCCCTTACGGCTACCAGCAGATGGGTCAGCTGGTGTCGCGTTCGCTGGCACAGGCCGGCTGGCTCTAAGCCCATCCGCAGCAAGAATCAGGAGAGACAACAATGAAGAAACATATGCGGATTTCTGCCGCCGTTCTGGCCCTGACGGCCTGCGGTTTGGCCAGCGCCCAATCTGCGGGCACCTGGTCGGCACGTGTGGGCATCACCCATCTATCGCCCGATGTGAGCAGCGGCAATCTGTCGGCACCATCCTTTCCCAACACCAAGGTCGACGCGGGCAGCAACACCCAGCTGGGTGGCGGTATCACCTATATGGTGACCGACAATCTGGCGCTGGACGTGCCTCTGGCCACGCCCTTCAAGCATGACCTGTCGGGAGCTGGCGCGATTGCCGGTGTGGGCAAGCTGGGCAGCACCAAGGCGATACCGGCCACGCTGATGCTGCAGTACCGCTTCAACGAGGCCAAGGCCGCGTTTCGCCCCTATGTGGGAGCCGGCGTGACCTATGCCCATTTCTATGGCGAAAAGACCACGGCCACGCTCAACGGTCTGAGCGGCGGCACGCTGGCCAATCCGACCACGGCTGAACTCGACGACAAGTTCGGTGCACTGGCCCAGCTGGGCTTTGTCTACCAGTTCAATGAGCGCTGGTTTGTGGATGCGTCCTACTCCAAGAGCTTTCTGAAGACCAAGATCCACCTGTCTTCGGGCCAGAGCATCAGCGTCAGGCTCAATCCCGATGTGTTTTCCATGGCCATAGGCTACCGCTTCTGAGGCTGCGCGGCCGACACAAAAAATCCGGGCTGGTCCCGGATTTTTCTTTTTGGCTGCGGCTTCAGTTGTAGTGCTGGGCCGAAGGCTCTTCGCCATGCACGGCCCAGCGGCCCAGCGCCTGGAGCTTGTAGTCCAGCGGATCGTGCAGGGTATGGGTGCGAACATTGCGCCAGAAACGGTCGAAGCCGAGGTCGGCATGGGTGCCGCGTGAACCCACCACATCGAACATTTCCTGGGTGGCGAAAAGGGTGCAGCGATGTGCCATGACCTTGGCTTCGAAGACGGCGATGGCGACCTCGGCGCGTTCCGCCGCGCTCAGCCCAGGGCCGCGCTCCCAGGCTTTTTGCAGCAGCTCTGCGCCGTGGTCGGCCATCAGGGCAGCACCCGAAATCTGGGCCTGCATCTCGCCCATACGGCGCAGCAGATAGGGGTCGTCGGTGGCGCGTTCCACCGCCGAGCCCAGCCAGGGCCGGCCATGTTCGCGCGCGTAGTCGCGTGCCTGCCGGCGCGCGCCCTGGGCCACGCCGACAAACAGATTGACCAGCACCAGCTGCGCTAGGCAGTTGCGCAGCGTATGAAAGGCCGTGACCTCGGCATTCTCGTCGCGCATGACGGCGCTGGCTGGAAGCTGGACGCGATTGAACTGCACCGAGCCGCTGTCGGTCTGACGCTGGCCCATGGGGTTCCAGTCGTCCTTGACGGCAATGCCGGGCGAAGCGGTCTCAAGCAGGCCCAGAACGGGCTGCGCATGGCCTGCCACGCTGGCCGATACCGTCAGGTAGTGAGAGCCGCGTGTGCCCGAGCAAAAGCCTTTCAGACCGTCGAGCACATAACCGCCGGTCAGCTCCGAGCTGCGGGGCAGGGCCTGCAGGCGCGTGTCGCGCGGGTTCAGCGCGTTGCCCCACCAGCCGTTTTCGTCGATGGTGCGGCGCAGCCAGAGGCGCTGCTGCTGGCGCGAGCCATAGATCAGCACGGTGGCGACCTGGAGCTGGTGAAACGCCAGCACATGGGCCAGGGCGCTGTCGACGGCGGCCAGGGCCCGGACATGGCGGTAGATGTCGGGCCAGCTCAGCGCATCGCCGCCATGTTCGCGGGGGATCGCCAGGCGCAGCAGGCCGGCATCGCGCAGCAAGGCTTTTTCCGCTGCCGCATGGCCGCCCTGGCGGTCGCGTGCGACGGCAGTTTTTTCCAGAGTGCCGAGTACATCGTTGAAGTGGCTGGAGAACATGGTGAAGAAGGTGGAGAGCGGAAAAGAGGCGGGAGGTCAGTGGCAGATGGCTCCGTCTTCCAGCAAGGAAGCTTCCAGCGCAATCGTGCTGACGCGGTTGTCCTGCGCGCGTTGCTGCAGACCGCTGCGTTGCCATTGCTGGACGGCGTGCTGCAGCCAGCGGGTGGACTGCGCATCGGCCCTGGCCAGACGGATATGGGCCTGATCCGTGGTGCGAAAGCGGTTGCCCAGACGGGTGTAGAAGCGCCAGTTGTCCTGTTGCAGCAGGCGCGTGATGACCTCTGGCGACTCGGCCAGAACATGGCATTTGCCGGCCAGGAAATCGCTGACTGCATGAATGCTGGAGGGCGCGAAAAGAGGCTCTAGGCCCTGGGCCTGCAAGGTGCTGGCAGAGGCCTGACCCGTGGCGACGCAGGCCGTGGGTCTGGGGGCGGCCTTCTGCGCCACATGCGGCAGCCAGGAGCTCCAGTGACCGGGGGCATGGCGGCTCCAGAGGGAGGCCTGCTGCTTGAGCACCAGCAGTTGCAGGCTCTGCGGCATATAGCTGCCACCGGTCTGTCGATCGGCAGCGGCCGGGCCGTCCTGCGGCGCCACGCCTTCGAGCACCAGGTCGGCATCGCTTGCGGGGGTGATTCTGACGCTGGTGCCCAGTTGCCGGCCCAGCCAGTCCGCCAGGGCCTGGTCGTAGACATCGGGCTCTGGCGGCAAGGCTTCGCCGGGCAGGGCAGGGCGTGCGTAGCTGCGCAGGGCCACATGGAGCACGCCCTGGCGCCGAGCCTGTTGCAGCACCGGGCCTGCAGCCTCCGTGCCGCCGAGATCCGGCAGTGCCGGCCACAGCACGCCAGCGCCAGCGGCCGCGGCTGCCAGCGCGGTGCCGGCCAGGACCAATCGCCGCCAGGATTGCGCGGCGCTACTCATGAAACTCCAGTCCGCTGCGCCAGCGCGTCAGGCGCTTTTCGAGCAAGGCCAGCCCATAGTTGAGGGCCAGGCCCAGAACGGCCAGCAGCACGATGCCGGCGTACATGCTGGGGATCTGGAAGATCTCCTGAGAGTTCAGCGTGAGAAAGCCCAGGCCCGCATGCGAGCCGATCATCTCGGCGGCGACCAGCGCGGTGATCGAATAGGCGCCTGCCAGTCGGATGCCGGTGAAGATGGACGGTGCCGCCGCCGGCAGGATGACCTTGAAGAAGATGAAGCCGCGCGAGGCCCCCATGGACAGCGCCGAATGGATCAGCAGCTTTTCCACCTGCTTGACGCCGCTGATGGTGTTGAGCAGCACCGGCCAGAAGGCCGCCCAGAAGATGATGGCGATCTTGGAGGCTTCGCCGATGCCGAAGAACAGCAGAAAGACCGGGAACAGCGCCAGTGCCGAGACCTGGCGGAACAGCTGCAGCAAGGGGTCTACAAAGGCTTCGAAGCGGCGCACCACGCCCATCAGCAGCCCCAGCGCCACGCCTGCCACGACGGCCAGAATCAGGCCTGCCAGAGAGCGTTGCAGGCTGGCCGCCACATGCTTGCCAAGCTGGCCGGTCTGTGCCAGCTGGACGATGGCCGCCAGAACCGCAGATGGCGGGCTGAGAAAGGCCGAATTGACCAGTCCCGCACGGGGCAGGAATTCCCAGATGGCAAAGAACAGCAGTACGCAGGCCGAGCGCTCCAGCCATCGGAGCCCGAGTTGCCGGGAGGAAAGCAGCGACACCGGATTGGCGGGGCGCCGGGATGGGGATGCGGCCAGTTGGCTCATATGGCAAATCCTCGCAAGGCCAGGCTGAAATCAGGGGCGGTGGGCAGCAGCGGTGCCAGCGGTTGCTGGCGGTGGCCGCTGGCAAAGGCGACTTCGTCGCGCAGCACATCCCAGGCCTGTTCACGCAGTTGCACAAAGGCCGGGGCATGGCGTATCTCGGCGGGGCGCGGACGCGGCAGCGCTATGTCCAGCACGGATTTGATGCGACCGGGTCGGTGCGTCATGACGGCGATGCGATCCGACAGATAGATGGCTTCATCGAGGCTGTGGGTGATGAAGACGATGGTGGTCTTGTGCTGCTCCCAGATGCGCAGCAGCTCGGACTGCAGGATTTCGCGTGTCTGGGCATCGAGGGCGGCAAACGGCTCGTCCATCAGCAGAAGGCTGGGCGAATACGCCAGGGAGCGGGCGATGGCCACGCGCTGACGCATCCCGCCCGAGAGTTCGTGCGGGTAGCGCTGGCCGAAGCCGCTGAGGCCCACCAGATGCAGAAACTGCTCGGCAGTCTCCCGGCGCTCGCGTTTGGGAATCTTGCGGATCTCCAGCCCGACCTCGATGTTCTGAAGCACGGTACGCCACGGAAACAGCGCATAGCCCTGGAACACCACGCCCTGCTCGCGGTTGATGCCGCTGGCCGGCTGGCCGTCGATGCTGATGCTGCCGCCGGTCTTGCGCGCCAGCCCGGCCAGCACATTGAGAAACGTGGACTTGCCGCAGCCTGAAGGGCCGAGGAGGGTGAAGAACTCGCCTTCACGGATATCGAGATTGAAGTCCTGCAGGGCGGCGATCTGCTGCTTGCGGCCACGCTCGTCGGCAATGGCGAAATCCATGCGCACATCGCGTGCCCGGATCTTGATGGCGGAGCCGGACTCGTCCAGGGCAGTGCTCATGTCGCGGCTCCCTTGGCAAAGGGGTTGAACTCGTTGGTGTACACATCCTTGACCGCCACCTTGCCCGGCTGCAGCTTGCCTTCGCGCTCCAGCACGTCGATGTAGTACTGGATGGGCGGCTCGGTGATGATCTGGTCGTCCACATAGGCGTAGCGCTCCACATGCTTGAGCTCCATGCCGAGACGCTCGGCCGTGTAGCGGCGCGCTTCGTCGGTGTTGGCATTGACCCAGTTGCCGGCCTTGGCGATGGCGGTGACCACATCGCGCACGGCCTGCGGGTTCTCGCGCGCAAACTTGCCGTTGACGCTATAGGGCGCCATGCCGCCCAGGCCGCGGTCCAGGTCGTAGTCGGTCCACAGGCGCTGCAACTCGGGGTTGGCCTCGGCACCGCCGGAATGGGGAGGGTGGATGATGGCCAGATCCACATTGCGGCCGATCACGGCCTGCTCGCCCTGGTTGTCGGGAACGACCAGGAAGTTGATCTTGTTGACATCGGCACCGTGCTCGCGGAAATAGGTCTTGGAGACAAACTCGGCGCAGGCGCCGAAGCTGTTGAAGCCTATGGTCTTGCCTTCCAGATCCCTGGGCGTGCGGATGCCCGAATCCTTGCGCACGAAGTACTTCATATGCGGTGCCTCCTGCAGCGTCTTGCTGCCGGCGGCAATCACCTTCATGTCGGCCCCGGCCGCAATCGCCGAAATCACCAGCGGCACCATGCGCGAGCCGAAATGGATGTCGCCCGTGCCGACCAGCGGAATGATCTGGGGGGCGGCAATCTTGCCCACGTAGTTGGGGCGGGTGGAGGTCCCGTCGAAGTAGCCCAGTCTGTCGGCCAGATAGATCAGGTCGAAAGAGGGGTTGTCGGGGTAGTTGAAGGGAACGACCTTGCCATTTTGTGCCGTGCGGGTGGTTTCGCTGCTGGCCTGGTTGTCGGAGCGCGAGCAAGCCGCCAAGCCCAGGGATGCTGCACTGATGGACAGAAGCTTGCCAAGCGCGTCGCGACGGGTTCCCATGGTTCTAACCTTTGAAGTTGCTGTTGAAGCAAGCAAGGTTAGAGAAGGCGTCTAATAAAGAAAACGAATAAAAATTTGTATCTTTACTTGAAAATCAGCTAAGAGGCCGCTCAGCCCGCAGCCGCCGCACGCTGCAGGCGGTCGCGCACGCCTTCCCAGTCGGCGGTGTCGGGCGGGGTCTCGATCCAGATCAGCTTGGCGCCCCAGTCGTCGAAATTGCGCAGCATGCCGAACAGCTCACGGGCCACGTCGCGCGGCTCGTCGGACATGCGGCGCAGCAGCAACTGGGCGGTGGTGACATTGAGGGGGGTGCGGTGATAGATGGCAATATTCCTGCCATCCTTGCCCAGGATGTCCAGCGCCGATTGCAGCTGCCCGGCATCCATGAGCCGCACCTTGGCGTTGGGCGCGTAGTGCGCCAAAAGCGTTCCCGATGCACGTGGGGTGTCCGCGGTCAGCTCTTCTTTCGAGAGCGGTCGCAGGCCGCAGGCACGCTCGATATCGTCACGCGTGATGGCGCCGGGGCGCAGCAGCACGGGCACGCCCCGCGTGCAGTCGACGATGGTCGATTCAATGCCCACTTCGCAGGCGCCGCCATCGAGCACCAGCAGTTCTTCGCCAAACTCGGTGGCCACATGCTCGGCCGTGGTGGGGCTGACGCGGCCGAACTTGTTGGCGCTGGGGGCAGAGACGCCCCAGACCGGCGGATCGAGCTGCTGGCAGGCCTGCAGCACCGCATGGGCCACGGGGTGGGACGGGCAGCGCAGGCCCACGCTGTCCTGGCCCCCGGTCGATGCCTTGGCGGCATGCGGCAGGCGCGGCAGGATCAGGGTCAGCGGGCCGGGCCAGAACGCATCGATCAGTTGCTGGGCAAAGACCGGGACTTCCTTGGCATAGCGGGTGATGGCGGCGGCATCGGCCACATGCACGATCAGCGGATGGTTGGCCGGGCGCCCCTTGGCGGCAAAGATCTGCGCCACGGCGGCGTCGTTGTCGCTGTCTGCGGCCAGACCGTAGACCGTCTCGGTGGGCAGGCCCAGCAGCCGGCCTTGCTGCAGGGCGAGCGCAGCGGTTTGCACCGAGGCTTCCAGCGTTCCATCCAAGATCATTTCAATTCCTCTTTCATGCACTGCGCCGCCGTATGTGCGGTGCTTTTGCGCTTGCAGAGCATCAGCGAAGGACGCCGAGCAAGGGCCGCCCCTTACGCTTGGGGCGTCGTCCCCCTCCCGCGTAGCGAGAGAGGGGGAAGCGGCGGGGCCGCCTAGGCAAAGCCGCTCAGGGGGTGTTATCAGAACGCTTCAATGCCCAGGATCTCGGCCGCCTTCAAAGCGGTTTCACGCGCTTTTTCGGGACTGGCCGCGGTGATGTTCAAGTGGCCCATCTTGCGGGCTGGCTTGGCATCGACCTTGCCGTACAGATGCAGGTGGGCGCCTGGCAGGGCCAGGATCTGATCCCAGGCCGGAGCCTTGGCGGTTTCGCCGTCCTTGAACCACAGATCGCCCAGCAGGTTGAGCATGACGGTGGCGCTGTGCTGGCGCGGTTGCACCAGGGGCAGATTGGTCATGCAGCGCACCTGCAGCTCGAACTGCGACACATCCATCGCGTTCTGGCTGTAGTGGCCGCTGTTGTGCGGGCGCGGGGCGATCTCGTTGACCACCAGCTGGCCGTTGTCCAGCACAAAGAATTCCACGCAGAGCACGCCCACGTAGTCGAGGCCGATAGCTACGGATTTCGCAGCAGCTACCGCTTGCTCTGCCTGTGCGGCGGGCACGTTGCCTTCGTAGACCTCGGTCACGGCCAGAATGCCGTCGCGGTGCAGATTGCGCTGCACGGGCAGGTTGACGATGTCGCCATTGCGGCCACGGGCCACGATGACCGAGCATTCGTGCGCCAGCGGCAGCATTTTTTCGAGCACGCAGGCCACCTGCTTGAGCTCGTCCCAGGCCTTGATCAGCTCGTCGCGGGTCTTGACGCGGATCTGACCCTTGCCGTCATAGCCCATGCGCGCGGTCTTGAGGATGCCGGGCAGCAGCGCGTCGTTGACGGCTGCCAGCTGCTCGGCCGTCTCGATCACGGCATAGGGGGCGCAGGGCACGCCGCACTTCACGAAGTGGGCTTTTTCGGCGGCGCGGTCCTGGGCGATCGCCACGGCCGAGCCGGCGGGCGATACAGGCAGGCTCTCGGCCAGCTTGTTCAGCGAGCCGGCGGGCACGTTTTCGAATTCGGTGGTCACGGCCGCGCAGAGTCCGGCCAGCTCGGCCAGGCCCTTGGCGTCTTCGTAGCCGGTGCGCACATGCTGGTGGCTGACCAGACCGGCGGGGCTGGTCTCGTCCTTGTCCAGCACGGCGGTGAAATAGCCCATGGCCTGAGCGGCATGGGCAAACATGCGGCCCAGCTGACCGCCGCCCAGCACGCCGAGGGTCGCACCCGGCAGTATCACTTGCGTGTCGCGGGCGCTCATGCGTTCACCGGCAGGGTCATGTTGCGGGCAGCTTCGGTCTGCTCGGCGCGGAAGGCCTCGAGCTTCTTGCGCAGCTCGGCGTCTTCATTGGCCAGCAGGGCCACGGCAAACAGGGCCGCATTGGCCGCACCGGCATTGCCGATGGCAAAGGTGGCCACGGGCACGCCCTTGGGCATCTGCACGATGGAGTGCAGCGAGTCCACGCCTTGCAGGTGGCGGCTGGCCACGGGCACGCCGAGCACCGGCACGGTGGTCTTGGCGGCAATCATGCCGGGCAGGTGGGCAGCACCGCCGGCGCCGGCGATGATGGCCTTGAGGCCACGGTCGGCTGCGGCTTCGGCAAAGCGGAACATGTCGTCCGGCATGCGGTGGGCCGATACGACCTGGGCTTCAAAAGCGATACCGAATTGCTGGAGGATGGCAACTGCGTGTTGCATGGTGTCCCAGTCGCTGCTGGAACCCATGACTACGCCAACTTGGATGGGGTTCATGTTCTTCAGGGCGCTGCCGCCCGGCCTAGTGGAACCCCTGATTTTACGTTTTCGCTGCATTGCCGGGCAGCTGTGGGGCAAAGCCACCCGGTCAAAGCATCTATGACCCCCGGATGCAGGCGGCCGCGTTGTCGCGTGCAAAGCCCAGCACGCGGTCCCTGAAGACATGGATGACCCAGGCCAGCGCGACGAGGGTCTGCAGGCTCAGAGAGGCCCAGGGTAGATAGCTCAGCCAGGAGCCGGCCTGCGTTGCCGCATCCGAAGGCGCCATCCACATGGCCACGACCGGCTGGACCAGCATGGCGCCCCTATGGCCGCCTGCGCCATAGGCCAGCAGCGGCGCGGCAATGTTGAGGATCAGCCAGGCGACGACAAACGAGGCCAGCGGGGACTTGAGCTTGCCCGCCAGCAGGGCGAAGCCGGTCAGCAGCAGGCAGTCGCGCAGCAGATGCAGGCACAGATAGAGGGTGAAGCTGTTGAGTTCGCCGCTGATGGCAGCCTCCAGGCTTTGGGGGGCGAACAGCAGCAGCAAGGCCATGGCAAAGCCCAGCAGCAGGCTGACCGGCCACAGCGGCAGCGCCTCCAGTGCCTCACGCCAGCGCTGGCGGCTGACCGACCATTGCACCTGGCGCCAGGCGCGCAGATGCTGGTCCATGTGCTGCAGGGCGACATAGGCGGTGCCGATCAGCGCGATCCAGGCGGTGCTGCTGAAAAATGCGGCAATGCCCAGGTTGAGCGTGCCGGCCGCGAAAAATCCCGTCAGTGCCAGGCCCAGCGGCCAGGCCCAGGGCAGGGTGTGTACGTCGAGCCGGGTGCAGAGCTGGCGCCACAGGGCCAGCAGGCCCAGGCCCAGTATCAGCGCACCGGCCAGATAGGCCAGGCCCAGGCCGCCCACGTCCAGGCCCCACCAGAACACCGGCGCGGCATCGCTGTCCACCATGCCCTTGTAGACATGGTCGATAAAGGGGCCGGGGGCGAAGAACAGCAGCAGCAGGGGCAGCAGGGCCGCGCGCCGGCGATTGATGGGCCTGTCCCTCAGTCCCCAGCTCATGAGCACGGAGTTCATGGCCCAGGTCTGCAGACCGAGGCCCCAGAGCACGGCCAGACCAATCGTGTGCTGCAGCTTCAGGGGCTCCAGTGCCCAGAAGTGGGTCACGCCCACCACGGCCAGCGCAAACCACAGCACATACAGCCAGGCCGGCAAGGTGGCGCCCAGCAGCTTGCCCCAGGCCATCTGCCAGGGCGTGAGCACGGACAGGCGTTGCCAGTCCCAGGTGTTCTGGCTGGCTTCCTCGGCCAGGCTGCGCCCGGCCAGCACGCTGCCGTAGATGATGGCGGCCAGATACAGGCCGGCGATGGCGGTCATGCTCAGCGTGCCGGGCAGACCCTTGGCAGAGGACAGGGCAAAGGGCAGCGCCAGGATGAGCAGGCTCAGGCCCAGGCTCCAGGCCAGCAGCGAGGGGCGCCAGTTCAGCCAGAGCTGACGCTGGAATTCGGGATTGCGTTGGCTCATGCTTGCTCCTGACTTTCGGTATCGCGGGACTGGGCCGTGCGCGCATAGCGGTCCTGCAGCCGCTCGCGCACCGGGTACAGCGCGGCGACCGGAATGCCGGCCTGCACCAGCTGGGCCAGCCATTGGGCGCGTGCGCCGGCGGCCGCAGGCAGCCATAGCTGAATCGGGCGGCGGCCCGTGGTGTCGAAGTCCTGCACCGAGGTGCTCAGCAAGGCCTGACGCAGGCGCGTCTCCAGCCCTTCGCCTGGCTCCATGGCCACTTCCAGCGCATAGAGCTGGGGCTGCTGGCCGGCGACGGCGGGCTGGCCCTCGCCATGGGCGTTCTGCAGCGCCTCGTGGCTTTCGATGCGGCCGTCGCGGATGCTCAGGATGTGGGTGCAGTACTCGTCCAGCTCGCTGAGGATGTGGCTGGAGACGATCAGCGTCATGCCCTGGGCCTGCAGCCGGCGAAACAGCGTCGAGAGGCTGCTGCGCGCATCGGGGTCGAGGCCGCTGGCCGGCTCGTCGAGCAGCAGCACGCTGGGTTGATGGACGATGGCTTGGCCGATCGCCACGCGCTGGCGCTGGCCGCGCGAGAGTTCGGTAGGGTGGCGGTGCAGCAGCTGCGTCAGGCCCAGTTGCTGGGCCACCTGTTGCACGCGGGCCTCCACGCCGTCGGGCGCCACGCCCATGGACAGGGCCGAGTACTGCAGGCAGCGCATCACGCTGAGCCGGTCGTACAGGCCGTAGAAATCCGAGAGATAGCCCAGGTGGCGATGCACCTCGCGCGGCTGCTCCTCGACCGACAGACCTTTGACGCGCACCTGGCCCGACAGCGGCTGCTCCAGTCCGGCGATGCAGCGCATCAGCGTGGATTTGCCCGCGCCGTTGGGGCCGACGAGTGCCGTCACGCTGCCCGCAGCGATGGACAGGCTCACGCCGTCGAGGGCGCGGTGGCCCGGATATTCAAACACCAGTTGTGAAACTTCAATCAAGTCTGCGCTCCTTGGTTCGCAAGCAATATAGCCCAGGGGCGAGCGTGGCTGCGGGGCAGCTACTCTTGAAACCGTAGCTGCTTGCGCATGCAGTCCGTTGGTTTTCGGCATAAAACACCTCGAATCGACCTTGAAACATGCGCAAGCTGCTCCCATCTGAGTAGCAAAGACCCGGTTCGACCTGGTCTATGGCTTGCGCTCGCGCATTTGCGTGGAGAATCGCAGCATCGCGCGGCGGGCACTCTGCTGGAGTGGCCGGCTCGCAGACTTTTCAGCGCCGCTGCCCGCGTGGCAGCGCACAAGCAGCATTGGGAATCACATGATTGACGTCACCCTCGAGAATTTTGAAGCCGAAGTCGTAGCCGCCTCCATGGCCGTGCCCGTGCTGGTGGATTTCTGGGCGCCTTGGTGCGGCCCCTGCAAGACGCTGGGGCCGGTGCTGGAAAAGCTGGAAGTTGCCTATGAAGGCCGCTTCAAGCTGGTCAAGATCGACTCCGATCAGGAGCAGCAGCTGGCCAGCATGTTCGGCATTCGCTCCATCCCGACCTGCGTGCTGATGATCGGCGGCAAGCCCGTTGACGGTTTCATGGGCGCCCAGCCCGAAGGCAAGCTGCGCGAGTTTCTGGACAAGCATCTGCCCTCCGAGGGCGAGCTGGCAGCCGAGGCCGATGCCGACGAAGCCCAGGCCCTGCTGGAGTCCGGCGACACCCAGGCGGCGCTGCAGAAGCTGGCCGATGCGCTGGCGGCCGACCCGGCCAATGACGATGCGCGCTTTGACTATGTGCGCCTGCTGATCGCCACCGGCAGCTTCGAGGAAGCCGCGGCACTGCTGGCCGAGCCCGTCAAGCGCATTCCCCAGCCGCTGCGCTTCGAAGCGCTGAACCAGTGGCTCAAGGCGCTGGAATTCGCCGTGCAGGGCGACAATGCCGACGTGGCCAAGTACGACGCCGCCATCGCGGCCAACAAGCGCGACTTCGACGCCCGCTTTGGCCGCGCCCGTGCACTGCTGGCCCACAGCCAGTGGACGGATGCCATGGACGAAATGCTGGAAATCATCATGCGCGACAAGACCTGGAACGATCAGGCGGCGCGCAAGCTCATCGTCGGCGTGCTGGAGCTGCTGACCCCGCCCAAGCCCAAGAAGCAGGACGCCGTGCCCGGCAAGACCAGCGGCGGCATCGAGCTGCTGGGCAAGAACAGTGCCGAGCAGGACGAAGCCACGGCGCTGGTCAACAGCTATCGCCGCAGGCTGAGCATGGCGTTGAACTAAAGGCTCCCCCTGGGGCGCTTTGCCTGGGCGGCCCCGCGCCTTCCCCCTGGCCGGGGGCCCTTCTCTTTGCGCGCTGCGCGCTATGGGTGGGGGCGATGCCTTTGGCTGGGCGCCCCCGCCGCGAGGCGGCTCTTGCCTGGCATCTCTGACTTTTGTACGCGCCAGTTTTTGACATGCTGGGATCAATGAATCAGATTCTTTCCACGGCCTTTAATGGCCTGTTTTTGTATCTGGGACTGGCGCTGGCATTCGCGGTGCTGGCGGGACTGCTGCGCTCGCCACGCTTCAAAGGGTGGCGCGGCGAGCGGGCCGTGCAGGCGGCGATTCGCCGACAGCTCAATCCGCTGATCTATGTGGACATGCACAACGTCACCCTGCCCACGGCGGATGGTGGCAGCACGCAGATCGACCATCTGATCTTTTCGCCCTACGGCCTGTTCGTGCTGGAAACCAAGAACTACCAGGGCTGGATTTTCGGCACAGAAAAACAGCGCGAATGGACGCAGCAGATTTTCAGAAAGCGCAGCCGCTTCCAGAACCCGCTGCGCCAGAACTACAAGCACGTCAAGACCTTGCAGTCGTTGCTGGACATTGCGCCCGAGCATCTGCACTCGGTGATTGCCTTTGTGGGCGACTGCGAGTTCAAGACCGAGATGCCGGCCCATGTCACGCGCGGCTTCGGCTTTGTCGGTCATATCCAGAGTTTTACCCAGCCCGTGTGGAGCCCCGAGCAAATGCAGGCGCTGCTGGACAAGCTCGAAGCACTGCGGCTGCAGCCCGGTCGTGCCACCGACAGGCGGCATGTGGCGCATGTCCGCCAGCTGCAGGCGGCCAGCAAGGCGCGCAAACCCCGGCTGGAGCCGGTGGCGGAAGCCGCGGCACAGCTGGTCAAGCCGCCCGCGCCCGAGACTGTGGATATTCTGCTGGAGCCTGTCATTTCGGTACCGCGTGTCCAGTCAGCGGTTGCGGCCTCGTCTGCGGCGGCTGACACTGCGGCAGAGGCTGCAGAGCCGGTGCAGCCCGGACGGGTCGACGATGTGCCGGTCTGCCCGCAATGCGAATGGCCGCTGCGCAAGTTACTGATGCAGCGCGGGCCGCTGGCGGGGCAGGCCATCTGGCGCTGTACCAATGCGGCGGCCTGCAGCTTTGTGCGCGGGCATGTCTGATACTCCTGAAATATGAGCTGCCAGCGCTTTGTCTATGTGTGTCGATGGCCAGAGAGGTGTTTGTGATGACTGCTTTCTCGAACCTGCGCGCCCTGCTTGGCCCGGCACTGGGGGGGCTCTTGCTGTCGGGCGTCCTGGCTGGCGCCGCTGCCGATGCAGGGAGCGCTGCGTCCGAGGGCGAAGCCATGGCCGCCGTGCCGGCACCGCTGCTCAATACCTATTGGAAGCTGGTGCAGCTGGGTGACGGCCCGCATGTCAGCGCCTATGACAATCAGCCCGAGCCGCATCTGGTTCTGGAGACCGGCAGCGGCCGTTTTCATGGCGCGGGCGGCTGCAATCGCCTGCGCGGCAACTACAGCCTGGACGGGCGCTGGCTGCGCTTCTCGGCCGTGGGCGTCACCCGCATGGCCTGTGTGCAGGGCATGCGCCGGGAGCAGCTGCTGCTGGCCACTCTGGCTCAGGTCAGCAGCTATGCCGTGCAGGGGCAGAAACTGGTGCTCAGCGATGCCGAGGGGCGTGTGCTGCTGAGGTTCGAGGCCGTGTATCTGCGCTGAGCCTCAGTGTGTCAGTTGCGGGCTGGCGGACTGGGGTGACGAGGCATTGCCCAGCGAGCGAATAGGTATGCCCATGTCCTGCGGAATTTCACCCGACAGCTGCAGCGCCAGATAGCGGGTGCAGCACACGCGCAGAAAAGAGCTGAAGTTGTCCACCGCTTTGCGCTCGGCCAGCAGTTCGTCGTAGAGCTTGGTGCAGAGCTGGGGAACGGTATAGCCGTCCCGCGCGGCGATCTCTTCGAGCACCTGCCAGAACAGGTTTTCCAGCCGGATGCTGGTGGCGACTCCATGCAGCCGGATGGAGCGGGCCCGGTGGGCCCAGAGCTGGGGATCGGCGCTGATAAAGACCTTGCACATGGCGCGACTCTCCAAAACAAAACCGGGCCATGGTGTGGCCCGGTGAGTGCGGCGTCAAGAGGTGAACTCTTGAATTGATAGCTTTCAGCGCTTGATGGGAAAGCGCTGAAGGCCTATTTCAGTGTGAAATCTTCGTGCCCAGCAGCGCAAGAAACTGTGCGATCCAGGCCGGGTGGGCGGGCCAGGCCGGGGCGCTGACCAGATTGCCTTCGGTATGGGCCTGGTCGACGGGAATGTCGGCATAGCTGCCTCCGGCCAGTTCCACCTCGGCGCGGCAGGCGGGATAGGCCGAGCAGGTGCGGCCCTTGAGCACGCCGGCCCCGGCGAGCAACTGCGCGCCGTGGCAGACGGCGGCCACGGGCTTGTTGGTGTCGAAGAAGTGACGTACGGCGGCGCGCACGCTTTCATAGCCGCGCAGATACTCGGGGCCGCGGCCGCCGGGGATGACCAGGGCGTCGTACTGCTCGGGTTTCACATCGGCAAATGTGGCGTTGAGCGTGAAGTTGTGGCCAGGCTTTTCGCTATAGGTCTGTGCGCCTTCGAAGTCGTGGATGGCGGTCTTGATCTGGTCGCCGGCCTTTTTGTCGGGGCATACCGCGTGCACCGTATGGCCCACGGCCAGCAGGGCCTGGAACGGGACCATGGTTTCATAGTCCTCGCAGTAATCGCCGCAAATCATCAAAATCTTCTTGCCTGCCATGGTCTGTCTCCTTGTGGTTGGGTCAGGCCATTGTGGGCAGTCAGGGCACGCGGCAGGTATTAACGGGCTACTACATCGGGACGGGCGGGCGGATAGTGGGTGCCGTAGTCCGACGAGCGCTGGTACAGCGTCAGCCCGAATTGCGGCAGCACGCCGATCAGATGGTCGAAGATTTCGCCCTGTATGCCTTCGTACTCCACCCAGACGGTGGTGTTGGTGTAGCAGAACAGCTGCAGCGGCAGTCCCGTGGGCGATGTCTCCATGGTGCGCACCATGAGGAACATGCCCGGGCCTTTGCCAATGCGCGGATGGCCCATCAGATAGGCGTAGGCATAGGCCTTGAAGGCGGCCAGATTCGTCACCTGGTGGGCGGCGATGGCCTGGGTCGGCATGGCGGCCTCGGCCGCGCCCGGCATGGCCTGCAGGCCGTCGCGCTCGCTCCAGTAGGGTTGCAGCAGCGCGATATGGCCCATGCCTGCGCGTTCCTCGGGCGAGAGCAGATGCACGGTGTTGGCGTCCAGGTTCAGCGAGCGCATGATGCGTCGCCCGCCCGAGTCGAACATGCCGCGCCAGTTCTTGAAGCTGTCCGTCATCAGCCGCCAGGTGGGAATGGTGGTGATGGTCTTGTCCCAGTTCTGCACCTTGACGGTATTGAGAGCGATATCGGTCACAAAGCCGTCGGCGCCGACCTGGGGCATCTCTATCCAGTCGCCCACGCGCAGCATGTCGTTGCTGCCGAGCTGAACGCCGGCGACAAAGGAGAGGATGGTGTCCTTGAAGACCAGCATCAGCACGGCCGACATGGCGCCCAGGCCCGAGAGCAGCAGCAGCGGCGATCGGTCCATCAGCGTGGCCACGATGAGCACCACGGCAAAGCTGCAGACCAGCAGCTTGCCCAGCTGCACATAGCTCTTGATGGAATGGGTCTGGACGGCGGCCTTGCGTGCCTCGTCACGTTCATGGGCCTCGTTCGTGGCATTGAGCAGATCGCACAGCACGCGCGCCAGGTGGTAGAGCGTGAAGGCCACCGCCACATTGGTGATCAGCGTGGTCCAGCGCGGCTCCAGATGCGGCACGCCCTGGACGCCGAACTGCACGATCAGCGAGGGCACGACCTTGGCCAGGCGGCGCAGCACCTTGTCGTGCATGAGGATCTGGGCCCAGCCGGTCCTGAGGGTATCGCGCATACGGCGAAAGACCTTGAGCCCCAGCCACTGGGTCAGCCAGCCGGCCACCAGAGCGGTCAGGGCCAGGACACAGAGCGAGGCCAGCATTTGCATGGCGGGATTCCAGTCAGAAACAAAAGACCAGCGGGAAAGCAAGAGCAGCTCCTCAGAAGAATGGACCGGGGCAGGAGCGCAAGTCTGGCAACTTCGGGCAGAAGGCAGGCGATGGCGTCGGGCACGGAAACAGGCCGGTCAGACCGGCAGGCGTGCAAAAAGTTCAGCAATGTGTGAACAACCACTAGCTTACGCAAAGCCGTATTTCCCAGCGTGGTGTGCAGGAAGGCCGCAGGGATGGCGCAGCGGGTTCTGCGGTCATGCAGGGCTAAAACGGCGCAAGCGGTCGGGCAGCCTAAAATCCCTGCTGATTTCAGATTTCTACCTTGCCGGGTCCCAAGTGGGGCTGGCGGCCACTGCACTGCACCATGCAAGAAAAATTCAACCACATCGAGGTCGAGCGCGCCGCGCAAGATCACTGGCAAGCCAAGGACGCCTACCGCGTCACCGAAGACGGCAGCAAGCCCAAGTACTACGCCTGCTCCATGCTGCCCTACCCCAGCGGCAAGCTGCACATGGGCCATGTGCGCAACTACACCATCAACGACATGCTCACGCGCCAGCTGCGCATGAAGGGCTACAACGTCCTCATGCCCATGGGCTGGGACGCCTTCGGCCTGCCTGCCGAGAACGCTGCGCTGAAGAACAAGGTGCCGCCTGCCAAGTGGACGTACGAGAACATCGCGTACATGAAGAAGCAGATGCAGGCCATGGGCCTGGCCATCGACTGGAGCCGAGAGGTCGCCACCTGCGACCCCGAGTACTACAAGTGGAACCAGTGGCTGTTCCTGAAGATGCTGGAAAAAGGCATTGCCTACCGCAAGACCCAGGTGGTGAACTGGGACCCGGTGGATCAGACCGTGCTGGCCAACGAGCAGGTCATCGATGGCCGCGGCTGGCGTACCGGCGCGCTGGTGGAAAAGCGCGAGATTCCCGGCTACTACCTGGGCATCACCAACTACGCTCAGGAACTGCTGGACCATGTGCAGGTCGGCAACGAGAAGGCCACATTGAATGGCTGGCCCGACAAGGTGCGCCTGATGCAGGAAAACTGGATCGGCAAGTCCGCAGGCGTGCGCTTTGCGTTCACCCATGACATCAAGGGGGCTGACGACCAGCTGATCCAGGACGGCAAGATGTACGTCTTCACCACGCGTGCCGACACCATCATGGGCGTGACCTTCTGCGCCGTGGCGCCTGAGCACCCTCTGGCACAGCATGCTGCTGCCGACAAGCCCGAACTGGCTGCCTTCATCGAAGAATGCAAAAAGGGTGGCACGACAGAGGCCGAACTGGCCGTCAAGGAAAAGGAAGGCAAGGCCACGGGCCTGTTCGTCACCCACCCCATCACCGGTGCGCAGGTCGAGGTCTGGATCGGCAACTATGTGCTGATGAGCTATGGCGACGGCGCCGTGATGGGTGTTCCCGCCCACGACGAGCGCGACTTCGCCTTTGCCAACAAATACGGCCTGCCCATCAAGCAGGTGGTGGCCGTGGAAGGCCAGGCTGCCTATGACGACAAGCAGTGGAACGACTGGTATGGCGACAAGGAGCGCGGCGTACTGATCAACTCCGGCGATCTCGACGGCCTGAACCACAAGGATGCGGTGCAGGCCGTGGCCAAGATCGTGGGCGACAAGGGCCTGGGCGAGCTCAAGACCACCTGGCGTCTGCGCGACTGGGGCATCAGCCGTCAGCGCTACTGGGGCACCCCCATCCCCATCATTCATTGCACCGATTGCGGCCCTCAGCCCGTGCCGGAGAAGGATCTGCCCGTGGTCCTGCCCCAGGACCTGGTGCCCGATGGCTCCGGCAATCCGCTGGTCAAGTCAGAGGCCTTCCACGCCGGTGTGGTCTGCCCCTGCTGCGGCAAGCCTGCCCGCCGTGAAACCGACACCATGGACACCTTCGTGGATTCGTCCTGGTATTTCATGCGCTATTGCGACGCCAAGAACGCCGAGCAGATGGTGGCCGACGGCGCCGATTACTGGATGCCCATGGACCAGTACATCGGCGGCGTGGAACACGCCATCCTGCACTTGCTGTATGCGCGCTTCTGGACCAAGGTCATGCGCGACCTGGGTCTGGTCAAGATCGACGAGCCCTTCACCAAGCTGCTGACCCAGGGCATGGTGCTCAATCACATCTACAGCCGTCGCACGGCCAAGGGCGCCAAGGAATACTTCTGGCCCAAGGATGTGGAGCATGTGTTCGACGAGTCCGGCAAGATCATCGGCGCCAAGCTGAAGGTCGAAGTGGATAGCGCCGACGGTCTTCTGCCCGTGGGCACCGCCATCGACTACGAGGGCGTGGGCACCATGTCCAAGTCCAAGAACAACGGCGTGGACCCGCAGGATCTGATCGAAAAGTACGGCGCCGACACCGCACGTCTGTACACCATGTTCACCTCGCCCCCCGAGCTGACACTGGAGTGGAACGACGCCGCCGTGGAAGGCAGCTATCGCTTCTTGCGCCGCGTCTACAACTTCGGCAGCAAGCTGACGGCCATGGACATGGCCTCCGCCGTGCAGGGCGTGGCCGGTGCCAAGTCGCTGGACGATGTGGAATTCGGCAAGGCGGCCAAGGCCCTGCGTCTGGAAATCCACAACGTGCTCAAGCAGGTCGAGTACGACTACTCGCGCATGCAGTACAACACCGTGGTGTCCGGCGCGATGAAGATGATCAATGCGCTGGAAGACTTCAAGGCCCTGGATGACACCGGTGCCAAGGTGGCGCTGATCGAAGGCTTCGGCATTCTGCTGCGCGTGCTCTACCCTGCTACGCCCCATCTGGCCCATGTGCTGTGGAGCGAGCTGGGCTATGCCAACCACCTGGGCGATCTGCTCGACGCTCCCTGGCCGCAGGTCGATCCCAAGGCCCTGGTGCAGGACGAGATCTCGCTGGTGCTGCAGGTCAACGGCAAGCTGCGCGGCGCGATCCTGGTGTCTGCCACTGCCGACAAGGCCG
Source organism: Comamonas brasiliensis (assembly GCF_018292285.1). Lineage (NCBI taxonomy): Bacteria > Pseudomonadati > Pseudomonadota > Betaproteobacteria > Burkholderiales > Comamonadaceae > Comamonas > Comamonas brasiliensis. The sequence goes on from NZ_JAANES010000004.1 coordinate 579,553, forward strand.
CCATCGAGACGGCTGCGCTGGCCAATGAGGAGTACCAGAAGTTTGCCGAAGGCCGTGCACCCAAGAAGATCATCGTGGTGCCGGGCCGTCTGGTGAATATTGTCGTGTGAGCGGAGTCACCCCCCTGAGGCGCTGTGCGCCCAGGCGGCCCCGCCTTCCCCCTCTCTCGCTTCGCGGGAGGGGGACAATACCTTCGCTGCGGGGTGGCTCTTGCTCGGTATTTCCGGAGCAAGAGGCGATGCTCGCAGCAGGGCTTGAAGATTAAAGGACAGTTGATGCAAAAACGTACGCTGCTGGCCGCGATGGCCCTGACGCCTTTGCTGGGAGCCTGCGGCTTTCGCCTGCGCGGTGCGCCGAATTTTGTGTTTCGCTCCATTTACGTGCAGGCGGGGCGCGGTGCGCCCGTGGGCGTGCTGCTGCGTCGCAGTCTGGAGTCGGCCAGCGACAAGTTGACCGTGATCAAGGACCCGGCTTCGCCCGATACCGCCGAAGTGATCTGCCAGATCATCAGCGAGCAGGCCCAGCGCGTAATCATCGGCTCCAACGTGGCCGGTCAGGTCCGTGAAATCGAGTTGCGCCTGATCGTGCGCTTCTCGTTGCGTACGCCCGGTGGCGACGAGCTGATCGAGCCTGTCGAGATTCGCCAGATCCGCAACGTGACCTATAACGAAACCAATGCCTTGTCCAAAGCCTCGGAAGAGGAAATGCTGAACAAGGACATGCGCAACGACATCGTGCAGCAGATCATTCGCCGTCTGGCTGCAGTCAAGAGCCTGCAAGTGTCGTGAACCCTCTTTGAGTTGTTGAGCGGCGCCACCCTGGGCCGGCGAGTCGCCAGTGCTGGTTCGGTAAATTTGATAGCTGCTGACGCTTGAAATCAGGGTGTTTCAGATGCTTTTTATAGAAAATTCTTCTCCATGCAGCTTGCGCTGAACCAGCTTCCCTCCCATCTGGCCAAGGGCTTGCGCTCGCTCTATGTGCTGCATGGCGACGAGCCCTTGCAGCAGCAGGAAGCGGCGGACGCGATTCGTGCAGCGGCGCGTGCTCAGGGCTATACCGAGCGCAGCAGCTATACCGTCATGGGCGCGCACTTTGACTGGAGCGGCGTGCTGGCGGCCGGCGGCAGCCTGAGCCTGTTTGCGGACAAACAGATTCTGGAAATTCGCATTCCCAGCGGCAAACCCGGCAAGGATGGCAGTGCTGCGCTGCAGCAGCTGGCCAGCAGCGCCCAGGGCAACGACAGCACGCTGACCCTGATCAGTCTGCCGCGCCTGGACAAGGCCACCAAGACTGGGGCCTGGTTTGGGGCGCTGGACGGCAACGGTGTCTCCATCCAGGTCGACCCGGTGGAGCGCGGTGCGCTGCCGCACTGGATTGCCCAGCGTCTGGCACTGCAGAACCAGCGCGTGGCGGCCGGGGAAGAAGGTCAGCGCACGCTGCAGTTCTTTGCCGACCGCGTGGAAGGCAATCTGCTGGCCGCGCACCAGGAGATTCAGAAACTTGCCTTGCTCCACCCCGAAGGCGAGCTGAGCCTGGCGCAGGTGGAGCAGGCGGTGCTCAATGTGGCGCGCTATGACGTGTTCAAACTGTCCGAGGCTGTGCTCTCGGGCCAGTTGGCGCGCAGCATGCGCATGCTGGACGGCCTGCAGGCCGAAGGCGAGGCCGAGGTACTGGTGCATTGGGCGCTAGCCGAGGACATTCGCAACATCAAGCGCGTGAAAGATGCCATGGCGGGCGGCAAGCCTCTGCCCATGGCGCTGCGCGAAAATCGCATCTGGGGCCCCAAGGAGAGGCTGATGGAGCGGCTGCTGCCACGTGTCAGCGATGCACGTGCGGCCGAGTTGCTGCAGGCAGCCCATGCCGTGGACGGCATTGTCAAAGGCCTGCCCAGCGAGGGATGGCCGCGCGACAGCTGGCAGGCCCTGCGGCAGCTGGCCATGCAGCTGGCCCAGGCCGGACGCTGATTTGCAGCTCAGTCGGGACTGGCAGTGAGCTGGGCTTGGGCCTTGTCGGCCCACATGCGCAGATTGTCCAGCAGGTCCTTCTGGCTGAAGGAGCAGCTTTCCTCGGTGAACAGCGCGCTGGATTCGAGCCGGTCCAGCAGGTTGAGCAGCACCTCGCCATAGCGTGGCGGCAGTGCCTGCAGCAATGTGGTCGCGGCGCGTGCCTGCTGGCCGATGGCGCTGGCGCTGATCTGTGAGTGGGCGAGCTGCTCGAATCCGCTGCGCAGCTGCTGGAGCTGGCGGGCGCTTTCCTGCAGCGCTGTGGTGTTGTGGCTCATAAGTCTCCTTGCGATTCAGAGGCCGAGTGTAGGTGTCAGCAAGGCCATAAACCCCCTCATGGTCGGGCTTGTCTGCGCAACTTGCTTATCTCGGCGAAAATCACGCCATGAACGCGCTCAATACCGTCGAATACATGCACAACCTCGGTGTACAGGCAAAAGCCGCCTCTGCACTGATGGCGCGTGCGTCTGCAGCTACTAAAAACAAAGCACTCAAGGCGCTGGCCCGTCTGCTGCGCGAGAACGTCGAGCCGCTGCAGATCGACAATGCCCGCGATCTGGAGCGTGCCGTGGCCAATGGCCTGTCGGCCCCCATGGTCGACAGGCTGCGCCTGACGCCCAAGGTGCTGGAGACCTGTGCCGAAGGTTGCGAACAGCTCGCCTCCATGCCCGATGTGATCGGCGAGATCAGCGGCCTCAAGCAGATGCCCAGCGGCATCCGCGTGGGCCAGATGCGTGTACCCCTGGGCGTGTTCGGCATGATTTATGAAAGCCGCCCGAATGTGACCATCGAAGCGGCCAGCCTCTCGATCAAGAGCGGCAATGCCTGCATTTTGCGCGGTGGCTCGGAGGCGATTGACTCGAACAAGGCGCTGGCCAAGCTGGTGGCCCAGGCGCTGGCCGAGGCCGGCCTGCCTGAAGATGGCGTCAAGCTGGTGGAGACCACCGACCGCGACGCCGTGGGCCAACTCATCGCCATGCCCGACTATGTGGACGTCATCATCCCCCGTGGCGGCAAGGGCCTGATCGAGCGCATCAGCCGCGAGGCCAAGGTGCCCGTCATCAAGCATCTGGACGGCAATTGCCACACCTATGTGGATGACCCCTGCGACATCGCCATGGCCGTGAAGGTAGCCGACAACGCCAAGACCAACAAGTACAGCCCCTGCAACGCCAGCGAAAGCCTGCTGGTGGCGCGTGCCGTGGCTGCAGACTTCCTGCCCAGGATCGGTGCCGTCTATGCCTCCAAGGGCGTGGAGATGCGCTGTGATGCCGAGGCGCTGGCCATCTTGCAGACCGTCAAGGATGCCAAGCTGGCCCAGGCGGTGGAGCAGGACTGGTACGAGGAATACCTGGCACCCATCATCAGCGTGAAGCTGGTGGACGGTGTGGACGAGGCCATTGCCCACATCAACAAGTACTCCAGCCACCATACGGAGTCGATTCTGACGACCAATCACCTGCACGCACAGAAATTCCTGCGCGAGGTCGATTCGGCCAGCGTCATGGTCAATACCAGCACCCGCTTTGCCGATGGCTTCGAGTTCGGGCTGGGTGCCGAGATCGGCATCAGCACCGACAAGTTCCATGCGCGCGGGCCGGTAGGCATCGAAGGCCTGACTTCGCTCAAATACGTGGTCCTGGGCGACGGCGAAGTCCGCTCCTGAGATCCACCCGCCGAAGAGGGCTGTTTGCGGCCCTCATCGGTCTGAATTGATGCCGCAGCTTGGATCCCTTTCCATAACACCATGAAAATCATTATTCTGGGTGCCGGGCGCGTAGGCCAGAGTGTGGCCGAAAGTCTGGTGTCCGAGCAAAACGGAATCACCGTCATCGACACGGATGCGCGAGCACTGCGTGAGCTGGAGTCGCGCTTCGACCTGCGTGGCGTGGTCGGCAACGGCATCGATCCCCAGGTCCTGGCCGAGGCCGGCGCCAAGGACACCGATCTGCTGATCGCCTGCGCCTCCATGGACGAGACCAACCTGGTCTGCTGCAAGATTGCCCAGGCCGTGTTCGACATTCCGACCCGCATTGCGCGGGTGCGCTCGTCCAGCTTTGCGGTGGATGACCCGGTGCTGGGCAAGGAGGGTTTTGCGGTCGATCGCATCATCTGTCCCGAGGAATCGGTCACCCATTACATCCGCAAGCTCATCGAATACCCGGAAGCCATGCAGGTTCGCGCCTTTGCAGGCGGTCGGGCCGCATTGGCCTCGGTGCGCGCGCGCGCCGGCGCGCCTGCCGTGGGCCTGCAGATTGCCCAGGTGCGAGAGCGCATGCCGGAACTGGCCATGCGCATCGTGGCGATCTACCGTCGCTTCATGGACGAGCCCGACCGGTTCGTGCGCTGCGACGGCGCCACGCGCATAGAACCCGGCGACGAAGTCTTCATGCTGGCCGCGACCGAGCATGTGTCCGAGGCTCTTAAGGCCATCAACCTGCCCGAGGGGCGTCCGAGCCGCCCGGTGTTCCGCATCATGATTGCAGGCGGCGGTCAGGTCAGCCTGCGGTTGGCCAGGAAGCTGGCGCAGACGCCGGGGCGCTTTCACGTCAAGATCGTCGAGTCCAATGCCCAGCAATGTCTCAGCCTGTCGTCGGTGCTGCCAGCCGAAGTGCTGGTGCTGGAAGGCGATGCCACCGATGAGGCCCTGCTGGAGGAGGAGGGCATCGAGGAGGTGGATCTGTTCCTCGCGCTGACGGACGACGACGAGGACAACATCATGTCCAGCCTGCTGGCCAAGCGCATGGGCGCGCGCCGCGTGCTGTCGCTGATCAATCGCCGCGCCTATGCGGACCTGATGCACGGCACGCAGATCGATATCGCGCTGTCGCCGGCGCAGGCCATGCTGGGCGAGTTCCTGGCCTATGTGCGTCGCGGCGACGTGCAGGCCGTGCACAGTCTGCGCCGCGGCGTGGCCGAGGCCCTGGAGATCGTGGCGCGCGGCGACCGCAAAAGTTCGCGCGTAGTGGGGCGCAAGGTGGAAGAGTTGCGTCTGCCCGAGGAGGTTCACATCGGCCTCATCGTGCGCGGCATTCCCGAGGGCAAGACCTGCGAGGAAGTGGCGGGCACGGCATTGGAGACCGAGGTCATCATTCCGCGCAGCCATACCGTGATCGAATCCGGCGACCATGTGGTGTTCTTTCTGCCCAACAAGCGGCTGGTGCGCAACGTGGAAAACCTGTTCCGCGTCAGCGCTACCTTTTTCTAAGCTGCACACATGAAAGACCTGCTTCCTGTCCTGCGTGTGCTGGGCATGCTGATGATCATGTTTGCCGGCGCCATGTTGCTGCCCTTCGGCATCTCCTGGTTCACGCAGGATGGCATCTGGCGCATCTACCCCTGGTCGATCGGGCTGACGGTTGGCGTGGGGCTGCTGCTATGGGCTGGTCTGCACCGCTACAAGCAGGATCTGCAGCCGCGCCACGGGGTGATTCTGGTGACGCTGGTCTGGGTGGTTCTGCCGCTGTGCGCCATGGTGCCCCTGGTGATGGGGCTGAACCGGGTGGGTATCTCCATCAGCTTCACCCATGCCTACTTCGAGGCCGTCTCGGGCCTGACGACAACCGGGGCCACGGTGCTCAGCGGTCTGGATAAGCTGCCGGTGTCCATCAATGTCTGGCGTACCTTCATGCAATGGATGGGCGGCATGGGGATTCTGATTCTGGCCGTGGCCGTGTTGCCGCTGCTGGGTGTCGGTGGTGCTCAGCTTTTCAGGGCGGAAGCCGCCGGCCCGGTCAAGGACACCAAGCTCACACCGCGCATTACCGAAACGGCCAAGGGCCTGTGGGGCGTATACGCGCTGTTCTCCATTGGCTGTTTCCTGGCCTTCTGGGTCTGCGGCATGCAGCCGCTGGATGCGCTGATGCATATGTTTGCCACGGTGAGTCTGGGCGGGCTGTCGTCGCACGACGCCAGCTTTGCCTATTTCAACTCGCCGCTGCTGGAGGCCGCGGCCCTTCTGTTCATGCTGTTGGCCAGCTGCAACTTTGCGCTGTACTTCGTGGCCATGCGCAAGGGGCGCATCGATAGCTTTATGCGCGACCCCGAAATGCGCGCCACGATCGGCGTGCTGCTGGGCTCGGGCCTGCTGGTGGCGCTGCTGCTCTGGGTCAAGGGGGTCTATGGGCCGCTGGATGCATTGCGCAACGGCATGTTCCATACCGTCTCGGTCGCCACGACTACCGGCTTTTCCACCACTGACTATCTGTCCTGGCCAGTGTTCATTCCCGTTCTGTTGTTGCTGCTGTCGGGCGTTGCCACCAGCGCGGGTTCGACAGGCGGCGGCATCAAGATGGTACGCATGCTGATACTGGTCAAGCAGGCCAGGCGCGAGATGACGCGTCTGGTGCATCCGCGGGCCGTGCAGCCGGTGCGGCTGGGCGATGCGGTGGTAGATAACCCGATGATTTTTTCGGTGCTGGCCTACATGCTGGTTTACGGTGCCACCGTCATTGTGTTGAGCATGGTGTTGCTGCTGACCGACCTCGACCCTTTGACCGCCTTCTCTGCCGTGCTGGCCAGCGTGCATTGCATGGGGCCGGGCCTGGGGGCCGTTGGGCCCGCATCCAACTACACGGTGTTGACGGATTTCCAGATCTGGGTGTGTACTCTGGGCATGCTGTTGGGGCGGCTCGAGATACTGAGTTTCATGGCTTTGTTGTCACCGGCATTTTGGCGTCGTTGAGACAAAGACTGGGGAAAACACCTATCTCATGCTTCAATCTCTACAATTGCCCCCCACCATCGTCTCCTGAGGGTATTTATGGTTCCACATCTCGTCACGGCTTTGACCGGCCCCATTAACGAACTTGAGCAGCGCATTCTCGACTCCATGCCTGCCATTGAGCGTTGGTTCCGCCTGGAATGGATGGAGCACACGCCGCCGTTCTACTGCTCGGTGGACATTCGTAATGCGGGTTTCAAGCTGGCGCCGGTGGATACCAACCTGTTCCCAGGTGGCTGGAACAATCTGACCGATGAAATGCTGCCGCTGGCCGTGCAGGCTGCGATGGCTGCTATCGAAAAGATATGTCCCGAGGCGCGCAATCTGCTCATCATCCCCGAGAACCACACGCGCAACACCCACTATCTGGCCAGCGTGCTGCAGCTCAAGCGCATCTTCAGCATGGCGGGTCTCAATGTGCGTATCGGCTCCATCAGCCCCGAGATCAAGAAGACGCTGTCCATCACGCTGCCGCTGGGTGACGAGATCAAGCTGGAGCCGGTGATCCGCAGCAAGCGCCGCCTGGGCCTCAAGGATTTCGATCCCTGCACGATTTTGCTCAACAACGATCTCTCCACCGGAGTGCCCGGCATTATCGAGGAGCTGTACGAGCAATACCTGCTGCCGCCGCTGCATGCGGGCTGGAATGTGCGTCGCAAGAGCCGCCACTTCCAGAGCTACGAGGAAGTCGGTAAGCGCTTCGGCAAGCTGCTGGGCATCGATCCCTGGCTGATCAACCCCCTGTTCGGTCATGTGGAGAACATCGATTTTGCCGAAGGCACGGGCATGGAGGCCCTGGCCGAGCAGGTGGACGTGATCCTCTCCAAGGTGCGCCGCAAATACAAGGAATACGGCATCAAGGAAAAGCCGTTTGCCGTGGTCAAGGCCGACAACGGCACCTACGGCATGGGCGTGATGACCGTGCGCGACGCCAAGGAACTGGCTGCGCTGCCGCGCAAGAGCCGCAACAAGATGGGCGTCATCAAGGACGGCCAGACCGTGCATGACGTCATCGTGCAGGAGGGCGTGCTGACCTATGAGCGCATGCACAACGCCGTAGCCGAGCCTGTGGTCTACATGATGGACCGCTATGTGGTGGGCGGTTTCTATCGCATGCACCCCGAGCGCGGCGAGGACGAAAACCTCAATGCCCCCGGTGCGGGCTACGTGCCCCTGGCTTTCCAGCAGAGCAACCACCTGCCTCAGGCCAGCGCGCGTCCGGGCGCCAGCGCACCCAACCGCTTCTATATGTATGGCGTGATAGCACGTTTGGCCATGTTGGCTGCCAGCTACGAGCTGGAAGCCACTAATCCCGACGCAGAAATCTACGACTGATTTCACGGGCGCTGAGGACAGCGCACAATGCCGACAATTTCCCCACTCGGTGACTGCCTTACGAGTCGCTCCTGACCTGTGCAAAATTCGAAATCCTCGCTAGGCGCCCTGACCTTGGGCGCGATCGGTGTCGTCTATGGAGACATCGGCACCAGTGTTTTGTACTCGGTCAAGGAGGTTTTCGGCTCAGGCTATGTGCCGTTCACGCCGGACAACGTCTATGGCGTGCTCTCGGTACTGTTCTGGACGCTCACGGTTATCGTCTCCCTCAAGTACGTGACCCTGGTGCTGCGCGCCGACAACAACGGCGAGGGCGGGCTGGTGGCCATGCTGGCTCTGGCCTCGCAGACGGTCAAGGACAAGCCGCGTCTGTCCAGCACGCTGTTTCTGGTTGGTATGTTCGGCACCTCGCTGTTCTATGGCGACGGCGTGATCACCCCGGCGATTTCCGTGCTCTCGGCGGTCGAGGGCCTGGAGGTCATCTCGCCACATTTCACCAAGGCCGTGATTCCGCTGACGCTGGTGATCCTGTTTCTGCTGTTCTTTGTGCAAAAGCGCGGCACAGCAGGCATCGGCAAGTTCTTTGGCCCTGTCACCGTGACCTGGTTTGCCTGTATTGCCTTGCTTGGCGTGCACCAGATCATGGGGCATCCGGAAATCCTGGCCGCGCTCAGCCCGCATTACGCGGTCCGCTTCATCTGGAACAGTCCGGGCATCAGTTTCATCATTCTGGGCTCGGTCGTGCTCTGCGTGACCGGTGCAGAGGCGCTTTATGCCGATCTCGGGCATTTCGGCAAGAAGCCGATCCGCCTGGCCTGGTTCAGCATTGCCATGCCGGCGTTGACCTTGAACTACTTTGGTCAGGGCGCCTTGCTGCTGGCCAACCCCGAGGCGGTCAAGAACCCGTTCTTCATGATGGCACCCAGCTGGGCGCTGCTGCCGTTGGTCATCATGGCCACCATGGCCACGGTGATCGCATCGCAGGCGCTGATCACAGGGGCCTTCAGCGTGACCCGCCAGGTCATTCAGCTGGGCTACTTCCCGCGTTTTGAGGTGCGCCACACCAGCGTGAAGGAGACCGGTCAGATTTATATGCCTCTGGTCAACTGGGGGCTGTTTGTGGCGATTGCGCTGGCCGTGCTGCTGTTTCGCAGCAGCGGTAATCTGGCGGCGGCCTACGGTATTGCGGTGACGCTGGACATGCTGATCACCACCATGCTGACCTTCTTTGTCGTCCGCTACCGCTGGAACTATCCGCTGGCCCTGTGCCTGCTGGCCACGGGCTTCTTCTTTATCGTGGATCTGGCGTTCTTCGCCTCGAACCTGCTCAAGCTGTTTGAAGGTGGCTGGTTCCCGCTGCTGATCGGCGGCACGGTCTTCACCTTGATGATGACCTGGCGCCGCGGGCGTGAGCTGCTGCACCAGAAGCTGCAGGCGGATGCGCTGGATCTGCGCCAGTTTCTGGAAGCCACCTGGCGCCATCCACCCACTCGAGTTCCCGGCACGGCGGTTTTCCTCTCGGGTGAGCCTGGCACCGTGCCGCATGCTCTGCTTCATAACCTCAAGCACAACAAGGTGCTGCACGAGCGCAATCTTTTTGTGACCGTGCGCAACCACGAGGTGCCCTGGGTGGGGATGGACAAGCGGGTGGAGTCCGAGTCTCTGGGTGGCGACTGCTGGGAAGTCATCATCCACTACGGTTTCAAGAACGAACCCGATGTGCCTGCCGCACTGGCACAACTGCGTACCCAGGGCTGCATGCTGGATTCCATGGCCACCAGCTATTTCCTGTCGCGTGATGTGATCATCCCGCGCATGAACAATTCCATGGCGCACTGGCGAGAAAAGCTGTTTGCGCAGATGCACAAGAACGCGAGCCGAGTGGCTGATTTCCTGCACCTCCCGAGCAACTCGGTGGTGGAGCTGGGCTCCAAGATCGAGCTGTAAATACTTTGAGTCAAATATGCCTTTGACGCTTTACTAGTAAGCGCTGATAGCTATTTATTTTGAAGTAATGATGGGCTTCGTCGTTCACGCTTGCGCGGGGTGCATCATTTTGGGCGGGGCTGGTGCCAGAATGCACGGATGCGCTTTTTCAAAGACTTGAGTCCTGCCGCCGTGGCCGCAGGCTTTGTGGCCGTGCTGGTGGGTTTTACCAGTTCGGTAGCCCTGGTGTTTCAGGCGGCGCAGGCGTTTCATGCCACGCCTGAGCAGATTACTTCCTGGATCTGGGCGCTGGGCCTGGGCATGGGTCTGTGTTCGCTGGTCCCGTCGTTGATTCTGCGCATGCCGGTCATGGTGGCCTGGTCCACACCAGGGGCGGCGGTGCTGGCGACCGCCGGGCTGGCAGGTGGTTTCTCCATGGGGGAGGCGATCGGTGCCTTTATTGTCAGCGCGGCGCTCATCATTCTGGTGGGGGTGACCGGCTGGTTCGAGCGCATCATGAACCGCATCCCCATGGAAATTGCATCGGCCCTGCTGGCCGGCGTGCTGGCCAAGTTCGGCATGCAGGCTTTCTCTGCGGCCGAGACCAATCTGTCCCTGGTGCTGGTCATGCTGCTTGCCTATCTGCTTTCGCGGCGCATGGCTCCTCGCTATGCGGTCATCATCACCCTGCTGGCCGGAACCGCCTGGGCGGCGCTGAGTGGGCAGATGCAGTGGTCGGCTGTGCATGGCGGGCTGGCCATGCCGGTCTATACGGCTCCCGAGTTCTCGCTGCAGGCGCTCATCAGTCTGGCGTTGCCCTTGTTTGTCGTGACCATGGCTTCGCAGAATCTGCCGGGCGTGGCGGTGATTCGCGCCACGGGCTATCCGATACCGGTGTCCAAGGTCATCAGCATGACCGGCGTGGCGACCTTGCTACTGGCGCCGTTTGGCGGCTATGCCCTCAACCTCAGTGCGATCACGGCGGCGATCTGCATGGGAGATGAGGCGCATGAGGACAGAAGCAAGCGCTATACCGCTGCTGCCGTATGCGGGCTGCTATATATATTGATAGCTATCTTTGGCGCAGTGGTCACTGGTCTGCTGACGGCCTTTCCCAAGGAACTGGTGGCTTGCATTGCCGGACTGGCCTTGCTGGGCTCCATAGGGGGCGGCATGGCGACGGCCTTCAAGGAAGAAAAGCACAGAGAGGCCGCACTCATCACCTTTCTGGTGACGCTCAGTGGTGTCGTCATTGCGGGTGTGGGCTCTGCCTTCTGGGGCGTGGTCGCGGGTAGTCTTGCCCTTCTTGTCCAGAGCCTGCGAGCCCGCAGGGCCTGAGTATCAGCCGTCATATTGTGGTGTTATGTCCGTCTCGGCATGATGCCTGTACCAACCGCTAGAGTTCTTCACCATGCAAATACTGTTTGTCGCCGATCCGCTGGAATCCTTTGTCATCTACAAGGACTCCACCTTTGCCATGATGCGTGAGGCTCAGCGCCGAGGTCACCAGATCGTGGCCTGCGAGCCCCGCCATATCTCCTGGCAAAGCGGCGGCAAGGTCAAGGCTCGGGTGCGGCATATCACCCTGACCGCAGGCAAGGACCGCTGGTTCGAGGAAACCCAGTCTGCGCAGACGGCGTTGGCAGACTTTGGCGCCATCGTCATGCGCAAGGATCCTCCGTTCGATTCCGAGTTCTTCTATGCCACGCACATGCTCGGCCAGGCAGAGCGTGAGGGGGCCAAGGTTTTCAACAAGCCCAGTGCCCTGCGCGAGCATCCCGAGAAGCTTGCCATCATGGAGTTTGCGCAATTCATCTCGCCAACGCTGGTCACGCGCAGTGCTCAGGACGTCCGAGCCTTTCACGCAGAGCACAAAGACATCATCCTCAAGCCGCTGGACGGCATGGGGGGGATGGGCATCTTCCGAGTCGGTGAAGACGGTCGCAATCTAGGCAGCATCATCGAAACCCTGAATCAGGGCGGCTCCACCAGCGTCATGGTGCAGAAATTTCTGCCCGACATCGTTCATGGCGACAAGCGGGTGCTCATCATTGGCGGCAAGCCCGTGCCGTTCTGTCTGGCTCGCATTCCGCAGGGCAATGAGGTGCGTGGCAATCTGGCGGCCGGCGGCAAGGGCGTTGCCCAGCCGTTGGCAGAACAGGACAGGGCAATTGCCGAGTTCATTGGGGAGCGTCTGGTGCAACGTGGCTTGCTCTTGATCGGGCTGGATGTCATCGGCCATAACGTCACCGAGATCAATGTGACCAGCCCCACCTGCTTCCAGGAGATCTTTGATCAGACTGGCTGTGATGTGGCGGCGCTGTTTGTCGACGCACTAGAGCAGGCTGCTCGCGCCTGAGAAGCGACAAAGAACCCCGGCAGGCAAGGCCTGCCGGGGTTCTTTGTCTGGATGTCCGTGCGGGTGTTGTCTGGGCGGCAAAAATCTGTGTACAATGCAAGGCTTCACTGAGCGAAATGCAAAATTTTGCTAGCCGATCTGAAGAAAAACAGTCGGTAAAATTGTGATAGAATTCAAGGCTTCGCTGATCGCAGCAAGCAACGAGATTCAAAGTCAAGCTTCTTGGTTTTGCACTCGGTTCCTTAAAAAAATACAGCCGATAAGCGTGGGCGTTTGAGGGCAAGCAGCCAGTTCTTCGGAACAAACTCTTCGGAGTTATCAAGCGCTCACAAAAACAGTAATGAGGAAGAATTTATTCTTCTTGATTCCGTCAAGTGAGTGAGCAGTCGAAAGACTTTAAATTCAAGATCGAACTATAGAGTTTGATCCTGGCTCAGATTGAACGCTGGCGGCATGCTTTACACATGCAAGTCG